>JBJENX010000197.1:0-6112 GCA_051880415.1 Lachnospiraceae bacterium | reverse complement strand
ATCAAGGTTTTAAAAGGATTTTTAAAATAAAAAACGGGTAGTTTTTGACACTACCAGAGAGGAAAGGAAGGTAAAGAAAATGAAAAAATATATAATGAGTCTAATGGTGGTAGTTTTGGCAGTATTTCTTTGTGCCTGTGGTACAGAAGCAGATAAAAAGGGAATAAGCAGCACAGAGGAGGAAGAAACTGAAGTTTTGGAAGAAGTGGAGAATACACTTCCAACAGAGGATGAGGAACAGAAATATGAGAATACGACCGAAAAAACAGAAGAATATACTTCGGGAGGAAACGATTGGGGAACTGAATCTACAAGGCAGGAATCTGTACAGCCTAGTGTAACAACAGAAGAAGCTGCTTCAGAGGTTAATTATCCGGGAGCTGATGTGGTAGAAATTGTGAATCTTCGTGGTGATAAGACGACGGTGTACAAGCTGGCAGATGGCACCTATATGGACCGTATTGAACGTCGTTTTACTTATAATGGAACGGATACATGGACTGACGAGGATGGAGCAGAATGGAATGAGACTGTAAAATAGATGAAACGAAGGATGTGGAGGATAAAGAATGGAGCCAATAAGAATACAAGGATTGAAACAGAACAATTTAAAAAATATATCCATTGATATCCCTAAGAATAAAATAGTAGTCTTTACCGGAGTTTCTGGTTCCGGTAAATCAAGTATTGTGTTTGATACGGTTGCGGCAGAAAGTCAGCGGCAGATGAATGAAACATATAGTGCATGGGTTAGAGGCAGATTGCCCAAGTATGAAAAACCAAATGTTGAGTGGATAGATAATTTGAATCCATCCGTTATCATTGATCAGACCCGTCTTGGCGGTAATGCAAGATCAACAGTAGGCACAATCAGTGATATGTATTCACTTTTACGATTGTTATATTCCAGAATTGGTACACCGGCTGTAGGTCCGGCATCTTATTTTTCATTTAATAATCCAAACGGTATGTGTCCAATCTGTGCCGGTATAGGTAAGATTATGGATTTTGATATGAATAATCTGATAGATGAGGAAAAAACCTATGATGAAGGCTGTTTTAATCTTCCGGCGTTTGGAACCGGTAATTATTACTGGAAAATCTATAGACGCCCGGAATATTTTAGAACGGATATTCCATGGAAAGATTTGACTCAGGAAGAACAAAACATTTTATTATATGGAAGTAGAACAAAAGGTGGAGAAAGACTTGATAAAAAGTTAGAGGGTGTTTATAACCAGTTCAAGAGACTGGTGCTTATGAAGGGTATTGAGGAACAGACGGATAATACATTAAAAAAAATAAGCAGATTTCTATATGAGTGTGAGTGTCCTGATTGCAAGGGAAAACGTCTGAATGAGAATACCCTTTCCTGCAAAATCAACGGATATAGTATTTATGAGATGTGTGAGATGGAGTTTTCCGCTCTTCGTGAGGAACTTGATAAAATAAAGGATGACAGGGCAGTAACCATTGTTGAACAATTAAAGGCATCTCTTGACCGTATGATAGATATTGGATTGCCTTATCTTTTTATGAACAGAGAAAGTGCAACCCTATCCGGTGGAGAAGCCCAAAGACTTAAGCTCGTAAGATATATGGGAAGTTCTCTTTGTGGAATGATATATATTTTTGACGAGCCAAGTACGGGAATGCATCCTAGGGATGTACATCGTATGTCCCGTCTTTTAAAGAGCCTTCGGGATAAAGGGAACACTGTGCTGGTAGTGGAACACGATAAGGACATAATCAGTATTGCAGATGAGGTGATAGATATTGGCCCGCTGGCAGGAAAGAATGGTGGACAGGTGCTGTTCCAGGGAAGTTATGAGGATTTGCTGATAAGTGGAACAAAGACCGGAAATGGATTGTCCGCAGAGATTAAGGTTAAGGAAAACGTGCGTACACCAAAGGGATTTTTGGAAATCAGGGGTGCAACCCTTCATAATCTTAAAAATGTAGATGTTGATATTCCCCTTGGAATTCTGACAGTTGTCACAGGAGTTGCCGGTAGCGGGAAGTCTACGCTTATAAGGGATGTTTTTGCAAAGCAGTATGAGGAACAGGTAGTATTAATCGACCAGAGTGCAATTACGGCAACAGGACGTTCTACCGTATGTACATTTTTAGGTTTCTTTGATGAGATTAGAAAAGTATTTGCTACGGAGAATCATGCCGACAAAAGTTTATTTACGTTTAATGGAAAGGGCGCTTGTCCTCATTGTAAGGGACGTGGTGTCATTACAACGGAGCTTGTTTTTATGGAGCCTGTTACCACTGTTTGTGAACATTGCAATGGTAGAAGATATAGTGATGAAGCCTTGCAATATAAGGTTAAGGGAAAAACAATTGTAGATGTGCTTGCCATGAGTGTTGAAGAGGCTCTGCCTTTCTTTTCTGACAATAAGAAAATTACAGGGATGCTAAGTGCACTGATAGAGGTTGGGCTTCCCTATATCTCCCTAGGACAACCCTTGTCGACTTTTTCCGGTGGAGAACGCCAGCGTGTAAAACTGGCACAGAATATTAAGAAGAAGGGGAATATTTATATTTTAGATGAGCCAACTACCGGTCTTCATGTTGCGGATATTGAAAAGGTTGTAGATATTTTGGAATCCATTGTAGATCACGGTAATACGGTTATCGTAATTGAACATAATACGGATGTCATGAAACTTGCAGATTACATTATTGATGTAGGTCCGGATGGTGGAACAAAGGGTGGAGAAATCGTATTTACCGGAACGCCGAAAGAAATGATAACAAATGGAACAACCATAACGGCTAAATATTTAAGAAAGTAAGGATTAGAGGTCTGATGGATTGGAGGAGAAAAATATGGAAAGTAAACGACATAATTGGAACATAGCGGATACCGTTACCGCTATGCGGATAGCAGCCTCTCTTTTTCTTCCTTTTTTTCATGTCCAATCCATTTGGTTTCTTGTTATTTATACATTTGCCGGGTTGACGGACGTATTGGATGGATGGATTGCCAGAAAATTCGGAATGGATAGTGAATTTGGCGCAAGACTTGATAGTATTGCAGATTTGGTGTTTTACGGTATTTTGCTGATTTATCTTTTGCCTGTTTTGTATTGGATTCTTCCGGGAGAAATCTGGTATGTTGTATGGGGAATTGTATTTGTTCGTCTTGCTGCATATATTACGGCGGCAGTAAAATATCATCGATTTGCTTCACTACATACTTGGCTTAATAAGTTGACCGGCATGGCAGTATTTTTATTACCGTATGTTCTGTTGGGTTCCCATATTGTTATATATAGCTGGGCAGTATGTGTTTTGGCATTTACTGCGTCATTAGAAGAACTGGCAATACACCTTTTACGTGCCGATTACTGTGCGGACCGAAAAGCCTTGTATAAAAAGTAAAGGGATTATGGCATTTATGATATTTCTTGTGGCTGGAATTTTTGCTGACATTTATAGAGAAAAAGAATGTTGACTGAGAGGAGAAAGACAATGATGAAAAATAAAACAAAAATTCTTATTTTTTTTATTGCGTTTTTGGTTATTGGAGTGATCATATTTCTTTTCTGTTTTAATCAGGAAGGTTTTACAGGCAACCGTATCAAAAATCCGGATTCTTATATGCTGGACATTGAGAGGATGAACGGAACAGACCTACATACACTTGATTTGCAAACTGATGATGTCCTTCAGATTCAATTTGAAACGGTGAAGGGTTCTCTATACATGGAAATTCATGCACCGGATGGAACTACAATTTATCGCGGAAACGGAAAGGAAGCAACTGATTTTACTGTAAATATCCATGAAAGTGGTGTTTATTCGGTTGTTGTTGAGGCACGCCACGCAAAGGGAACGATTCATATTCAGTGTGTGCAGAAATAACAACCATAACCTCTTTACAGATATGAATAAATGTGTTATTTTACTTATAGACAACCTGTCGGTAAGAGGTGAAAGTGATGCGAGTTGTAAAGGAAGCTGTGGAACGAAGAAATGAGATATTAGACGTTGCAGAAAGATTGTTCTGTACACAGGGGTATGACAATACCAGCACAAATGATATTCTTGCAGAGATTGGAATTGCCAGGGGAACGCTATATTATCACTTCAAAAACAAAGAAGATATTTTAGATGCAATGATTGACAGAATTTTGGATGAAATCATAAGAAAGGCAAAGAATATTGCACTTAATGAATCTATGCCGGTTTTGGAAAGACTTACCAAAACAGTACTTGCCGCTAATGTGGATACAAAAACCGGTGATATGATTTTAGAACAGGTTCATAAACCACAGAATGCTTTAATGCATGCAAAGATGCAGGAAAAACTGTTAAGTCAATTGGTACCGTTGTTTGTCAAAATCATAGAGGATGGGATTGCCCAGAATCTGATGCAGACGGATTACCCGGAGGATACCATACAGATGCTCCTTATGTATTCCAATTCAGTATTTGATGAATCCATAGCATATTCTCAAGATGTGAAAAAGAGAAAGGTTCTTGCTTTTATCAGCAATGTGGAAATTTTACTTCATATGGAAAAAGGAAGTCTGCTTGAAACCATGATTCCAATGTTTTATAGAAAATAAAATTCAGTAACTATTCTTTTTGGGATAGTTACTATATTTTTAAAACAAAACCGACAATCTGTCGGTTGTATCTTAGAGGAGGAAGGAAATGAAAAAATCAAATTTTAAAAAATTTTTATTACTGTGGATGGGTCAATTGATATCTGCCATAGGAGGAGGGCTTACCAGCTTTGGACTTGGTGTTTATGTTTTTGAAAAAACGGGAAGTGCAGCGGGAATGGCACTTGTTACCCTGTTGGGATTTCTTCCGACATTGTTGCTTAGTGTCCCGGCAGGCGTACTGGCAGACCGGCATGACAGGAGACTTCTTATGATGTTAGGTGATGGATTTTCCGGGTTAGGGGTGCTTTATATATTAATCTGCATGATGAGGGGAGAGGCTTCTTTACTTCAGATTTGTATTGGAGTATTTGTATCTGCCGTATTTTCTTCATTACTGGATCCGGCATACAAGGCGACAGTTTCTGACTTATTAACTGAGGATGAGTATTCAAAGGCCAGTGGTCTGGTTTCTTTAGCGGGAAGTGCCAGATATCTGGTTTCTCCGGTCATAGCAGGAATTTTATTGTCAGTCAGTGATATAAAGCTTTTGCTGGTTATCGATATCTGTACGTTTATATTAACAGTAATTTCTACATTTGCTGTAAGGAGAGGAATCAAATCGGAAAAGTGTTCGGAGGAGCTTTCCTTTAAAGATAGTATGAAGGACGGATGGAATGCAATCAGAAAAAGACGAGGTGTTTTTATGCTGGTTATTGTATCTTCCTTACTGACACTGTTTATTGGTGTGTTTCAGATTTTAGCGGAGCCGATGATTTTGTCCATGGCAAATGCGAAGACCCTTGGAATTGCGGAAACCATTTGTGCCAGCGGAATGTTAGTGTCAAGTCTGTATCTTGGAATTCGGGGAATTAAAGCCGGATACGTAAAGATACTTAGTCTTTCACTTGCATTGGCAGGTGTTTGTATTCTGGGTTTTGGAAGCTTACATAGTATTGTGTTTATTACACTTTCAGGTTTTGGATTTTTTATGATGTTGCCTTTTGCGAATAACTGCCTGGATTTTCTGGTAAGAACAAATATACCGACAGAATTGCAGGGGCGTGTCTGGGGAATTGTTGGGTTCCTGTCACAGATTGGATATGTCATTGCATATGGATGCAGCGGTATTTTAGCTGACTGGATAGCAAAATGTAGTGGTATAAGTGTAGGAAGGGGAGCCGGAAGGGTAATCTCTTTTGCAGGTGTGGCCCTGGTGATTGTATCGGTAAGCGTTTTGTTTATGAAGGAAATAAGGTTTCTTGAAAAGAAAAGAAGTGAAGGAGATGAGAAATGTTAGGAAGACTTTTATGGAATGATATAAGGAATCATAAGCTTTTGTCTTTCTCTACGGTTATTTTTATGGCAGCTTCGTCACTATTTATTGCACTGGCGGCAGTTTTGTTTGTGGGACTGCTGGATTCAGTAGATGGTTTGATGGAGAAGGCTATGACACCGGATTACTTGCAAATGCATGCAGGTTCTATACA
>JBJENX010000196.1:0-90910 GCA_051880415.1 Lachnospiraceae bacterium | reverse complement strand
AAACCATACAAATCGCATCCATATCCAATGTTCCGTGCTGGCTCATTACCTTCAAGCGACACGCCTGAGATAAAGATGGGGTACACTGCTCCAAATCCATAATGGCATGAAGCTCGTACTGCTCCTCTTCCTTCAGATATGAGAGCTCCACAGCCACTGTAAAAGCAATCTTTCCTTCGTCCACCATATTCAAAATCTTAGGAATAAGATTGGTAAGGCGGATATATCTTTTAATCTGAGCCACGCTCTCCCCTGCCTGCTTTGCAAGCAACTCGTTACTTCGCATAGCACCGGAAACAAGCCCTCCCGGATTCTTTTTGGCAGACCTCGGTTCAACTTGAGCCAAAGTAATATCATCTGCCAATACCTTTTTCCCCTGATGCTTCATTGCCTCCAGTTTCATACGATAGGCAAACGCTTTCTCACTGGGCTTTAAATTCTCCCGATGCAAATTCGAATCCACCATCGCCACAACTGCCTGGTCATCATCAAGCTCTCTTATGACAACAGGAACCTCTGTTTCCCCAGCCCATAGAGCTGCTTCCTTTCTTCGGTGTCCCGATATGACCTCATATCCATCTCCATAAGGATTCGTCCTCACCAGAAGCGGCACAAGCACACCTTCCTTTTCAATACTTCTCATCAGCTCGCATAATTCCGTATTGGTCTCCACCTTAAACGGGTGATTCCTAAAACTATGCAATTCGCTGATAGATACATTCTTAATCGTTTCCATACAATCGCTCCTTTCATCAACGCATATAATCGTTACTCACGAAACCTAACTCCTTTAACCAAAAGAAAGACCGCTCACTTTCAATTTTCTTGAAAATGAACGGTCTCTCACGCTACTTTTATTTAGTTGAATGATGATGATATTATTTTGACTTTGATGTGTTTCCACACACGCTATCCAATACAACCGACACATTTACTCCGTCGGAAATTGCTTTTTTGTATGTTTTTCGGTCACTCTGGTCGAACCTAAAAAACCTCTCAAAGTGCCTAAAATCAAGGATTTTTACATATCGGTCCGATGTAGTGCAACTATTGTCTCCACGGACGGGGAATTTTCCCTCAAAGTTTCCATGGCATCATTACTTGCCAAAAATGTATACTTAATCTCTTTGATTGGATTACCGCCATCTTTCCACGTTTCCTTTGGATGCAAATGTACCTCTGATATCATTGCTTCTATCAATCTACGCTGGTCTTCTTTATTCATTTTATCAAAGAACTTATCGAAAACCAACAGTAATTTATAAACATTCTCCTGTGTCAAGGCATCCTGTTCAACAGATGCTTTTTTCATCTCGCATCCTTCTATCTGGTCTTCAATGCTATAAATTTCTTCATAGATTTTATCAAGACGCTTGTTCATATCATTTCTTTTACGAACCGCATTTTTATCATCAGAAGCAATGTTATCAATGTCATGTTCCAGATTTGCTTTGCTGCGTTCCAGCTTCTTCAAACTTTTTTTATAGCCTGCAATCTCTGCATCAATTTCTGACACATCCATCTTCTGACCGATTTGCTTTTTCACATCCTCTGCAAACTGTTCATTATTAACCAGCAGTTTTGTGTATTGTATAACTTCTGTCTCTATCCAATCCGCTAATATCGTATTCTTCTTACACTGACCGTTCTTTGCCTTTGCATAATGCCCGCACTGATATTTACGGCGTACCCGGCGTTCGCCATTCTTATTCGTCCAAACGACAGTATCTGAATACATGGCAGACCCACACATCGGACATTTTAATATACCCGAAAGCAGATGTTTGCTACTCCTTCCAACTGATGGATGTCCTGTAGATGAAGTAGAGTTACGTTTTACTCTCGCCTGCTCAAATAACTCCTCACTTATAATCGGCTCATGTGCAATTTCATCACTCAGAATAAAATCATCCGCTTTTACCCTGCGGTATTCGTTCTCTGTTCCTTCTACTTTCTGTAATCGGGTACGCCCAAATGCAACCCTGCCGGTATAGACCGGATTATCCAACATCCGCTTGATTTGTTCTGAATTCCAATCTATGAAAGTCCTTCCATGTGAATTTTTTGATGGCATTTTGGGTATTCCCTGCTTGTTCAGATATCCCGCTATTGTAGAATATCCCATGCCGCCATTTACAAACTTGTCAAAGATAAGTTCAACAATAGCTGCTTCTTCTTCCTTCCGTTCCAGTCTTCCATCTACAAGCTCATATCCGTAAGGTGCAAAGCCTCCGTTCCAGCCGCCCTGTTTAGCCTTTTCAGTTCTGCCAAGATAGGTCTGGGTAAGAATATTTTCTCTTTCCATCTCAGCGACAGCACCTAAAATGGTTATCATCATTTTACCCATGGAAGTGCTGGAATCCAACCCATCTTCCTTACAAATCAGATTCACTCCATACCTTTGGATAAATGTCAGGGAATTTAAAATATCCTTTGCATTTCGTCCAAATCTCGATAGTTTAAACACAACAACAAAATCCGCATCCACACTTTTTGTTGCTATATCATCTAACATTCGTTGAAACACTTCTCGCCCGGATATTGATTTTCCACTCTTACCCGGTTCAACATATATATTTAATACCGTCATCCCTTCAAACTCAGCCCATTCTTTCAGGTACCGTTTCTGTCCTTCCAGACTGTAGCCCTGTACCTGCCGCTCAGAACTTACACGGATATAGATAACACACTTTTTTCCTTTCCGACTGCAAAACATATCATCCATTGTTTATTTATACCTCCATTTCCGGTGCGTACTTTTGTAACATTTCTGACATTGTATGTACCAAACAGTTATAATTCTGCCGATTGGATTTTTCTTCAAATTTCATGCCCGCAGCTGGAAAACTTAGTGTTGTATAATTATGATTGGCAGAATACATATTCTTATTTACCTTTTTGCCAACATTACTCTGCAAAATGTCTTCCTTCTGCAATGATACATGTTCTTTATCCTTTGACTTATTCTGATACACGTACATAAACTCACTCCTTCCATCAAAAAATTAGTCTTAATATATTGTCATCTTTTCAACCTTTCTCGGTTCCGAACCTCGCTCAAACAAATACGCTTCATCAAGCCCCATGTTCAAAATATCCTCAATCGGCTGGTTTGCCTTGGTGCTGATATATTCTGCTGTCTCTATGTCCTGTCCTCCCAGATACACCATGTGGTCGCAGCCATTTAAGATAGTAACTGCCTGTGGCTGCGTATACAGTGTTTCCAGCTGACTTATGCTTTGCAGGATGATACTGACTGACAGCTCTCTGGAGCGTATGACGGAGATTATTTTGTCAAAATCGGGAATCACAACATTGTTTGCAAAATCATCCAAAATAATTCTGACAGGCACTTTCAATCTTCCATCCGTATTCCTGTCTGCTTCTTTACACAAAGACTGGATAACCTGCGTGTAAAACATATTAACCAGACGGTCAAGGGAACGGTCAGTATCACTGACGTTTACAAACAATGCCGCCTTGCTCTGTCCCAGTTCTTCCAGTCTGAAGGTTGTACGTTTTCCATATATATTGTGTATTTCCGCAAAATCATACATAGAAAGGGCTACATTCAGGTTCTGCAAAATGCAGTACCATGTCCTTTTTGCTGTAAGCATCACTTCTCTGTATAATCTGAACTTTCTGACTGCAAAGCTGTCCGGTTCCTCCTCTTCCAGTTGAGTAAACAGGGCTTCTGCCAATTCCGCATCATTTAACATTTTAGCCAGCTTTGCAACACTTTCCATGTTCTGCTCTTTCACCGGAAGTGCCTCCTTTACGAATGCAATCAGGCTTGTCAGTACCATTCTTGCTGATTCCTCCCAGAATGGGTCTTCCCTGCTCTTTGTAGGCAGTAACACCTCTGCAATGCTTACAATATCCTGTTCCTTCCATTTTCCTGTATGTTTATCCATTCTGATATAATCAAGGGGATTGTATGGACAGGATTTTCTCGGATTTACAAAGTCCAATACCTTTACCAGATATCCTTCCGCTTCCAATTCCTTATGCATCTGCTGATACAGACAGCCTTTGGTATCTGCAATTATCAGACTTTCACTGTGCTGTCTGATATTGGGAATTACATAGCCGCTGCTTTTCCCCGAACCGGATGCACCGATTACAACATCATTATTATTCAATCTGGTCATCCGCATATCATTGGAAATCATTATTTCTTTTGCAAGAATTCTACCCTCTGCTTCCATATGTTTTCCACCCTCCTTATAGGGATGTGACAACTGCGGTTGCCAGACCAAATTCAATCGCTTCTTCTGCTGTAAAAAAGCTGTCTGTTTTGGTTTTCTCCAAGACTTCTTCTTTCGTCCTTCCTGTCCTCTCTGCAATGATTCCACACAGGATATCCCGTGTTTTCATGATTCTATCCACTTCTTTTTGAATCTCCAGTGGCTTCATGCCTCCGATATCGTGATTGCCAAATGCAGGGTCATGTATCATAATCTTGGTATGCGGAAGCATTTCCCGCTTGTCCCCTGCCAGAAACAGTATGGAACCCATGCTGGCTGCTGTTCCCGTACAGACAGTTTTTATGGGTGCATCCATCAGACGGATGCAGTCATACACCGCAAGCCCGCTTGTCACTTCCCCGCCCGGTGAGTTGATATAAATGGTAATCTCCTCCTTTGGATTCTTCTGATTCAGATAAAACAGCTGCTTTATCATTTCATTTGCCGAATCTGCATCTACAGCATCATTCATAAATATCTGCCTGTTATGAAAAAAGCTGTCTTCCAAACAGTACAGTTCACACCCTCTTGCAGTTTCTTTCATTAGTCTTGGTGTTCTCATTGCCATTCTCCTTTCCGGTCTTGTATTCATGGAATGTTCTAATTCCATGGCTCATCATAATCATAGTTATCTTCACAGGATGTAGTATTCAAAAAAGGAATATCTCCTGTATGGGATATAGACAGACCCGCAATGCCTGTCCGGGTCAAAAATTCATCATCGGGGATATAACCAGTCTCTGTCAGCCACTGTGCAAATGGTTCTATCAATAACAGATACAATAAGGGTGGAATGGTTTCCCTGTGGCATATTCCCGACTTGCCATCCTTCTCATCCATCCCAACACGTACCAGACGTACTGCATTTCCGACAGTTTCTTTTCCTCCAGCACCCTTTGGTATTGTGTCCGTCAATTCCTTATTTCTGCTTCCCAGATATTTCAGCATATCGGAAGCTCTAAGATTCAATAATCTGTCCTGCATATGGTAAAGCCCGTGCGAACCAGTCGCACAACGACTACATCTTTCATCCAGAGGTTTCTTCTTCATCTTGTTTTCCCCTTTCAATTTTTGTATAGATATTGATTGTTGTTAACTGCCAGCTCTGTCAACTGCATAATGGCATTCCCAGCAGATACGCTTTTTTCTTCATCTTCCGAACCGCCATAAGCCAGAATCAGATATATCAAATCCTTAAACGGACGTTCCAGATATGCTTCCGGCAGCTCCAGACAATTCAGAATTCCTTTCATCCTTTCGGGTTCATTAACCGGAACACAGGAACGGTCAACAAAATCACGAAGGGGTGCATTCACAATGGTTTCTATAGCTTCCTGAATGTATGCATCCCGACTGGTAATATTCTGTGCTGCATTTGTCATCAATGTTTTGAGTGGTATTCTCTCCATAGTCATCAGTGGTCTCCTTTTCATACAAATTCAATTTTTCTGCCTTTTGTGGCAAGGAACCACGCTCAAAAAGATAAGCGTCATCCAGTCCCATATTGAGAATCCTTTCCATCGGCAGATTTGCTTTTCTGCTAATATATGTGGCTGTCTTAACATCCTGACCTCCTAGGTACAACATATGGTCGCATCCGTTTAATATGGTAACTCCCTGGGCAGGTGTATATAAGGTTTCTAGCTGGCTGATACTTTGTAAAATCACGCTGACAGATAACTCTCTGGAACGGATAACCGATATGATTTTATCAAAATCGGGAATGTAAACATTGGTAGCAAAATCATCTAAAATAATCCGAACCGGCACCTTCAATCTGCCATCCGTACGATGGTCAGCTTCCCTGATAAGCTGCTGAATTGCCTGTGTATAAAACACATTGACTAATTTGTCGAAAGCTCTATCCGTATCGCTGACATTCACAAACAAGACCGTCTTCTTTCTTCCAAGGTCGCAAAAGCGGAAACTGTCCGTTCCACTGAACAACTTTCGGGTTTCCGAAAAATCGTATAAGTCAAGGGCGTTTGTTAAAAACTGTGAGATACATCCCCACGTCTTATCAACGCAAAATACATTTTTGAACGAATTGTAGCGTCTGACCGCAAAACTGTCCGGATTTTCTGCTTCAAGCTCCTCAAACAGACGAAAACCGATACCGTCTGCTAGTACCTTATAAATTTCAGCAACGCTTGTAAAATTTCTTTCGTTCTGTGGCAGCGTTTCCATAACAAATGCTATCAGACATTCCAAAACCATTCTTGCCGCATCCTCCCAAAAGGGGTCACGATGAACCCTGTCAGGAATCATCGCCTTTGCAATTGTTATGATGTCTTTCCCACTGTACGTACAATTTTTCTTGTCATATTCGATATAATCCAATGGATTATAAGAACAGGATTGTTCCAGATTCACGAAGTCCAGTACATATACTTCAAATCCTGCTTTTTCAAGTCCTTTTCGCAGCTGTCGGTGCAGAATGCCTTTGGTGTCGGCTACAATCATACTTTCATTATGTTGCATGATATTAGGTATCACATAACCACTACTCTTACCTGCCCCAGAGGCTCCGATAATTACGTCGTTGTTATTGAGCTTCGTTTTGAACATGTCATTGGAAACTACAATATTTTTAGCAAAAATTCTATGTGAATTTTTCATGTTTTTATCTCCTTTACAGCTTTTTTGCTGATACTTTTTTTATTTTTTTCGTCTTTCACCTCCCGTTTGGTCTGCTAGACAGTTTGTATGGAAAAGCACCATATAAAACTGTTATAGAAGAACGCCAAAATAAAAAATCCTGCTAAAACATAATGAAACTGCAAGAGTACAGTCTTTGTTTTTACAAGATTTCATTGTTTTTCTCGATTAAATTTACGTTGTCTGGATTTTCTACGATTATATTATAGATTTTTGAAACTTCTCGATTAAATAAATGATGTTGATTGTTACTAATTAATTCTTTGATTGTTCGTGACTTCTCGATTAAAATGTCCCCGGCTGATTGCCGATACGATGATAATACATCTTAAGACGGATTTTGTCAATTCATTCCTTCTTCCCGGATTGCTATTTCTCTTCTGGTCGCATATCGACCCGCAAAGCGGGGTGGTATGCAAAGCAATTTCATAATTCTCTGGGTGAATGCGAAGCTTACTGTGATAATCTACTTATAAGAAATTTTAGCACACCCTATTCTTAAATTTCATTATTCATATTCTCTCACCCGAATGCTAATTTTGACACACTCTGTATCATTATCGGCACTGTTGCTGCCGCCAGGGGGTGCAGGGGGTCTCAACCCCCTGCGGGCACCCCTCAGCGAAGCAGAGGGGCAAGGCAGGAGGCGAAGCCGTCTGCCGCAGTAAGGCATTTTTTTCAGTTGCGACAGCAACTGAAAAAAATTGTCGGAGCGAAGCGGAGACAACCGTGTCGGCTGTGCCGACCACACAAGGTTGGAGCGTTAGCGAAAACCGAAGTGTGTCACTGGTCCTTATGCCCTTTTTTACTTTTAGTCTCCATTTTGATTTACACTGTCACAAACTCCCCAAAACCCTTGCAATCATTGAGGAATGAGGATTTAAATTTTCATGCCAAAAACGATTTAAAAAATTTAAATTTTTTAAATTTCTTGATTTTAGTCAATGTCAGCCTGCACCCGAATTTAAATTTTTCACACCTTCGATGACACGGATTTAAATTTGTATCACAGCCCGAATTTCACTCGATTTAAATTTTTTAAATTTGATATTTCCCATGGTCTGTACCCTGCCCTTGCACCTGCCTCCTACCCTGCACTTTGTATCTTCCCCCCTGCCTCTGTACCCTGTCCTCTCGGCAGCTGTATTCAGCACGACAGACATTACTACTTGGGCTTGTATTAGGTGCCGTCATGGGTGGGGTTTGGAGTTACTCAAAAGTGTGTCATTGAACGTGTATGACACTGCTCTGTATAGTGGTCTGGGAGCAGTCAAAAAGTGTGTCACGTTGATGGGATTTGTGCCTGAATGTCACACCTGACAGGGGCATGGGATAATAGGCATGATGCCTGTCCCGTGATAAGCACCTGATTTTGTATCCAGCCTTTGTCAGCCTGCCTGTTTTCGGGATGCAGGGTGTAACCTTGATACTATCTTAGAAAAAAAAAGAGAAACCAAAGCCTTTGAAAAAGCCTTGATTTCTCTTGATTTTCTTCATTTTTTGCGTATGTCGTCAAACCATGCAAGCAGGATTCTTGTGAGCTTGTAGCTGGCATAGAACGCAATTAAATAACTGAACATGGTTACCACCTCGATTTTAGCGTTGCTGATATTGTGTAAATTTAATTGGTTACTTTGTGGTTTTGTTATGGGTTTAGAAAAGACCATTTATTTTGTAATTGGTTACTTTATGGTCTCATTATGGGTCTGAAAAAGACCATTTATTTTAAATGGCGATTTTATGGTCTTTAATGAGACCTTGATAAGACCAATTATTTTGAATATGGATAAATGGTCTTTTTGTGGTTTCATTATGGGTTTGAAAAAGACCAATTATTCTGAACGTGGATAATGGACTCTTTATGGGCATATAAAAGTCCAATTATTTTTCAAGATGGTTATTTTTATAGATATTTTTTTCAAAAATAAGGTGTAATTTGGTCATAAAGAGACCATTCATTGGTCTTTTTATGGGCTTTTTACGGGCTTTTTTTGGTCTTTTTATGACCAAAATCCTTGTCCCACTTTTTTTTTGAAAAGTGGGACAAATCTGAGGTGTCGTTGTTTAATTTGAACAATTTCCATTTGTTTTACGAATAAAAACTATGCATTTTATACAGTGGTCATAAAAAGACCATTTTTAAAATTTCGGGGTTCTCTGGGCTTTTTTTTGGTCTTCTCATGACTGTCATCTTGGGGTGGTCTACATGCCAAAAATCGGGTTTTTGGGGTCAAAAAGCATGAAAAATAGGTCAAAATTGCGATTTTGTCCCATTTTTTGAAAAAAAAGTGGGACAAGAAAATGCAGTAAAATAAAGGGTTTTCAGAACCTTGTCCCATTTTTTGATTTTTACGCAGAAAAAATGGGACACGATAAAACCCTTTTAAATAAAGGCTTTTCCCCTGTTTGTCCCATTTGTCTCACTTTTTTTTAAACCTTATATAGAAAAATATAAAATTTAATAAATATGTACATAAAAAATGGTACATAATTTCGGGTGTATTTATTTTTTGATTTTATATAAATGTTAGAAAAAAAAGTGCGACAAATGGGACAAGTGGATTTTTGGCGTAAAAATAAGCAGAAAATAATGCGTTATTTTTTTGCGTATTTTTTTCGGAATTTTTCTGTCTCATTTCTGGTGTTCTTTATTTATTATGTGAATAATTTTATCCAACCGGATATCGATTATTAGCATCTTTATTACAAGCGTTTTAAATGGGGTTGTATAACGCCTAAATGGCTTGTATTTGATTTTTTTTATCTTTATCGTAAATTATATCCTTTTCTTCGTTTAATGGTCTAAAATCGCAAAATAACACTTCACACAAATTAACAATTCCAAAAAAGTATGACAATGAGCCTGTCATCCCTTTACCGCAGGCACTTGCGAAGCAAGTGGGGATTGACAGAGCGGAATAAATATAACCGGAAAACCCGATACTCAAATAAGGGATATTCCGATGCACTTTTCGGGAATATCCCTTAATTGTACAAAAGCAATTATTAAGATTTTGGAATAACCTGATTAAACAATGATGCGTAGAGAATTTGAAACCATTAATAGATTAATCTTTAGATGCACTTATCATCAGATTTTTCTACTCCTTTTGTTCTATCATAGTCTCAGCCACTGGTTCTAAAAAAATACCACGCACAGCACTTCTGCCATGCGTGGTATCTGGTTTTCGGGTTACTTTCTGGCACCGCATTCAGAACACTCGTAGTGGTATTCCTCGTCGTGATGCTTTGTACCTGTCTGTATTTTTTCAGTGCCTACCTGCACCTTCTCTGTGCCTGTCTGTACTCTTGTTGTTACTTCTTCTGTCCAGTCGTGTATCTGAAATGCACAATAGCCTCTTGGGTCAGGGTCAGGGCAGTCTGGAAAACAACGGGTACAGTGCCATGCACACCATTCTACTTTTCTTGCAGGGTCTGCCAATGCACTCGCATCGCTCCCATCGGGCCAGGTCCATCTGTCTACATATGTTGTCTGGGTCTCATATACTGGTCTCTCTTCATAAACTGGCTTTTCTGTGTAGATAGGCTCGTCATAAGCAGCTCTGTCCACAACCTTTACCCAGTTGTGTGTATGATTGCTGGCAGGTGCTTCGGTTGTAGCGGCAGGTCTCTCTGTCGTGGTTGCAGGTCTCTCGGTTGCAGCCTCAGTGGTAGCACTTGTGGTATCTGTGGTCTGTTCTGTATCGGCATCTGTGGTCTTGGTATCAGCCTTATCTGCTTCTGTATCAACATCCACTGTTGTATCAGCTTCTGCGATTACCTCCTCTGCATTGACATCAGTTTTCTCCTTGTCACGGATATCGCTTACCACGATACTGCCTGCAACAAGGGTAAGTACAAGTGCAACCGCAATAAAAAGCTTTACTGTTTTCTTCATAATAATCACCTTTTCCTTTCATAGATAAATTATTTTTTAATTTCTAAGACAGGATTTTGACGCTTCTAGTCTTATCTGTCCGTTACCCTGTCTTCTGATAGCATATCGACCCGCAAAGCGGGGTGGTATGCGAAGCGTTGTTATATGTGTCTAAGCCATTTGTTTTATGTGAGTTTTGTCGGCTTATGGGATGTAGCAAATTTCTGTGTCGGAAGCATGATGTTTCTGTAATTTTGGGTTAGTTCCTGCTTATAATCTGCTTTTGACTATCCTTGCGAATATCAAAAATATAATGATGCCTATAATACCATATTTAATTGAACTCAAAAATGCCTGCCATGGTGTAGGGAGTTTGTCATCATCCTGTATGTACTCCAGCTCATTCGGATTAAAGCTGTAAAAGCTAACAACATATTTATCTCCTACCTCTGCAAGTAAATTGGAAGCATCCATGTCCTTTACAACATACTCTTTACCATTGTAAGTATATTCTAATGTTAGTTTCTGATAATATCCGCCCATTACGTCATCATTGACAACATTTGTTACTGTTGCAACTGCTTTTGGATTCATTTTGCAATTTATAATATATAGTCCGACAACAGTTATTACAACAAAAACCGTTACTATAATTAAAAAAAACTTTATGATTGCCTTTAATAGAGTTCCAATAAAGTCAAAAAAATCACCCTGCATGGAGAGATATCCAGCCATAAATGCCAGACACTCCCCTGTCGTCCAATACCACGGATACGACATCATGTAAAGCATTGCATCAGTTATTAACATGTTTGCTCACCTTCTTTTCATTTATCATCCTTATTTGACAGATTGATAATACCACAATTGTTTTTTTACCATTTTTGTCTTTTTTTATTATTACTATCTATAATCTTCACATTTATCGCATATTTTGATAACAGCCACCCTGTGCGGTATGATTCTTTAGTTTTTGCAGTACCACAGGTACACGCATCGTGGTATTCCTCCTCGTGATGCCCAGTACCTGTCTGTATGTTCTACTACTCCTATCAATCTACAGTTATTCCCTCTGCACCTGGTTCATCTGCGGTAATGACTACGCTTGAATCTTCAACACGTGTAAAATAATAAGCTGTTCCGTCAAAATCATCACTATCACAAAATCCTTTATACCTTGAATCATAAAATTCTGGTGCAACAGAACTCAATGATTGAAATTTTATGCTTCCTGAATCTCCATATGAAGGATTAAATTTTAAACATTCTGTTTCAGTATGATTTCCAGTTGCATCTGTAGATATTCCAATGGTATATTCACAAAAATCAAAGTCACTTGTATCAAGAGCTTGCAAATATGCTAATTTCTTTTCTGTATTTTCTGTATTTTGATGACCTTCTTCTGCTAAATAATTCTGTGTTCCTTCTATTTCTTCTTCTATGTGGTTTCTCCATAGCTCCAATAATTCCTGATAAATTTCCTCATCTGTGGCTTGTGCCACATCCCCTATAGTTGGATATTTATCACTTTCACAGCTGATTGTACCAGGTATACAAATTGCTTTTCCATTCTTAATAATATATGCAGTATAATTTTTACTTTTATCTAATGAATAAGTGCGATACCATATCTGATAATCATCGCCTTTATTCAGATACTCGGAAAATGTGTATGTATTATTGTCACCCGACTTTGTTTCATTTCCACTGTCCCCCTTACTGTCATCTCCATTGTCTTCCTTACTGCCACAGGCTACCATTGACAGCCCCAGCACTAAGATAAGTATTAATGCTGTTATTTTTTTAATTGTTCTTTTCATATTTTGCTTTCTCCTTTTCTTTTGCTTTTTATAAGCATGGTTCCTCTCTCTGTATTAGCCATCTTATTCTTCTCGATTTTATCACTGTTTTTTTATTTGTGCAATATATTTTGCATTGCATTATACAATGCATATTTTACAAGTCATTTGCAATATCATAAGTAGTATAGGAGGTAAAGCTATGGCATTTCAATTAAAACAGGACAAAAAAGAATCCGAAAATAAAACCATCCGTTTTCCTGTCCCACTTATTCAGAGAATAGAGGCTGCAATTCAGAATCAGGATGTATCATTTTCCAGTTTTGTAATACAGGCTTGCGAATATGCCCTACACGATATGGAAAAAAGAGATTCTTCCAAGATACAGGAAACAGATAAACAACATTCCAATGATTAGACAGTATAAATTACATTTTGAACGGATATACAAAACAGGCAAGTAACTACTCATGATTACCTGCCTGTTTTACCTTGCTATTCACTTAACTGTCTGCTAATGTCTCTCCCACCGTACATAATTCGCACTATACTCACGATTTCTTTTTCTTCATCGGGCAGATAAAAAATCAAATAATTATCTATGGGTAAAAATCTAAGTCCTATGCTGTGCCAAGGCTCATCTTCATACAATGGATGACGCATGGGGAACACATCTAACGTCCTTATTTCGTCTATAATTCTCTTTGTCTGTGCTTTTGCTGTATCCGGCACAAGTAATTCAAATGCAATATATTCAAATATATCCCTCAAATCCTGCCTTGCATCAGCCGTAAACTGTATTCTAAAACTCATATACCAAAATCCCTGTGCATTTCTGATTCTACATCATCTATTGAATAGACCCTGCCCTCGTCTATATCCTTAATTCCTTTGTTGATTTCTGCGTCAAATTGTTCCTTTGTAAGTGAACCATATGCTAATGGCTGACTTTGGGGTAATTTCATATCAAAGGGAATGCCCCGTTGCAAAACAACCTGTCTTAAAAACATACTGACCGCATTAGACATTGGAATTCCTAACTGGTCTAATACAAGTTCTGCCTGTTCTTTTAATTCAGGCTCAACCCTTGCATATATGCTTGATGTCCTAGCCATAATCATCGCCTCCTTATCTAACTATATTATAGTTAGTTTGCTTGCGAAGTGCAATACATTTTAATCTTCCAAATTATTGATAATTTGTGCCGATATCTTCTGCACCGTATCAGCAATGATTTTTAACTCATCCGTATCCTGCATCCAGCTTTTGATATAACTCATGGAATAGGAGCTTGTATCAAGTTCCAGATTCACGCTTACTACATAAGCCACCGATTCAGCAATCAATTCCCTGCGGTTGTGTCTTACATCCTGTTTCGGATGAAGCATAAAATCAATGGAATGTGCATATTCGTGTAACAGGGTCTTTATTTTCTGCAAATAGTCCAAATCACCCCTGACGCAAATTACTCCTGTTTCAAGGTTGTAAGAGCCTTTAGCAGCAGTTCCCGTGACTTCCTTCACTGTATGCTCTTTTGATACGACTTCCAGTATCCTTTCATAAATATTCCTCTCTGTTTCACTGTTTCCTGTAAGACCTTTTACAAGCACAGGCAAATATTCATCGGAACCTTCTGTATCAGCAATATCATAAACATAAGTGACACGGAAGCCAGAAATAACTCTTTTGTTTTTCTTCTCATCTTCGGATTTCTGATAAAATATTTCTTCCTCCTGTTCCTTTTTATCCGTCTTGCGAAAGCACGGAGCTAAAATAGCCAGTCCCCGGCTTCCTTTCTTAACACATCTGCCCAGCTGATTCCATGCTTTATAACCTTTCACATAAGTTGCCTGCGGATTCTGTGAATAGATAAGCATTGTATTTCCAAATGAGTAATTATAAAACTTGCTTTGAAAACACAAGTAACTGAGCCAGTTCTCATCTGAATTGATAGTAGCCAGACCAGCTTCAATACGGTCAAGGGCTTCTTTTATTTTTTCCTGATTCTTACCCATTCCCTGCACCTCCATATTCAGAATTACCTTATTTCCACACGGTCTGAATTACGGTCATAGTAATACACATTGTCAGATAAGATTTCATGTGGCAAAACTCCTGTATGGTTTACATCTCGCACCAGTTCCTTCAAAAACTCAACCTCCATCCCTACAGATGCAGGAATAAACAATGTTTCATGAATACTGCTTGGCAAAATGTAAAAATCACTGTCTATACGGTCTGCAAAGTCTTTCAGCAGACCATCATAGAATATGGTACCTGCACCATTCATTTTAGAAGAATTCGTGCATACATACATGGAAACAGCTTCCTCCGCATCTTCCATCATTTCACAAAACTCATCTGCATCTTCTTCACTCATTTCCGGTTTCATAATATCCATCATTACATTTTTCAAGGATTCCACCCTGCTACAGAATAATCTCTGTGTATTCTGTTTTGCCAAATCAAACAGGGTTTCTTTGCTGACATCCCATACACCTAGCATATAATCCTTTACCAAACAACTTTGAATACCATCCTCATCCATTGCAATCAAAATATATGGAGCTAATACCAAATCGTAAAACTCAATACATGGGGTATCAGACAACCGTTCCTGATTCCGCTTAGCATTTACCAGCCTGTAACAGATACGGTCTTTTACCCTGTTGAAGTCTGAAAATATTGTTGTATCAAAATTCTCTGATACCCGGTGTTTCTCATATGTACGGATAATATCCTGACTTATTTCATCCATTGTCATCCCTGCCTGATACTGATTATAATAATGCTCCAGATAGATATTCGGTGTCATGTTACTAATTCCATTGTAGATAACAAGCCCTGTTAAATGCATATCATTATTCCTTACCACATCATGTATCTGCACCTGATATCCCTCTCCCAAAGATGCTTCTACAGCATCCCTGACTACTTCTGAAAACTCCTTCATTGTTGTTTTGATTGTTTCTGTAACCATTCTCAAATCCTCCTTTTGAAATTTTTTGCATCAAAAAAAGAAGGTGTATTATAACCTTCTTTTTTGATAACTTCATCTGCTCATCTTTATATTGCTTTAATGTTTTCAACGTTATATCATCCCAAAATGCATAAAGGCATCCATGATAGCAGCCTCTTTCTCCAAAGTACATTGTGGCACTCTTGCATCTTCGTTTTTCTTCCAGTTGTTCCCTTTACGCTCTTTATCCAATCCGCATTTGTCTTTTATCTGTGCGATATAAAGGGAATGTACTTTCAATCCATATTTTTCAAATACATATTCCTTTATCTTCTGATAAGTCACCTTTTCCTCTGGTGTGTAATAATGTTCTTCGTCAGGCTCCATAATAACCTCAAATTTGGGTGTATCAGTTTTTAGGGATAATTTAACTACCGTCTCCACATGCAAAGTTCCCACAAACTGGTCCACAGCACAGGCCTTAACAACCCGATATCCCTTTTCCCGAAAAATCACCAAATCCCTTGCAAGGGAAGTGGGTTTGCAGGAAATATACACGATTTCATCTACTCCATAAGCAATGATTTTATCAAGGGCTTTCGGGTGAATGCCATCCCTTGGGGGATCCAATACAATAATATCCGGTTTAGCCTCTATCTCATCGATTACCTTTAACACGTCCCCGGCAATAAATTCACAGTTACTTAACCCATTTAAGGTTGCATTTTCTCTCGCTGCCTCCACTGCTTCTTCCACAATCTCAACACCAATTACCTTCTTTGCAACCGGTGCCAACATCTGGGCAATGGTTCCTGTTCCGCTATACAGGTCAAATATGACTTTATCCTTTGTCTCTCCAATATAGGAACGGGCTGTTTCATACAAAAGCTCTGCTCCCTTGGAGTTGGTCTGGAAAAATGAAAATGGAGAAATCTTGAATTTCAATCCCAGTATCTCTTCATACACATAATCCTGACCGTAAAGCTTTATAATCTGTTCCGGAATTACCGCATCAGATAAGCTGTCATTTAGGGTATGCAAAATTCCTACGATTTTTCCGTTTAAGGAAAGGGACAGTAATTGTTCCTGTAATTCTTGAAGGCAAAGATAGCTTTTGATATCCTCATATATATCATCGGGAATTTTCTTTTCTCCCGATTCCTCAGAAATAGCAAAATTTGACTGCGGATAATTTTTAGTCTGTGTAGTTGTAACTAGATTAATTAATATCTCTTTATTGGCAGCCGTCTGCCGGATGACCAAATGACGAAGACTTCCGGTATGCTGCATCTTTTTATAATAAGGAATCTGTTTTTGGGTAAAAAAATCCAGAACAAGCCTTATTATTTTATTATAATCCTCATCTACAATTTTACACTCATCAACGGTAACAATATCATAAAAGCTTCCCTTTTTATGCATACCAAGTGCCAAGGGTCCATCCTTATAGGCATCCCCAAAGGAAAACTCCATTTTGTTCCGGTAGCCTCTTAAGACAGGACTTCCCTTAATTCCTTCCCAGCTATAGGCATCCGTAATCACTTCATCCAGCAGAGACTTTACCTGTTCCTCCTTTAACCGTAGCTGATTTTCATAGCTCATAGTCTGGTAAGCACAGCCTCCGCATAATCCAAAATGAGGGCAATCAGGCTTTGCATCCTCCATAGGAGATGGCTCTAATACTTCTAAAAGCCGTCCTTCTCCACCGCCTTTTCTTAATTTTTTTACAGAAAATCGAACCCTTTGTCCTGGCAAAACTCCTTTGATACATATGGTCTTTTCTACCATTTCTACTTCCTGCTTTACGGTTCCGTCCTCTAAGGTTACTGCCGTCCCCGGAATCTTTCGTTCCTCTGTAACTGTTACATAGCCTTTATTAGGAAAGGTGTAGCGACTCACTACACCTTCTAAAATCTGTCCTTTTTTCATATATATAACCTTTCCTGATTAAATTACTTTTATATTAAAACATCTTTTCACAAAGCAAATTACCAATCACCTTATTACATATGATGTTACATTCTTCTAACATATTTTAAGTATTTTCGGCTTCCATCGGTTTTCACAGAAAATAATCCCTTATCCAATGCCGGTAGCATAGAATTTCTCAATACTTATTTCCCTGCAAGCCTTAATAGAAGCCTTCGTAAAAATCCCTTAAAGAAGACTTTAATTCTCCCTGATGATAATGCAATTCCCCTTTATCATCCAGCTCTATAATCATAAATGTATGCTTCCTGCCATCCTGTCTCGGATAGGAGATACTGCCGGGATTTAAAATGGTGACCTCACCCCGTTCCAGAAAAGGCACATGGGTATGTCCATACATAACAATATCATATCCGTTATCCAGGGCAAACTCCCGCAGCCGTTCCACGCCGCCACCAACATAAAACCGGTGTCCATGGGTAATAAATACATTTTTATCCCCAATCATAAAGGAATCCATAGCCGGCAAATCAATATCATAATCATTATTGCCTGCAACCATGTGACACTCACAGCCTGCCAGCTCCCGAATATAATCAGGACCTCTCTCAATATCTCCAAGATGGATAAACATATCTATTTCTCCAACCTGTTCAATTACCTGTTTTACATCATCATTTTTTCCATGGGAATCACTTATTACCAGTATTCTCATCGCTTATCTCCTTGCATACATTACATCAATTCCGGTTTAATCATTCTAAGGGCTTGACCTCTGTGGCTAATTTTATTTTTCTCCTCCGGAGACAGCTCCGCAGTTGTTTTCCCATACTCAGGAAGGAAAAAGATAGGATCATACCCAAAACCGTTTTCTCCCCGTTCTTCGTATCCGATAATGCCTTCAATGGTTCCTCTTTTTGTAACAACCCGTCCATCCGGAAATGCTGCCGCAATGGCACATACGAATCTTGCAGTCCGTTTTTCATCCGGCACACCCTCTAAGTTATCAATAATTTTCTGATTCTTAATCCGGTAAGAGGTATCTTCTCCCATCCATCTTGCAGACATAATACCCGGCTGCTTATCCATATAGTCAACCTCCAAACCGGAATCATCTGCTAATACAACACAATTTGCAATCTTACTGATTGCCGTTGCTTTAATGGCTGCATTTTCCTCAAAGCTTTTACCGTCTTCCACAATATCAACATCGATTCCCGCTTCCTTCATGGAAAGAATCTCATAATCCAAATCCCCTAAAATCATCCTGATTTCTTTCATTTTATTTTCATTTCCTGTTGCAAATATTAATTTCTTCATCTAATCATTCTCCTTATTTTCCACATTACTCTTTGGTGGCTTGGGTCCCATATATTGATAAAAATAGGATTTAATCATACCATTATATATCTTTCTGTTTTTCGTAGCCTTCCTGCCAAGATACCGTTCTGCATCTTCATAGGAGGTAATAATATATTTTGACCATGTATCCAGTCTGTCAAAGCTTGTCCCAATCTCTTTATATAATTTCGGTAAATCAGCTTTATCCTCAAGTCGTTCACCATATGGAGGATTAGTGATAATAAATCCATATTTCTTTGGATTAGATAAATCCCTGACATCCCGTTGCTGAAAATGAATATATTGATCCACCCCGGCATCCCGGGCATTTTTCATGGCACATTTTATAATATCACCATCTATATCATATCCCTGAATATTCATCTTAATATCCCGTTGTATCAAATCCTCTGCCTCAGTGATAGCATCATACCAGTCCTTTTTACGCAAAAGATTCTTCCAGTTCTCTCCTGTAAACTCACGGTTCATACCCGGTGCAATATTAGCACCAATCATAGCTGCCTCAATGGGAAATGTTCCGCTTCCACAAAAAGGGTCTACCAAAATTCGATCCTTATTCCAGGGAGTCAGCATAATCAGTGCAGCCGCCAACGTCTCAGATATGGGAGCTTTACCAACCAAGGTACGGTATCCCCTTTTATGCAGAGATGTTCCCGAGGTATCCAATGCTATGGTAACAATATCCTTCATTATAAATACACGAATAGGATATTCCGCCCCCGTTTCCTCAAACCAGGTTACTCTGTATTTGTATTTTAAATGGTCCACAATGGCCTTCTTCACAATAGACTGGATATCTGAGCCGGAAAACAATTTAGATTTATTTGTTGTTGCCTTCGTAACCCAGAACTTTCCATCTTCAGGAATATACTCCTCCCATGATAAAGCTTTTGTGCCTTCAAACAATTCATCAAAAGTGGTGGCCTTAAAACTACCCACCTTAAGCATAATTCTCTCTGCTGTCCGAATAAATATATTAGCTCTTGCAATTGCAAAAACATCTCCCTTAAAGGTAACACGTCCGTCAGATACCTCAAGAATTTCATATCCCAAATCTACAAGCTCTCTTTTTAATACCGCTTCTAATCCAAAATGACATGGTGCAATATATTCATACTCTTGCATATTGTTCTCCTATCATTCTCCTATATTATCTTCTACTCTCGTTATAGTATAAGCATTAAAAAGGGAAATGACAAGCACAAACAAATCATTTTATTTTGTTAAAGAGGCATTGTAATTTCTAAGCCCTCCAACACAGTTAATAACTTTATATCCCATCTCAGATAATTTATAAGCAGCTTTTGTGCTGGCACCACCCGTATCACAATATACAATCAGCACGCGGTTTTTAGGAAGTGTAATATACCCTTTCTCTATCCGTTCCAAAGGCAAGTTGATTGCCATAGGTATATGCCCCTGGCTAAACCGCTCAGGTCCACGTACATCTACTATAATTCCATCTAGTGATATAGCCACAGAAACTATTTTTCTAATATTAATATTATCAAATGTCATAACCTGCCCCACCATATACTTTACTTATTATTAGGATATTCAAAAGAATAAAAGGACGTGCAAAACTACATATTTTTCTATATTATTTTTTCTATGCATCATGTATAATATAGGTGATTACAAAATATACATAAGGAGGTAGCAAATGGAAACAATAGAATGTATTAAAAGCAGACGAAGTATCCGCAGATTTAAAGAAGAAAAGGTAGACCATGACACTATTCATAAGATCATCGAGGCAGCCAGAATGTCTCCGTCATGGAAAAATACGCAAGTTGTCAGGTACAATATTGTGGAAGACAAATCTATCCTTGAAAATATAGCAAATAATTGTGTGCTGGATTTTGAATATAATCAAAAAACCATTTCAAAAGCACCCCAGCTTGTAGTAATCAGCATGGTGGAAAAACGTTGTGGCTACGAAAGGGATGGCAGCTTCACAACATCCAAGGAAGACCGTTGGGAAATGTATGATGCAGGAATTGCTTCCCAGACATTTTGTCTTGCAGCCCATGACATGGGAATCGGTACCGTAATTCTCGGTATCTTTGACGAAGAAAAGATTGCAAAAGAAATCTCTTTGCCGGAAGGACAAAAGGTAGCCGCTTTAATTGCCATGGGATATCCAAATCAGGAATGTGAAGCACCAAAACGAAAAGAAGTGGAAGAACTTGTAAGATATCTGTAAACTACACATGCAAAAGGGGCAAATCATGATATGATTTACCCCTTTTTATAATTACATATTTTCTTTTATCTGCTTATAAATTCCCTCTGCATCTAACTGATATTTATGAAGCAGTTCCAATGCAGGACCTGATTCACCAAACCGGTCTCTAATACCAATCTTGTAAACAGGAGCCGGACATTTTTCACATAATACATCACATACTGCAGAACCAAGACCACCAATAATGGAATGCTCTTCTACAGTAAACAGCTTTTTCGTTTCCTTTGCCGCCTTCACAATAATATCTTCATCTATCGGCTTAATGGTGTGAATGTTAATCACTCTTGCATCTATTCCATCCTTCGCTAACAAATCAGCTGCCTCTAAAGCATATGCAACCTCAAGACCGGTAGCAACAATTGTGATATCTGCCCCCTTACGAAGCTCCACACCTTTTCCAATCTCAAACTTGTAATCCGGATTATCATTTATTACCGGGACTGCCAGTCTTCCGAAACGAAGGTACACAGGGCCAACATGCTCATATGCCGCCTTTACCGCTGCACGGGCTTCCACATCATCCGACGGATTTATTACAATCATATTTGGAATGGTACGCATTAATGCAATGTCTTCATTACACTGATGGGTTGCTCCATCCTCACCCACAGATATTCCTGCATGGGTTGCACCTATCTTAACATTTGCTTTTGGATATCCGATACTGTTACGAACCTGCTCAAAAGCACGTCCTGCCGCAAACATTGCAAAGCTGCTTGCAAATGGAACTTTTCCCGTTAAAGAAAGTCCTGTGGCAATTCCCATCATATTACATTCTGCAATACCGCAGTCAATATGCCGGTCTGGAAATTCTTTCTTAAAAATTCCCGTTTTTGTTGCTGCCGCAAGGTCTGCATCTAATACCACTAAATTATCATATTCTCTTCCAAGCTCTACCAATGCATTACCATAGCTTTCTCTGGTAGCAATTTTCTTTATTTCTGACATAATGCTGATGCCTCCTTCTCTAAATCTTCCATAGCAACGGCATACTGCTCATCATTTGGAGCTGCACCATGCCATGAAGCCTGATTCTCCATAAAGGATACACCCTTTCCTTTTACAGTCTTTGCAATAATGGCTGTTGGCTTTCCCTTTGTCTGCTTTGCTTCCTTAAATGCTGCATCAATGGCATCAAAATCATGTCCGTCAATGGTAATTACATGAAAATTGAATGCTTCAAATTTACCTGCAATGGGATATGGAGAACATACATCCCCAACACTTCCGTCTATCTGCAAATCATTATTATCTACAATCACGACTAAGTTATCTAACTTTCTGTGTCCCGCAAACATTGCTGCTTCCCAGACCTGACCCTCCTGAATCTCACCGTCACCTAACAGTGTATATACACGGTAATCCTCATTGGTCATTTTAGCCGAAAGTGCCATACCAACCGCTACGGATATACCCTGTCCTAAAGAACCTGCCGACATATCAACACCCGGTGTTCCTTTCATATCCGGATGTCCCTGTAACATTTCTCCTGTTTTACGAAGCTTCAGTAATTCCTCCTCCGGGAAAAATCCCTTCATGGCAAGAGCCCCGTAAAGTGCCGGTGCCACATGTCCCTTAGAAAGAACAAAACGGTCTCTGTCTGCTTTCTTTGGATTTGCCGGGTCTACATTTAACTCTTCATAATACAAATAGGTAACAATATCTGCTGCCGACAAAGAGCCTCCCGGATGACCGCATTTTGCCGCATGCAAAGAAGTTACAATATGTTTTCTAAGCTGGTTTGCATTTTTTTGAAGTTCTAACTTATTCATGATAATCTCCTTAACTTTCCCCAAACACAAAGGCCAATCCTTTAAAGACCCTCAAACCTGCCTGGGGCAACTTAACAATAAAATCCACATACTATTTTAAGAGTTGCATTAAAAAAAGCAAGTCCTTTTTATGAAATATGCTTTTTTTCTATTATTTTACTAATTTTACCATAGTTTCCTAACGGTTTTTCATAATAATGCACACCTTATTATTTGCAACAGCATCGGGATTGTTAATCGGATAAAGTTCGTATATATTCACAATACGTATCATACAAAAATAATGTTATGCTACTGCTTAATAATCCTTGTTTTTATTTTTTACATTCTTTTTACTCTTTTCCCATCGAAATATATTGACATCCGTCGAAAAGCATGATAGGTTTTTTTTAGGTATTTATTACCACAATATTATTTATATAGGGGAGGATTTTCTAATGGATTATTCTTACGATTACGGTTCAACCGCAGTAAATGAAGCAGCATTAGCTGGTATCATGGGTGCCTACACGGTTATGATGATTTTAGCTATTATTGTTTCCATTATCTCTATTGTAGCATTATGGAAGATTTTTTCTAAGGCTGGAGAGCCTGGATGGGCAGCGATTGTTCCATTCTACAATAACTATGTTTTATTTAAGATTACTATGGGTAATGGATGGCTATTTTTACTTATGTTTGTACCATTAGTAAACATCGTAATGTCGTTTATGGTAATCTTCAAACTGGCTAAGGTATTTGGCCATGGAATTGGTTTTGGTTTTGGATTATTATTTTTACAAGTAATCTTCCTGTTAATCTTAGCATTCGGCTCATCAGAGTACGAAGGAGTATAATGAAAACAACAAAAGCCTTGATGATTAACTCATCAGGGCTTTTTTGTATGCAAAAAAAGAGTTTCTTCAATATATAAGAAACTCTTTTAAAATCCTATTTAAACAGATTCTTCAAATTAGTAGCAACTGCATCTGTTGCAGCCTCTTTATTGGCTTCCTTAATCTGTGTATATACTTCTTCACGATATACAGGAACGGATTTAGGTGCTTTAATTCCTACTTTAACCTGTTCACCTTTTACCTCGAGAATTGTTATTTCAATATCATTACCTATGATAATAGATTCATTTGCTTTTCTTGATAATGCTAACATATTATTCACCCGCCTTTTCTTTCATCTTCTGTACGGATTCATATACATTAAATTTTATCGGATAATCCGCATTTTCTACAATTAACTGGACACCTTTACATTCTTTTGCATTAATAATAACAGGAGCCTTCATGTTCGCTGTTACCTTTGTCATATCTGATGGTACCGTCATAACCAGTAGAAACAGCAAATCTTCGTCAGCAGGATCACCAAGAGGTTTTAAAAGCTCATCTTCAATCATAGGTGTGTATTCTGCCGTAATTGCCAACGGGTCAATAACCGGAAGTGCCAGGGCAGGTTCTTCCATGGATTGCAGCCAACTGATTCTGGTATCTGCTTCATTATCCACATCATATATAATTGCAAACTTTTTAAAATTCTCAAACCCTATAATCCCATTTGGGAATTCAATAATCTTTTCTTCATCAATATCTACTTCCCCAAAAAACTTCGTTTGTGCCTTCATAATACTTCTCCTTTCATAACCTTCGCCAATAGACAATACAAAATTCACTTTTCTGTAAAATACGTTGTAAAAAATATACTATTCAACGTAAGGCACGCTTTCGCTACTTGTCGCTCGTAACGGTACATAAGGTGCCATAATACGGCACCTAAGTACCGACGGCTCCAAAGTACCATTACTTATGAATAGTATATTTTTCACAACTTGTACTTTCATAAAATAAGTTTCGTAATTGCCTGACTTCACCAATATCTGTATAAAATCTTAATATCTCACATACAACATGTCAATATATACTTTATATCATAAATGACTTTGTATCAAATCATAAATAATCTAACAGGCTTTTCTTAATTACCGTAGCTGTAGTTGATAATGCCGAATCATATACTAATTCTGCCTGATACAAATCAATTGCAACTTCTTCTGTCTCTATATCTTCATTAGAAGATTTTAATTCCTTAAAATCCGCCAGCTGTTCCGTTACACGCTTCTGTATCAGCTCAACCTTTGAAACAGTTGTTCCTACCCGGGCCTGAACTGCACTTACATCATTCATAAAATTCTGGAAGTTAGTAATATTATTACCAAATAACTTCTGCATATTCTCACGTTTCATAGCAAGCTCTACATCAGCATCCTCAAGCATTTTATTAATCTGGTCCAGAGCAGTCTGGTTATTTGCATAAGACGGATCATCTAACTTGGTTTTTAACCTGGAAATGGTTTCTTCAATATCCAACACATTCTGTACCGCATCTGCCATATCTGTAATCCGATTTCCCATATCATGGGTAATCAAATCTTTTCCTTCCGCATTTACGGTTACATACTGCTTAAAACTTAACTCATACTGTATTTCCTGTCCCTTTTCATCAACGGTATAATCTACAGATTTTGTTGTACCATCTGACTGCTCTTTATAACAGGTACAGTCAAAATACATCTCCGGACGTAAATCTCCTACGGCAAAATCGGATTTTCCATAAGATATTTCCAAACTGGTAGCATCCTTAATTGCATTATAAGTAGCATCACTAAACACAATTTCCCCTGTTTCCGGAATAAAATGGGCATCCGCCCCATCACTGAAATCATAATATTTTGCACTGTCGGCAACTTCCATAACAACAGGAGTAACACTTACTGTAGAAGTAACATTGCCATCTGCATCCTTTGTTACGGCATCTATTGTAATAGTCGGAATGGTTGCAGTACTTGTATTGCCATCCTTATCTGTTACAGTAACTGTCTCATTTGCCTTATTGAGATTATCATATGCAAGCTGCAATACATATGGACTTGACTGAACCGGGGAATTATATGTTCCTCCCCCTAAATAACTATCTAATTTTGTTGGGTCAATCTCATTTAACACCACTCTTTTCGGCTCAATGGCACTTGGATTAACAGATTCATTAATTTTATAAGATAATCCTTTTTTGGCCGCTTCATCCTGAAATACAAGATTGGTTTCTGTCTTATAACCGGAAAATAAATATCTGCCGGCATAAGTGGTGCCACCTTCTTTGTATAGGGCATCCTTTAATGCCCTTAACTCATTAATAATTGTCTGTCTGTCATCCGTATGAAAGGTATCCGTAGAACCCTGAACACATAAATCATACACATCCTCTAACCGGTCATACATATTCTGAATGGATGTTTGTGTCGTATCTAACCAGTTTAAAGCATCCGGAATGTTTTTTTCTTTGTATTGTGTAAGCTGGTCACAGGTTGTCCGAAGCTTAAGTGCACGGATTGCAACAACGGGATCTTCAGATGGCGCAGAAATCTTCTTTCCGGTGGTAACCTGTTCATTTAGATTGCTTACTTTTGACATAGCCTTTTGCATATTACGCAAAGAATTATCTGTTACCATTTTGTTTGTAATTCTCATTGCAGTTCTCCTATCCGGTTACTCCCTTAACCTCACATACTAAGTCTGTCATCCTTGAAGACCTTCATATATCATATATCGGCTTATACACCCATTTGGTTAATAAGCTTATCATATACCTCATTCATTACTGATATTACTTTACTTGCCAGATTATATCCTTCCTGATATACTACGAGGCTTGCTGCCTCTTCATTGGTATCTACATTGGAAATAGACATTCTCTGATTATCAATTACAGTTGCAACCTCATCCATATTGGTCATAAAGGAATCATATTTGGAAGTATCTACTGCCAAAGACGTGGTAATTGACTGCAAAAACTGTGGAACGGTACCCTGAGAAAACATATTCTGGTCTGTAAATCCATAGTTTATCTGATCCAATACTCCCTTTGCGTCTTTATTTCCCTGCTCAATATCAGAAGCATAAGATACTACCAATTTATTCTGGTCCTTATATATATCCTGATTAACTGCCCAGTTAAATGCTGTTACACGATAATAATTAGAATCATTGGTTGATAATGTTGTACCCGGTTGTCCTGCAGTTGGTGTTGTTAATATAAAGTCCTTACCTGTTACAGGATCTGCTGCCGTAAAGAAATCCATTCCCGGATCTCCGTAGGCATCTGCACCGGTAGTAAATATATCATTCATATATTTTGAAAGGGTTCTGGCAAACTCATTTAATTGCTCCATATAATATGGAATACCCTTACAGTCAACCTCTTCTCCAATGGACATAGGCTTATCCACCACATTTGTAAGGGTTGCCGGAACACGGCTTCCATCCTCCGCCACAGATGTTATATTCTTAAATGTAAAGGAATTCAGTTTTCCATCTGCACCATATACAGCTTCAAATCCTTCATAATAATAATCCTTACAATTAAGAGTAATTGTTCCATTGTCCGGAATGTTCAGTTTATTAACATCTATTCCTTCCGGTAATTCGACCAATACAGAGGTTCCGTTAGCAGATGTATTTACTGCTTTAATGGTTCCGGAAAACGGATTCGCATTATTTCCATCTCTTGCTTCCAAAAGACCTTTTATTTTACCGCTTACATTCACGCTGTTAAAATGAAACTCATCTCCAATGGTATCATGCAGACCGGACCAATATATATCATATAAACCATCCGCATCATTTTGATTAATCTTTTCTTCTCTGGCTTTTACCACTAATTTATTACACTGCATATCATCAACTAACAGCTGCGTTCCAATTCTTACCTCGTATCGGTATGCTCCCGACTCAAAGCCCTCACCATATGTAATAGGGGTTTCCGTAACAGACACATTCACAAGCTCTGACAACTGATCCACCAATAATTCTCTCTGGTCACGTAAATCATTGGCATTTCCCCCTCTGGTTTCAATATTTATAATCTGTTGGTTTAGAGAATATATCTGGGAAGAGATGGAATTAATGGTATCTATATGAATTGCCACCTCATTATTAATATCTGTCTGTGCTTTTTGATAATTGACAGCGGTTTCATTAATTAAATCCGTAAAATTATCTGCCGCCTGAATCATCTGGGTACGATAAGTAGCATCTGACGGACTGGCTGCCAGATCCTGCAGGGCAGAAGTAAGCTCATCATATAACTTTGTATATCCCGACTCTGTTTTAATCTCATTCAAATATGCTTCTAACTGAGACAATTGGTTTTGAACTGCACTGTATTCACTCATTTTTGAAGTGGCAGTACGGTACTTCGTATCATAATAAGCATTCCGTAACTGTTTAATTCCCGTCATGGTAACACCCGTACCCATCATTCCGTAAGAAGTTCCCAGTCTGATTGCCAGAGATGCTTTTGAACTAACCTGTTGTCTGGAATACCCTTCTGTTGAAGAATTGGAAATATTATGTGCTGTTGTATTTAATGCTGCCTGATAATAATTAATACCGGAAACTCCTGTATTCAATCCCAAAAATGTTGATGGCATATCTTCACTTCCCTTCTCTTTTTCTAAAAATATCTCAGTTATTATATCGTCATATCCGAACCAATTCTAAATAATTTTTTCAGAAAATAAATGGCGGATTCATCATCCGCCTAATTTGTTAATTAAATGTTCTATCATCTCAGAAACCACTGTAAAGTATCTGGAGGATGCGTTAAATCCCTGCTGGAATTTAATCATATTTGATAACTCTTCATCAGTGGAAACCCCTACAACGGATTGTCTTTGACTCTCTAACTCCTGCACAGTTAATTGCTGTGACTGGGCAACTCCGTTATATGTATACCCTTTATTTGCAAAATCTGCAATAAATTCCTTATAATAACCCATGAAATTATTTACAACCAAGCTGTTAGGATTCAGTACAGTAAAATCCTCATCCCACATTTTTACCAGCTTATCTGCAGTCTCCTGTAATTCCTCGCCCTGAAGATTACTAAGACCCATCAAACTTGGATTCTTAACCAGTTCATCATTTACACGAATATTTCCCAAAGTGTACAAAGACAGATAATCATCCGGATCCTCCTCTCGATACACCTTAACTTTAACAGTTTCCCCTGTATCTAAGGTAACATCCTGCTCATCATAACGGTCCCAGGTTCTACGGGTAAATAATTCTATGCCCTGAATCTGGTTCTCTTCACCCATTCCATAACCTGCATTTTCTTCATCCAAAACCCGAATCTTACTTCCGTCCTGTAATGTAATTTCTTTATTAGGACTAAAAATATCATTTATCTTTGTTACGATTCCATGAATCAACTGGTCAAACTGAGCCAAAATGTTATTAACGGTATATGGCTCCATATATGTATTGTAAAACTCTACATCCTTTGAATATATTTCATAATCACTCTGATACTTTGCATAATCAATACCATACTGGGTCATGGCGTCATTATAATCAGCATCTGTTTCATAGTTTGCCCTTACCGGAACAACAGGTGCCTCCGGTGCAACAGGAATATCTGTATAATTTGCCAGCCAGTCACCCCGGGACATAATAATACCTTTCAGTGAGCCCACATCGGTTTTTGTCTCTGCACTTGGAACATATGCCGGCTTCTTATCAAGCCTCGGATCTCTGGATTCCTTATAATGCATATCAAATACATCATCTCCATCATCCTTCCATATTGGAATCAGATACTCACAATCTTCACTTACCTGCTTTGTATCCATCTCATAAACCCGGTCCATACTTACCAGAGTTCTTCGTTCTGCATATACATCCACCTGACCGTCGCTATTTTCCCGATAAGAAATGGAAATCAAACCACCCAAGGTGTCCAATGCCTGATCCCTTTGATCCCGAAAATCATTGGCACTCTCTACGCCTGCTGCCTCAACGGCAACAATTTTTTTATTCAATTCATATATTGTATTGGCTAATTCATTAATCTGACTTACCTGGTCACTAATCTCTTTGTTAAGATTCTTCTGATAGGTTGTCAGCTCTTCATATATTTCATTGGCCTGGTCAGCAAAGGTTACCGCTCTAGCAATAAACGCACTTCTTGTTACAATACTGTTGGACTCTTTTTGTAACTCTTCTGCTGCGGTCCATAGGTTCTGCATGGTAGTACGAAAACTACTGCTTTCCAACTCACCAAAATAATTCTGAACCTCGGAAACAACATTATATTTGCTTTGGTAATATTCTTCCCTGCCTAGTTCCTCTCTGTAAGCCTTATCTACAAACCGGTCTCTTACCAGCCTTACATCTGTAATCTTCACACCAAGACCTGATAGGTTGGCACCTACTTTCGTATTACCCAACTTCATATACTGCATATCAGATAAGAGAATTTGCTGTCTGGAATAACCTTCTGTTCCGGCATTGGTAATGTTATGTGCAGTTGCATTTAAAGCATACTGGTTTGCCTGCAATCCGGTTACACCAATATAAAAACTACCCATTGTATTTGCCATAATTCTCCTCCTTTCTGTTGCAATATTAATAATCCTGTGTAATTTACCTCTATTGTTTTGCATCAAATGCGGAATAACTTGACCCTAATGTTGAACCACTATAATTGGCACCACTGTAATTCGCTGTTTCCGGTGCCTGATTTAATGACTGAATTAAATTAATGGAATATTCCGTCATCTCAACAGCTTCTTTCAAAAGCTCCTGATTATGAATACTTACACTGTTAAGTGCCTCAACCTGCTTTAATAATTTATCTCTAACATCAATTAAAGGATGCTGAAACTCCGGCTGTTTCTCCATCAACCTAATGATCTCAGAAACAGTAATCGTCTTCGCATCCTTGCCTAATACTGTTGCTATTTCCGCTAATTCCTGATCTCTTTTATGAGATACTACCGTAATCTTATCAACAATTGCCTGCTCTTTCATGTTGGCATCTGTCAGACGTTCCAAATCATTTGCCACAATAACCGGCGTCTTTGCCAACGATTCCGCCGTAAGCTGTTCGTATAACGAACACTCTTCTTCCAAAGTCGAAATCAAATTCTCAATTAAACTTGCCATCTAATTCTCCTTTTGTTTACGAGGACTCCTCAAGTACTCGAAAGATAAACTTTCGAATACTAGATGGATTTCTCCTCAAATGCAGCCATAAGCTTATCTGCAAAGCTCTCTGCACTTACCTGATAAGTTCCATTTGCAATGCTTTCACGCAATGCATTTACTTTATCTTCTCTTACATCCGGAACAGACTGAAGTGCAGTTTTTGCAATCTGCATATCCTTTCCAATTGTAGAAAATGAAACCTGATCAGTAGTCGATGTGGCACCAATGGAACTTGACTTGTAACTTTTCTTTACAGACTGTGCACCATATACCTGTGCAATCTGATTCATAGATCCAATTCTCATTGTTACACCTTCCTCCTTGAATACAGGCTCCGACGACCCGCCGGTAGCCGTAAATACTTAATCCATTAAATAGATTCAATATTTATATCGGCTACTTTTCATAAAACATTATAGTCAATTTGAAATATTTTTATTTCTCCAAAAAACGCATTCTTGCAGCTTCTCTATGCTTCTTGGTAACGATGGACTCATCTGTCCGGTACATATCATCTACCTTACCTAAAAGCTTGTCTTTACAAGACTGACAAAGTCTTCCGGAACGGATAATTTTTCCGCAGCTTTCACAATCAATTCCGATTCCCGAATCCTCAGAAAACGACAACCTTTCCTCACGAATCCAACGACGAATCTGGTTAACTGATACATCATTTGCCTTTGCCACCTCATTAATTCCTTCTTTTGGATTTTCCCGTATATATTCCTTTACCTCAATAAATTTCTCCTCTAATTTTTCCTTACAGGCAGGACAGATTGCCGGTCCTGTTAAATAATTAAAAATCCTTTTACACTGTTTACATGTTCTTATTTCCATTATGTATCCTCCTTATAACATGTACCTAAAATCCCTGTCCGATGGCAATGCTGGTATAATATACTTCTTTAACACCGGATTCAAGCAACACCCTGGTACAGGCTTCTATGGTTGCTCCCGACGTATATATATCATCCACCAACAGTACTTTGTTTAATTTTATCTTATTTGTACCTATTTTAAAAGCATTTTTTAGATTTTTCAAACGTTCCTTGTCACTTAATTCCTTCTGGGGATTGGTATTAACCACCCTTATTAAATAATTGGGAAAAACCGGTATCATCAATTTTTCCCCTAAATGACTTGCTATGAGTTCTGCCTGGTTATAACCCCTGCTTTTTTTCTTTTTTTTATGTATGGGAACCGGTACAATCCCATCTAATGCCAAGGCCTTTAAGTCATCCTTATAGCGATAATATATACAATCACAAAAAAACCGGCTATATACCCTTTGATTTTTATATTTAAAATCATACAATGCTTTTTTAATATTTCCTGTATAGTTAAAAACCGGATATCCCCGCACATAACTTTTGGGAATTCTAAAGCAATCCTGACAATACTCCAACTCCTCACTGTCAATGGTTTTACCGCACCGGAAACATCGGGGAGCTTCCACCATTTTAAGCTTTAACAGACAGTCTCTGCATACCTGTCCATTGCCATACCCAAGCAGTTCTCCACACAAGGGACATCTTCTGGGATAAATAATATCCAATATCAAATCCTTATCAAATACCAATCATACACCTCTCTGTTGTCTATTTTAATTAATCTGTAATAGTTCCTTTAATCTTATATCTAAAGCAGAATATCTTTTTTGCTCTCCATTATTTTGTATCATTGTTTCAACCAGATATCCGTTTCCCACAATTACTACACACTGTTTTGCACGTGTTACCGCCGTATACAAAAGATTTCTGTTCATTAACACCCGGGGACCGGAAAACAAAGGCAATACCACAGCCGGATATTCACTTCCCTGGGATTTATGAATGGTAATAGCATAAGAAAGCTCCAGTTCATCCAGCAAATTGTATGGATATCTTACTTCCCGGTCATCATCAAACAAAATAACAACTTCTTCATTGTAGTCGTCGATTTCCTTAACAATACCCATATCTCCGTTAAAAACCCCTACTCCTTCTTCAACCTTAAATCTCCCCTTTTGACTGTAAACGCACCATTCCAGTTTATAATTATTCCGTATCTGCATGACCTTATCACCTTCCCGAAAGATAACGCCGCTATTTAATTCTTTCTCTTTTTTTCGGGATGATGGTGGATTTAACACCTTCTGTAACTCTTCATTCAGTTTCCCCACCCCTAACTCTCCATTTCTCATTGGGGTAAGTACCTGTATTTCACAGCTGTTACATCCTACATACTTCGGTAACTTTTTGGTTAATAGTTCACCAACCTCATCTGATACCGCTTTGGTTGTTTTTCTTGGCATATAGAAAAAGTCTTTACTCTTGTTATCCATTTGAATGGGAAGTCCTTTATTAATCTTATGGGCATTTTCTACAATGGCACTTCCCTCTTCCTGACGAAATATTTTAGTTAAAGAAACTACCGGTATACATTTTGATTTTATAATATCCTTTAATACATTTCCCGGTCCCACCGAAGGAAGCTGATTCTCATCTCCCACTAAAATCAAATGGGTCCCCGGCATAATCGCCAGCATCAAAGCATACATCAATGACATATCAACCATTGACATTTCATCAATGATTATGACATCCGCCTCTAAGGGGTTGGAGGCATTTCTTTCAAAATGTATTCCCATCAAATCTCCTTCTTCAGCAATGCCTCCGGAAAGTTCCAACATACGGTGAATGGTTTGTGCCTTGTATCCGGTTGCCTCTGTCATTCTTTTTGCAGCCCGCCCTGTTGGTGCCGCCAAAAGCAAGTCAAGGCCCTCCAATTCAAAGTACTTAATAATTGCATTAATGGTGGTGGTTTTTCCTGTTCCCGGTCCACCGGTAATTACCAGTACACCCTGTTTCGCAGCCTGGCGTATAGCCTCCTTTTGCAGTTCATCCAAGCGAATTCCTTCCTGATTTTCAATCTGGCATATAACAGCTTCTAAGGTATTATCCTTCATATCTATGGTAGACTTAATCTCCAAAAGCATTCTGGCCGTATCTAATTCCCTGTAATAAGATTTACCTTCATATACAATGATTTCTTCATTAAGCTCTTTGAAGATAACCTTCCTCTCTACCTGAAGATTCATTAACTGTGCCTCAACAAGGTCGTCAGGAACAAAAAAATTCTCATCCGGCCCATTACTTTTTTCAAGAAGCTGCTTCGTCCAGTTAATCAGTAAATCCTTTGGCAGATACATATGGCCAAGTCCGGTTGATTGATTTAAGGTATAAATGAGTGCTGCCCTGATTCTAAAATCCGATTGCTTTCCGATACCGGCTTTTTGTGCAATGGCATCTGCAGTTTTAAATCCTACACCTCCAATATCTTCTGCAATTTGATAAGGGTTTTCCTTCACTACCCGGTACATTTTCTGGCCATACTCATCATATATCTTAACCGCCAGATTAGGAGAAATACCATACTCCGATAAAAACATAATTGCTTCCCGCATAGCCTGTTTTTCAATGAAGCACACACCTATTTCATTTGCTTTTCTTTCTGATATGCCTTTAATTTCTGCCAAACGTTCCGGTTCCTCTTCCATAATCCGAAAGGTATTCTCGCCGAATTTTTTTACAATCCGCTTCGCCATAATCTCCCCGATTCCTTTTATGGCACCTGAAGCTAAATATCGTTCCACACTGATAAGATCACTTGGCATTTTTACCTTATACTCAGATACATTAAACTGATAACCGTAACTTGCATGTTCTGTATATTCCCCCTCTGCAAGAATATACATACCTTCCTCCAAACCGGTAAGGTACCCTACAAAGGTTTCATCCTCCCCCTCTTTGGTTTCTACTGCAAAGACAACATATTGATTATGTTCATTTTTATATATGATTTTTGAGACAATTCCTTCCTTTTCCATTCATGGCCTCTTTTCTGTTTTTGTTACAAAAATGCAACCGGCATATTGCATTACTGTCTTTCATAATCATACCACTTATAAAAGTAAATGACTATCAAAATATAGATGTTAACCGAGAGTTAACACTTGTTTAATATAGGTTCACATTTGTTCATCTGCCTCAATCAGACATCTATAATACCTGTAAATACACCATAATTTTCCAACAAAACTTCATAACGGAGGAACGAAAAATATACAAAGCAGGCAATTGCGAAACCCATCTTTATGAAATATAAGTTGTGCAAATTTAACAATATATGTTTGAAGGGTCTTTGTGAACGTCAGTACTTAGCGAGGTATCTCCGAGCTTAGTACTGCTACGTTTACAATGAAGCGAGAGCGTCCCTGAAAACGTATTTGTTACAATTTCACAACGTATTTTACAAAAAACTGCGTTTCGCAATTACCTGGTTACACAAAATAAGAAAAGGAGGAAATTATGAACATTGAATATCAATCCACTCACCCATCATTTGAAAACCGGGATTATTATGTTGATTTGGGAGAACATATTTCTTATTACAGAAGACGGGCAAATATCAGTCAGACCGAACTGGCAAACAGAATCCACATTACCAGATCTTATTTAAGCCGTATAGAAAGCACGAATAATTCCCAGGCATTTTCCCTTGAAATCTTTTTTAACATATGCAGAGAACTAAAGATAGAGCCAAAATATTTTTTTGAACCCCTCCCTTATCCGAGAAATCCTGATTTCTATTAATTAGAAACCCAGAGCATTTATACATTCACCTCATGATTATAGTTACGAGTTTTCTACTTCAAATTTAAAAAAGGTACAGACATCCTCTGTACCTTTCAAAATATATTTTTATGAAATCAGGAAAGATTATTTCGCTTCATAGATTCAAACAACTGTTTTGCAAGTCCGATGCCATCCCCCTGTTCCGCTGCTGCCTTTGCATATTCCTGAATCTGCATATCTCCGAATGCATTCATATAATCATTTTCCTCATCATCAGCCTTCATAATGGTTTTTTCCATTCCTTTATATATCTGCTCAATAAAATATGCTTCAAACTCCTTGCAGGCTTCCATCATTTCTTCATCACTGGAATCCTTGTTAACGGAATTTAATGTATTTGAAAGCGCAGCCTTTGAGGCATCCGTAGCCTGTGTATAATAATCACTGTAATATGTACTTAAATCCAAACCCGAAATATTTGCCATAACTTATCTCCTTATTATCCACGTAAGTTGTTTGCCTGCTGTAGCATCTCGTCAGATGCCTGAATTGCCTTTGAATTCATTTCATAAGCACGCTGGGCAACAATCATATTTACCATTTCATCTGCAACCTGAACATTAGACATTTCCAAATATCCCTGATGAATCTGACTCTTCTTTAACCCCGGATTGTTAACCTCTTCCAAAGGTGCACCGGAAGCTACGGTTTCTTTGTACATATTATTTCCTACGCTGTTTAATCCCGCCGGATTATTAAACTGAACAACACCTATAGCCTGTGCATAAGCCTGTCCATTTTGAACGGAAGTTAATGGGATTTTCTGTCCGTTCATCCCTCCGGGTACAAAAATATTACCATCTGTATCAACAGTTATATCATCAATTCCAACAGATGCAGGAAATACAATGGTATTTCCCCTCTGATCTAATACCGGATGTCCCTGGGAAGTACAAAGCATGGTTCCTCCCCCTGCAACCGGCTGTAAATCAAAGCTACCGTCCCTTGTATAACAGGTCTCTCCATTCTCATCCCGGACCTTGAAAAATCCTGATCCTTCAATTGCCATAAATGTATTTGTATCTGAATCCTGTAAATTACCCTGGGTAAATACCGTGGTAATGGAGCCTGTTCTGGTACCAAGACCTACCTGGGCAGGCACCGGTTTATTCTCCCCTGTGTTATTGGTGGAAGGAGATTGTAATGTTTGATATAACAGGGATTTAAACTCCACTGTATCCTTCTTATAACCTGCTGTATTTACATTTGACAAATTATTTGCAATTGTATCTAAGTTTGTCTGTTGTGCCAGCATTCCTGATGCTGCAGACCATAACGAACGCATCATAGGACATATCCTCCTTTATCTAAGTTATACTCTTCCAACCTGATTAACCGCCTTATCCATGGTTTGATCCATAGTCTGGATTACCTTCTGTCCGGCTTCATAAGCTCTGGTAACGGTAATCATATTAACCATTTCGGTAATTACATTGGTATTGGACATTTCCAAATATCCCTGATGAACTGTAGCAGTTCCTGCCCGGAGTCCCGCTGCATCCGTTGCATCATACATATTCTCGCCGTATAACAATAATGCCTGGGGGTTATCAAAGCCTGCTATACCAAGGGTTGCTATCTGTTGTCCGTCAACCGTAACATTACCATACATATCAAAGGCAACATTTTGTGCCGTTTGTGCTCCGGGAATCCTAATTGCTGCACCATTCGTATCCAACACATAATTTCCATCCTTGGTAACAAGATAACCTTCCGTGTTCACAGTGAAGGAACCATCTCTCGTATACTTTACCGTGGTTTCTCCCTGCTTGTTCGTTGTCTGAATGGTAAAGAATCCGTCTTCGCCACTTAAGGCAATATCATAGGTATTTCCCGTTTCTCTCATACTTCCCTGAGAAAAATCATGATAAGTTTCGCCAATCTTAACGCCAAGATTCATATTACCAATTTTGTAGCTTAGGGGATTACTGTATCCGTTATTATTATGGATACGAAGGGTCAATTCATCATCAAAGGACTGGGATGTTACACCCTGCTTTTTATATCCCGTTGTATCTGCATTGGCCATGTTATTGGAAATAACATCTAAACGTTTTTGCTCATTTACCATGCCGGTCCATGCCGTATAAAGACCTCTTACCATCTTGTCACTCCTTATCTATTGCATATAAAATCGGCTTATTAGCCATAAAACCAACACTTATGCTTCCTCTAATACACCGCTTAGAAATTCAATATACTTACCGGTACCGATTGCTACACAAGTCATAGGATCCTCTGCAGTCATAGTAGTGATACCGGTTTCCTCTTCAATTAATTCCTCTAAACCGTGCAGCATTGCACCACCGCCTGTTAAAACAATTCCCCGGTCTGCAATATCCGCAGCCAGCTCCGGCGGGGTACGCTCTAAAACAGAATGTACAGCCTCTATAATCTGTTCCGTTACCTCTTCTAACGCCTCTACCGTTTCTTCCGAAGTTACCGTAACTGTTCTTGGTAATCCGGTAACAAGGTTACGTCCACGGATATCCAATGTGAGATTTTCCGGACGACGGTAACAGGTACCAATCTGAATCTTAATCTCTTCTGCTGTACGTTCCCCAATTAAGAGATTGTGCTTCTTTCTCATATAACGCACAATTGCCTCATCAAAATCATCACCGGCAACCTTAATGGATGTACTTACTACAGTACCATTTAATGAAATAACAGCAATGTCTGCCGTTCCACCTCCAATATCAACAATCATATTACCGCAAGGTCTTGAAATATCAATTCCTGCACCAATGGCTGCTGCCACCGGCTCTTCAATAATAGAAACATCTCTTGCTCCTGCCTGATAGGTAGCATCCTCCACAGCCTTACGTTCAACCTCCGTAACACCGCTTGGCACACATACCGATATCCTTGGTCTTCTTCCAAAGAAGCTTTTACCAACTGCCTTCTGGATAAAATATTTCATCATTTTCTCAGTAATATGATAATCCGAAATAACTCCCTGACGAAGAGGTCTGATTGCAACAACATTCCCCGGTGTTCTACCAAGCATGAGTCTTGCTTCTTCTCCAATCGCCTTAATCTTATTTGTGTCTCTGTCATATGCCACAACGGAAGGTTCCTTAATAACTACTCCCTTTCCCTTTACATATACAAGAATACTGGCTGTACCTAAATCAATTCCGATATCTGAACTTGCCATAACTATACTCCTTTCATATATATATCGACTTTATATAAAGATTCCTTAACTTGTTAAATACAAATTTCTTTAATCCTTTTTCTTATCCTTATTCTTATTTTTATTCTTCTTAAGAATAACCAGGCTACAATCTGCTCCACTTATTGTATCCAAATGTACCTCAACAATATTCATAATCTGATCCAATTCTTTCATGTAACATTGCCATTTGGTAATCTTTTTATCGGCAATCAGTCTGCGGCGAACACCTTGTATTGCACGATACTGCTCCATCTGATCATTTATAATCTCTTTTGCCTGCCTTCCTTCTAAGCTGTAACCGAATAATTTTTCTGTTGCCTTATTGGCAAATATAATATCCCCTGTTCGGTTGTCCTTTACAAATACAGCATCCCTAATATGATTATAGGCATCTAAAAATCCCTCATGAAGAACATGAAGCTTTGTTCCTTTTTCATCTTCGGAAAGCAGCCTTCCAAACAAATCGGTTAAGATTTTTGTAAAACGAATCATATGCTTGTTAAATTTCCGGTTTACATCAGTATCCGCAATTATAACATATCCCCTTGTCTCACCGGAAATTTTAAGCTCCACCAACATAATTGCACCCATTCCCGTACGTGCAACCAATCCCTTCAAAAAACTGTTTTCATAATTCTTATCTACAATCATTACACCGTCAGAGAGAAAATGCTGTTTAATGGATTCATATTCCGATGAAGAAGCAGTCATTTTCTCAAAAAATACTGTATCATCTCCCGTTTGATTCCATTCATAATATGATTCAATCTCTCCGGTTTTGCTGTTTTCCCTGTATATTCCAATATCAGTAACATCTAAATAAAGACCTGCTTTTTGACATATCTCACCAATTCCCGATATGCCATATTCCGATATACAGGATAATAATGCTTCCATAATATCCCGTTCCGCCTGCTCCTTATGTAACTGCATTTCCGTAATTTTACGGTCATGAATCTCTTTTTCAATCATCTCATCAACACAAAGACATTTTGCAATGGCATTGGTTAACTGCCACTGGGATTCAACACCCCCGCTTATTTTTTCCATACCGGTATCCCCAAAACCTGCCATTACCCAGTATGCGGCAATCTTTGTATTCATGGTAATGGGAGCAAATACCATATTTACCTTAATTGCATCCATCATAAAAGCTATACTTTGTGGAATACCTTCTTCTTCTACTCTGTGGGAAACATCTGTAAAAGCCTGTTTAAATTCCGGTCTTTCAAACATATCATAAAACAATCCCATATCATTTAAAGGGCCCACCGGATGAATCAATTGGGTTCCATTTAAATCCAATAAAACACTGTAATAATCACTATTTCTTCCTAATGCATCTGCCATCATCTGAAACTGTTTTACCATATCTTTATTGTTTTCATCTATTGAAACAGGAAAATGCTCCATAACACTTTCAGTACCCGGCTCTATGGTTGCTGCAAGCTCTTTTTCCAGCTCCTTTCGTTCCGTGATGTCTGTTAGTAAAAAAGAGATTTCAGCCTCTCCGTCTGATATACGGTTTACGGTAACTACGTTTTCAACCCATATTTTTCTTCCATCATCCCGGACCATCCTGTATTCCTGAACATAATCGGTGACGCCACCGTCAACAGCCTGATATATTGTATCAATCACACTGTCTCTGTCCTCAGGATGAATATAATCCTCTGTAAGCTTATAACCCTTTGTAAGTGCCTCTACATTCATGCCTACCATGGATGCATTTGGTGAAATATACTGCAGCTTCCTTTTTCCCTGCTTATATGACTTTACCAGTACCACACTTTTCATTTTGGATATAGCCTTATTCAAGTATCCGGTTTCTTTGTTTTGACGAAGCTCCTCCGTAATATCTAATGCCAAAATTTCCATTGCAGATATATTTCCATAATCATTATATACATAATGAATTAATAAGCGAACAGGAATCAACTCCATTTGCTCACTTAAAAACCGGCATTCTACAATATTTTCATCAATTCTTCCTAAAACAGCCTCCCTGATACAATGAAGAACCTGTTCAACATCTTCCGGGCAGATTAACTCCTCAATTTGTACCATTCCTTCGTAAAACTGCCCTCTGGTATATCCATAACGGTTAATATTTTGGGACACATAATCAACCTTATATCCGTTTTCTTCTTTACACAGATTAATGGCAACAATATTCCCATGATTCACAATCTGTTCAAGTGTAATGCTTCCAATATTCAAATCTGCCCTTCGCTCAAATAAAAGGGTATACACCAATGTCCCCTCAACATCTGCCTCATTAATTAATCCACTGGCCAAAACCTCTTTATCATCAACCACTAACCGAATTCTATGCCAAATAATACTTTTTTTGCCATGTAATATATCCCAGAAATTAGACACAATAAATGTTCTTTCCGGCTCCATACGAATCACTTCTGCCTTAGTACCTAATAAAACCTCCGCTTCATAATTCATCTCCAGGACTTTACCGGACTCCGCTTCAAATATTACCATGGGATACTCAATATGCTTTGCAAATTCTTTGTAAATATCAATACACTTTTTTTCCATAGCGACTCCTTCAAATCAACTTATGAGTTAAACTTAATCTGTGGAATATCCTCTGCATCTTCATCGGGAAGTGCCGGTTGTTGTGGTATGTCAATTCCCTTAAATGCCTTATCCGTAATTACTTTTGTCTCATTACATGCCTTTACCACACCCTCAACAGATTCCATAAGGCTTTGCATGTAAGTACTTACATTCTCACATTCCTTTTTCATGGAACCCCGTATAGAAGATACTCTCTCTCTTGCTTCCTTTAGCATCTGGTCTCTTTGTGCCTCGGCCTCCTCTACCATTTGCTGGCACTCCTGTGATGTTCTTGCAGTGGATTGTTTGTACTCTTCTTCCGCACGAATCCGAAGATTATCTCTTTCCTCTTCCGCACGTCTCAAAATATTTGCACTTTGCTTCTCTGAGTCTTCCATCATATAGCTACTCTGACTTTTCGCATCAGATATCATTTTATCGCTTTCATCCTTTGCCAAAGTTAACATTTCCCGGCTCTTTTCCTCAGCCTCTTCTAATAACTTCTTCGCATCTGCTTCCGCATCTTTTATTAATTTATCACAACGCTCATTGGTTTCAACTAAGGTTTTTGATATAATCTCAAGCTTATCTGCATATCCCTTGCTGCTTTCCTCCTGATCGGCCAGTTTACGGTTTGCTTTCTCTAACTCTGCCTGTAGAGATTCATTATACTTTTGCATATTCTCAATGGCCTGATTATTCTCAGAGCTCATACTGTCTTTTACCAATTGGAGACTCTTGACCGTCTCACTGAGTTTACTAATGGTTTGTTTCAAATCTGCAATATCCTGTTGATGGGTTTTCTTCATGTCATCAATATAACGGTCTACCTCTGCCTTATCGTATCCACCAAATGAAACTGTTTTAAACTTATCTCCTTTGCCCATTCTTTTGTCTCCTTTCTTACACTTTCGTATACCTTCGTTGTTTGAAGAAATATATTCACCACAAGACACGCTCCCGCTCCATTTCGAATGTAACGGTACTAAACTCATGAGCATACATGCTCATTCGTTAAGTACCGACATTCTCAAAGGGTCTTGCTAACTGAATATATTCCTTCAAACAACTTACATATTTCGTAAATGTGTTATATCATCACTTATTATTCCTAATCTATAATATAAAAATGTATAGTTAGGCATTATTAATAGATATTATAACAATTTTCTGTTTTAATTACCAGCGTTATTTAATAAATGAATAGTTTGTGCATAATCTTTATTGACTATCGTTCTAGATATGTCCATAAACAGCTTCAGCCGAGAAAAATAGATTCCAAAAGGGACATTTGCCACCGTCAGTACTTAATGAGTGCGTAGCACGAATTTAGTACTGCTACGAGGGGCAATTAAGCGCAAGCGGTCCCGGCTTGGAATCTATTTTTCTCGGCTGAAGCGTCCATCATAAAGAAAACCGGGGAACATATAGGTCTTGTACTTCTTTTTCGTGTTTGTTATACTTCAAATGAAAATAACAGATAATAAATGAATGAAGGTGTTATAATTGGAAAGAGAACAGGTTGGATTATTTAATAACTTTACATTGAAAATGATTGCCATTATTACCATGTTAATTGATCATGTGGGATATACATTATTTCCACATATGCTGGTTTTCCGGGCAATCGGACGAATTGCATTTCCTATTTTTTGTTTTTTAATTGTGGAGGGGTTCTTCCATACAAGAAATACATGGAACTATTTAACCAGATTATGCATATTTGCATTCCTGTCAGAAATTCCTTTTGACTTGGCTTTTAGAGGTGTTCTGTTTGACTGGCAGCACCAGAATGTGTTTATTACCCTGTCTCTCGGTTTATGTGCCCTGTTTTGCTTGGAAGAAATGAATTCCAGAAGGCTCTTTTTCATTCCCTTTGCTATCATTGTAACGGCTGCCCATTTTAGTGGATGTGATTACGGTGCCGGAGGGGTTTTGTTAATATGTATGTTTTATATTACAAGAGAAAATAAACTGATTCAATGTTTATTATGTGCACTGCTTTTATATGTATTTTACGGAACCTTTGAGTTATATGGTCTTATTGCATTAATTCCAATTCTTTTGTATAACGGAAAAAGAGGCCCTTCCACCAAGATGATTTTTTACTGGTTTTACCCTGTGCATCTCCTCATTCTATTTGGGATTGAATACCTGGAGCTTAATTTTTAGATAAAGGAAATGCCGTAAAAGTTCTTGCTTTTACGGCATTTTTCTATGGTTTTATTTATAAAATTCCTTATACATATCAGCTCTCCGGTCCTTTTTAAGAGGAAATTCCTCCCTAACTTTATTTACGTAATCAGGGTCTATATCAACCACCATAAGCTCTGACTTACTATGGGGCTTCGTAAGACGCTCACCCAAGGGGTCAAAGACCATGGAGCTTTCCATATAAGAAAGGCCATTTCCCGTGCCTGTGCGGTTTACCCCAATGATATAACACTGATTTTCAATAGCCCTTGCACGCAACAGGGTTTCCCAGTGTAAAACCCTCTCTTTCGGCCAGTTTGCAATGACAAAAATTATACTTACGCTGTCTGACACTGCCTGAAATATTTCGGGAAAGCGCAAATCATAGCACACAAAGCCGGAAAATGCCACATCCATGTACCGGGCTGTCTTAACTTCACATCCTCCCAGGTAATGTTTTCCCTCTTCCCCATAATTAAAAGGATGTATCTTATCATAATCATATAGAATCTTACCCTCAGACACTACCATGAACTTATTATAATATTCCTTTCCAAAGTCCTCTACATAACCAAAAGCAATAGCCATTCCATACAGCCTTGACATCTCCTTAAAAAACATAAGGGTATCGGAAAACAACATTTCCTCTCCTGCATAGTCCGTATTCATGGTAAATCCTGTAAGTGTCATTTCAGGAAATACAATTAAATCCAGTTTTTGTTCCTTTCCCTTTTCCAAAAGCTTTCTAACTGTGGCTTTATTTCCTTCCTTATCTTCCCATGCAATGTTCATCTGCGTTAAACCAATTTTCATTATCCACCCTGCTTCCCACTTTATATTAATCAGTTTCTGCCTGCTCATTTAACTCCGGAAATTTAATAACAACCTTAAATAAATCCCCATCTAAAACAATATCAAAGGTTCCACCCTGTAGTCGGGTTAAATCCTTGGCAATGGATAACCCCAAACCGCTTCCTTCCGTAGTACGGGATTCATCCCCTCTGGTAAACCGTTCCATAAGCTCTTCGGGACTGATATTTAGCGGTGCCTCTGAAACATTCTTTACTGTATAAATAACAGTTGCACCCTCTTTTACCAAATCAATATACACCCGGGTATTTGGCATGGCATATTTGTATACATTCTGTAACACATTATCCAGTACACGGTAAATACGTCTTCCGTCTGCTAATATTTTAACAGATTCCTTTGGATAAGTAGCAAGAATTGACAAGCCTTTTTTACTGAATTTATCCTCAAACTCTCCAATAGACTGACTCATTAATTCGTTGAAGGTTAAAGGAATCATATTAAGCTCTATATTTCCCGATGTTACCTTTGCGGCCTCAACTAAGTCTTCCGTCAATTGCTGCAAACGCTTTGCCTTTCCATCTAATACCTCTACGTAGTGTTCCGCTTCTGCAGTTGGCATTTTCTCCGTTTTTAAAAGATTCAAATAATTTATAATGGAAGTCAAAGGGGTTTTTAAATCATGGGAAACATTGGTGATTAATTCTGTCTTCATTCTCTCATCCTTAAGAGAGGTTTCCACTGCCGCCTTTAATCCATCTCCTATGTGATTAATATTATTCGTTAATTCCTTATATATGCCAAATTTTTCATCTGTTTTTACTTTATAGTCCAGATTTCCCTTTACAATCTCTTCTACACCACGGATTAACCGGTTTGTATCCCGCACAAGGAAAACAATACCAAACAAACCTATCACCTGTAAAATCAGGGATAATAAAATCATCTCTCCTGAGCTGCAATCATAACAAAGCCAGATGAAAAGAAAATTCAAAACAGCAAAAATAACATAAATCAAAATTAACCGGTTGGTTCCTTTCACCCGGGTCAGGGTATCATTCTTTACCGCAATGACTCCGGTTTTTGCACCCTTCCACAGCTTTTTAAATATTTTTACACAAAGAGTATGTTTAAATATCAGACGGCCCTTTATCCTTCTGCAAAGGCTTAGTACAAATATCATAACAAAATATGCAAATATCATACATAAAGCGGTAAATACCATTAAGGCATAAACAGATACTTCATCTACCGCCTCATTTATAATAGCATATTCTGTTCCCCCAAGAATACACAATATTACTATGGTTATAAACCACCAAGCTTCCCCATACATACGGTCATAAAAATTAAGCGCAAGAACCGGATCCTTCTTATATTGTCTTCCGGTAGTTTTTATTAAAGAAACTGCAAGAAAAATGGTAATCAGTAATGCAAGAACTGCAAAACCAATAAAGTACCGGGTATTTTTTACAAAGAAACCATACTCCTTTGCATATTCATTGATTCCATGGTCTGTTAAGATATGGTCTCCATTATAGAAGCCATACACAAACAAAACATCATCTTTTAAATCATAGCTTCCAAATTCATTTGCAATTCTATTTTCATACCGAAATGGCACACCATTTGTTACACAGCTTTCCTCTCCACCCTTTGGCAGATAAAATGCATAATAAATGCAATCATGGTCTGTTAAGTATGTCTCTACCTGTCTTTGTATATTGGGAATGGAATGGGTTTCATTTATATTTTCCGTTAAATCCTGCTCACTGCATTTCACAGTCCCATCCGCAGAAAGAAAATAAAAATCTCCTGTCGTATCTATATCAAACATATTATCTAATGTTGTTTTTGAGGAACGCACCGTATCATAAGCGTAATATGGCTCCTCAATCCAGTAAAAGGATAAATTATTTGATTTTAATACCCCAAAAAGTATACTGTCAAATCTCTCATAATCAGGGTCCATTTCCCTTAATAAATCACTGATTTCCTGTACCTTGTATACATAGCAGCCGTATTCCTCAAAATAATCATCCTGGGTAGAATAATATAGAGAACCGTCATATACTGCATAATCTATATCTGTCAGGTCATATTTTTCTCCTATGGATTCTTCCCTGTCACAGGTTCTGATTTTCTCTAATGTTTTTTCAGCAGTTTTATTTTTTCCCTGATAATCAAATATAAAATATGCGTCCTCATCAAAATCATAAGAAAAACGATGGTCAATATTCTGAATTCCCTGATCTAAGAATAGCGCCCGGAAAGACACATCATTAAAGTATATATAGGAATCCTGATACTTTTCATCTTCTAAAAATGCTCTTGCCTTGTTATAATCAGACAAGTCCAGGCTATTGATATTCTCATAATCTTTTCGGAAGGAATTATAGTAAGACAAAGAATCTGTATATTCAATTTCTCCTGCAAAATAATTATACATTCCCTCCAAATCATAGGTATATATTTCCTTTTGCTCCACATCAATAACGGAGAACTGATTTTTCTTTATCATATTGCTTGGGGAATACAAAAGATGTCCGGTAGCATTATAAATGCGGTTTAATACCTCATCCTGGTAGGCCTGGGTCTCATAATAGTCAGCCTTTGCATCGTTAATAACGGATTCTCCATAAAAGCTTAACCCATAAAATACCACCATAAGACAGGCAACAAAAATACCAAAAGCAACCAGACACAGAAAACCTTTTAGAAGCTTCCCCTGTTTTGTATAACTAAATGTATTTTTTTCCATGATATTTCCTCTTTTCTATCTATATCACTTTTTTTCCATTCGGTATCCCACACCCCACATTACCTTAATGTAATCCGGATTCTTGGGATTAATTTCTATTTTTTCCCGAAGCCTTCTAATATGTACGGAAACTATATTTTCCGTTGCATAGGCATCCTCTTCCCAGATCCGTTCGTATATCTGGGCAGAAGAAAATACCATACCAATATTTTCCATAAATAACTGCAAGATCTTAAACTCCGTCGGTGTCAGTTTTACTGCTTCATCATTCACCATAACAAGCTTCTGTTCCCTGTTAAGAGTTATGGCTCCATTTATGAGGACAGATTCATCAGACTTCTCTATGCCTCCAAGCTTTGTATACCTTCTAAGCTGGGATTTAACTCTGGCTACAAGCTCTAAAGGGTTGAATGGTTTCGTTATATAATCATCGGCACCTACATTTAATCCAAGTATTTTATCTGCATCCTCAGATTTAGCCGATATGATAATAACAGGAATTGCACTTTTTTCCCGTAATTTTAATAAAGCATGAATTCCATCTAATTTTGGCATCATAATATCCAGAATAATTAAATGTATCTCTTCCTTTTCTGCAATATTCAAAGCCTCCACACCATCATAAGCACATATTACATTGTAACCTTCCTGCTTCAAATATATGGATATGGCTTCCACGATTTCCTTATCATCATCACAAACTAAAATATTCATATTTTATCACCTCACCCCCTACTATACAGCATTTCATCCTTTTGACAACCCTCACTTTCATATTGATATCAGGTAATTGTGAACCTCATTTCATAAAATACGTTTTTCATAAAATGAGGTTCACAATTACCTTACAATCATCAGTATATAACCCTGTTCTTACAAAATATAATAATAGAATATGAAGATTTTCTTACATTGCAGGATAAATAAAAAATCCTTTAAAGGCAGATTTTCCAAACCGCCTTTAAAGGATTTTTGTTATCCTTATATTTGGTCCATTCCCTGACCGAATCCGTTTTCCAACAGTTTTACATATTTAAGAGGATCCTCTCTTAATTTTATCATATAACAAAATGCATCTAATACAACGGCCTCCTTATTACAGTCCTCCCCGTTTTTTCCATAATCCTGCATAATATTATATCTGTGAATTAGCCACATATATATATCCGTTAACCCATATCCTTCTACATGGAGTTCATCCAGAAAAGTATGATGTTCCAAATAATAGATATATTCTTTCATCAAATCGCCATTGGTTACAATATTTTTCCATAACTCATCTATATATGTCCGGGACTTTCCGGAAATTTTTCCCAATTCCTGCATACCTTCATAGGCTTTTATTCTTCTTGCATCATATATAATTGTACCCATGACTTCCCTTCTTTCCCTGTCAAATCAGATAACTGCAATACCAAAACCAATATAAAACCTTAGCTCTTATATCACAATACAAATAATTCCACCAATTATAAATACAATTCCTATCATAGTGATAACTTTTCCAACGCCAAAAAGCAGTTCCTTAAACCCATCATCTGATTCCTCATCATAATCGGGAGGAAGGCTTCTCCCCGTTAACCGCCCCGCAAAAATAAGAGCAACACCTACCACTATAACAATAATTCCCAAAACATCCATAGACTACCATCCCTATAATTAAGAATTTGTGAAACCCAATCATGTGAATATACATATTGCAGAATATATACGCACTTTGCGACGGCATTAGGAACGTTAGCCAAGCAAAGTTCGTATATATCCACAATATGTATAACACAAAGTCACTGTTTCACAAATTCTTAATACTCATATTTTATTGCCTTCCTTCTAAGTAAGGTGTGGCATCTGTAGGACTTCCATTTACCCTGACCTCAAAATGTAAATGAGGTCCTGTACTTCTTCCTGTATTTCCGGATAACGCAATCTGTTGTCCCTGATCTACATATTGTCCCACACTCACCAAAACCTGGCTTAAATGTCCATAAACTGTCATAACCCCATCTCCGTGGTCAATCATGACACAGTTTCCATAACCCCCTACCCATCCGGCAGTTGTAACTTGTCCGGACCGGGAAGCACGTACCGTTGTTCCAATTGGCACACCTACATCCGTACCACCATGTAATCTTCCCCAACGATAACCAAAATTCGATGTAACATTCCAGGTAGACATAGGATACATATAGGTAGGGCGTGACTTTGTTCCTCTTCTCACAACCTGTGCAACGGCTGCAACCTCTACAGTCTCTTCTAACTGTTCTCTGCCGGACTCCACATCCCCTTTATAAGTAACCAAATCCGTTACGATATGCTTTCCTTCCTGACCTTCCTGAACAATGGTACTTTCACCAATATACATACTGTCATCATCCTCATATACTACATCAGCATAATAGTTTTCTTCATAGGTCTCCTGCTTCTCCACCATAACCTGTACTGCTGCTGTGGGAACCATAACATTTAACCGGTCGTCATAATACAAATCTTCATCAGAAGTAATTTGAGGATTTAATTCCTTGAGAGTTGCAACATCCATATTATTTTTTTGTGCAATCAATTCCATGTAATCCCCCGGCTGTACCACATATATGGCCTCTTCTCCTTTTTCTTCCACTATCTGTGAATAGGCAGTTTCCATATCTGTTATCTGTCCTTTTTTTGCATATGTGGAGGTTATCTGTATGGGATCAGAAAATCCAATATTTTTCACTCCATCATTAAGAGACTGGGCAACTAACTGCTCATTGTCACTTTCCACCGGATTTTCCTGTTTTGTAATCACATCTTCTCTCTTTTCTATGGTTACCTCATAGGTCGTAACATTATGATAAGAAGGTTCCTTTAAGTTTACCCGGAATGCATCCTCTGTATCGTATATCCCCTGGGTTTTTTCTAAAATCTCTATAACTTCTTCCATACTGTCAAGGGTAACGGTATAGTCATCAATCCGCATGGTATAAGCTTCCTTATAGTCATCATTTTTTTTGTTGTTCAATATCTCATATATATGATTTTCTAATGCTTCTCCCTTTAAGGTTTTATTCCTCTTCAACAATTCCCCGTCACGTTCTTTATCAACATAATCAAAGGAAACTGCTATATCCATCATTTGAAGACCCTTTTCATTACAGTGCAACCGGGCTGCCTTATATGCCTCTTTACCACTTTCCATAGAATTGGCGATTGCAATGGTTTCTCCATTTACAATAACCTTAACCCGGTTATCCCCAAACACATTATCTAACAACCCGGTTACCGGATTATCAAAGAAATCACTTCCTCCGGAAGCAGGAACCATTAAAATGGCAAACAAAGCTCCGGCAATAACCGCAACATAGAATCCCCATGCAATTTTGGTTTTCCACTTAACTATTTTCACTGCAATCTCTCCCTGAATTATTTCTTACGGACAGAATAACCGAAGGTACCAAGCTGTTCACCTAAGGAATAATATCTTCCATGGGAATATGCAACCAAATCTGCGTCCTCCAAATGGAATGTTCCCTTTTCATCCATATAAGTATCAGACACCTGAACGTTTACGATTTCCCCGATAAACATATCATGACTTCCAAGTTCAACTACCTGTTTTACCTTACATTCAAGATTAACAGGACTTTCCATAATAATAGGGGCATTTACCTTTGAAGCCTCTCCCTTTGTAAGCCTTGCATTTACAAACTTATCCTCATCTCTACCGCTTTTCACACCACAATAATCCGTTGCCCACACTAAATCAGTGGTTGTCAGATTAACAACAAACTCTCCCGATTCCTTTATCATATTGTAAGAATGACGTTCTTTTCTTACGGAAATAGATAACATTGCAGGGTCAGAACAAATGGTACCTGCCCAGGCAATGGTTAATACATTATCATTTCCCATTTTGTCTCTGCAAGTTACTAACACTGCCGGTACAGGATACAACATATTTCCCGGCTTCCATGATTCTTTCTTCATTTTAATTCCTCTTTTCTATATATATTTTTCATACAATTATTTTATACTGCATCATATTCGTTTACAGTTTTTTACTATAACATTTTTTGATTTTTCTGGCAACTTCCCCTTCCTTATAATTTTACTTGCAAAAATCCCATTTCCACACTATAATGCTTTATATCTGCATAGCAGAAAATATAAGTATAATTTAAAGGAGAAAATTATGGACGAAAACAATTTTGGAACGGGTTCAGAAAACACAAACCCAGCTGGTTCAAGTACTCCAGCTTCAAATGAATGGGAGCCTGTTGGTTCAACTCAGCCAATTAATAATGAGTGGCAGCCTGCTAACAATGCACCTTATGAAGCTCCGGTAGATAATTTTAACAACCCTATGGATACCCCTTACAATGCAACAGCAACTTCTGCTGCAAACAATACTCCTAAATCAGGAAGCAAGGCATTAGAGATTTGTGCATTGGTATTTGGTATTTTGGGAATCGTATGTTGCGTATGCTACGGCTTATTCGGTGTTATTGGTTTAATCTTAAGTATTATCTGTTTCGCAACAGGAAAGAAATCAGGACTTTCTATTACAGGTTTAATTTGTTCTATTCTTGGTATTATCTTAACAATTGTTATGTTTGCAATTGGTCTTAATGCCGATACAATTACAGAAAAATTAAACGGCGCTACAACAGAAACAACTGAGATTGAGATTTATACAGAAGATGAAACAACTGAAGTTGATACAGAAGACGAAACAACTGAAGTTGACACAGAAGAGGAAACAACGGAAGCTGCTGTTGCTCCTGCACCGGTTGACGGATTAAGCGATACCTATGCAGACTTAGATAACCGTAGCTTTGCAGTTAATGGTAAGGTATATACCTTAGGTGTTACTACTTTACAGGAGATGATTGATGACGGTGTTCCTTTTGATTCTAATGATATTGCAAATGCAAACAACAATTTGAATGCTAACTCTTCATCTTCAGGATTTAGAATTGTCCTTGGTGAATATTATGATGCTCAGGTTTATGTTGGTAACTTTACAGATAATAATATGACTGCTGCTGAGTGCCCGATTTGTGAGATTTATCTTCCTGTTGATTTAGAGGAATCAAACGATATTCTCCAATTTGCCTTCCCATTAACAATTACAGAGGATGAATTAGTTGCAAATTCAGGTGAACCAACAGATAAAAGTGAGTATACCTCAGATGATGGAGACTATCAGTCTAATACATATGAGTACAAAAAAGATTCTGATAAATACATTGGAGATTCAGGATATCAGTTTGAATTTGTCAATGGCGAACTCAGATATTTATATATTGATTTAAAATAATTCAATATATCATGACAGGCAAAAAAAAAGGGATTTTTAATCCCTTTTTTTTGCCTTATTTAATCATATCTATTCTTTCTTCATAATCATTAATGGAATTAATACAACAACTCCGGTAAGAACAATGGTACCTCCGGGTTTTAAATTAAAATAGTAAGATAACACCAGACCAACTATGGTAAATACAATTGCAAATATAACTGAATAAATTACTGTTTTTTTATAGCTGTTTGCAATTTGCATTGCACAGGCAACAGGAATTACCATGAGAGAAGATACAATTAATGCACCAACACTTCTTGCTGCTACAGATACGGTAATGGCAGTTAAAATGGTTATCACAAAATTAATTTTTTTAACCGGCAGACCTGCAAGAATAGCACCTGCTTCATCGAAAGTAATAAACATTAATTCCTTATAAAGTAACAAAAAAGTTATCATAACAATTACCGTTACAATTACCACCATAATAACTTCTGTATTTGTAATTGCCACTATGCTACCAAACAGAAAAGAATTAAAGGATGCTGCATCATCTATAAATCCGGAAAGAACACTGGCTAATCCGATTCCCACCGACATAATAATAGATATGGATATCTCTGCATATTTCGGTAGTTTTCTTCGTATGGCTTCTATACTGAAAGCTGCCACAACACAACTGACAACAGCTCCGATAATAGGATTGATACCTAATATTAATCCAAGCGCAACCCCTGCCAAGGATGTATGGGATAATGCATCTCCAATCATGGAAAGCCGCTTTAAGACAATAACCACACCAATCAAAGGAATTATAACCGCAAGAAGTATTCCTACTATAAATGCTCTTTGCATAAATGCATATTGAAACATTTCAAACATTCCTATTCACCTCTTTTCTTCCTCTTAAAGGAAGCATCATATGGTTCTTCCACTTCCTTTAATTCCGGACCCCTGTATCCTGTTCCATTCCCCCGTAATTGAGAATATTTTTTCGGTTTTGAAATAATCATTTTCTGCTTCATAACCTCATCACAAAGCACAGAGGATTTATCCGGATGAACGCTTCCATCTCTGACATGATAAAACCTGTTGGTAAACCTTGCCACCTGTTCCATGTTATGGGTAACCATAACAATGGTCATGCCATATTCCTTGTTTAACCTGTCTAACAACTGATAAAGCTCTTCAGATGCATCTTTGTCAATACCTGTTAAGGGTTCATCTAATACCAATAGCTCAGGATTCATGATTAATGCCCTGGCAATCATCACTCTTTGCTGCTGTCCCCCTGAAAGCTCTCCTAACATCCGCTTCCGATATTCACTCATTCCCACTCTTTGAAGCACCTCAATCGCTTTTTTCTTATGCTCCTTTTTAGGAAAACGGAACATGCCAATTGCCCCATATAATCCTGTTAATACAATTTCCTCAACATTTGCAGGAAAATCAGTAACATCACGAAAACCTACCTGGGGAACATATCCTATGGTATCCGCATATCGCTTTACTGTTCCCTCATCAGGGGAAAGCTGTCCTAAAATCAGCTTCATCAAGGTACTTTTTCCCGCACCATTGGCACCTATAATACCTACATATTCATTTTTCATGATTGTCATATTCACATCCGTTAATATGGCGTCTTTCCCATATCCAAAACCTACGCCTGTAAGCTCTATCATAGGTTGTTTTTCTGATTCCTTCATAATTCACTTCCTTCATTTTTATCTGAACGCAAAAGCATCTGTTCATATATAAATAATACAAAACAAGGCCATCGCACCTTAGTGAGACAGCCTTTCACAATATACCAAAACTAAATATCCTTTCGAATCTGCTTTGCCAGCTCAGCCAGCTTTTCCTGGTCCGCCACCCCTGGCTGCCAGCCAATATTAACAGTATCTCCTGCATAACGGGGAATCAAATGCAAATGAAAATGAAAAACCGTCTGTCCGGCAATCAATCCATTATTCTGAACAATATTCATTCCCTCACAATTAAGTTCCTTTTTTAATGCCCTTGCAATTGCTGTAGCAAGTGAAAACAACTTTCCACCGGTTTCAGCATCCATATCAAATATATCATTATAATGCTGCTTTGGGACAATTAAACAATGTCCATAGCTGGCCGGATTTACATCAAAAAAGACTTTAAACTCATTATTCTCAAAAATAGTTGTAGATGGAATCTCTCCATTTGCAATTTTACAAAAAATACAATCCTTCATCTTCATTTTATGCCTCCTATTATTATGTACCACTATTATGTTTTTTCCAGTTTATAAATGTTTATTCACAAACTATTGTATCATAACATAAAAAAACAAATTTGAAAAGCCGACAGATAATTATCATCCGCCGGCCAATCCTATTTAAATTGTAAAATCCATACCACCAATACTACTCTCTACAAGTCCTCCACTACCATAAGTTAATCCGGCATAAACCTTTTCACTTGCAAGCATAACAGGACCTTCCTCATCTGTTTTAGCTATCTCTCTAAAACTTACCAGATATTTATGCAGTACTTCTTTAAGACGGTTTAAATCAAGTGTTTCTTTCTTAATTCTTGCTGTAATCAACTGCTTATTAATATAAACAAACACACTATATACATCTCTCGCCACAGCATTATCCAAATTAAGGATATTCATTAAATGCTGCTGTACCACCTGTGCCTTTTCCAAACAATCAAGAAGAACAGGTTCATCCCCATTGGAATACGCAAGAAGGGCCTCCTCAATCCATTGTATTTCCATTTCTAACATGATAACCGTAAGTTCACCGACTCCGGCCTGGGTTATTCGCAGTTTATAGCTATCCATCTGCTCTTTTGTCATATAAATACCTCACAATTATCTCTGGAACAACTGTAACAATCCTTCAGGAAATGCATTTGCCTTGGTTAACATCTGCATTGCACTTTGACTTAAGACATTTGCCTGTGTATACTCTGTAATCTCCTCAGCCATATTGGTATCTAAGATTCTTGATACCGCACTGGTTAAGTTTTCATTTTGGGTTTCAAGATTCTCGGAAGTATAATCCATACGATTTTCATATGCACCCAAAGAAGAACGGATTCTTGATATCTTTACAATGGCTCCATCAAGTGCATCTATAGCTTCCGATGCATACTGGTGAGTATACATATAAATCTTATCAACGCCCAAAGAATTGGCAGTGGTTTTTGCAATATTAATATCCAAGGTCTGTCCCTCGTTATTACCTACCTGTACCACCATTGGTCCGGCAGATAATACGGTTATGGTTGCATCTCCTACATCTGTAGCATCTAAAACCATTTCAAATCCATTTTTGTCTGTAACAGTAATTCTGTTTCCGTCTGTCTGAATGGTTGCAGTATCAGAAAAACCAACTCTTGTTCCTCCAAAAGAAGCAACTGCATCTGTACCATATGCCACACTCGGTACACCGAAAAATGCCTTTATATCATCATTGCTTCCCTCAAGCTCTATCTTTTGTTTTGAGCCTGCTTCCCTGGATGTAAACACACCTGTTGCTATATCATAGTCAATTCCAATCTTATCTGCACTATCTCTGATTGCCTCTTTCATCTGGGATACAGACATACCATTTTCTATACTGACATCCAATCCGTTAATGGATATATGACCTGTTTCTCCCAAATAGGTTGCCGTTATAGCATTTGTAGCTAATATAGCTGATGTTCCCGGTGTACCTACCGTAATCTTATAGTCTCCCGGTTCCACATCTCCTCCGATTTCAGCAATCTTAACCGAATCTGTATCTACATAACCTTTACGGTTTAATTCCCCATTTAACAAGGTTCTTCCATTAAACTGTGTTGTATCGGATATACGATCCAATTCATCCTGTAACTGGTTAATCTCTGCCTGGATTGCATCACAATCGGTCTCGTCAAGGGTTTCATTGGCTGCCTGAACCGCCAGTTCTCTCATACGCCCCAATATAGAGTGTGCCTCATTAAGTGCTCCCTCTGCAGTCTGAATTAATGATATACCATCATTGGCATTTGCCTCAGCACGGTTAATACCTCTTATCTGTGCATTCATTCGCTGGGAAATGGCCTTTCCTGTGGGATCATCTGAAGATTTATTAATCTTATAACCGGATGAAAGTCTTGCCATGGAAGCAGACAGATTCTTATTAATTGTAGAGTAGTTGTTTGCAGCTGTAAAAGCCATTGCGTTATGATTCAGTCTCATTTTATCACCTCTGTTTTCCATAATACAAAAAAGGAGCATCTGATGAGTACACCGCACTCTCTCAGGATGCTCCATGTTACCATCTATATTAGTTATCGGATGCAATACCCGTCAACTTAATAGCAGTAAGAAGTTGTTTTGTTATTTTATATAATTTTGAGGTTGCCACTTCTTCCCGATCCGTTTCCAAACCATACTGCATAGGTTTTGTTCCGTCAAGCCGCAAATCCCTGACTTCCATTCCTGCCTTTGCAAACACAGAACGGAATGTTAACTCACTATCCTCTAAGGCTTTCTGTCCCTTTTCTTCCTCAGTGGTTATATACCCTTCTATCTGGTTTCCCTCAACATGAATAAATGCTTCTAAAGTACCATATTTCGCCGTATCCATAGATGCTTTTATCTCGCCTGTCCGTTCCTTATCCTGAATAATGGAAACCTTCATAATGCTTACCTCCCCGTTCACAACGAGGGGCACTTGAAATACATCCTCTTCTACAGCCCGCATTGCAATTGGCATACCGGCATTTAAATATTTAAGAGCCTGTATGTCCATAGCAGTTATGGTTCCATCATTTTCTTTTTCATGAACCCTTTCCGACAAACCGGATCTTATACTTTCAAGACCATATATAATATCATCCTTGCCTTCAAAATTTTCAAACACCTGGTCTTCTTTTTCCGTAATAAAATCCCTTGCTTCCTTTGACAGACTTTGTTTTATATTACGAATCATTCCATATATACCGTCTTGTCCATACATTACCTGATATGCCGCAGTTATATTGGTAGCGGTAGCCGGCATATTGTTGGCATCTAACATGGTGGCTACTTCATCTTCATATGACAGTGCATCCTGTAATTCCCGGGACAGGGAATCTATTAATTCCGATTGGTCACTCTCAGGTTCCCCTGCTCTTATGATTGTATTTAATTCCTCAAAGGTCATATTTTCATAATCCATAGCTTCCATGCCTTTTAATGTTTCAGGACTAATATGACGCAAAATACTGCCTGTCAAGGTCTGATTGTAGGCGGTGTTAATCTGATTCAGAATACTTCTTTCTTCCGTATTCACACCAACTCTCTCCCCAAAATTCTCATCAACAGACACATTGATTCCCTTAGCCTTTCGGCTCTTGTCAGCCATAAACAAATTATTCAGTGTAATTTCCTGACCATTTCTTATAACAGCACCAATATCTTTTCCATGGGATTTCTCAATCTTATCCAGTAACCGGTATATCCCGATGAAGCTTTTTCTCTCCTCCTCCGTAATTTCATGATTACGGTCCATCTGATATAAAAATTCAGAAAATCTCTGCTCATCCGTTACACCACGAATCTCTCTTTGCTGCATGATTTCATCATTTAATCCATCCATGGTCATATTAAGAGGATTTTTATTTTCACGTATCATATTTAAAACAATCTGAGGTGTGAGTGTCTCAAACATTTGCTGTACTTTTCCATCTGCCGCTTTCACACTTGCTATATTTACCTGACTTAATTCCATTTCATTATATGCAAGAATCCGAATCGCCCTTTGATTTTCTAGGTTGCGGTCCATATCCATATCCTTAAGTATGTCATCAATATTTTGAAATGCACTTTGAATAGAATCACCCATATCCTGTCTTGGTTTCGTCATCAGGGTTTCATATGCTGTTCCCGCCAAAACATACTTTAACTTATTACCGCTTTCATATAACTCTCCAACAGTAATGGTAGGTCTCTTAACCATCTCTCCCAAAATATATTCCGGCATATTTTTAAGTTCATTTGTTTCTTTAAGGGTTTCCTTTATCAAATCAACATCTTCAGGAATATCATGAAGATTACGGCTGGAAACCACCGTATCATAATAACTGTTTTCCTGTTTACGAAGCTCCTCCACAACCTGGGAAATTGGTTTCGCATCAATATTAATATCCATGCGGACCAATCGAATGGCAGCCTCTGAAGTCATGGATAAACGGATTTCTTCTAATTGTCTTCTTGCCGTTACGGCACTTGGATTGGTTGACAAAGGAAGTGCTGATTCCGGTGTTGAACCATCCCCTCCTACACCGCTTAAAGATAAACTGGCTCCTTCCACACCTGTATTAACAGGCCCACGCATACGACGCACATCTATACTTCTCATAGAGCTATTGTATAGATAGGAAATACTAAGGGGTTTTCCTTTATTCACTGCATTATCAACTGCCCGGTCTGTTATTCCATTAACCTTTTCCAACAACTGATTTGCCTTATCCTGCAATGAACTTCCACTAATGCGGGCCTTTTGAGGTGCATTTCCAATGGATATCTGTTCTTCTATATTTGCCTCAAGAGGGGCAAGCTGTATTCCCCTTTGATTTATGGAATTAACGGTCATAAAAAGTCTTAAGGAATCTGTGGTAATAGGCAGTTCATGGGTCAGCATAAATTTTGCCCCTTCCTGACTTTGTTCCGTTATAGACATTCCTGCCGCTTCAATAATTCCCGTTACCTGAGGATAGATATCGTTCCACACCTTATTATTAAATGGCAGCTCAACAGCAGGACTTTCCTCGTTTACACTGTTCTTTGACAGTTCCAGATTTTCAATTGTTAAATCCAAACCATTCTTAACTAGATAAATTAACTGCTCATTACTGATAATTGGCTGGTCACTTTGTATAACAGTCTCCTCGGATATACCGGAGGCATCTCCTCCCATATTTCCCCCCTTGCCATATGGCTGACCGGCTGCTTTATTTACAACATTAATGATATAACCTTCTGCATTTAATCTTGCTGTTCCAACAAACTCATTTACACCATTCTCATCTGTTCCACCGTAGCCTTCTGCATTGGCAGAATCCTTAGTTTCTTCTCCATTATTTTGTTTTTGGGTGCCGGCTAATATACTTTCCCTAAGTTTTCCTATGGTTTCTTTTACAACATCTCCAATTTGTTCATTAATTTCTTCCGTATGCTCATTAGATCTTAATGTAATCACCATTCCCATCAAATCAGAAAGTTCTGCATTGGATATATCAATATGCATCTGCCTAAGCTTTGCTATTTCATCAGAAGTAAGACTTCGAATAATTTCTTTTTGATTCTCCTTGGTTTGCTCATCGGAAGCTTCCCCATCAAGATTTTCCTGTATCATTTTTGCATTCTGTTCCGTTGTCTGCATTACCTGTGCATTTTTTACTGTACCCAAAGCAGCTTCTTCCATAACCTCCCTTGGCTGTATTCCAACAACCTTCAATGATACCTGATTTTTATTTGCACTTTGAATCTTTAGGTAAATAGTATCTCCAACCTTTGCATTGTCAAACTCATTTGTTGCCCGGGTTTTAATTTGAATCCCATTTAAATCAAGTACAGGCTCCTTTCCTCCCTTTATCAGTTTACATGCCAATAAATCGCCAACACTGTTGTTGCCAAAAATACCACCGTCTCCATTACCGGATTCTATTCCTGATTTTCCAAATATTGTATTATTGTAACCGTTATTTCCGCCAATTTGATAATCCATACTGTCACCTTCCTGCACACATTATATAATCTATCCTGTATGTTTAAAATCATTATACCCTATTTTTATAATCAATGAAATATATCATTTATGTCGGCTAAAACCGAAAAAATCTTAAGAATACCTCTCTAAAACAAAAATCCCGAATGTACCAATGACATTCGGGAATCTATTTTTACTGTGTAATTTTTTTTGCTCTTTCTTTATTCTTCTTATCTTTTTCAGCCTGTTTCTTGTTTGCTTCTTTATTCTTCTCTTCCTGTGCAAGCTCATCCTGAAGCTTTCTTTGCTTTGCACGAAGTTTTTGTCCAAAGGTTTTCTTTTTAGGCTCTTCTGCCTGTTTCTTCTTCTTACCACGGATATTTTTTATCTCGATAATATAAATACCGCTTACCATTGCTTTTATCTCACATTTTGTTGGCAATTCATCAAAAATTCCATCATCACAGATTAAATTCACTGTCTGAGGACCCACTTTTGCCTTTACGATAGGAAGCTTTGCATTACGAAAACGCTTAGGTGTCTGATCCATAACCTGTTTCGGAAGCCCTGCCTCCTTCATTTTCATCATTTTCTTATCAATAACCAGCATGGAAACCAACTGGGCAGCATCTCTCATCATTTCCTTCTGCTCAATCTGCTTCTTCTGCATCTTATTACCTACAACTGATAATACAATCATTGCAACAATAGCAACTACCAATATTACCAATGCAATTATTATTCCACTACTCATACAATACCCCTTTCTTAATCCATTACCGTTTTTCCAATTTGCCCGCCTTCGTGTTCAATTGTATCAGCAATAATACTCTGCACATAGGCACCGGTTTTCTTCTTTTGTTCTTTTTGTAAATCTTTCACATAAAACGGTTTTCCATATATAACCTTTATGTCCGCCTTTTTGATTGAAAAGCCCGGACGGACTTCTAATAACTGATCCGTATTCATAAGGGTCACAGGAACAACCGGACAGTCGGACCTATCAGCCATTTTAATGCTTCCTTCCTTAAATGGTAACATTTCTTTCCCCTGATTTCTAGTCCCTTCTGCAAATATAACCATAGAATGGCCGGTCTTTAATAATTCTGCCCCATCTTTAATCATCTGAAAACCCGATTTAATATCATGCCGGTCTAAAAACAGACAGCCAATATCCTTCATCCACCAGTTTAATCCGGGATACTTTTCCATTTCCGCCTTTGCTACAAAACCCGGTCTCTTTGTGCTGGTGGTATGCAATATCAAAATGTCAAAATAACTTCTGTGATTTGGCACAAACAGTACCGCACCTTCCGGAATATTTTCCTGTCCAATCACTTCAATATTAGCCCCGGACTGAAAAAGTTCCCATTTAAAAGCATAATATACCAAAGCGTTGGCTGCATTTCTCCTTGCATCGCCATTAAACAAACCAATGAGCCTTAAAACAAGATGCAACGGAATCAAAAGAACCAAATATGCAAATAAAAATAATAACACCAAAAAACTTCTCAAAGTAAACAAAGAAAAACCTTCCTCCTAACTAAAATTAGTTTTTATTTTTCTATCTTCCAAATAACTTAGCAGTTTCATATAGTCTTGCCTCTAATTTAGGAGTTAACTCATCCTGTGTGTATCTCCATGCCCAATTTCCTTCTGCAACACCCGGTGTATTCATTCTTGCCCAGGAATCCAGACAAAGGATATCCTGCATTGGAACAATGGCAAGGTCTGCTACCGATGAGAAGCATGCCCGAATTAATGTCCAGCATACATCTCCACCATCTGTATTATAATATCTTCTTAGTTTATCTCTGGACTGCTCATAGCATTTCTGATACCAGCCAAGAGTGGTATCATTATCATGGGTACCGGTATAACATACGCAATTTCTGTCATAATTATGAGGAAGAAAATTATTTTCATTTGGATTTTCAAAACCAAACTGTAAGATTTTCATTCCCGGAAAACCAAACTTATTCCGTAAATCGATTACCGACTGGTCTATTTCTCCCAAATCCTCGGCAATAATAGGCATATTATAACCAAGAGTAGCCTCTAAATGTGTAAAGAAATTAACACCGGGAGCCTGAACCCATTTTCCATTTATGGCTGTTTCCTCACCATATGGAATCGCCCAGAATTTATCAAAACCTCTGAAATGGTCAATTCTCACAAAATCACCCAGCTTTAACTGATGACGAATACGGTTAATCCACCACTCATAACCGGTTTTTGTATGCTCACTCCATTTATACAAAGGGTTTCCCCATAACTGTCCTGTCTCAGAAAAATAATCCGGTGGAACTCCCGCAACTGTCCTGGGATATCCCTTAGAATCCAAATCAAACAACTTCTTATTACACCACACATCAACACTGTCCCAGGCAACAAAAATCGGTATATCACAAACAATTTTTATTCCATTATCATGTGCATATTCTTTAAGTGCCATCCATTGCTTGTAGAAAAGATACTGAATAAAACGATAATATCCCACTTCCTTGGATAATTTCTCCATCCACTCTTTGTATTGTTTTGCAGTAGGTTTTTTTAGGGAATCATTCCACATATACCAAGGCATACCATCATGATAATCCTTACCTGCCATAAACAATGCATAATCATCCAGCCAATGAGACTCTTCCCGGAATCTCATGAAACCTTCCATAAATTCTTCACTGGTAGAAAATCCGTCCTGAATACTATCATCAATAAAACGCTCATATGCCTTCTTTAATAAATCGGTTTTAAATTCAATAATCTCACCATAATCAACATGATGGGGATCCCATTCCGGCATATCAATAAAATCCTCATCCTTTAACAATTCTGCTTCCCTTAAATCATCAATATCAATAATTAAAGGCTGCCCTGCAAATGAAGAAAAAGGCTGATAAGGAGAGTCTCCAAATCCTGTATGTCCAAGGGGTAGTACCTGCCATAAATTAAGGCCGGAACGTTTCATAAAATCAATAAAATCATAAGCACCTTTGCCTAAATCTCCAATTCCATAAGGTCCCGGCAAGCTTGTAGGATGCAGTAATATTCCTGCATATTTATCATAATCCAAGCCTAATTCTGAGCTGTCTTTCATTATATTATCCTCCGTAGATTATTATCATGAACGATTCAAAGATTGTAATGCATTAATTTTATCAGTATATTATATGTATATACATTCCATCACAAATACACTATCCACGAAGTTTTATTATACTTTGATATGCTTGAAAAAACAAGGGTTTTTACAGAAGTTTCCCCATATAAAAATCTCAAAATGTCAAACCGGCATTTTGAGATTTCGATACACTTTTATAACTATTATCTATATTCTTTATATCACATTTCTTTTTTCATTTTTTAAAAATGCCTCTATATTTAACTCCAATTCCTGAAGAAGTCTGGTTCTGGCTTCCACTGCCCCCCAGCCGATATGGGGTGTCATTAACAGTTTGTCCTTATCTTTAATTTCATATAAAGGATTTCCCTCCGGTAACGGTTCCTTTTCAAATACATCCAGTCCCGCTGCCATAATCTGTCCTGACTTCAGGGCATCTGCCAGGGCTTTATCCGACACAACAGGTCCTCTTGCCACATTTACAAGTATGGCAGTCGTTTTCATCTTAGAAAAAGCATTCTCGTCAAATAAGCCTTCTGTATATTGATTTAGCGGACAATGAATGGAAATCATGTCACTTTCCTTTAATAAGGTATCAAAATCCACCTTCTCATAAGGAACATCATAGGTGTTTCCTGATGCAGAATAATAAATAACTTTCGCACCAAATGCCTGTGCCAGCTTTGCCGTTTCCCTTCCGATTGCACCAAGACCTACAATACCCCAGGTCTTTCCACTAATTTCATGAAAGGGATCATCCACCTTGCTAAACTGACCGCTTGCTGCGTATGCTCCACTTTGCACATAATTACTGTAATAATTTAACTTCTCATATACAGAAAGAAGCAGTGCCACTGTATGCTGTGCCACGCTTTTTGTGGAATATCCTCTCACATTGGTTACTGTAATTCCAACAGACTTACAATAGTTCACATCGATATTATTGTACCCTGTTGCCGCCTCACAGACCATTTTCACTTTGCTTCCTTCCAATACATTTTTGTCTATGGTTAATTTGTTTGGAACAATAATATCTGCATCCACAATAGCAGTTTTTACCTTCTCCTGAGGTAAGCTGTCATATAATACAACCTCACCAAATTTATCAAAAATATCCCATGATACATCCGTTCCAATGGATGCCGCTTCTAATACAACAATTTTCATCTTATGCTCCTTAAAATATAAATAAAAAAATGATAATGATATGCAAGGCTATGGCTATGGGAACCAATATTCGAAACAGGGTGTGCTTTGTCTTATGATGAAATATCTTCATCCCTAAAAAAGCACCCAAACCGCCTCCTAAAATAGCAATTCCCAGTAACGTCTTTTCCGGAATTCTCCATTCATGTTTCTTTGCTTTTGCTTTATCCATTCCATACAAAACAAATGCAATGATATTTATAAAAATATAATAATATAAAATTACAAAATAGTCTATCGCCTACACCTCCATATACATTCCTCCTGAAATACTGTTCAAAACAGAACAAGGGTGTGCAGATGCACACCCTTTAAAATTACTGATTATTTATTCAGTCTTGCACGAAGCTTAGCACCCTGCTCCTCATAGCCCGGTTTACCAAGTAATGCAAACATATTCTTCTTATAACTTTCAACACCCGGCTGGTTAAATGGATTTACACCTAATACATAACCGGATACACCACAGGCAAATTCAAAGAAGTAGAATAACTCACCAAGATTAAACTCATTCATAAATGGAAGAGTAATCATAAGATTTGGAATCTCTCCGTCAACATGGGCAAGAACTGTACCGTTCATAGCCTGCTTATTGATGAAGTCAATAGTGCGGCCTGCAAGGTAGTTAAGACCATCTAAATCCTCATCTTCCTTCTCCATTATAATCTTACGTCTTGGAGAACCGATATTAATAACTGTCTCAATATGGTTCTTTGTACCATCCTGAATAAACTGGCCTAAAGAATGAAGGTCTGTTGTAAAGTCACAGGCTGTTGGGTAGATACCCTTTCCGTCTTTACCTTCTGACTCACCAAACAACTGCTTCCACCACTCACCAATATAATGAACAGATGGTGTATAGTTAGCAAGAATCTCCATTGTCTTACCCTTTTCCCGTAAGATATTACGGATTGCTGCATACTGCAATGCATCATTCTCATCAAACTCATTATCAATACATTTCTGTCTTGCTGCAGCTGCTCCAACCATTAACTGCTTAATATCTGCACCGGATACTGCGATTGGAAGAAGACCTACCGCTGTAAGAACCGAGAAACGTCCTCCTACATCATCAGGAACAACAAATGTCTCATATCCTTCTGCATCTGCCAAAGTTTTTAATGCACCCTTTTCTTTATCTGTTGTTGCATATATTCTCTTAGCAGCTTCCTTCTCGCCATACTTTTCAACTAAAAGCTTCTTAAAAATACGGAAGGCAATTGCTGGTTCTGTTGTTGTACCGGACTTAGAAATAATGTTAATGGAAAAATCTCTGTCCCCAACAACCTCTAATAAATGTTCAAGATATGTGGAACTGATATTGTTACCACAGAAATATATTTCCGGAGTTCCCTTTCTCATATCCTTATCAATTACGTTATAAAATGTATGTCTTAAAGCTTCAATGGCTGCTCTTGCACCAAGATATGAACCGCCAATACCGATTACGATTAAAATGTCTGAATCATTTTGAATCTTCTTAGCGGCTTCCTTAATTCTCTTAAACTCATCTCTGTCATAATTAACAGGAAGATCAATCCATCCTAAGAAATCATTACCCTCACCTGTTCTCTCAAGTAAAGTTTTCTTTGCCTCTTCTACTCTTGGCTTCATAGCTGCGATATCTTCTTCTGATACCATAAACATCGCATTGCTATAGTCAAAACTGATATTTTCTTCTGCCATGCTTTTGCTCTCCTTTGTTCTAAACTATAGGGACTTTCGAATATCCCCAAAAATCACCCTATATTTTATCAAATCAGACTGCAAATAGCAATCATTTTCTTGGGAAATTCCTATGACTGTTCCAATGGCAAATCATATAAATCTCCAAAAGAATAGCCTTCCTTTTTTAAATTTTTTATAATATCCGAAAGAGCATCATGATTTGCTTTGGATACATTATGAAGTAAAGGAATGGCACCCGGATGATAATATTTTTCAAAATGTTCTATGACATGCTCCTTTGTTGGCTGATTATTTACATCATAATCTAAATATGCCATAGACCAGAAAATTGTTGTATATCCTAAATCCTTTGCCAGCTGTAGGGTTTTTTCACTATACTCCCCACGAGGCGGGCGGAAAAATAAATCCATTTCATAACCCGTTGCTTCCTTCATATAGCTCTCACATGTAAGAATTTCCCGGGTCTGCTCTTCTATGGTCTTTGATGGCATACAGGGGTGGGTCACTGAATGATTGCATACAAGATGTCCCTCTTCCTTCATTCTTTTTACCAAATCAACATTATCCCTAATATATGTTTGTGTTACAAAAAATGCTGCAGTTACATTTTCCTTTTTTAGTATATCCAATATATCCCCGGTATATCCATTTTCATATCCACAGTCAAAGGTTAAGTATATCACCTTGCGGTTTACCGGCACCACATAATATGCCTGATATTTTGTAATATCAAAATCCTCCTGGCATCCTGACTGCAGATGTTCCTCATTTCGTTTGAACCACCAGGAATATTTTGTATTATCTATTATTGTGTAATCTGTATTTTCATTTATAACCCTTTCTTTTTTCTGATTTCCGGTATCTTCCGATTCCTTTTCCATTTGCTTTTTCTTATTTTGGGATTCCTCTGTATCCGATATATTTTTTTCCTCGGTCTCCAGCCCAACCTTCCCATTCTGATTGAATCCACTATTGTATGTAAAGGAGTGTCCAAAATGTAGCCACAGACACCAAAAACCAATAGCCATCACAATAATTCCAAAACAAACTATTCCTTTTTTATTATTTATTTTCAACCAATTTCCTACCTAAGCAAGAAAGCTTTGTACAAATTCTTCAAGAAGCTTTAAATTTGAATCGTCATAATCCTCTATTGTATCCATTTCCTCCTCCTTTAATGCATCTGCATTTAAAGGAATCTCTTCACTGACAGCTATCTGGGTAACAGTATCCGCAAGTTTTTTGCTATCGTCCAAACCAATATTGGCTCTTCTGCCCTGACTGTTTTTATCTTCCATTTCCTTTATAAGCCGTCTAAGCATATCCATGTCGCCTTCTAACTGTTTATTTTTATCTGCATCTTCCGAATTAAGTTTTTCACTCTCCCTCATTTTTTTCTCTTCTGCTTCCTTTTCTTCAAGTAATATTTCTTTTCGTATTCTTTCATTCTCTACAGCATCCTCCAAAAAAGCATCTTCCATAGACTCATTTAATACTTTTACATCCTCATTTTTTGTACGAAGCAGACGATTTGCCAAATAATTTTCCAGGTAATCAACTAACTGAATTTGTATTTGTTCTTTCTTATTTCTCACTCCAAATATATGATAAAAAACATAAAAACATACCAAAACAATTCCATATGCAAATCCAATTTCTACATATGCGTCTAATGTCACATGCTTTACATATCCGTAAAATGCCTCTGTTCCTGCTAGCAAAGTAACCATTCCCGTTGCTAAAAATGGTGCTTTTTCCCAGGTATTATAGGAAAATCCCATCCACCTTAATTTTAATAGGTATTTTTCCACATAGGCAAAAGTATTTCTTACTTTGTAATCCATTCCGTATATGGTTTCAAACTGATTTTTTAAATTAATAAGTACCTTTTTTTTCGTTGTTTTCATATTTGCGGAAGCTTTCACATAACCATTTAAAGAGAAAACCATAATCATTTGTAAGACCAAACTGATAATTCCAAATAAAAAAATACTACACATATTACTATGCTCAAATATAAATTGTTGTACCATAATAAATCCCTTCCTAATCTCATATAATTTCAGAACAAATATTTCTATATTCAGTTTACAAGTTCCTATATACAATCTCAATGGCATCCAAACGCAATCTCCGACACAAATCGGATAATTATACTTTAAATCGGTTATCTTTTTCATGATTACAAAAAACATTTCTTATGATATACTCATGATGATGTATAATATTTCGCAAAGGTCTACATATAATCAAGAAGAAAGGATGATAACTATGACATATAAGACACAGGGAGTCTGTTCCCAGAAAATTGATTTTGACATTCAGGACGGAAAAGTAGTAAATGTTCAATTCTTTGGAGGCTGCAATGGTAATACCCAGGGTGTTTCCCGGTTGGTGGAAGGAATGGATGTACATGAAGCTATTTCCCGTTTAGAAGGAATACAATGTGGTTTTAAAGGCACCTCCTGTCCTGACCAGCTGGCAAAAGCTCTTAAGCAGGCTCTTAATGCTTAATATATATGATTCTTATGAATAACAAGGAGTTATGATTTTATGAAAAAAATAGTATTAACAGGTGGCGGAACTGCCGGACATGTTACCCCAAATATTGCAATGCTTCCCAGTTTAAAGGAAGCAGGCTTTGAAGTTCACTATATTGGTTCTTACAACGGAATAGAAAAAGAATTAATTGAAAATATGAATATTCCCTACTATGGAATTTCATCAGGAAAACTTCGCCGTTACTTTGATGTCAAAAATTTTTCCGATCCCTTTAGAGTCATTAAGGGATTTAACGAAGCCAACCATATTCTTAAGAAAATTAAACCGGATATTGTTTTTTCAAAAGGAGGATTCGTTACGGTTCCCGTAGTAATTGCAGCCAAGAAAAATCATATCCCGGCGATTATTCATGAATCAGATATGACACCGGGATTAGCTAATAAATTATGTATCCCGTCAGCCAGCAGGGTTTGTTGTAATTTTCAGGAAACCTTTGATTTATTACCAAAAGGGAAAGCGGTGCTAACCGGTACTCCCATTAGAAAAGAACTGTTTGAAGGAAATGCCGTTGAAGCCGCAAAGATGTTAGGTTTAGCAGTAGACAAACCAACGATTTTAGTGATTGGTGGCAGTAGCGGAAGTGTGGTAATTAACAATATTATACGGGAAAGCCTGGATGACATACTTACAAATTATCAGGTGATTCATCTGTGTGGAAAAGGACATTTAGACCCCCTTTTTGATAACAAAGAAGGTTATGTTCAGCTGGAGTATGCATCAAAAGAATTAAGAGATTTATTTGCATTATCCCATATTGTTATTTCCAGAGCAGGTGCCAATGCCATTTGTGAATTACTGGCGCTCAAAAAACCGAATATTTTGATTCCTCTGTCAAAAGCAGCCAGTAGAGGAGACCAGATTTTAAATGCAAAATCATTTAAAAAGAATGGATTCAGTTACGTTATTGAGGAAGAAGAACTTAGCAAAACCTCTTTACTAAATGCGATACGGGATGTTTCAACCCATAAGGATGAATATATCGCCGCAATGTCCGAAAGCGAAATGTCTGACTCCATAGGTACAATCATGAAACTGATTGAAGAATTAACTGCATAAAATATTTTTTATAACAATAAAAACCCTTCCGTCAATGTAATTTCTTACATTCCCACAGAAGGGTTTTTATTCTTTGCATCTGCTAATTACTCTTTTTTACACCATTATATAACTGACTAAAATAGTCTGCCTTAATTTTATTATTGGCATCCGTATGTTTTCCGTCATTAATCTGTAAAGCTCCCGCCGGAGATAAATCGTCGATGTAGGGTACGATTTCCAAATTATTTCCCGCCTTAATCTTAAAATCAACCTTTATAATTGCATCTGTATATAACAGGCCTCCGCCATAATCCGGCCATTCCTTAAGATTAATACTGGCACCTTTGCCATAATAATAAACATGCTCTGCACCATCATCACTTTTTAATGCAGAAGTATATGTATAACATCCACTGGTGGTTCCTTTCGTTAATATGGCATCAAAGGTCTGATTATCCACGCCTTCATACTGTTTTTGTTTTACGGCTTCAATTCGGGCCTGTGCATCTTTATCTACCATCTTCTGAACAGTTGCCTTTACACAGTTTTTAGGATACTCAGGCAACAAAAAATAAATTCCAAATAAAATACCTATTATTACTACAACAGTAATAACTTTCCCCATTACTTTCTTCATGTTTATTCCTCCTGTATATCAATATAGAACCTAATTACCAATCAGGCTGTTAAAACAACTCTTTCTCCAATTGGAAGATAAACTCTTCTAAAAGCTTCATTCGTCTGCTATATTCCAAACGAGCTGCATCTGTCTTACAACGACGAATTTTGGGCCTGTTTCCTTTATAATAATTTTTAATACGATAATAAGCCTTCTTATAGTTGGCACCATCCTCACAGGCTGTTGCCATGGCATCCCATATGATACTAACGGTACCCACTTCATCCAGCAAATCCGCATCCATAACAACCTGACACTCCAGAGATAACTCCTCCGTTGTATCCTTGTCTTCGTGAATCCGGATAATTTCACCAATTCTGCTTATTTTTTCCGGGTCTAACCCAATACTGTCCAAATATTCAACCGCAATCTGCGCACCTACTTCACCGTGATCTTTTTCTTCATCCCAACCTACATCATGTAATAGTGCGGCCAAAGCAATTATGTCCAGATCTCCCCCAACCTTTGCCTGTAACTTGATTGCCCATCTATATACTCTCATCGTATGTTCAAATCGATCGCGGAATGGATAATTTGACGGTCTTCCGTTATTCGAAATTTGTTGTCTTACAAATTCAATAACATTTGCGTAATTCATATTACCCTCTCCAATCTATATCTCGATAATCCTTTTTATTGTATCACTAATAATAAAAATATTCCATATTTTTTTATGATATTTTCATAATTTTAAAATTAAAAATCCACGCGGCATGCTTCGTTAGCTTCTCCTAGCCGATACTATAGCAGTTAACTCAGTCCAGGCACCCTTGCGGCACATGAAAAGTCCTACTTAGTGCTGCTTCGTTCCCGACCTGACACGGTTCATAGGTTTCCATTGCGCAAGACCCATACGTCAACGCCACTTACTATAGCCAGCACTAAAAAAATACTCCCTAGGCAAGCCATCACCCCTGCTATAGCGGATTGCAGGTACAGGGCACCGCTACCACCCCGGCTGCGTGGAAAGGTCTATACAATATAAATATCACCCTAAAGTGACGAGGCTAAGTATACAAGAATTTAGCTTTTCTGTCAACCAAAAGCCACGTCTCCTTTGTACACCTCTTTTATGTCCATAAACATGATTCATTCCTGTTTTTTTCTAAGTTCCCTAAAAAAATTAGAAAGCATTTCACTACATTCATCTTCTAAAACACCATTTTCAAATTCAACCTGATGATTAAATGCAGGAACCTGAAACATATTAAGCACCGAACCTGCACATCCTGCCTTTTTATTCATTGCACCAACCACTACTTTTGGAATTCTGGCTTGTATAATAGCACCGGCACACATTTGACAAGGCTCTAAGGTTATATACATGGTACAGTCTTCTAATCTCCAGTCACCAATTTTTTTGGAAGCCTTTTCAATGGCTATGATTTCTGCATGGGCAAGGGTGGTCTTTTTTGCATTTCTCTTATTGTATCCTCTTGCAATAATCTTATCATTATACACAATAACACACCCTATTGGTACATCCCCCATAAGAGCTGCCTTCCTCGCCTGTTTAATTGCTTCTTTCATATATTTTTCATCTTTTGTCATTTTACTTCTCCTAAAAACTATGATACATTGTTACATATAATACATTATAACGGAGTATGCATTATGTCCTTTTTACTTACCACAAATCGTTTAATATTAAAAATTGAGGATTCATCAAAAGCAGAAGAGGTTTTGTCTTTTTACAAAAGAAATTCTGACCTTTTTGATGCCTTTGAACCTACAAGACCGGAAAACTTCTATACCCTGGCCTTTCAAAAAGCATCCATGACATATGAATACTCTGAAATAATCAAAGGAAAAACACTGAGATATTACGTATATTTAAAGGAACAGCCGGATACTATCATTGGCTCCGTTAATTTTTGTAAAATGGAGCATGGCCCTTTTTCTCATACCTCTATGGGATATAAATTTGATAAATCCTACCACAAAAAGGGATATGCCCTAGAAGCCTGTGAGGCTGCTATTCCTGTCATTTTCAATAACTACAAAATCCACCGTATAGAAGCAAGAGTATCCCCCAATAATTATCCCTCTATCAGGTTACTGGAAAAGTTAGGCTTTCAATACGAGGGAATTGAATACAAAAGTGTAGAGATAAATGGTGTCTTTCTTGATCACCACCGCTATAGTCTGTTAAATTCCTCTTTTAATTATTAATTTCCACTACCCAGTATCCAAATTCTCCGGTTTTAATCCCTGTTTTCTTAACAGGGACAAACTGCTCAAATCCAAACATATTCGCTAAATATTTTTCTCTGTTGGAATATACTCCCGGAACACCAATTATAGGATGCTCCAGTCCATCTGTAAATCTCATTTTTCCCAATAATAAATACTGATATGTATAATATCCGTGGGTTAAAAAACTGTTCACACCTAATTTCCAATTTCTCATATCCAGTTTACCAATATCTTTTGGGTGAATACGTACACATTGAAATAACTCCGTGGCACCATATACCGGTAATTTGGGATATTCCTCCAATATTTTTTCGAAACTGTCGGTTTCCCCTTTTATTTCTTTTCGTTTTTCCTGATAGGGACAATTTTCACATTTTAAAAAATCGGTTGACTCCGGCTGTGGTTCCTTTTCCGGTTCCTTGTTTTTATTAACAGGAATCAAAGGAATATCTTCTATGTCCGAAACATCTTCATTATTTTCTATCTTTTCCGGAGCAGGTTTTTTTTGTACATTGAATTTTATGGGAATACTGCTTCTATCCTTGTCCTTAAAATCCCCTAAATAATAATGATTCTCATTATATACCACCATAACACCGTCGAAGGTATATAAATCCCTTCCTGTATCATAAAACCTTTGCCAGTCAGTTCTTGTATGGTAAGTTAACACACCGTCAATACTGTCAACCTTATCCACACATACAGCAGATAAATGATCTCCTGCTTCATGATAAAAATACAAATCCCCACCTTTATAAGGAAGGCCCGGTGGTTCTTGTATATTTATAATAATCTTCACTCTGTCTCCACGAATTTCTAACTTTAAAAAGCCTGCCGTAGACCCTACTTTTCCATTATGAAACTGATAAAAATATGTTATTTTCCGTTTATATGTCTGCACTTGTCCCACTCCTTGCCATAGAATTTATCATTATCTGCCATGTATAATATATTTTTATATAACAATACAATGCATTTATACATTCTATGCAAAGGCCGGGGATTATATTCCAAAATATGTCATAATCAGCCAGACTTCTTCTGTAATAAATCCGATAACCGGGCAAATTCCTCCAATGTCAATGCTTCTCCTCTGACAGTTGCCGGCTTATTCATATCTGCCAGCGCTTCATTAATCTGCTCCTTTGTAACCTGTATTCCACCGTTTACCAAACTGTTTTGCAAAGTCTTTCTTCTTTGGTTAAAGGACGCCCTGATAAGAGAAAACATAAATGCTTCATCCTGTACACATACCGGAGGATTATCCCACTTTGTCAGACGAATCACTGCAGAACCCACATTGGGACGGGGAATAAAACAATTCGGTGGAACATTGGCTGCAATATAAGGCTCGGCATAATACTGTACCGCAAGAGACAGTGCACCATAGTCTTTTGTTCCCGGTACAGCCTGCATTCGTTCTGCCACTTCCTTTTGCACCATAACCGTAATATTATCAAGGGGAACGTGACTTTCAAACAGTCCCATGATAATAGGTGTGGTTATGTAATATGGAAGATTGGCCACCACCTTTATTGGTTTTCCTCCGTTTTTCTCTTTTGCAAGACCATTGATATCTACCTTCAAAATATCATCATTTATAATGGTTACATTTTGATAATCTGATAATGTATCCTGCAAAATAGGAATCAGGGTTTTATCTATTTCCACTGCAATTACTTCCTTAGAAGCCTCTGCCAGATACTGGGTCATGGTTCCAAAACCCGGACCGATTTCTAATACAACATCTTCCTTTGTAACTCCCGCTGCCTTTATAATTTTATTTAACACATGGTCATCAATTAAAAAATTTTGTCCAAATTTCTTTTGAAAAGAAAAATTATATTTTTTTATTGTTTCAATTGTTACCTGTGGATTACTTAATTTTTCCATACATTTCCTCTATTTCTTTTTTATTCTTATAAGCATTTGCAAAATCAGAGCTTCGCAATTACCTGTATTTAAATTCATTTATAACCTGTAAAGCTTCTTTCCGTTTTGGAAGGTCACTTCATAGATCCGGTCTACATCAACATTTTTTATTCTTGCAATTTCCTCTGCAACAAAAGAAAGATAAGAGGAATTATTCCGCTTTCCCCTAAAAGGTGTGGGTGCAAGATAAGGCGCATCTGTTTCTAACACAATGCGGTCAAGGGGTGCATATTGGACAACCTCTTTTAATTTTCTTCCGTTTTTGAAGGTTACAACTCCTCCAACTCCAATATAATAACCCATATTAAGATACTCCCTTGCCATCTCTACACCATAGGAAAAGCAATGTATTACACCACCAGTATCTCCTGCCTTTTCTGCTTTCATAATATCAAGGGTATCCTGTGCTGCTTCACGACTGTGGATAATGACCGGAAGGTTTACTGCCTTTGCCATATTAAGCTGCCTGGCAAACCATTTTTTCTGACAATCTCTGGATATATCATCATAGTAATAATCAAGACCAATCTCTCCAATTCCCAGAATTTTATCCTTTTGTGACAATCCTGCCAGCTCATCTATATCTTTATCCCTTAGCTCATCCACATCATTTGGATGTACACCAACCGTTCCATACATAAAATCATACTGTTTAACAAATTCCACATTCTCCCGGGAATTTTCCATGGAACATCCAATATTTACGATTTGTTTGACTCCTGCTTCCTGCAATTTGTAAAGGAGCTCCTCCCTGTCATCGTCAAAAGCTTCATCATCATAATGTGCATGTGTATCAAATATTTCCATTTCTTCTCCTCTTTATATTACATTTTATAGGTAATTGCGAAACTCCTGAATATGTATATTAAGTTGTGCGGATTTGACAAGCATCCTAAGCAGGTGCTTTGAGACCGCCGGCACTTAACGAGTGTGAAACACGAGTTTAGTACCGCTGCGAGGCGAGAGCAGCGAGAGCGTGCCTGCGTGGATATTGTTAAAACTGCACAACTTTTATAGAAGAAGCAGGAGTTTCACAATTACCTATTACCTTATACATAATGAAATTTTTAAGTCTAATCACTTAAGATTCTCATAACCTGAACTGTTGTTGCTATCAAATTTTCTCTGGCAATCTCTGAACGCATGGCACTTTCAATATCTATTGTTCTTTGCAAAATTGGAAAATATGCATCTATTCCATAATCATTAACAAGATGGGCATTTTCACCCACAGCTCCCGCCAAAGCAATTACCTTCTTATTATATTGTTTTGCCAGCTTTGCAATATGAACCGGTCCTTTCCCCATTATGGTCTGTCCGTCAATACAACCTTCTCCGGTAATAACCAAATCTGCTTCTTTTATGGCTTCTTCTATCATTAGCAGCTCCGAAACGATTTTACTTCCTGACTTCAATTCACCATTCAAAAAGGTATGAAATGCAAAACCCATGCCTCCGGCTGCTCCGGCACCGGGATAATCCATATCTGCATTTTCTACTACTTCCTTTGATAATTTTGCATATCTTCTAAGCCATTTATCCATTTGCATAATATCTTCATCTGTTGCACCTTTTTGTGGTCCAAACACCTTACTACATCCATTTTCTCCACACAAAGGATTTGTCACATCACATGCAACCGTAAACCGGCACTTAAAAACTTCCGGAAGCACACCTCTTGAAGTAATCATACATAAATCTTCCAGACCGGAGGCACCAAATTTTACCTGAATGCCATCGGCATCCAATATTCCAAATCCAAGAGCCTGTAACATACCGATACCGCCATCATTGGTAGCACTGCCTCCTATTCCAATAATAAATTCCCGGCACCCCTTATCAATTGCCTGTTTAATCAATTCTCCCACGCCATAGGTTGTTGTAAACATTGGTTTTCTTGTTTCTTCCGGAACCAGAGTAAGCCCGGCTACACTTGCAGCCTCTATAATTGCAAGCTTTCTGTCTTCAATTATTCCATATTCGCATTCTACAGGTGCCCCAAGAGGACCGGTTGCAAAGGTCTTAACAATTCTTCCACCCATATTATGCACCAATGCCTTCATGGTTCCCTCTCCACCGTCTGCTAAAGGAAACACATCCACATCTAACTCTTCATCTACCTTATGAATTGCATATCTAATCGCCCTTCCGGCTTCTAAAGACGTCATACATCCTTTAAACGAATCCATTGCCACCACTATTTTCATACTCCGGTTTCCTTTCTCCCAACCATTATCCCTATTGCCTTCTAACACCTGCTTACAGAAAAATACTGTCACATAATTCATTTTTCTGCTCCTGGGAAAACTATAAGTCCATAACAGTATGTCTCTTTTTTGCGGTGCATTTTGGCTTGTAGGAAGACTTTATTTTTTTGTGGCTGCCTTCTTTTATTGCGAATGCTACCACGAAACTCACGCCACATGGTGTTTTTTATAGTTGCAGGACTATCTGCAATCGTCGGTACTTGCACACCGTATTTTGGTGTGCTATGTACCGCTACGTTTGCAGTTATGCGAGAGCTTGTCCGGCAACTATAAAAAACATCCATGTGGCGTTCAAACAACGTTCTCGCATTCGCTTAAAAGACAGTCACAAAAAAATAGTCTTCCAAACAAGCCAGCGTCTCGCAAAAAAGAGACACACTGTTACGGACAAAAACATATTTTCCCAGGAGCAGAAAAATGAATTATGTTTTCAGGTTATGTGTCTATGCAGGTGTTAGAAGGCAACTCCTGTTTATAGTGCTATGGTATCATATATGGAAAAACATATCTATAGACAATTTTTAAAAAGATATGTTATACTGACTTTGTATGTGTAGACATTATTTTTTAAAATAAGTGTAATATTTATTATATGGGCAATTAGGAGGAATGCAAATGAAATCAGTACTTAAGAAAATATCAGTGGTGTCTCTGGTATTTGTTATGATACTATCAGTAACCGGCTGTTCATTATTTGATAGTAGGGAAAAGGTGTATAGCCGATATTTAATTAGTTTATTAGATGTTAACTATAAAAATGTTTCCAAGGATTACATGACACTAACCGGTGTTTCCCAAAAGGATGCTGAGGCTGTGTATGTGGCAAACATGGACTATCAGGCTCACAATCTTATGAACTATTATGGAGTAAAAGAAGTGGATGATGGTACTGTTCTATCAGAATTTTACTATTTGGCACAATCCATTTTTGCCAATGCAAAATACGAAGTTACAGATGTAAAGCATGATAAAGAAAGTGATTCCTATACATTAGAGCTTACGGTTTATCCCCTTGATACTTTAGAAGCATCTTACGACTCCGTGGTTGAATATATTGAAAACTTTAATGCACGTGTAGATGATGGTGATTTTAACAATACAACAGAAGTAGATTACGAAACGGAATTTGCGGAAGGAATTATTGAAATATTAAAGGGTACTACGGAAAAACCGGGATATATGGATCCTGTAGTAATTGAAGTTCCAATTCAGCCATCAGATGATTACTACTATATTAATGATGAGGATTTTCTAAAAATTGATGCAGCAATATTATACATCAGGGAAAATCCGCAAAATACAAATGATACAGATACACAAACGGAAACTACAAATAGCGAAGATACTTCTGAAGAATAATTATTATATAAATTTTTCCATTAAAAAAGGACTGCAACCGCAGTCCTTTTTATTATTATCTGATTTCTGCACCATGTGGCATTTCATCATATGTTGTTACCAATGATAACTTGCCATCTGCATCTTCTGCACAAAGTATCATACCCTGTGACTCTACCCCTGCAAGCTTGGCCGGTTTTAGATTTGTTACAACAACAACCTTCTTTCCAACCATATCCTCAGGAGAATACTGGTTCTTGATTCCCGATACAATCTGACGAACCTCACTGCCAATCTTTACCTGTGAACAAAGAAGCTTCTTAGACTTAGGCACTTCCTCACATTTAATAACCTGTCCTATCTGTAACTGAAGCTTATCAAAATCCTCAATGGTAATTTCCGGCTTCTTCTCTTCTAAATCAATTCCCGGATTGTCATCAACTACAGGCTCCGGTTCCGGCTGCATTTCCTCTACCTTTTTAAGAACCTCCTCGATATCCAGTCTTGCAAATAAGATTTCAGGATTTTCTGTTACTTTTGTTCCGGACTTATAAGAGCCAAATTTTACAATATCATTTACCTTACGCTTCGGTGCATTTAATTGTGCAAGAATCTTCTCTGAAGTTTCCGGCATATATGGTTCTAACAATGTGGCACCAATAATAATACTTTCTACAAGGTTATACAAGACTGTTGCCAGCCGGTCCATCTTATCCTCTTCTTTTGCAAGTGCCCAAGGCATAGTCTCATCAATATATTTATTACAACGCTTAAACAGGTTAAAGATTTCCGTCATAGCATCAGCAACACGAAGCTTATCCATACAATCTGACACCCGGATTCTTGTATCTAACACATAATCAATTAACTCTTTATCAACCGGCTCAGCTACCTTTCTGTTTTCAACAACACCATCAAAATACTTATTTGACATAGAAATGGTTCTGTTTACCAGATTACCAAGAGTATTGGCAAGATCAGAATTAATACGCTCTACCATTAACTCATAAGATATCACACCATCATTATCAAAAGGCATTTCATGAAGAACAAAATATCTGACTGCATCTACACCAAATAATTCCACCAAATCATCTGCATAGATAACATTTCCCTTTGATTTACTCATCTTACCGTCACTTTGAATCAGCCATGGATGACCAAATATCTGCTTTGGTAAAGGAAGTCCCAGTGCCATTAACATAATTGGCCAATAGATTGTGTGGAAACGTAATATATCTTTGCCGATAAGGTGAAGGTTACATGGCCAGTATTTCTCAAACATCTTATCATGATGTCCGTCCAAATCATAACCAAGACCTGTAATATAGTTTGTAAGTGCATCAATCCACACATAAATAACATGTCTTGGATCGGATTCAACCGGAATACCCCACTTAAATGATGTACGGGATACACAAAGATCCTGAAGACCCGGTTTCAGGAAATTATTCATCATTTCATTTTTACGGGACTCCGGCTGTATAAATTCCGGATGACTTTCAATATATTGAATTAATTTTCCTTCGTATTTACTCATACGGAAGAAAAAAGCTTTTTCTTTCTTCTGTTCAACAGGACGGCCACAATCAGGACACATGCCATCTACTAACTGTGATTCTGTAAAAAATGACTCACAAGGGGTACAGTAAAGACCATCATAATATCCCTCGTAAATATCACCCTGTGCTTTTAACTTTTCAAATATCTTCTGAACCTGTTTCTCATGATCCTCGTCTGTAGTACGGATAAACTTATCATAAGAAGTATTCATTAAATCCCAAATTCTTTTAATTTCTCCGGATGTCTGATCAACGAATTCTTTCGGTGTAATACCCTTTTCTGCTGCCTTTAATTCAATTTTCTGACCATGCTCATCCGTTCCTGTCTGGAAACGAACATCGAACCCCACAAATCTCTTATATCTTGCAATTGCATCTGCAAGAACAATTTCATACGTATTACCAATATGCGGCTTGCCTGATGTATAGGCAATGGCAGTGGTAATATAATATGGTTTTTTTGCCATTTTTCATTCCTCCTCTTTTCTCTTCCGGCATATATGATACCGGTCTTATAATTTGCGATATATGATCGCTTTGGCAAATTGTGGTACATGTAAAAAAATAGCCCACCTCTAAATAACTTTAAAGGCGAGCTTTATCTCACGGTACCACTTTAATTCATCTGCATATTGCTATGCCGACCTTAATAACTGACATATATCAGTCTACACTATAACGGGTGCTCCCGTCTCATGCTTAGTATATATGACACCTCACACAAGAAGCTCCGAGACCATCTTCCCTATGTTCCATCTTTTCCTGTTCTCAGCTAACCAGGTTCTCTGTTAAAAACATCCCATAGGTACTCTTCTCTTCCATGCTTGTATTATTTTAAGCTATGTCTCATTATAGGCAAATTCAATATCAGTGTCAAGTATGATTGCAAAATCCCCCTTACACATATTTTTAAGTTTCTCATCATACACTATTACAAACCGTCTGGGAATCATTCATGAAAACAACTCATCTCTATAAAGCTTTACGAAAATATATCACCTGGATTATTATTTCTTCTCTATGTTTAATTATAATCGGAACAATTATTTTATATCCAACCACTAATACAAATTACAGAACTGCTTTGCTGGAAGAAATGGAAACCACAAATAATTTTAATTCCTTTTCAGAAGCTTTGTTTTGCTACGACGTAACCTGTGATTCCATTACCACTGCATATACTTTGGAGAATCCCGATGCATATAACATACCCTCCCTAACGCCAACACTTACTTCTTTTTCCTATTCCGGTTATGAAAAGAATAACCGCTCCGAAGACAATTTATACCAGCTCCTTAATAACTCACTTTCCCGGTTTGATACCTCTAATTTGTCTGCTTCCCAGCAGGTTACCTATGAATTAATAACCAAAACCATTGACTTAAATTCCCAACTTAATGATTATCCTTATTACCCTGAGCTGTTAGGTTCTTCAACAGGTGTTCAGGCAAATCTTCCGGTTACCTTAGGGGAATATCCTTTAAATGATGAAACAGACATCAAAGTATATCTTGATTTGCTTTCCCAGGTTCCCACCTATTTTGAAGATGTAATAAAATATGAGACAAAAAGAAAAGAGCTTGAAATTACAAAACAGGATTACACACATGCTAAAACCCTTGGGACGTTAAAAACTCTGCTAGAGGGATTTGAAAATGGAGATAACAGCTTTATTGATACATTTAATAACCGGATAGATGAAATATCCTCATTATCCGAAAAAGAAAAAAGCCGCTATAAGAAAAAAAATCTTAAATATGTAAATACTTACATTATTCCCGCCTATGAAAAACTTTATGAATATTTAAAATCCACAACAAGCCCTATCAAAGAAAATGAATTGCCTGATATGGATGCCACTACCCCTTACGGCTTATCAACTCTTCCACAGGGAAAGGATTATTATACTTTACTTATTAAACAATCGTCAGGTTCAAACAAAAGCCCCGAAGAACTCATTGCTCTTACAGAAAATACTCTTTCAAATACTCTGGGAGCTACTCTAAACATAGCCATTACCGAACCGGATACTTATAAATATTATTGTGAAAATGAATTGGAAACCTGCTACCAGTCACCAAATGCAATCGTAGACTCTTTGGCATTAATGACTAGAGAGGATTATCCGGCTCTTTCTAAAATACCGGAATATGAGATTAAAAATGTATCCGAAAGTCTGGCCCCCTCCCTTAGTCCCGCTTTTTATATGATTCCCGCAATTGATAACTATGAGGAAAATATTATATATATTAATCCCCTGTATACAAATGAAGGAAATGGTAACTTATATACAACCCTTGCCCACGAAGGCTTTCCGGGACATTTATACCAGACCGTTTATTTTAATAAAAGCAATCCCAATCCCTTAAGGCAAATTCTTAATTATCCCGGATATGTTGAAGGATGGGCAACATACGTTGAACTAAATTCATTAAAATATCTGGATTTCCCCGATAATATGAATAACCTATGCACCTTATATAAAAATGAAACCATATTAAGTCTTGCAATCAGCTCAAGAATAGATTTAGGAGTTAACTATGAAAACTGGACACTAAATGATGTAAAAAAGTTCTTTGAAGATAACGGATTTAACAGTTATTACGGGGAAAATATCTACTCTTATGTTACAGAAGCACCGGCAAATTATTTAAGTTATTTTATTGGATATCTGGAAATTCAACAATTAAAAGAAGAATATAAGAATTTAACAATGGAAAATTACTCAGAAAAAGAGTTTCATGAAAAAGTCCTGGAAATAGGTCCCTGTGATTTTGATACACTTCGTACTTACGTTTTAGAAATAGAAAACCAATAAGAATTCATTTCTATTCTATGAATTATAGAAAATATTATTATATCTACCATGCCCGGAAAACATGTTAACTCACAGTTTACAAATATCGTAAGAACATACCATTTTCAACTATCCCATTATTTCTTTTCCATAGGCATTTGTTATAATAATATTACATTTTACACTATATTATGTGTTAGTAATCCTATTATATACCATATAATGTACAAAAGAGGGGGATTTTATGAATTATCAATTAATTGGAAAAAGGATTCAGGAAAAGAGAAAGAAGAAAAATATTTCTCAAAAGGAAATGGCTCGGTATCTTAATTTCTCATATCAGCATTTAAGTAATATTGAGCGGGGAATATCGGGAATCAGTTTGGAATTACTGGTTAGAATATCAGATCTTTTACAGGTTTCCCTTGATTATTTATTACAGGACAGTCTTCAGCATCCCTATCAGGGGGATAACGGCTATTTCATTACAGATATGGAGGATTATCTTCTGAAACAACAAACAGAAATATTTGAACTGCAGAAATTAATAACCAAAACGAAAAAAGACATGAAAAAGGTGTAATACACCTTTTTTATGTCTCATTTTCCAGTAATGCCTGATAGATTTCTCTCTTTCCAACACCTCTGTCTTTTGCAACTGCCTTCATTGCACTTTTTTTATCCAAGCCCTTTTTCAAATACATATCCATATGCTCCTGCAATGGCATATCCATATATTCAAGGATTGCTTCTTCCTTTAATCTGTTTCTGTCTAAACCTTGTATGACAAGTACATATTCCCCTCTTGGCTCTTCCTTTTCAAAATGCAAAATAGCATCCTCAATAGTAGTGCGAAAGTTCGTTTCATGTTTCTTTGTTAATTCCTTACATATTGATATCTGCCGATTTCCCAGTGCCTCATATATATCTTTTAAGGTCTTTTTTAATTTATGAGGAGCCTCATATACAATTATTGTCCTTGTTTCTTTTTTTAATTCAGTTAATACTTCTTCTCTTTCCTTCTTATCATATGGTAAAAAGGCTTCAAAACAAAACCGTCTTGTTTCCCTTCCGGATATGGTAAGTGCGGTTACAAATGCCGAAGGTCCGGGAAGTGATGTCACGGCTATTCCCGCTTCATGGCATTGTTTTACCAATTCTTCTCCGGGGTCAGATATTGCCGGTGTTCCGGCGTCGGTAATTAAGGCAACATTGGCCCCTTCCCTCATCTTATCTACTAAAACCTTCGCCTTATCATATTTATTAAATTCATGATAACTGGTCATAGGTGTTTTTATTTCGTAATGATTTAATAATTTAATACTGTTTCTTGTATCTTCCGCTGCAATTAAATCCACTTCTTTCAAAACACGTAACGTACGTAAAGTGATATCCTCCAAATTACCAATAGGAGTTGCACATATATATAATATTCCAGACATTACAATCCCCTTTTCTTATTTTCCATATATTTCGTATATTTCATCCGTATATATATTTTTATCCTTATATACAATTAATGGAGGTTCTATTGTAATCCGTTCCCTTCCACCTTTACTTCCCTCTATCAGCACCATGGTAGGTTCCTTGTCAACATATGGGTGAACAAATCTCATCCTCTTTGGTTCAATATTAAACTCCTTCATGATTCGTATAATTTCTGCAATCCGGAAAGGTTTATGTATCATATATAATTTTCCACTTTGTGGAAGTACATAATCCGCTGCAGCAATTACATCATGAAGATTTAACAACACCTCGTGGCGGGCAATGGTTTTGGGCTCATATACATTCTGTAATCCATGATTCTCCGTCATATAAGGAGGATTCACCGTAACCACATCAAAAGATTCTCTGTCATATAGTTCACGAATACATTTCACATCCCCACATTTTATGAATACTTTATCTTCTAAGTGATTTAATAATACACTCCGGGATGCCATATCTGCATATGCTTCCTGAATTTCCAAACCGCAGAATATTTTTCCTTCCGTTTTAGCGGCCATAAGGATTGGTATAACTCCACTTCCGGTACATAAATCCAACACCTTCTGTCCCTTTCTTATGACTGGATAGTTCGCCAATAAAACAGCATCCATACCAAAACAGAAGCCTTTCGGCTTCTGAATTAATCTATATCCTTTACATTGTAAATCATCAAGTCTTTCATCCTCTAATAACATGCCCTTGACCTCATTATGCCTTAGTCAATCTTGGAACCACCTTCCCGTTTTTCCAACGCCTCAAGCTCATTCAATTCTGCATCATTTACCTTATCATTATTCTTTCTCTTCTTTGGTTTAAAGCGAAGTTCATCTGTCTTATATTCACGAATCTCTTTTTCCCCGTCATCTAATTCAACAATTACTTTTACCAACTGACGAAGCACGCTTACACTGCTGACTTCACCCTTTAGCCCATCTACAGTTTTTACATAATCACCTACATTTGGCAGCTTATCGTTTAGATACTCATAGGTCTCCTGTTCATTTTTAAGACAACACATCAACCGGCCACATACACCGGATATTTTTGATGGATTAAGTGATAGATTCTGTTCCTTAGCCATTTTAATTGAAACAGGAACAAAATCGGATAAATAACTGTGACAACATAGTTCCCGGCCACATATACCAATACCACCTTTTATTTTTGTTTCATCTCTTACACCAATCTGACGAAGCTCTATACGTGTCTTAAATACTGCTGCAAGATCCTTTACCAATTCCCTAAAATCGATTCTTCCATCTGCAGTGAAATAGAATAAAACCTTATTATTATCAAATGTGTATTCTACATCGATTAATTTCATATCTAATCCATGTTTTTCAATTTTTTGAAGACATATGTCAAAAGCATCTGCGCATTTTTTCTTGTTTTCTTCATTCTTTCTGTCATCTTCCACGGTTGCTTTACGAATTACAGGCTTTAAAGTAGAAGTAATGCTTCCTTCGTCTATTTCACGCTTACCAAGAACTACTTTTCCGTATTCTACACCTCTGGCAGTTTCTACAATAACTGCATCTCCCGTCTCTAAATCTATATTATTTGGTGAAAAAAAATAGATTTTTCCATTTGTTCTAAAACGTACACCAATTACTTCTGTCATTTCATGTTCTCCTTCATTGTAAGCAGCATAAGCTCCATAGCAATATCAAAATTAACATTTGCTTCCAGTCGAATCTTTAATTTATCCATTGCTTCTAAAATCTGTTCAATTCCTTCATATGAAGTTTTGCTGGCTTGTTTTTTCATTATAGAATATTCATTTTTGAATATTATTTTATTTGGGGAATTAGATATCTTAACCATTAAGATATCCCTAAACCACATAGTCATAATATCTATATAGTCAGTTGCATCTAATTTATATTTTCCCATATTCTTAACAGCCCTGATTATATCTTCCATCTCCATATCCTGAATTTGTCGAAGTAATCTGACACTGTCTTCCTTTAATTCATTATAATCAGGGGATATTGCAAGTCGAACAGCTTTCCCCAGATTACCCTGTGCAAAATCCGTACAAAATCTTGCTTTTTCAACATCTACTCCTATATTACCTGTTAGATACTCTATCATAGATAAAGGTTCCACCGGCTTAAAATTAAGAACAATACACCGGCTTAAAATGGTTGGCAGGAATTTATCCACATTAGATGTTAATAACATAATAATACCATATTCCGGGGGTTCTTCCAAAGTTTTTAAAATAGCATTTTGTGCCTGAGGATTCATTAACTGTGCATCCGGTATAATATATATTTTATATCTGCTGCTATATGGCTTTAAACTAATATCGTTAACAATTTGTTCCCTGATTTCATCAACGGATATCACATTTGGCTTTTCGTGTGTTACCCAAATTATATCCGGCTGGTTTCCGGACTCAGCCTGTAAACATGACTTACATTTTCCACATGGATCCGGATCTCCGGTTTCGCATTGCAAAGATTTTGCCACAACAGAAGCTAAGGTTCTCTTGCCTACACCCTTTTCACCATTTAATATGTAAGCATGAGACACTTTTCCAAGTTCAATACTGCTTTTAAAATGTTTCACAATATCTTCATGTCCAATTATATCGCTATAATTTGCCATATTCATCACCTCGATTTCTTCTGTCCGATTGTTTACCATATCGTAATTTTAAAACACTGTAATTCCTTTTCCTATATCAGGTTGAGATATCTAATAACATCCCCCGGATATCATCAATCTTTCCCAAGATTGCCAGATTATCCTTCTCGTCTTTAAGCAGCTCCTGTGCCAATTCATCTAATGATTTGTCAACCTCTTTCACAATTCCATATACTCTATGTCTTCCTCTTCGGTCAAGAAAGTTTTCTCTGGAAAATTCATGAGAATTTGCAGTTACTTCATTCATAAATTCTTTAACTAAGGTCCGATAGCGTTTCATATCCCGTATATCCATATGCTCAGCAATCTTTTTTCCCTGTTCTTCAATATCCTTCATTAAGCCGGAAAGTTTTTCTTTTAACTCACTATTTTCAATATGACTAATAAGTGTAAACTTAAATGTATCGTCGTCTTTCGGTGCCTGGGTTTGTGTTTCCACAGGCATTTGTCCTGTCAGCTGATTAATTCTTACATCCATATCCATAGTGATACCTCCTTTCCTGATAACAAATCATCATCTATATATTATTCCACCGAAAATCTCTTTTTTACTTCCTCTACTATCATACTATGTATTTCTTCTATTGGCAATGTGGCACTTATTGGAACTATACGTTCCGGATATAAATCCGCAAGCTGACGATATCCCTCAACCACCCTTTTATGAAAACTTAAATCTTCCATTTCCATTCGGTCAAGCTCTGTTTGGTTCTTTTTTCTTTTAATTCCCTCTTCCGCATCTAAATCCATAAAAATGGTTAACTTAGGTTTTACATCTCCTAATGCGTAACTGTTAACTTCATATACCGTTTCTACACCTAATCCTCTTCCTATTCCCTGATAAACTGCAGAGGATTCTACAAAACGGTCACAAATAACTGCTTTCCCTTCTTCAAGAGCCGGCTTAATCACCTGGTTTACCAGTTGCGCTCTTGCCGCTGCATATAATAACAATTCCGTCATATGACTCATTTCTTTGTAATCCGGATTTAATATAATTTCCCTAATTGCTTCACTGATAGCAGTGCCTCCCGGTTCCCTTGTAATAACAATATCATATCCTTTTGATTCCAAATATTTTTTTAATAACTCAATCTGTGTTGTTTTTCCGGATCCATCCGGACCTTCCATTGTAATAAATATTCCTTCCACTGCTTATCTCCTGTTAATTATATTTTTTATTATTAAAATTAACTACGGTTCATAAATTTTCTTGTCCGCCATTTATAATCCTGTATAACTACAACCTCTATATTCTCTGCATATTCCCTAAATGCTTTATCATTTAATACAATATGATTAGTTTTCTCTCCAAAGAAGTTCCTGTTATATTCTATTCCTTTTATATTTAAACCTTTTTTCACTGCCTCTATTAATTCTCCGGCAATGTCTTTGGTTATTAATTCTCCCGGTGTAAGAATTGGAATACCCGGCGGATAAACATATATGTATTCTCCACTCATTTTCCCTATGGAAGAAAACAAGTTAACTGTACGTTTATCACACTCTGCCGCCTGCCCAATTCCTAATTTGCTTTCCGGAATTCTTGCGTAATTAATTACGCTTTCATTATACATATCGGCTACTTCTTCTATATCAATTAACTCATTGTCTATTGTTTCCAATGCAATATATAAGGCTTCAAAGGCATCCTTCGTATCTGCCACTGATGTCATTGCAATAATATAGCTTTCCGCCGACATTTCCACCATTTGTCCGTACTGTTCGTTTAGAATATTTCCTAATTGAACGCCTGTAAATGGTTCTATTCTATCATTAACACGAATACCACAATTTTTTACAGAAAAAACCAGTTTACCCATATCATATCCATACACACAGCCCTTTTTGAATTTTCCTGTATCTACCAGGCTGATATATTTCAGGTTATTAAATTTTTTTCTATACTCTGAAAGAACCTCTTTATATACAATAAAAAGTCCATCCCTCTCGTGGTCCATTTTTTCAATACAGGCTTCCATAGTTGCCATAAACACATAGGAGGGAGAAGAACTTTGGTATATAGACAAAAATTCCTTTATTTTCTCCATACTTACCAAAGAACTCTTTATATGAATCATGGCACATTGGGTCATTGCAGGCAATGTTTTATGAAGACTTTCAATAACAATATCCGCACCTAAACGTATAGCCGGCAATGGAAATTTCTTATGATTTACCGTTGATAAGGTTTCATTTACATTTGACATATACTCAAAATGTGCACCATGTGCCTCATCAACTATAAGAGGTATATTCCTTTTGTGTACAATTTTGGCTATTTTTTCAATATCACTTACTACACCTTCATAAGTAGGTGATACCACAATAACTGCCTTTGCCGTTGGATTCTCCCTTACTGCCTTCTTTATTACATCCGGCTCCATACTGCAAAACATATTAAGGCCGCTGTCCCATTGGGGAACAATATAAACCGGCTTCAAATGTAACAACCGAATAGCATGATATACGGAAGTATGACAATTCCTTGCAACGATAATGGTATCCCCGTGATTACAAACTGATGATATGGCTGTCAATATTCCACAGGTAGATCCGTTAACCAAATAAAAGCTGGCATCAGAACCATATATATTTGCTGCATTTTTAAATGATTCCTCAATAATTCCCGTAGGATGATGAAATTCATCTAATCCGTCAACCTCTGTTACATCTATTGAGAATGGATTATCAATTAAATCAGGAAATAATGTGTGTAAACGTCTTTTATGCCCCGGCATATGCCATGGATAAGAACCCTTTGTATTATATTCGATTAAGCCTTTTAGAATCGGTGAATCCATATACTGTTCTCTCTCATTTCATTCAGCAAATTTCTCATTAATCCCATAACCTACATTACAAGAGTTTATCATCAAATATAAAAATGTGTAATCTATCACATTATAACAAAAATAATGATAAAAAGCAAAAATCCCGGTATTCATTTTCTATTTATTTTTCATACTTTTTATTTATTAAATCTATTCCATATAAAAACTTTTATAGCCTTCCCCATATATTTCATTTGCACTTGTTATTATCATAAAGGCTTTCTCATCCTCTTCCTTTACAATATTTTGTAACAAAATAGAGTTTCTTTTTTTCACTACGCACATAAGTATTTCTTTTTCCTTATTACTGTATGCTCCCTGACCGGATAGAATTGTTGCGCCTATCTCCATTTCATTAAGAATTCGTTTCAAGACTTTATCCGGAACATCAGATATTATATAGATAAGTTTTGCCTCATCGCTTCCGTATAATATATAATCCATTACTCTTCCATTTAAACCTACCGTAATTAATGCAAACATTGCAATATTAAAATCCCTAAAAACAATGCCCGATATGGTTACAATTATCATATCAATAATAATAAATAATGTACTTATTTTTATCCCCGGATACTTTATGCGTATTAACCGCACAATAATATCAACACCACCGGTTGTTGCTCCTACTTTTAATATTAATCCAAGACCTGAACCTACTAAAATACTTCCTGCAATAGATGCAAGTAACAAATTATCTGTAATGGAACCTATTCCTCCTAATATATTTGTTAATACAGAATTCAATATAATTGCAAAAAAACTTTTTAATATGAATTTTTTTCCGAAAACTTTAAGACCAATGATAATAATTGGTATATTTAGAAGTAAATACCAGGTACCTGTTTCCCCTCCAATTGTATGACTTAAAATAACCGATAAACCGATAAAACCTCCCGGTGCTATCTCATTGGGATCCAAAAATAATGAAATGCCGGCGGAATATAAAAGTGAGCCGATTATAATAAAGAATGCTTGTTTAAATTTGGAACAACTCATATAAAAACCCTCCATTTGTAATAGGATTTACATAAATATATGAGTTTATACAAAATAAAAAGGAACCCTATTCGGATTCCTTTATAAGAGGCGCCAATCAGATTTGAACTGATGATGAAGGTGTTGCAGACCTCTGCCTTACCACTTGGCTATGGCGCCATATAAACTCCCCGAGTAGGGCTCGAACCTACAACACCACGGTTAACAGCCGTGTGCTCTACCATTGAGCTATCAGGGATTATAAAAGGTATATACCTTCAGAACTTCATACAAAGATGATGACATCTTACACATATCACGGGTGCAAACTCTCGCGTCGATTTGTAAGCCCGCACTTCGCTTCGCTTGTGCTCACTAACGGCATCGACGTGGCTACGACTAAACTCAAACTTCGCCTTCGGCTCGTTCTCGTTAAGTTCTCTGCTCAAAGTTAAGCCTTCGACCGATTAGTACTTGTCAGCTGCATGTGTTACCACACTTC
>JBJENX010000195.1:0-6280 GCA_051880415.1 Lachnospiraceae bacterium | reverse complement strand
AAAAATCAGTGGCTGTATTTCCTGTCTTTTGAGCCGGGATATTATCCATATAATATGGATGAGGAAGAAGTACTGCGTATGAGCGAGTATTTACAGGATTTGGAACTGGCTCTGCGTTACTATGATGAAACAGACATGCAGGTTGACTTTGAATCGGGAAATATGTTTCTGTTTTCTTTTGGAAAAGATAAGAAAACATGGGATTTTGGTGAAGAACCACTTCCTTTTACAGCTTTTCAATTTGGGAATTTACTGATTACAGATGAAGATTTGCTCTCAGACCTCGAAAAAGCCCCGAAATGCAATGCTGTTTTAGAAGCGGATGTATCTGTGTTAGGAGCATCAGTTACGGATAAAAAGTATGATCGCCCTGCAAATCCGGCATTGTCGTTATTAGGAGATGCAAATACAGGAACTATCATTAAATTTGAAATGCTTGGACCGGAGGACGATGCGATTGTAATGCTGGCAGAAATTCTGATAGGTTTTATTTTTCAATTTGGAGCACCGAAGGAAATAAGGGTGTCAAATGTAATTGTGGAAGCCGGACTTGAGCAGATATGTAATGTGTGTGGTATTAAACTTCGCAGAGTAAAAAGATTAAAAGGATTAGAAGAATTCAAATATGGCATGCAAAGATTTAACATGTAGTAATTTGCTAATGCGGAGACAAGAATATGAATAATCCATGGAAAGAAATTAACCTATCTGATTATGAAAACCATATGGCACTGGATTCTGTTTGGCAACTACAGGCAATGAATCAGATGATGAAAGAACAGTTAAACCAATATGATATACAATCCGTTATGATACTTGGTATTGCAGGTGGCAACGGTTTGGAACATGTTGATGTGGAAAAGATAACTAGGGTTTATGGTGTAGATATAAACACGGAATACTTAATGACTACCCAAAAGAGATATAAGAATCTTTCTGGCATACTGGAATGTCTTTGTGTAGATTTGAGATGTGAAGCAGAAAAACTTCCACAAGTAAATATGTTGATTGCTAATCTGCTTATTGAGTACATTGGGTATGAGTGTTTCCAAAAAGTAGTGAAAGTGATAAAGTCCCAATATGTATCATGCATTATACAGATTAATACGGATGATGGCTTTGTGTCAGATTCTCCATATTTACATGTGTTTGATGAATTGGAGCATGTTCATCATCAAATGGCTGAACAGGAATTAAAAAATAGTATGGAAGTGATTGGGTATCAATTAACCCAGACCTTAGAGTATCCGTTACCAAATGGGAAAAAATTAGTGCAATTAGATTTTTGTAACAATGCTATTACGGAGGGTTGATTTGGATTATTTGTATAAAAGATGAGGTGTGCTTATGGAGGAGAAGATAACTTTATGTGGAGATAACTGCATAGAGTGTCCCAGATACAATGCTCATAGTGAAGAGGAACTTCAGAAAGTGGCAGAATTATGGTGTCGGGTAGGCTGGAGAGACCATATTGTATCAAATGACGAAATTAAATGTGAAGGATGTTCTTCCCATAAACAGTGTACATATCATTTGGTAGAATGCACGAAGGAACATAGTGTTGACAAGTGCAATCAGTGTGGGGAATTTCCCTGTGAGAAGATAAAAGATATGTTGGCTCGTTCGAAGACATATCAGAAAAAGTGTAAAGAAGTCTGTTCTGCCAAAGAGTATGATATGCTGGAGAAAGCGTTTTTTGATAAGGAAAATAATCTTGGAAAATAAATTCTTGAATCACATTTTAGGCAGATAATATCTCCTCAATTTCTTCCCTGCTGTCAAGGAAAGCCTTAGCAACATCTTCATCAAAATGTGAGCCGGATTCTTCCTCTATGATTGCAAATGCCTTGTCAAGAGGCATTGGATCCTTGTAGCATCGTTTAGACACCAATGCATCAAATACATCCGCTACGGCAAGGATTTTGGCACACAGAGGGATTTGGTCGCCGGTTATTCCATGGGGATACCCTTTTCCATCGATATGCTCATGGTGATACTCCGCCATTTCCTTTGCAATGCGTAAGTATTCCAACTCGCCTGCACTTTCCTCAACGTGAACAATGATATCAGCCCCTGCTGCTGCATGGGTTTTCATCATGGCAAATTCCTCTTCGTCCAATTTGTCGGGTTTATTAAGGATTGCGTCCGGAATATGTATTTTTCCTACATCATGTAGTGGTGCAGCAGTTACCATGTTTTCAATATATTTTTCTGTCAGAATATCGGTATATTTATTTTCACTTTTTAGTTTTTGAGCAATAATTTCAACATATTTTGCGGTTCGCTGAATATGACCGCCGGTGTTCTTATCACGGTTTTCAACAAGATCTGCCATTGTTGTAATTAAAGATTTTTGCAGAACTAAGTTGTTTTCATGGTAATAATGGCGGTAGTTGGAATCCAAAACAATAATGACAACGGAACAGGCAATAATAAAATTGGAAACATCTAGATATGTACTCATAGCATTAGATATGTTCGGAAACATCAACTTACTAAAACAATCATATATAGTAAGCCATATTCCAACTGCCCATAGTCCCAGCTCTTCCAGCGGACTTAAAGACCGTTTCTCAATATCACGTTCAAGATTTTGCATGAATTTTGGTTGTTTTATATTAAGCAGAATAAGAATGACAATCAGTACAAGCATAGAAAAAATTGTGTAGAGATTTTTTTCGGGGTTGCCTGTAATAATTCCCATCTTAATAGGAGTATCAATCAGTTGAATAATTCCGTCGAAAATACCAATCATGGGTATAAAGATAAATAATCCCAGCCACTTTGCTCTTTTTCTTCCGGTTATGGAGCTGTAAATTGAAGGAAGGAAAATAAGGAAAGTCACAATGGAATCGAGGATATTCAATATTGGATTTTTTATTTGAAATGAATGAAAAACATTCGTAATTGTTGCAATACAAAGATAAACAAGAACTATAATGGTTCTTATTTTTTTCTGTTTGGGAGTATTGTATTCCAAAAACAGCACTTGCTGAAGAAATATCATTACTGCAATCATAAGTAATCCTTCAAGGATGATGATGAATTTATTGAAAAAAATATCCGGCATAAATTGTACCATTGCTTCGCTCCTCCTTCTTGTATTTTATATCATAATATGGGTTTATTTGCAATCATATCAGTAGTGATATTGTTCCTTTCGTAGAGGATATTTATATGATAATAATTTATTAATTCTCGATTAGAAGCAGCTCTGACAAGTAAAGGATTCAATGTATAAAAAACCTTCAATATACACATTCTAGTATAAATGTGTTTAAAAACAAAAAGGAGGTTTTAACATTATTATGACAGAAATATGTTACATTATTGCACTTTCACTTGGTTCGTTTCTTGCAATCTTTATTCTTACGAAATTAATGGGATATCGGCAGATGTCGCAGTTAAGTATGTTTGATTACATCATTGGAATAACCATTGGTTCCATTGCAGCGGAAATGTCTACTTCCTTAGAGGATAATTTTGCCTGGCCTCTTACGGCAATGATAGTATATGCCTTGGCAGCACTTATTTTGGCGTGGGTAACTTCCAAGTCTATGAAAGCCAGAAGGCTGATTGAGGGAGAACCTCTTGTGCTATTGAATCATGGAGAATTGTATCGAAGCAATCTTAAAAGAGCTAAGATGGATGTAACGGAATTCTTGGTGCAGTGCCGTGTGAACGGTTATTTTGATGTATCGAAGCTGGAATGTGCCATTTTGGAGGGAAATGGAAAAATCAGTTTTCTTCCTAAAGTAGAAGAACGTCCACTGACTCCTAATGATATGGAGTTGACTCCCGAACAGGATTATATGGTTGCCAATGTGATTTTAGATGGAAATATAATGGAGGAAAATCTAAAAAATATGGGGAAGGATGAGAAATGGCTTCATAGTCAGATCACAGCCCAGGGAGCAAAGGAACCGAAAGATGTACTGTTAGCTACCTGTGACCGGTCAGATAAGGTGACGGTATTTTTGAAGGAGAATAAGAAGGAAGCAAAGGATGTGTTGATATAATAGATTTGCGTAATGGTGGAAAGGATAATGCGAATAAAGTATTTATCGTTATAGAAAAATAGTTGTAAATTAATATAGGTTTTATTGCAAGATAAAATTTGATATGGCATAATGTGATATAGAATTGTGGTGGAGGTCAATGAACAATGCCTAAGGGAGTTGGATGTGTCCGGCTTCCTTTTTTATATACTTCAGAAAATGGATATTGGGAGGAACATATGATATGGATTGGTTAGTAAATCTTCAAAAGGCGATAGATTATATAGAGGCACATTTGCTGGAGGATGCGCTTGTTACCGGAGAAAATATTTCGAAGCAGATTTTTTCTTCTGAATATAACTTCCGTACAATCTTTCGTGTAATAACCGGCTATGCTGTTGGAGAGTATATTCGCAATAGACGATTGTCCCTTGCGGGAGAAGAAATTATAAATTCAAAACAAAGTATTTTAGATATTGCATTAAAATATGGTTACGATACACCGGAAAGCTTTACGAAAGCATTTACCCGTTTTCATGGGGTATCCCCATCCTATATACGCAAAAATGGAACCGGGTTGAAAACCTTTACCAGAATTATACTAAGGGTGCAGGCCGTTGGTGGCAGCGTATTGGATTATAGTGTGGAAGAATTGGGAGAAATCCATTTGGTAGGATATGAGAAGTCTTTTCCGGGGGATGATTTGGAAGACAATAATAAACAGATTCCCCAATTTGTAAATGCCTGTTGTGAAAAGGATTTTGGCGGAATATGCAGTTATGGGACAGAAGGTATATTTCAGGATGCGGTACTTGGTTACAGATATGACAGGAACGACACACTATGGTATGCTTTTGGTGTGGCAGGAGATACTTTGGATGTATCGGCCCCCTATATTTGCAAAACAATTTCGGCAAAAAAATGGATTCGATTCCGATGTGAAGAAGAGAATATACAGAATTTATGGTACCGGATTTTTATGGAATTTATGCCTTTTACATCCTATCGCATACGAACAAATGAGACATTAGAGGTAAGCTATTGTATGAACGGAAAGGATGAATTATTTTTATATCTTCCCTTAATTGAAGAAAAATAATGGACAAAATGAAACTAATGCGGATAGGAATTCTAAATCGTAATCTGTTATCCTTAATTTGTGAACATGATTTGTATAGGCGTTTGATAAACGCAATATGTATGCGTTTTGCAAACTCCTATGATAATGTAAAAAGGGAGGATAACAAGATGAGGATAAGAAACAAATTAATAGTGGGAACTATGATGCTGGTAGGTGCTTTTACACTTTCCGGATGTGAGAGTACATCTGTATCGGATGATAATGTCACAAGTACACAGGTGGAAGAGAATGAAGGGGAAAAAGAAATAGAAAAAGATAACGAAGATATAGAAACAAATGAAGAAACGGGCAGTAATGGAGAGGATGCTGAAAAAGACAGTAAAGAAGAAATCGAGAATGGCGATGAGGAAGTAAATGAAGCAAGAGAACCGGGATTATTGCCTGAAGAACGGGATAGTATAACTCTTGGAAAATTATCTACAGGTCATATTTATTACAAAGAGGTTATCGGTATCGATTATCAATGTGCAGATTACATACAGGAATTAAGTATTTATGATAAAGAGATTGATGACACATTTGTGGTTCATATTTCATTACCTCCAACCTATGATGAAACAAAGCAATATCCTCTTGTTGTTATGACGGACGGTGTCTGGAGACTAAGTGATCATCCACAGCTTCGCCCTCTTATGGTAGAAGGGAAAATAGAGGATGTCATTCTTGTAAGCATTGGATATCCTAATGATTATGATTATGAAGTGATTCGGGAAAGAGATCTTGTGGAAAGACCCGGTGATTTTTTACATTTTATTGTTGATAATCTCATTCCTTACCTGTCAGAGATTTATTCTGTTTCGGAAGAGAATACAACCCTTACAGGGCATTCCTATGGTGGTTATTGGGCGGCATACGCATTGTTACATAGTGATACCATTGGCAGAAATACGTTTGAAAACTACTACATTGGAAGTCCTTCGATGCAGGCACATACCGGTAATAAATTTCTTCGTAATTATGAATCTGATTATCGAAAAAGAAGCAGTAGTCTTAATGCAAATGTATACGTTACGCTGGGTGGACTGGAGAAAGGAGCGGTTGGCAGTGTGGAAGGCTTTGTGGAACAGCTTGAGGAGTATGAAGGAATTAATGTAGAATATGAGGTGATTGAAGGGGAAACACATAATACGGTATTTAAGCC
>JBJENX010000194.1:0-31484 GCA_051880415.1 Lachnospiraceae bacterium | reverse complement strand
AAGGCTGTAGAACTTATTGAGAATGGATATTATTTACAATCATAAAAAGAAAGTGGTGACCCTGTAGAAATTTTTCCTTATACAGATGTAAATGGAAATAAGAGAAAAAGATTTTGTGAAATATTTATTTGATTCTAATTTTTTGATTATTGAGCCTAAAGTATTGAACACCAATAATGGAGTTGATTTGGATTGGTCAAGTGATATGTTACAGGTTTATAATTGTTTGGAACAATATAGTGACATAATTAAAACTTATTTATATAAAAGGGAATGGGGCGAATTAAAAAGAAAATCAAATAATCATGTTAATTGGAGTACTAGCCCGGTAATAGAACATTTTCATTGTAAAATAAACTTGGAGCAGAATCGATTATTAAGGGGGAGATTATATTTGGATACTGACCATAAAGAGGAGATACAAGCTTTTGCTTTGATAAACAAAGAATACGAATAAATTGTACGCAGAATGAAGAAATATATTATGTATAAAGACTATCAATACTAGTAAGTGATCCGATTATATGACAAAACAGATCTGTTTGAAAGCGGGAAATCATCCGACGGTAATTCCATCTCTTAAACCAGGTAACAAAGTATGTTGATTACAAGAACAGGGAATTAAAGTATTCATACGATTTCCTAGGCAACATGGTGGAACTAACCTATCCGGGTGGTGAGGTGGTAAAGTATACCTATTACGAAGAAGGCCGGATTACAGACTGCTACAGTTATGATGCATATGGAAACTTATTAGAAAAAAAGGTGATACAGATAACGACTTCCTCTACACAGGGGAACAATACAATGCCAATACCGGACTATATTACTTACGTGCAAGATATATGAATCCGTCTACCGGAACATTCATCAGCATGGACAGCTACCAGGGAAGTATCTACGACCCGGATACACTGCATAAATATCTGTATGCCAATGGTAATCCTGTGATGAATACGGATCCCAGTGGATTCTCTTCCTGCTCATTAGGGGATTTTGTAGCTACGATACAGTGTATTGCATATTTGAATTTTCCGGTATTGAATGCAATGGGAATGATTTCTGCAACAGCCAATGCTGCTGCAACATCCATGTTAGGCGGAACTGTCGAGGATACATTTTGGTCATGGGTAGAGGGATATATTACTGGATTTGGTTTTGGAATGGTACTGTGTATGGCGTTAGCCTGCAGTGTTGTCACATTTGCCATTACACTGGGTGTAATATCTTCTATATCCGGAGCATTAAGTTCAGTAATGCTGATAAGGGCGATTACGCAGAAGAATGAAAAAGGGGTAATCGTGTATGGAGCCTTGGTTTTATTATCCATAATAGGATGCGCTAAGGCCCATAATATAATGATGTCAGTTTCTGTGACTGGAGATAATGGAATTGCATCTTTTGTAAGCAATAAGGGAGAGATTGAAGATGTAATTGTGAGGGATGTTGAGAGTGATAGTGGTGCTGTTATTGATAACATAACAACTCAACCAGACTTTATAGTAACACCAGAAGGGGTAGCAATGTCGACAAATTAAGATTTTAATCTTGTTAGTACAACAACACCTACAAATAGCGGTGGGGAATATTTACAAATTCATAATCAACATATTCATGGAAATTTAACCAATCCTCATACACATAAACCTCAGATTAATGTTAATCCGACAACTGGAATTGGAAATTCTCAAAGATTAAGTATGGAAACTTCTGCTACTGATATTAATTATGCAGATCAATCGTTAAGGAATGGAACACTGAGAATTCGTTTAGGCAGAAAAGATAAAGGAGGATATTAGCATGAGTCAATTTTTAATATGTAAATCAAATGAGAAACTGACTAAATATGGTAAGAAAATAGATGATGTTATGCTAAATAAAGATTTATATATGAAAGTGATTAAAAAATATATGTATAATGTAAATGCAAATAATATTTGGGTTGTTGAAAAAATTCATGATATATTAAATGTATTTGAATATGGTATAAATATTGTTGAAGAAATTAGTCGAAAATCGGAGTTAATGATTTTTTGGTATGGATCAGATTTTGAAGATTTAGATATAATAGATTCAAGACAAATGCTGATGAAATATCTAGAAGACAATATTGATAGTCCATGTTTAGAGATTGATTTATATGTAGATTTGAGTAATGAATTTTCAAAATAAAACATTTTCATGTATTTGAATTTAAATTCAATAGCTATTATCTAATATTCATGAAGTGAACAGAGGTTATTTTATTATGCATCCACTTAAGAAGAAACCTATACTTATGACGCAGAAGGTGTAAGGAGAAGTAAGAAGAATGATGTGGAGGATATTGTATTTGTATCCGATACCACAGGAAGTCTGTCTTATATCCTTGCAGAATTTGACTCCGAAGACAATCTTCTTGCAGCCTATACAAGGGCAGATACATTAATCAGCCAGATAAGGGATGAACTAACAAGCAAACTGAATAACGAGAAAGATATTAATATTCTTAAGAAATGGCTTAAACTGGCAGCAAAGGCTGACAGTTTAGAGGAATTTATTAAGGCAATTAATGAATAGAACTGGAGTACATTTGGGGATTTCATTTGGAAGAGTGAAGTCCCTTTTTTGTTTAAATTTCTTAGAGTAAAATATTAGTTGGCAAAAAATAAAGGAAGAGGTGCGAAAACTCTTCCATATCCACAGTGTATATCTGCAAATACTCATGGCAGGTCAGATAAAAAAGAAAGCAGGGAAAGGATATGAATATCCGGTTAATGGAAGCATGATATATCTGTATGAATCAGTTGAAGGGAAAGCCCATCATGCATGGGAATACTTGGCAGGTTTATAAATGAAATGATAAGATAAATATATGTGGGGATTCTAGAACAAACAGCTTTCGAAAGCGGATGATGGATTTCATGCAGGGACATTTGCGACCGTCAGTACTTAATGAGTGCAAAGCACGAATTTAGTACTGCTACGGGTCGCAACTAAGCGGGAGCGGTCCCGGAATGGAATCCATCACCGTGAAGAAAGCGTCCGGGTAAAAATCGTGCCAACGATTATTTGACAGAAACTTTTTTTTTACAAAGTATTGAAAAAAATAATAAGATGTGGTATATATTTCTATGAGCAAAGGAGTTCACTTTATGTAAGTGGACTCCTTTTATACTGAAAGAGGGATAAACGAGGGCGTTTTGCAGGTATGGCAAAGCGCCCTTTTTCTTGTGGAAAGGAGTTGTGTTATGGTGAATCATGTTAAACTACTGGAACATACGGACACAGTCAATGAATTGCTTGCAAGATATGGTGTGAAATTTGGCATTTACAAAAATAATGTTTTCAAAGAACAGTTGTTTCCGTTTGATGCAATTCCCCGTATTATTGAAAAAGATGAATTTGCATACCTTGAAAAAGGATTAAAACAAAGGGTGCTGGCATTGAATCTGTTTTTAGAGGATATATATTCCAAAAAGCAGATTGTAAAAGATGGTGTGGTGCCTGAGGATTTTATATTTGCCTCAAGCGGATATATGGTGGAATGTGAAGGGGTAACACCCGTCAAAGGTATATATTCCCATATTTCAGGTATTGACCTTGTAAAGGGAAAGGACGGAAAATGGTATATTTTAGAGGATAATTTAAGGGTACCGTCCGGTGCTTCCTATCCTATGATTGCCAGGGATTTATGCCGGCGGTCATCCCCGGAAACCTTTACGGATTTAAAAATCGAGGATAACAGAAATTATGCAGAGCTGCTTCGACGGACATTTGATAATGTAAATGTGGGAGGGCATACGGTTATTCTCACGCCGGGACGGTATAATGCGGCGTATTTTGAGCATAGCTATCTTGCGGAACAGACAGGAGCTCATTTGGTAAATGGTTCAGAACTGATTGTAAAGGATGATAAATTGTACTTTATTACTGCGGATGGTAAATATGAAAGAGTTGGAGCAGTTTATCGGAGAATATCAGATGAGTATCTGGATCCAATGAATTTTAATCCGGAGTCATTAATAGGAATACCTCATATTTATGATGTATTCCGTAAAGGAAATGTTGCACTGCTTAACGCACCGGGAAATGGTGTGGCGGATGATAAGGGAATCTACTATTTTGTTCCCAAAATGATAAAGTATTATCTTGGGGATGAACCGATTCTTTCCAATGCACCTACATATCTTCCATTTTATGAAGAGGATTATAAGTATGTGGTTGAGCATTTTGACGATCTGGTTTTAAAGGATGTTGCAGAGGCCGGTGGTTATGGTGTTGTGTTTGGTAACAGCATGACAAAGGAACAAAAGAGTAATTTCCTGAAATTACTGGAAAAAGAACCACGGCGTTTTATCGCACAGGAGGTAATTGATTTTCAGGATATTGATATTCTGGAAAACGGAGAGAGAGTTCCGAGAAAAGCGGATTTAAGGGCATTTGTACTTATGGCAGATGAACCCCTTGTATGGAAAAGCGGGCTTACCAGATTTTCCAGAAACCCCAATTCATTTATTGTTAATTCATCACAGGGAGGAGGATTTAAAGACACATGGGTATTATATCAGTAGAACAGGCAGACCACCTATATTGGCTTGGTCGTTATACAGAACGGGTTTATACAACCCTGAATATTTTTCAAAAAAAATTTGATACATTAATTGATGGAATGGTGGACAGCTATGGGGAATTTTGCGAAAGTATAGATATTCCCAATATATATGGCAGTAAAGATGATTTCATTAAGCGTTATCCTTTTGACGCAGAGAATACAGATTCCATTATCAGTAATTTAAATCGTGCATATGATAATGCTATTACACTTCGTGAAAGTATTGGGTCAGAAACCTTGGCTTATATACAGCTGGCAATATATGAGATGAATAAAGCATCAAAAAGCAAAGCACCTATGATTGAGCTGCAAAAGGTAAATGATAATTTACTTGCCTTTTACGGAACCGTGGATGACCAGATTGACAGTGAAAATGTCCGTAACATCATAAAGGCAGGGAAACGAATCGAGCGGATTGATATGTATGCAAGACTTGGTGTTGCAAAAGCTGAACTCGTAAGAGAAGTTCACCGGATGATTCCAAGGGTAGAGCGAAGCGGATTAGATTATGATGAAAACAAATTAGAAAAAATCCGTTCATTAGTGGAGGCAGATGAAATCAACTATTATGAAATTGTAAAAGAGGTAGAGACTATTTTGTAATAAAGAGGAGACGATAAAGATGTCAAGGCTTCACTTTATATATGAGATGCAAATTGAATATTCTGTTGAGGTGGCAACATGTAATTTTACGATTAAAGCCATCCCCGGAAATACATCCCGTCAAAGAATCGAAAATGTCAGGATAGACCTATTTCCTAAGACACCATACTGTACAGGTGTGGATGGACTTAATAACATCCAGATATATGGAGTAAATGAAGAACCTCATAAGATGTTTACCTTCAGAATGGAAGGTGACGCAGTTACCGGACTTGCAAAATATGAAGAGTGTGTAAATGAGAATCTTGCAATGATATTTAAGCATCCTCATGGATTAAATATACCGGGAACTGGAATTAAGTCCTACTATGAAAGGGTTAAGCCAAAGCAGCAGCTTTCCGTATATGAGCAGGCTGTTTCACTTATGCATACCCTCCATAGAGATTTCATATATAAACCATGCACCACCAATGTTGATACAACAGGGGAAGAAGCATTTATGCAGGGACAGGGTGTTTGTCAGGATTATGCCCACATTTTTATTTCTCTGTTGCATTTGGCAGGAATACCTGCAAGATATGTAACAGGACTGGTTGTTGGGGAAGGTGCAAGTCATGCATGGGTAGAGATTTTATGGAATGATAAGTGGTATGGTTTTGACCCTACCAATGATGTAATTGTTGGGGAAGATCATATAAAAATTGGTGTAGGAAGGGATGCAAAGGATTGTACCATTAATCGTGGAATTATGCATGGAGGCGGACAACAGACACAAACCATAAAAGTGAATGTAATAAAAACAGAGGAGAGTTTAAGATGATTAAAACCATAGCATCGGTGGGACTTCCGGTTGATGAGGTGCTATCCATTAAAAAAAGAAGAATACAGCCTAAACATAGTACCAGAGGTATGAAAAGAATCAGTATCGTAACAGGAATCCACGGTGATGAACTGGAGGGACAATATGTTTGTTTCGAGGTTGCCAGAAGGATTGAGGAGGAATTTCAGCAGTTATCAGGTATTGTAGATATATATCCTGCCATGAATCCTCTGGGAATTGATTCCATTACAAGGGGAATCCCCGCCTTTGACCTGGATATGAACCGTTTATTCCCCGGCAATATTGAAGGAAATATGACGGAGTATCTGGCGGCAGAAATCATGAAGGATGTATCAGGCTCGGACCTTGTTATTGACATTCATGCCAGTAATATCTACCTGACAGAGATTCCCCAGATTCGGATTAACGAGCTGCATGAAAAAACCCTGGTACCTCTGGCAAAAAAAGCAAATGTGGATTTTGTATGGGTCCATGGGGCAAGCACGGTATTAGAGTCTACTTTTGCATACAGCTTAAACAGTACGGGTACTCCTTGTCTGGTGGTGGAAATGGGTGTTGGTATGCGTATTACGAAGGAATATGGGAATCAGCTTGTAGAGGGTATTTTTCAGCTTATGAAATATTTGGGAATATGGCAGGGAAAGGTTAAGAGACCACGGAAACCAATTATTTCCAAAGATCCGGAGGATGTAAGTTATTTAAATGCATCTGTCGGTGGTTTATTTATACCAAAGGTTGCCCATTGGGAAAAACTGAAAAAAGGGGAATTAATTGGACAGATTATAGACCCTTTAAAGGGAGAAGTGCTGGATGATGTCATATCTCCTGTGGATGGAATTTTATTTACCATTCGGGAATATCCGATTGTGGATGAAGGCTCCCTTATCGGAAGACTTCTTCGTAAGGAGGTATACGAGAAATGAAAAAGAGGATACTATATGAAATAAAGGGTCTATACAGAGATAATTTTCGTGTGACGGGCTATGAGTTTGGAACCGGAAAAAAGAGTGTATGTATTGTGGGTACAATGCGTGGGAATGAAGTCCAGCAGTTATACTGTTGCTCCCAGCTTATTAAGAAAATGAAACAGATAGAAGCTGAGGGAAGAATTACAAAAGGTAATAAGATTTTAATAATCCCAAGCTGCAATCCGTATTCCTTAAATATTCAGAAAAGGTTTTGGCCGGTAGACAATACGGATATTAACCGGATGTTTCCGGGTTACGATTTGGGGGAAACAACCCAGAGAATTGCAGATGGCGTTTTTAAAGAAATACTGGATTACCAGTATGGAATACAATTCACTTCTTTTTATATGCCCGGGGAGTTTATGCCTCATGTACGGATGATGGATGAGGGATACAGCAGGGTTGAAACTGCTTTAAAGTTTGAGATGCCCTATGTAGTGGTGCGTAATGTACGTCCATATGATACAGCTACACTAAATTACAACTGGCAGGTATGGGATACTCAGGCATTTAGCTTCTACACAACCTCAACCACCACAATAGACCGCAATTCTGCAGGTCAGTCGGTGTTAAGTGTGTTAAAGTTTATGGCATCTCTGGGTATTGTAAAATACCGGTCCGGTACCGGTAATAAAGATTCTGTGGTTGTCCGTGATACGGAAATGGTAAGTGTACAGACTGCGAAGTCCGGAATTTTTGAACCCTTAGTAAAGGTGGGAGAGGATATTGCTGAAGGCACACCTATGGCAAATATTGTTCACCCATATGACGGGGAAATTATGGAAACCCTGTATTCCCCAATGGATGCGAAAGTATTTTTTATGCATACGGATCCCCTTACCTATGCCAATACGGCGGTATTTAAATTAGTAGATCAAAGGGAGTAGATATCGTTAAGATTTTTCTACACGTAATTTAAAATATATGCTATAATGTACCTGTGCTGATTAGAAGGGACATAGGTTATGAAGCAATCTTTATATGGAGCCGTAATTTTTGATATGGACGGCGTGATATTTGATTCGGAGAAAATGGTAATTATCTGCTGGCAGGAAGTGGCGGATAAATATCATATAGAAAATATTGAATATGCCTGCAGACAGTGTCTTGGCATTAATAAAGAAGCAGCTAAGAAACGCTTTTTGGAGATTTATGGACAGGACTTCCCATATGATGACTATAAAGCAGAGATGTCAGCACTGTTTCATGAAAGATGCAGTGGTGGAAGACTGGAATTAAAACCGGGAGTAAAGGAGCTGCTTTCTTATTTGAAAGATAATGGGAAAATCATTGCCCTGGCATCCTCCACAAGGGAACAGGTGGTACGAGAAGAACTTATGGATGCCGGAATTCTCCACTATTTTAAGGAGATTGTCTGTGGAGATATGGTGGCAAGAAGTAAGCCATATCCGGACATTTATTTAAAGGCCTGTGAGCGTATTGGTGTGATGCCGGGGAAGGCTTATGCCATTGAGGATTCCTATAACGGAATTCGCTCTGCCGCCGCAGGGGGACTTCGTCCCATTATGGTTCCGGATCTTGCCAAGCCAACAAAGGAAATGGAGGAGTTGTCTGAGATCATATTATCGTCTTTGCTGGATGTACGGGAATATCTGGGTAATTTGGAAAAAAAGGTTTTGTAATCAGGGTGGAGGCTTAGGTGTATACGAAAATAAAATATGATAAAAAAAGTATAAAGCTATTAATCCTGGCAACATTAATCGGTTTCGCATTACTGCTGTTAGGCTGGTTGCTGATTCATTTTGAAGTTACCGGAACGGCACTTGTGTGTCTGTTTAGCTTATACATCGGATTCGGAGTTTTTGTATTCAGTGGATTGAATTTAATTGCTGCGTTTATTTACAAAAGAAGATTACGTAAATACGGTTATGAAATGCCGGTGGATCGTAAGATATACCACAATCGTCTGGAGGAACTGCCCCGGGAACAGGAGTATGAAGCACATACAAAAAATCATATGGGTAGTCTTGCTTTGTGTATTTTGTTTGGAAGCACCTTTCTGGTTTTTGTTGTGTGGAATGTGTGCATATATTTAGAATGGAATTATCCCAATTCCGAGGTTTCCTTTTTATGTGGCGTTTTGATGGTTCTGGATTTGTTCTGGTTAGTTGCTGCATTTCTCTATGGCAGACAGATGAATCAGGATAAATACAGGGATGATGTGGAAATCGATTCCAATCGCAAAGAGAGGATTTCTCTTGAAAAGGGAATTTTAATTGCATGTGTTATGCTGGTATTCACAGTTTTTGTAAAATATACTGCACAGGATATGTTGGATTATGTTTTTGAAGCACAAGTTTCCAGTGATTTTGTAGTGGTTGATGATATTGGTGAGGCCATTTGTACCGTTTATGAGGAAAGGAAAGGAACCTCTGAAGGAGAGGAAATGTATGAGATGCTTTCAGAAGGGTTTTATATTTCAGATTTTCATCCGGCGTCTGCTTCCTGCTGGGATGAAGTGGCAGAAATGATTGGAGTTTCTGATTTCTCCCAATTACAAACTCAAATGAAAGTAGCAGACGGACCGGCAAAAATATATGTCAATATAGATGCAGATGGATATTTAAACATTATATTTGAAAATCCATTTCGCAAAGTTGAATTCCCAATTCAGACGCGCTGCAGACTCGAAAAGTAAAGCATTGGGTGGATTTGGGTAAAATGTAGTGCAGTATAATTTAATATACATACAAAAAAGAAAGAGAGGTTTGTTTATGGACAAGAAAGCAATTTATAATTTGACCTATGGAGTATTCATGCTTTCCACAAAGGATGGAGATGTTGTAAACGGATGTATTACCAATACCTGTATGCAGGTGGCAAATAGTCCTACAAGAATTGCAATTTCCGTTTTGAATTCAAACTATACCTGTGATTTAATCAAAAAAAGCGGTGTGTTTGCATTAAGTTTGTTAAGTGAGGATTGTTCCTTTGAAACTATAAAACATTTTGGCTTCCAGTCCGGCAGGGATGTGGATAAATTTGATGGATTGAAAATGCCTGTTGATTGTAATGGTATTCCATATATGGGATGGCATGCCTGTAGCGTTATTAGTGGTAAAGTGGTAGAACAACAGGATTTAGGAAGTCATACATTGTTTATTGCTGAAGTAGTAGACGCAATTTTAATTAATGACAAGAAACCTTTAACCTATGCGGATTATCAGGATAGAGTGAAACCAAAGCCTGAAAAGAAGGCAGAGGACAGACCGATTGTGGGATGGAGATGTAAAATCTGCAATTATGTATATGAAGGAAGCGAATTGCCGGCAGACTTCAGCTGTCCTTTATGTGGACATGGTCCTGATGATTTTGAACCGATATATGGATAAAGATTCTTTTGCCGGTTATTCTGTTAAACGGAGTATAATATATTTTAACAAAGTGTAGATGGTTTGGAGAGACAGAGGCTTATAGAGACTCTGTCTTTCTTATTTTATAAAATTCCCGGGGGAGGAATATTTTCACAATTTACAGGCTAAACTATTGCTAATTATTAAGTTCAGAATTTGAATATTGTCAGATTTAAAGAAAAAGATACGGTATAATTTCGTTTATGTTTTTGAAAGAAGATAAATGATGATGGATTTTTTTAGATTTCAAACAGATTACTCCGGGAAAGATGGGTTCTCCTTATTCGGGCCTAATCATATTTTATGGCTGCTTATTATTTTTGTTGCCTGTGTTATGTCAACTTATTGGTATAAAAAATTAACAATAGATAAGCAGGATAAAGTTAACATAATGTTAGGTATTGCTATGCCGGTTATGGGTATATACAGGGATATTGTATTGGTTATTACAGGTCATTTTGATGAAGGCTTCCTACCTTTACATCTTTGCAGTATGGCCCTATGGATTGGTGCCATATATGTTTTAACCGGATGCCGGTATATTGGTGTAGTCTATGTGTTGCTATGCGTTCCCGGGGCAATTTCTGCATTACTGTTTCCTGATTGGAATATGTATCCGTTATTTAATTATATGCATATTCATTCATTTCTTTCCCATGGCTGCATTGTTATATTGGGGGTATGGCTGGTTGCGTCAGGTAAAATCCGTATCAATATAAGGGATATATGGATGCCTTTGTCCTTTGCAGCCATTGGTGCCATGATAATATATCCTATTAATTGTTGGCTTGGAACCAATTACTGGTTTTTAAACAGTCCATCAGAGGGTTCACCATTGGTATATATTGAACATATATTTGGTGAAAAAGGATATCTTTTGGGATATGGGTTATTCTGTTTTCTAATCATGATTATATGGTGGGGATTTTTAAAGCTTGTATTTTCATTAACAAAAAAATATAATAAGATAGATATATAAATATAATACGTAAAGAAGATAAAGCTTGTATTTTACGTATAACCTACATTAGATAAATCATAAGGGGGAGGATATACAGATATGAAAACAATTCTGGTTGTTGATGATGATGCAATGAATTTAAAGATGGCGGAGTTTATATTACAAAAGAAAAACTACAAGGTTATTCTGGCTGAAAGTGGTTTTGATGCATTATGCAGGTTAAAGGAATTTTCAGTTGATTTGATTTTGTTGGATATTGAAATGCCACAGATGAATGGATTTCAAACCTTAGAAAAAATAAAAGAAGATTCTGAGATTAAAGATATTCCGGTAATGTTTTTGTCGGCATCTTTTGACGAAGCTGATATAGACAGAGCCTTGAGAATGGGTGCATTGGATTACGTGAAGAAACCTTTTCTTCCTCAGCTTTTGGAGGAACAGGTTGAAAAAGTATTAGGTAATTCTACCTGCTAAAAATTTATCAGATTAACGCTGTAAGATTTGTTCTAAAATATATTGTACTATCGTATATTTACAGTAAATCATATTGTGAGTGTTGGTATGTTGGATTATTTATGGGCGGCTATGATATTAATTGGAATTATCGTAGCCGCTTTTTTGGGTAATCTGGATGTTGTAGGGGAGGGTATTATTTCCTCTGCAAAGGAAGGAATTGAGCTGATATTTTTGATGGCAGGGGTTGTCAGTATGTGGAATGGTTTTTTGTATATTGCGGAAAGAAGCGGGTTGACAAGGATATTAAAGAGGTTCCTGCAACCGGTTCTTCGTATTGCCTTTCCTGATTTACCAAAGGAACATGAGGCAACCGGATACATAGCAGAAAACTTTATTGCCAATTTTTTAGGACTTGGATGGGCATGTACCCCCACAGGGTTACGAGCCATGAAAGCGCTGAAAAAATTACAAAGGGAAAGGGGATATAATGAAGCAATTGCCAGTTATGAGATGTGTACCTTTTTATTATTAAACATATCGTCTCTTCAATTAATTCCCATGAATATGATTGCATATAGAAGCCAGTATGGAAGTGTGAACCCTACAGCTATTGTAGGACCGTCCTTATTTGCCACAGCCATTACCACAATAGTAACATTTCTTATCTGCAGATTAATGTATAAAAAAGGGAATTTCATAAGGGGGAGAAACAGATCATGATTCGTATTCTGAATTTTATTTCCGTTTTTTTGATTCCAATTGTGATTTTTTATATTGTGTGTTACGGAATTATGAAAAAAAGGCCGGTATTTCGGGATTTTACGGAGGGTGGAAAGGATGGACTGCATATAGTAATGGAGATTGCTCCTACCATTGTTGGTTTATTTGTTGCAGTAGGTGTGTTGCGAAATTCCGGTACACTGGATTTGTTATGTGATTTTCTGTCACCTTTAGCTAAAAAGATAAATATACCGGTAGAGATTCTTCCTGTTGGAATCATAAAAATGTTTTCTTCCTCTAGCGCAAACGGATTATTATTTGATATATTTAAAGAGTACGGGACGGATTCTTTTATTGGCATGACGGCCTCTATTTTATTAAGTTGTACGGAAACGTTATTTTATACGGTTTCTTTGTATTTTATGAGTATTGGTATTAGAAAAACAGGATGGGTTATACCCATTGGAATTATGATAATGATTTTAAGTATTTTTGTGAGTGTAGCAGTGACTGGATGTATTATGTAAACCAATTATAACCCATGCTTGCAAGAGCGTAAAAGGTGTTTTATAATAAATGAAGGTGTGTATAGAGATTATGCACTAGGTATACATACAAATGTAATATACGGAGGATAAGATATGCTAGACACATATGGTATTGACCAGTACGTTAGAAGTATTCCGGATTTTCCGGAGGAAGGAATCATTTTTAGGGATATTACCACTATTATTCAGAGTCCCGAGGGACTTAAAAAATCAATTGACGGTATCGTTTCTAATTTGAAGAATGTGGATTTTGATATTGTTTTGGGACCTGAGTCAAGAGGTTTTATTTTTGGTATGCCGGTGGCCTATGCTTTGGGAAAGGGATTTGTTCCTGTTCGTAAGAAAGGAAAGCTTCCTTGTGAAACCATAGAGAAGGAGTATGCTCTTGAGTATGGTACTGCAGTAATCGAGATGCATAAGGATGCAATTAAGCCCGGAGATAAGGTTGTAATTGTTGATGATTTAATTGCAACAGGAGGAACGATTTCTGCAATTACGGAGATGGTAGAGAGTCTTGGCGGAGAAGTGGTAAGAATTGAGTTTGTAATGGAACTTGCAGGTCTCAATGGACGGGAAAAACTGTCAAAATATCCTGTAGACTCCCTATTGGTTTACGATGGAAAGTAAAATATATGTATTTTATGTAAAAAATAAAGGATTCTCTTGTTAAAATATATATTTTTTAGTAATATGTCTTTATAGGAGGTAGAGCAGATGGATACGGTGATTATTGTTATTTCATGGCTTTTGCTGGCTGCGATTTTTATTGTAATTGAAATCATAACGTTAGGTCTTACTACAATATGGTTTGCGGGAGGTGCCTTTGTAGCTGCCATTGCTGCAGTTGCGGGTGTCAGCTTACCAATACAGGTAATTTTATTTGTTGTAGTATCTGTTGCCTTGTTGATTCTTACAAGACCGTTGGCGGTGAAGCACTTAGATAGCAAAACAGAGAAAACCAATGCGGAAGGATTGGTAGGACAGACTGCTGTAGTTTTATCAGAGATTAATAATCTAAAGGAAACCGGGCAGGCAAAAATTAATGGTATGGAATGGACAGCGCGGGCAAAGAATAATGAGGAAGTTATTCCGATAGATGAAGCTGTTCGGGTTGTTGACATTCAGGGAGTTAAGCTGATTGTTGAACGGATTACACCGTCAGAGAGCAAGGAAGAGGCTAAAATAGAACTGGATGATGATGTGATTAAAACCGTTTAAGAAGGGAGAAAAATATGATAGGAATAGGTATAGGATTTTTAGTATTTGTAGTATTTATAGCATTTATTTTAATTGTGAGTTGCGTAAGCATTGTTCCTCAGGCACATGCATATGTTATTGAGCGTCTTGGAACCTATACAGGTACCTGGTCTGTAGGTATGCATTTTAAAATTCCCATTATTGATAAGATTGCAAGAAAAGTTACATTAAAGGAACAGGTTGTTGACTTTGCACCACAGCCAGTTATTACAAAGGATAACGTTACCATGAGAATTGATACGGTTGTATTCTTCCAGATTACAGATCCAAAATTATTCTGTTATGGTGTAGAGAATCCGATTATGGCTATTGAGAATTTAACAGCAACTACCCTTCGTAACATTATTGGTGATTTGGAATTAGACCAGACCCTTACTTCCAGAGAAACAATTAATACAAAAATGCGTGCTACACTGGATGAGGCAACAGATCCTTGGGGAATTAAGGTAAATCGTGTAGAGCTTAAGAATATTATTCCTCCTGCTGCAATTCAGGATGCAATGGAGAAGCAGATGAAGGCAGAGCGTGAAAGACGTGAGCAGATTCTTATTGCGGAAGGTGAGAAGAAGTCAGCAATTCTTCGTGCAGAAGGTCAGAAGGAGTCTGTAATTTTGAATGCGGAAGCTGATAAACAGTCAGCAATTCTTCGTGCAGAAGCGAAGAAGGAAGCAACCATTCGTGAAGCAGAAGGTCAGGCACAGGCTATACTTGCAATCCAGCAGGCTAATGCAGATGGTATCCGTTTGTTAAATGAGGCATCACCTTCAGGTGAGGTAATTCAGTTAAAGAGCTTAGAAGCATTTTCTAAGGCTGCAGACGGAAAAGCTACCAAGATTATTATTCCTTCAGAGATTCAGGGCCTTGCAGGTCTTGCAAAATCTGTAGTTGAGGTTGCAAAAGATGATAAGGAAGCTATAAAGTAAAATGATACATCATTTGATTTTTTGGCATATTGAATGAATGAAAATGGCAATGGGGAGACTGAAATATTGGTTTCCCGATTGCCATTTTTTAATGAATATTCTATAATAGACAATGGTTTATATAGGTTTGGAGGTGCCAAAGTTGAAGTGGAAGATTGAGAAAAAATATATTGTGCTTGCTATAACGTCTTTGATTGTGATTGTTCTGGCTTTGTTATTTCAACACTCGTTGGAGAAAGGAACAAGGGATTTTCAAATTGTGATATCTTTTAAGGAAACAATGATGCCGATTTTTGGTGGTATTGTTTTTGCATATTTGTTAAATCCGATTCTTGGCTTTTTTGAAAGATGCTTTTTTACACCTTTGGCAAAAATTATTTGGAAAAAAGAAGAAAAGGAAAAGACCAGGATGAAATTTTCCAGAGCATGGGGAATTGTGTTTACCATGATAACCTTTGGAATTGTCCTGTTTGGAGGATTGTATCTTGTTGTACCTCAGGTGTATCAGTCTCTTGTAAAGATTATGTCTGATGCCCCTGATTATTATAATTCTGTGGTTAAATGGATTGATTCTTTAGATACCGATAAGTCAGATGTAAGCAAATATCTTCTTATGGGGCTTAATCGTGGTTATGACCAGGCAGTTGATTATATGAATAAAAACATTATTCCCAATATGGATAAGATTGTGGTTAGTATAACCTCGGGGATTGTTGTGGGATTAAAATATCTGTTGAATATCATATTGATGGTTGTAATTTCGGTTTATGTAATGGCAGAAAAGGAGATATTGATTTCTGTATTAAAAAAATTTGTTTACAGTGTATTCTCGAATAAGAATGCAAATGCCGTAATGAGGGGAACAAGATATGCCCATAAGGTATTTGGGGGATTTATTAGTGGTAAAATTATTGATTCATTTATTATAGGTACGATTTGTTATTTGTTTATGACAATCGCGGGAATGGATTATTCCGTTTTAATTAGTATTGTAATTGGAATGACCAATATCATTCCTTATTTTGGCCCTTTTATTGGAGCCATTCCAAGTGCCTTGATTTTATTAATTCTGGATTGGGAACAGGGTATCATCTTTATTATCTTTATCTTGATTTTGCAACAGATAGATGGCAATATTATTGGTCCGTTGATTTTAGGTGACCGTTTGAATTTGTCCAGTATGTGGATATTATTTTCCATTTTGATTGGCGGTGGATTCTTTGGCGTTTTCGGTATGATTTTAGGGGCCCCGTGTTTTGCCTGTATTTATGCTCTGATTCGTACAATCTGTGAAGAGAAATTAAAGAAAAAAGAATTGCCGGTGGATACAGATGTATATCTGACAGTTGGAAGTATTGATGATAAGGGGAATATTTCCCAACTGGAAAAACAGGAAAGGACAGAAGATATTACAATACTTACGAAAAAGAAAAAAGTTCACCATGATGATGAAAAAGAAGAGGAATGATATAAAACAGATTGGAAGTGGTAAAATGATACAGGAAGAATTAGAAAAGAAAAAAGCCGGACTGGTATTAGAGGGTGGCGCATCAAGAGGCGTATTTACTGCCGGTATTCTGGACTATTTAATGGATCAGGATTACATGTTTCCCTATGTGGTAGGGGTTTCGGCAGGCGCCTGTAATGCAGTCAGTTATGTTGCAAAACAAAGAGGCAGAAGCTTTAATTGTCTGGCTCCTGAGAATGAAGAAAATTATTACAGATATTCAGGGATTGATATTGTAAGAAACAGGGCATTATATGATATGGATAAACTCTTTGAGGTATTTCCCAATGAAACCTTTCCATATGATTTTGAGACATATAAAAAACTGGGAATCCGGTGCGAACTGGTTGTAACCAATGTGCTTACCGGTGAGGCTGAATATATGGAAGAGAAGACCAGTGAAGTCAGGTTATGTAAGATTTGCCGGGCCTCATCAAGTCTCCCTATGATCTCTCCCATGGTTTATTTAAACGGTGTTCCCTACTTAGATGGTGGCTTGTCAGATTCCATACCACTTAGACATGCTGTGGAAATGGGATATAAAAAATGTGTGGTGGTTCTTACAAGACCCTATGGATATCGTAAGAAATTTCCCGATGAAAGCATGCGGTTATATATTCCGTTCTTTAACAAATTTCCTCAATTAATGAAGGATATATATTATCGTCCCTATTATTATAATAAAAGAATGGAAACTATTGAAAGGCTGGAAAGGGAAGGAAAAATATTTGTGCTTCGTCCTTCCATTGAGGCTCCAAGTAAAATGGATACCAACCGCAGCAGTTTACAGTATTTCTATGAGCATGGTTATTATTTAATGGATGAGGAATTTGACCGTATGCGAGAGTTCCTTGGTGTATAATTTCTCTATGACGTTTATAAGGAATAGAAATCTTATTATGTTATAAAAATTTGTTAAGGGATGCATCGTAAGAATAATCAATAGATGACAGCTTGTTTGTTAAGTCCTCCTTGTTAAGGTTAAGATCTTCACAAAGCAAATCAAGATTAGAATATTCATCTCTTAACTTGGTATTAATATAACTCAGTAACATAATTGGATCATTTGGAATATTTGACATATTTTTGTTCCTTTCTATAATGGTTATTTATAAATAGTAACAGGTATAGTTTATCTTATTTTATAAAAAATGAAAACATATTTTTAGGAGGCAGTTTATATGAAGTTAGAACAATTTGAAGGTTACACATATGTAGATGGCGGTGTTTGTGCTGCTGCAGGCTATCAGGCAAATGGTATAAATTGTGGCCTTAATAAAGACAAAAATAAAAATGACCTTGCACTTTTGGTAAGTGATGTCATATGTAATTGTGGGGCTGTTTATACCACAAATAAAGTGAAGGGTGCACCTATTATTGTTACGAAAAAGCACCTTGAAATGACAGGTGGAAAGGTAAAGGCGGTTATTGCGAATTCCAAAAATGCAAATACATGTAATGCTGACGGAGAAGAAAAGGCTTCCAAAATGGCACAGTTAACGGCAGAGGAATTGGGAATTAAGGAAGAAGAGGTTATCGTTGCTTCCACAGGTGTAATCGGACAGGTGCTTCCCATTGAGCCTATTGAGAATCATATGGGAATGCTGGTAAATGGATTATCCTATAGTGGAAATGCAAAAGCGGTAAATGCCATTATGACCACAGATACCGTGCCTAAAGAGATTGGTGTAACATTTACCTTAGGTGGTAAAACCTGTACTTTGGGAGGAATGGCAAAAGGTAGTGGAATGATTCATCCTAATATGGCTACTACCCTTAATTTTATTACAACGGATGCTGCCATATCTGTTAATATGCTCCAAAAAGCATTGTCAGAGGTTACTAAGATAACTTATAACTGTTTAAGCATTGACGGAGATACATCTACAAATGATATGGTGTGTGTGCTTGCCAATGGTATTGCAGGGAATGATGAGATTTGTGAAGAAAATGCGGATTATCAAACCTTTAAACAGGCACTTTATATTGTTATGATGAACTTAACCAGAATGCTTGCAAAAGATGGTGAGGGTGCTACAAAATTAATTGAGTGTAAGGTTATGGATGCACCGGATACAGATACAGGTATTATTGTTGCGAAAAGTGTAATCCGTTCCCCTCTCCTTAAGTGTGCAATTTTTGGAGAGGATGCAAACTGGGGACGAATCCTTTGTGCAGTCGGTTATGCAGAGGCAGAGTTTGATATTCATAAGGTTGATGTTGACTTGGTTTCTGAATATGGAACCATTGCGGTATGCAGGGATGGAGCCGGAGTTATGTTTTCTGAAGAGGAAGCGGCGGCAATACTTAAGTCGGATGAGATTGGTATTCATATTCATTTAAAACAGGGCAATGCTTCGGCTACGGCCTGGGGATGTGATTTAACTTATGATTACGTTAAAATAAATGGAGATTATCGTTCGTAGTAATGAAAGATTAATATAGCAAACATATAGGAGGCGTGAATGGGTATATTGTCGGATTTGGAGCCAAAGGGAGTATTTCGTTATTTTGAGGAAATCAGTAACATTCCAAGAGGTTCTTACCATGAAAAAGAAATAAGTGATTATTTGGTTGCATATGCAAAAGCACATGAATTACAGTATTGGCAGGATTCCCTTTATAATGTGGTTATGAAGGTGCCGGGAAGCAAGGGAAGAGAAGAGGAAGCACCACTTATTATGCAGGGACATATGGATATGGTTTGTGAGAAGACCAAGGATTGCGATATTGATATGGAAAAAGAGGGTCTTAGGCTTGCAATTGATGGAGATTATGTGTATGCAAAGGAAACTACTTTAGGTGGTGATGACGGAATTGCAGTTGCATATATGTTAGCCATTGCTGACGATAAAACCATATCCCATCCTCCCTTAGAATATATTATTACCGTATCTGAGGAAGTTGGAATGGAAGGTGCAGGACATATTGATTTATCCATGCTGAAAGGAAATCAAATGTTAAACCTGGATTCTGAGGAAGAGGGAATCTTTTTGTGTAGCTGTGCAGGGGGCATGTCTGTGGTTTCTAAGCTTCCGGTTACAAGAAGGATGTCAGATGATATGACATTTATGAAAATAACGGTAGATGGATTATCAGGTGGTCATTCAGGCTGTGAAATTGATAAGGAACGGGGAAATGCAGATATTTTGCTAGGCCGTGTATTGTTTGCCATAAAGGAGAAGTTTTCCTTTGAACTGGCAGAACTATATGGTGGTAAGAAGGATAATGCAATTCCTGTTACGGCAGAAAGTATAATCGGTGTACAGGAATCAGATGTTTCTAAGATTCTATCATTATGTGATACCTTAGATGAAACCTTTAAGACGGAATTTGCTTTGTCGGATAAAAATGTTATGGTAACGGCTACAGTGGAGGGCACCGGCTCAAAGGAAGTATTAGCACAAGGGGATGTTGCGAATATTATTTCATTACTTATGACATTCCCAAATGGCGTTATGGCAATGAGTACTTCCGTAAAAGGATTAGTGGAAACATCCCTGAATCTGGGCATTATGAAGTTAGAGAAGGACTGTATGTATTTCCGCCAATCTATTAGAAGCAGTGTTACTTCCAGGAAACAATATATAGCTGATAAAGTAAGAACATTGGTTACTTCCTTTGGAGGAACCTGTGATATTGAGGGAGATTATCCTGCTTGGGAGTATAAGAAGGAATCTGTTGTCCGTCCAAAAGTCATGGATTTATACAGAAATATGTTTCATAAGGAGCCTGTAATGGAAGGGATTCATGCAGGGCTTGAATGTGGATTGCTGGCAGAGAAAATAGAGAATTTAGATTGTGTATCTATGGGACCTGATATTTTAGATATTCATACAACGGCTGAACGGCTCTCCATATCTTCAACAAAGAGGATGTATGAATTTCTGATTGCATATATGGAGAAGCATAATTAGGAGGTAGCTTATGCGAGTAGGGATGGGATATGATGTCCATAAACTGGTAGAAAATCGTAAACTGATTCTTGGTGGTGTTAACATTCCCTATGAAAAGGGTTTGCTTGGACATTCGGATGCAGATGTGTTAACACATGCGATTATGGATGCTTTACTTGGTGCTGCTGCACTGGGAGATATAGGAAAACATTTTCCTGATACAGATGATAAGTATAAAGGTGCCAATAGTATCGAATTACTTCGTCACGTAAAAGCTTTGCTGGATGAAAGACAGTATGTCATTAGTAATATTGATGCTACAGTGATTGCACAGCGTCCGAAACTGGCAGCATTTATACCTGATATGGTTACAACCATATCAGAGGCATTAGGCTTATCTTCAGGTCGGGTAAACATAAAGGCAACAACTGAGGAAGGACTTGGCTTTACAGGTTCGGGAGAGGGAATTAGCGCCCAGGCAGTATGTTTGCTTGATACAGTGGCAAATTACAATTATGATGACAGAGTGGATTGTAGCAGGGAAACAAAATGTGAAGGATGCAGTGGGTGTGTAAGAAAGAATGCTTAATTGATTTTCTAAGGTTTGTTTGCTATACTTAGCAGGGTTAATGATAGAAAGGAATACGGACATGAAGATTTATAATACTATGACAAGGCAGAAAGAGGAATTTGTTCCTATTAATGAAAAGAAAGTGGGTATATATGTATGCGGACCTACTGTATATGATTATATTCATATTGGTAATGCCCGTCCCATGATTGTATTTGATACTCTTAGAAGGTATTTATTATACAAAGGTTATGACGTAAATTATGTTTCTAATTTTACGGATGTTGATGATAAGATCATTAAGAGAGCCATTGAAGAGGGAGTAACCTCTTCGGAGATATCGGAGCGTTACATTGCAGAAGTTAAAAAGGATATGGCTGCACTTAATGTAATGGAGGCTACTACCCATCCAAAGGCAACCCAGGAGATTCCTGATATGATTGAGATGGTGAAAACATTGATTGATAAGGGGCATGCTTATGAAGTCAATGGAACCGTTTATTTCAGAACAAGAAGTTTCCCTGGATATGGAAAGTTGTCTAAGAAAAATATTGATGATTTGGAATCGGGACATCGGGATGAGAAGCATGCAATGAAGGTATCCGGTGAGGATGAGAAGGAAGATTTTCTTGACTTTGTTTTGTGGAAGCCTAAAAAGGAGGGAGAACCTTCATGGCCATCTCCATGGGGCGAAGGTCGTCCGGGCTGGCATTTGGAATGTTCCGTTATGTCAAAAAAATATATTGGGGATATTATTGATATTCATGCAGGTGGTGAAGATTTGATTTTCCCTCATCATGAAAATGAGATTGCCCAGTCGGAAGCTGCAAATGATGTGGAATTTGCCAGATATTGGATGCATAATGCATTCTTAAAAATTGATGGAGAAAAGATGTCAAAATCCCTTGGTAATTTCTTCACCATTCGTGATATTGGTGAGAAATATCCATTGCAGGTTATTCGTTTCTTTATGTTATCAGCACATTACAGAAGTCCCCTTAATTTTTCGGATACATTAGTGGAGTCTTCAAAAGCCTCCTTAGGCAGAATCTTAAATGCCATGTCTAATTTAGAGGATTTGCTGAATGTGACAGAAAACAAAGAAGCAACACAGGAAGAGAAGGATTTGCTTGAGAAAATGAATTCTTATGTGGATAAATTTGAAATGGCTATGGAGGATGATTTAAATACTGCAGATGCGATTTCTGTTATTTTCGAGATGGTAAAGCTTTCTAATTCCAATATTTCATCAGATTCCTCTAAAGATGTAGTACAAAGTGTTTATGAGACCATTGGAAAATTGTGTGATGTTCTTGGTATTATTACGAAGCAGGAAAAGGAAATATTAGATAGTGACATCGAAGCACTAATTGAAGAACGTCAGGCAGCCAGAAAAGCAAAGAATTTTGCAAGAGCAGATGAAATACGTGATATGCTGGCAGATAAGGGTATTATTTTGGAAGATACCCGTGAGGGAGTTAAATGGAAGAGAGCATAGATTTTCAGTATTTTAAGAAAATATTTCAAATTGAACATGGAGATGCTGCAGCCTATTCTCCTTTGGCACTTGCATATATAGGGGATGCCATATTTGACGTTATGGTTAGAACCATTGTAGTTTCCAAGGTAAATAAGCAGGTTAACAAATATCATAAGGATGTGAGTAAAATTGTATGTGCACCTGCTCAGGCGAAAATGCTTTTGGACATATATGATAGGTTAACTGAAGAAGAACAGAATATATACAGGCGTGGCAGGAATGCTAATTCCTATTCCAAGGCAAAAAATGCTTCCAGGTCAGAATACCGGATAGCAACAGGCTTTGAAGCATTGCTTGGATATTTGTATCTGAAGGAGGATTTTAACCGTTTAACGGATATTGTGAAAATGGCACTGGATGTTCAGGAAGAAAATTAAATTTTCATATTGATGTCTGTGGTTTACATAATGTTGCAATATTGAATGAAATAAAAGAGGAAGCTTATGGAATACGAAGAATATACCATTGAAGGAAGAAATGCGGTAACGGAAGCATTTCGTTCAGGAAAGACAATTGATAAATTATATGTGTTAGACGGCTGCCATGATGGAGCCGTTAATACAATAAAGACATTGGCAAGAAAGCAGGACACTATTGTTAATTATGTAACGAAGGAACGTCTTGATCAGATGTCATCAACAGGTAAGCATCAGGGAGTAATTGCCCATGCTGCGGCATATGAATATGCCCGGGTAGAGGATATTTTACAGATTGCCAGGGAAAAGGGGGAACCTCCTTTTGTGTTCCTTTTGGATGAATTGGAAGACCCGCATAATCTGGGTGCAATTATCCGTACGGCAAATCTTTGCGGTGCTCACGGTGTAATTATTCCAAAACGTCGGGCAGTAGGATTAACTGCAACTGTGGTAAAAGCATCTGCAGGGGCAATTAATTATACACCGGTAGCAAAGGTAACCAATATTGCAAAAACCATTGATGAATTAAAAGAACAGGGGCTTTGGTTTGTGTGTGCAGATATGGACGGTGATGTAATGTATCACCATAATCTCACCGGCCCAATAGGACTTGTAATCGGAAATGAAGGAAGCGGTGTAAGCCGTCTTGTAAAAGAAAAATGCGATTATATTGCATCCATCCCTATGAAAGGGGATATTGATTCTCTAAATGCTTCGGTAGCCTGCGGTGTATTGGCATATGAAATTGTACGTCAGAGACTGCAGGAAAAATAGGATACAAAAATCCTTGAAACTATATAAGAGATGTAGAGAAAGGAATATTTTATGAGTGATAATAATAACAAAGATATAGACGTGGTTGATTTTGATTTAGGTGAATATGATAAAGAACTGGAAAAAGAAGAACGTCGGCTTAAATTAAAAGAACAAAAGAAAATGGCTGCTGCACAATCCAGAGCACAACGTGCCAATGCACAGCAGAATAATGGAAATAAAAAGAGAAGAAGAGATCCTGATGATCCGGGAAGGGATATGTTAAAAACCATATTACTGATTCTTTTTGTAATTGCTTTGGCGTGTTTTTTCTTAGGTGTTATTGCATTTATTGCAAATCATGTGGGAGGAGATGGAAGTAATAAAGACAAAAAGACAGAAACTACGACAGAAGCTACAACATCATCCTATAATCCTTTTGAGGGGAATACCCAGAGTTCTTCTCCGGATGAACAAAAACAGAATTTGGAGGAGAGTATAGAGGAGATAACCAATAAAGTACAAAATGATCAGACAACTGCTACAACCCAGGCACCTACTGAGGCTCCACCGGCAACAGAGGCACCTACTGAGGCGACAACGGAAGTAACTACGGAAGCACCGCCACAGGACGATACCATTGATTCACAACCTGAGGGAGTTTAAAATGGACTATACACCATACACAGATGAGGAATTAATTATATGTTCACATAATGGAGATTCTGATGCTACAGAATATCTTTTAAAAAAGTACTCTCCTTTGGTAAAAAAATCTATTCGTACCCTTTATTTAATTGGTGCGGATACAGAAGATTTAATGCAGGAAGGTATGATTGGACTTTTTAAAGCAATCCAGCATTATGAATTAAATGAGGAAAAAAACGCCTCTTTTTATACCTTTGCAAAATTGTGTATTCATCGTCAGATATACAGTGCAATTAAAGCATCAAACAGAAAAAAGCATTTACCTCTTAATTCATATATATCCTTTTACAGTACAGTCAATGAATCTGATTCAGAATTAATTGAAAACTTGGAAGCGGGAAATGACTCTAATCCTGAACATGTAATATTAGACAGGGAAAATACATCTTTCATTGAGGATGTATTAGTAGCCAGACTTAGTAAAATGGAACAGAATGTTTTGCATATGTATTTGGAAGGAAATTCTTATACGGAGATTGCCGGAGTACTTAATAAGACCCCCAAATCCATTGATAATGCAATTCAAAGAATTAGGGATAAGGTGAAGAAGCTTTATTTGGATAAAAAATAAAAGGACATATTTCTTAGAAAAAAGTGCTTTACAAGTTTTTTATAATTTGATATTATAGACAAGTCGTGAAGACAAGCTGTTATAGCTCAGATGGTAGAGCGTCGCATTGGTAATGCGGAGGTCACGGGTTCAATTCCCGTTAACAGCTTTCTTTTTTTGCTTGAATTTAAGCCATTCTTGTTTTCCCAAAGTTGTCAAAATTTGAATTTGGTTAGAATTATGTGATAAAGGAAAGGAGAGTACTTTTTTCTTCTCAATTTGTTCTGATTATGTTTGCTAGAGAAATCTTTTATAAGGATTTCTCTTTTTTGTTATAAGAATATGTTGATTAGAGTTATTGTTTTTCAATAACCTTTTCATAAATGCGTATTAACGCATTACCTCCAGAGGGATAGTAGTTGCAACTGCTATCCCTTTTTTGCATTTAGGCACTGGAGGAAAAATATTTTAATTAATGGAGGTAAATGAATTATGAAAGGAAAAACAATTGCAATTGTGAACCAAAAGGGTGGTGTAGGAAAGACCACCACAACATTTAATCTGGGAGCAAGCTTGGCTGCATCCGGAAGGAAGGTATTATTAGTTGATTTGGATCAACAGGGGAACCTTACTTATCTATGCGGAAATGATGTTCCGGATAAGTTGTCTAAAACGGTAGCTGATTTGATGATACTGGCAATTCAGGATGAGGAATATGAAATATCAGATTATATTATGAGCATTTCATACGAAACAGGAGATAAGGCATACAGCATGGATTATATGTCATGTAATGTATTGATGTCTTCCGTTGAAGTAAGCCTGGTTAATGCCATGAGCAGGGAACAAATATTGAAAATGATACTACAGGATGTGAAGTCACAATATGATTTTATATTACTGGATTGTGGGCCTTCATTAGGAATGATTACCATTAACGCCCTGGTTGCAGCTGACTCCGTATTAATTCCTTTGCAGGCAGAAAAGTTTGCTGCACTGGGACTTGAACTATTGATTAAGAATATCATGCGTGTAAACCGCAAAATAAACCCTGATTTGGAATTAGAGGGTATTTTATTCCTTGCTGTACCGGAAAGGCAAATAGAGGCACGTACAACGATTACAGAGGTACGTAAACGGTTTGCAGAGGTTATAGATGTATATGATATTACCATTCCAAGACTGGCAGAGGTAAGTAAGGCCAATCGTAAGCAGTTACCATTAAATGTATATGAAGATAAAAGTCAGGGTATTAAATGCGGTAGCAGTGTTGTAGCTAAGCTATATGATGAGTTAGCAAGGGAGGTTATGGAAGATGGAACAATATAAGGATATTACGGTTACATTTACGTTAGATGAATATCAGCAACAGCAACTAGATAATATTTATCTTGCATATAAAAATCAAGGTTTTGATTTTCCTACCAGAGAATCTCTTTTTAGAAGTATTATGACTACTGGAAGTACCTATGATGTTGCTGAAAAATTAGCATATAGTGAGTGGAAGGTAGGTATTAGTGAATATAAATCCAGTGATGAGATTTATCAGGAAACGAAGGAACGAATAGAAAAACGTAACCAAGCAAAGGAGCATCCCATAGAAACAGCGATGGAAGAACGTATAGATGCTGCTATTGATGAGGTCATGGAACAGGAGCAGCTGCAGACATTGAATCAGGATATGGAACCGGAACTGTAAGAGAGGAGACAGATTATGAGTAAAAAAATAATTGGATTAAATGATATGTTTGGTATTCCGGAATCCTCTTTTGAGGTTGTGGAATTAAGTATTGATGAGCTGGTGCCACGTAAGGATCATAAGTGGAAACCAATGAGTGAGGATAAGTTAGCCTGGTTTGACGAATCCATCCGGGATGTAGGTGTAGTGCAGCCGATTATTGTACGTCCTGCAGAGGATATTGCTTATTCCATTCCCGGAGAATATGAGATTTTAGTTGGTAATACCAGATATGCCCGGTCTAAAGCCATTGGTAAGAAAACCATACCGGCAATCATTAAAAGGGGACTAAGCGAGGAAGAAGCTGCAGTTTATGTTAATTATACAAATATTCAACGTGACTGGACGGATATGACGTATTCCCAGAGGGCAAAAGTAATTGCAGATGCGTATAACGTACAGTCCGGCAGAGAATTGAAAAAAGAGAACGGTTCTGTTACCGGATTTTCCCCTATAATGGATGAAATTAATTCGTATTTAAAAACATATGCAAACCCAGTAAATTCAATGGCTGATGGGGTGTCGGGACCCGGGGTCCCAAACGGTGTCCGGGACACGGTAGCAGAGGAGCATGATTTATCTCCCCGTTCTGTATCCAGATACATCCGAATTGATGTATTAGAGGATGGCGTAAAGGAATTACTGGACAATGGAAAGGTAACATTTAAAGCTGCAGTGCAGCTATCTTATATCTCAGAGGATAACCAGAATATGCTTATTGACCTGATGACCGGAGATAACACATATAAGTGTAATGAGGAACAGGCTAAGGCAATCCGGGAGCTGCAGATTAAAAATAAGCTTACCATCGTAACCATGACAGAAATTCTTTCCGGGATTAAGAAAAAGAAACCAGGAAAACCAAAAGGCTATAAAGTGAGTGGTAATGTGATATCCAAGTATTTTACCAATAACGAAACAGACAAGGAGATTGGTAAGATTATTGAGGAAGCTCTGGAGATGTATTTTGGAAAGGGTGAGTAAAATGATTTATGATATAACACCGGAAGAATGTATTTTAAATCTAATTAACGAAAACCGGGGAATACATACATTAATTGGAAAGGGACATTTAAGATTGCTCCTGAAAGATTATAATTGTGTATTTGCTGAAAATGCAACTAAGTATGAAATGGCAAAGATATTAGGTGACAAAGTTGGGTACCGGAAACTGGAAGTGATTACACATGTCGGGCTTCCATCCGTTGAGTTCCAGCGAAAATTTAATATTAACAACAATCAGGTTAAGAAATTAGCCAGGGATGGATTGTTGCATGTGACCGGCAGAGATATTTTTAGGTTATATGGGAAATATCGGTATGATGATATCTATAGTGTATATGATTACTTTGAGTTAAAGGAAGAAGATGTGAGAGCACATATAGGAGGGAAACTTGTAGGATGAGATGTATACTTAAAATTATTATATATCTATTAATCTTTATGTTAGGGGCTATAACATTAGTTAATTTTACCAGTTTGTCAGTGCAAGAAGCATTCATTACAACAGCTTTAATAGAAATATTTACAATAACATCACATTTAATTTTTCATAAATTATATTAATTAAACTATTCAACAAACTGAAATTTATAAATAACGATTTGGAGGAAAAAATATGGGAAAACAGAAAAAAAAGGGTAATTACAAAGAAGATGCTCATTATAACAAATTAAATGAATATATGTATCGTATGTCTGAGGAGGAGTATATACATACAAGGCAAGAGCTTGCTTTTTTACTAAAATTCTTTATTATTATTTCGCTTGGAATACTTTTTTTAGCTTTATTTTTATCAATCGTTCAAGGATAAAATATAAATAAGGATTTGAGGAGCTTGTAATTAACAGGCTCCTTTTTTGGAGGAACAACTTTGTTAAGTAGAAGGAGGAGATGATAGAAGAATGATGTGGAATGATTTTACGGATTTGGTAAAAGTGGATTTTGAAAATGAATTACAAGATTGTATAGCACACGAATGGAATCCTTGTTACCATGCTGCAAATTGGAATCATCTAAAAGCTAGAATTGCCGGACAATATGCATATCTTCCGGATTCTTTAAAAGGTGAAAATCATGAAAGAATACAAACAGAAATTGATAAAGTTATATTAGAGATACAACCTAAAGTAGAAAATTGGCTGACATATTATAACAAGCATAACAAAGATGGATTTTATGATTCTTGGATTGAAATATTTTGGACTGAAGAAAAGCCAGATGCAGAGACAGAAGAGTATTATTATATGAATAGAATGTATGAAAAATATTTAGAATCTGAGATAATTGAAATTTATGATTATCAGTATTCTTCTGATGAAGAAAAGGAAGCTTTTTTACAGAAATGGAATCTAGAATATGGTGTGCCATATTCGGAAAATACAGAGATAAGCTTATATATTGGGCAAAAGGGAAAGCAGGGAAAATTTTATGAATGTCTGATTGATTTTTATATGCCACAAGACAGCCCGAAAGAATCGGACTGGTGGAAGCTGGTAAGTCAAATTATTAAAGAGGATAGTTAGTCATCGAAGGGTTCTGCAGTTTTCCAGCGGATATTGTTATTGCGTGTGCGTGTAAAAGTACATTTCCATTTTGTATTTAATAATACCTTTTTAAAATCTATCTCAGTTTTATCAGGCATATAATATTCGATTACGGGTTTTCTCCATACATTAAACCGGAATTGTATATTATTATCTGTCCTGAAAGCACATATGAGATATTGACCATTATGTTTTAATGGCCAGGTTTTATCTACAAGGGTGACAATAAATGTACCTTCCTGTTCTAATAATGGAAATTCACTATAGGGAAAATTCTCTTTTTCTTCATAAGAACAACGTACACCATATTCGTTCATCTGATGAACCTCCTACTTTTATTTTGAGATAATTATACAGTAAAGTAAGATAAAAGAATAGAATTAATTTACGAAAGGATAAAAGTGTATGATTTATAAATTTGAAACAAGAAAAACAACTTACGTTCAGGCAAATTGCGAAGAAGAAGCACTAGAAATGTATGACGAGGAAGAGTATATTTCACAGGAAGAAGAAATAAAAGGGATAACAGAATCTAATTTAAGGGAGAATTTGAAAGGTAAAGTATATACAAAAGAGGAAGAATTACTTATATTAGACGGAATTAGAAAATGTGTTCTTAGATATGCAGCTGGTATTTCACAAGAAAATTGTGGCTGGCATAAAGAATATCAAAATTATTTGAGTAAAAAACAAAAAGAATTAGAGCAATAAAAGTAAGAGGAGCTTGTAATTAACAGGCTCCTTTTTTGGAGGTATGGATTATGACAGTAGCAATGAAAATGGAAATTAAATTTGAACGTCTGAAGCAACAGTTTGGATGTGGTTATTATTCCGTATGCTGCAGAGCGTGTTGTCCCTGCAAACTTAAAAATAAAGAATATGATCCGGTAATCATGAAACAACTTAAACAGGAATTTGACCGGGAAGCATTGAAATTATTTGGATAAGAAAATAGAATATATTGAATTAAAAGGTGCACCCATATATAATAATTACAAAATGATTGGAAGATGATAGAGAGCAATAGCAGGAGGATTATATGGTTACTTTAACTTTTGACCTGGATTATGAAAAAATGAAACGGGATAACATTACAGAGGATGATATGTTAAATCCTATGAGGGAGCATGCAAGAAAGTATGGAATTAATGAAACCAGTAAGGGCGTGTTCTCCATGGATGGAGAGGATGCATTATGCTCCATTATGATATTTGTTTCCGGAATAACAGATGAAAATCATAATTATATCAATTATCTAAATACATGGATACTGGAAAGAGAGTCTCACACCGAGGATTGTAAATTAGAAACAATTAAAATATACCGTGAGGAGGGAATTTCATTTAAGAATGATTAAACCAGCCTATAAAAGACAATTAATGTTTGATTTAGATACAAAGGTTACAGAGGAAATATTAGGCCCGGGATATCGAAAAATATATAAGGATATTGAAAAATATTTGAAACAATATGGATTTGAACATGTTGAAGGGAGCGGATATATCAGTAATGCAGAGATTAGCGATTCTAAAGTATTTAGAATCTTACGAAACCTGAAAAAGGAATATCCTTATTTAACCAAGTGTGTAAAAGATATGCGTATTGCTGATATCACATCATTTAATTCGCTGGCTAAGGAATTTACATATGATGGTTCCCCAGGAATCTACAAAGATTATTATAAAATAGATGAAGCCATTGATCAGGTAATGAACCGGGCAGAGGATTTTGAAATAGAATTAGATATGGAAGTATAACAATAGCGGTTTGCAAATGTGCAGGTCGCTTTTTTATTTGGAAGGAGGAATGTAATGAATACCGCATACAATGTTTATGTAAAAATAGCAATTATTATATTGATTGTTATATACATTATCTGGCCACTGATGAAGAAGGTTAAAAAAATTATACAAAGGCAAATAAGATATAAGAAGTATTTAGATAGTCCTCTTGCTTCCGTTGACAGAATGAAGGGGGATGAATTTGAGGAGTATCTTGCAGTTCATTTCCGGAA
>JBJENX010000193.1:0-94151 GCA_051880415.1 Lachnospiraceae bacterium | reverse complement strand
ATCAAGAATCAATTCCTTGTATATAGCCATTGCCTGCTCCGACAAATTTCTATTTCACTTACTAAGCAACAAAATTTCTATTTATCTGTTTATTATTCTCAATTTTCATGTCTATACAAGTAAGACATGATGCAATTTTCTTTTGAACATCAATATCTGGAATATCTATTTCAATCTTTCTAAATTCTGCTTGTTTTATTCCCGATACAGTGGAACCAGACTCGCGCTCTGCAAGTTTATGTTGTCCCAACGGAGATTGTAAATAATATAAAAGAAAATTATTATCGAGAACATCTTTTTTACCTCTTAATGTAATTAGTCTCTGTGCAATCCCCACATCATCCCTATCCAATCGTGCAACCATTCCCATCGGTGCCTCAGTTGTTAACAAAACATCTCCCACCATAGGAAAGCCTCTAACCATAAATCGCTTATATTCTTCCTCTGAAATATAATAACACTCAGAATAATCGATATAACCATTTTTTACAGATTTTGCACTTAATGTAGGAATACCTGTATCCGATTTTTTGGGTGTTTTTCCTCTATAGTCAATTAATGATTCAAGTACATTTTCCATAACATAGTGATTTAAATTCATATATTAATCCTCACATACTTTTGTTGTCCCTTATAAGATAAATATTTCTAATTTATTCTCCATATCCTATCGCCGACAGTTTTTTTCTTATTTCCTCCTCTAAGGAGTGTGACTCTTTAAACAACCCATATAATTCTGTGGTAAGCCTCGTCATCTTCTCCTCAAATGGTTCACCATCATCTTCCTGTTCCTCAATACCTACATAACGCCCAGGAGTAAGAATATAATCCTGTTTTGCAATATCCTCTGATGAGACAACCGCACAGAAACCTTTTACATCTTCTAAAGTTCCGTCTATATAAGCATTGTAAGTATCAGCTATCTTTCCAATATCATTATCTTCCGGGTTTATGCTTCCATCTGTTAACTCACGTAATTTACGGGTAACCATTGTTCCCATCTTCCGGGCATCAATAAATAATGTTTTATTTTTTTGCTTTTTATTCTTTGCTAAAAACCATAATGATACCGGTATTTGTGTTGTATAGAACAATTGTGTTGGCATTGCCACAATACACTCTACCAGATCAGCATCCACAATATTTTTTCTAATCTCCCCTTCACAGCCTGACTGGGAAGACAGAGAACCATTTGCTAATACCATACCGATTTTTCCATTTGGTGCTAAATGCCAAATCATATGCTGCAACCAGGCAAAGTTTGCATTTCCTGCCGGGGGCATACCATATTGCCATCTGACATCCTCTGCCAGCTTATCAGCTCCCCAATCAGATAAATTAAATGGTGGATTCGCCATGATGTAATCTGCCTTTAATTGAGGATGACAATCATTAAAAAATGTATCCGCATTAAATTTACCAAGATCAGCCTCAATACCCCTTATTGCAAGATTCATCTGTGCCATCTTCCATGTTGTAGGATTAGAGTCCTGACCATATACCGATATCTTATTAATATTTCCACCATGGTTTTCAACAAACTTTGCAGACTGAACAAACATACCGCCTGAACCACAACACGGGTCATAGACACGACCATCATATGGCTGCAATACTTCTACTAATGTACGAACCACACATGCAGGAGTATAGAATTCCCCTGCCAATTTTCCTTCTTGTTCTGCAAATTTTGATAAACAATATTCATATGTTCTACCAAGAATATCCTTACTTTCACCATGCTCTGTCATTTGAATATTAGTAAAGAGATCCACAACCTCTCCTAATCTTCTCTTATCAAGTTCAGGCCTTGCGAAATTTTTTGGCAGAATATCCTTTAATCGCTTATTTTCCTTTTCAATGCTACGCATAGCCTCATCAATAACTGTTCCTATCTCAGGGGTATGTGCCGCGGCAGAAATCGTGCTCCAACGGCCTTCTTCCGGTACAAAGAAGATTCCCTCTGATGTATACTCATCAACATCCTCTTCAAATCCGTCTCCTTCTTCCACTAATTCATTGTACTTATCATCAAAACGATCCGATATGTATTTCAAAAAAATCAATCCAAGAACAACTGATTTATACTCAGATGCATCAATATTACCACGCAATACACATGCAGCATCCCAAATCTGTTTTTCAAATCCTATATCAGCATTATTTTTTGCCATAAACACACCTCTCTCCATCGAAAATTATCTGTTTTATGTATAAATATAAAAATATAGGTCATAAATTATTGAAAATTATTTAAAATTATAGCATATCTTTACATTACAATAAAGATATAGTTTGCATATTTTACTTCCCTCAATAATCTAAAAATAAGACAGTCAACTCCAAAAAGCTGACTGTCAACATTAAAATCTAAACTACTATGGCATAATTAATATTTATCTAATTATATTTATTCAACCACAATCTTACGGAAATTCTTCTTTCCACGTTTTAATACGAAATCCTCTCCAAAGGATGCCTTGTCATACATGGTAAATGGATCTGCAATTTTTTCACCGTTTACGGTAACACCACCCTGCTGTACACCACGACGTCCTTCTGATTTAGAGGTTACCAATTCAGATTTCACTAATAAGTCTAGAATACCAATCTGACCATCTTCATTAAAATCTGCATCTATCAATGTGGTAGTTGGCATATTGGCAGCATTTCCACCGGAAAATAAGGCTCTTGCACTCTCCTGGGCTTTATTTGCTTCTTCCTCCCCATGAACAAGTTTGGTAAGCTCATATGCAAGGATTTCCTTTGCCTGATTTAGCTGGCTGCCTTCCCATGCATCCATTTTCTCAATTTCTTCTAATGGTAAAAATGTCAACATACGGATACATTTTAATACATCTGCATCATCTACATTTCTCCAATACTGATAAAACTCAAAAGGAGAAGTCTTCTTTGGGTCTAACCATACAGCACCGGACTGTGTCTTACCCATCTTCTTACCTTCTGAATTCAATAATAATGTAATTGTCATAGCATAAGCATCTTTTCCAAGCTTACGACGGATTAACTCCGTACCCCCAAGCATATTACTCCATTGGTCATCGCCACCGAACTGCATATTACATCCATATTTCTGATATAATGCATAGAAATCATAGCTTTGCATAATCATGTAGTTAAACTCCAAAAAGCTTAATCCCTTTTCCATACGCTGCTTGTAACATTCTGCACGAAGCATGTTATTAACGGAGAAATGAGCTCCAACTTCCCGTAGTACATCCACATAATTTAAATCCAGTAACCAGTCGGCATTATTTACCAGTAATGCTTTATCATCTGAAAAATCAATGAATTTACTCATCTGTTCTTTAAAACAGTCAACATTATGCTGGATGGTTTCTTTTGTCATCATCTGACGCATATCAGTACGTCCTGAAGGATCACCAATCATGGCTGTACCGCCGCCGATTAATGCAATGGGCTTGTTTCCTGCCATCTGTAAACGTTTCATTAAACATAATGCCATAAAGTGTCCAACATGGAGACTGTCAGCTGTTGGGTCAAATCCAATATAGAAAACAGCCTTTCCGTTGTTAATTAAATCTTTAATCTCTTCTTCATCCGTAACCTGTGCAATTAAACCTCTTGCAACTAACTCGTCATAAATTGTCATTGTTCTTCCTCTCTTTCCATTTCTTATTTTCTGACATTAAAAAACTCGTCCTATATACATAGGACGAGTAAAACCCGTGTTACCACCTAAATTCATAACAGTCTCACAACTGTTACCTCAAGGGTATCTATAAATACCGGATATGTTAACGGATATCAACCGGTATAGCCTACTAAAAATTATCGTTCGGTATACAGCTCAAAGATGTATTCCTAATAAGTCTTCCATGGGCTTCTCATCTGCCAGCACCTTTCTGTATGGGACTGCTTATCAGTACTTGTTCTTTTCTTTGCCTTTGACTTTTCTTAGTATAGTAAATTCATGTATGTTTGTCAAACAAATCTTTTATAAAAAACTACAACTCAATGTATGTGATTTCTACTTTTCAATATCCCCGGTCCAGTCTAGGATTCCGCCAAATTCAATAACAGATGTGTATCCAAGCTCCACTAATTTTTGTGCAGCCTGTTTGCTTCTATTACCACTTCTGCAATATACATAAATCACCTGAGACTTATCCGGTAATGCTGCAGGTTCTGATTCTATTGTCTCATTTGGTATATTAATTGCACCGGGAATATGGCCTTCGCTAAATTCATCCTCTCTTCTCACATCAACAATTATATAATTTCCCGGTTCACAAAAAATCTCTTTTGCTTCATCCATTGATATAGATTTATAATGCAAGGCTTCCTTCTCTCCTCCTTCTATACTACCTGTATTCTTGAATAGTAATATGTTATTTACAATCATAATACCTGCTATAACAATAATTAATATTAAAATTGTAATTATTATATATTTTTTCGTGCTCATAATCATCTCATCCTGTCAGTGTCAAACACACTATTAATATTTTATAATGTACTAGGGTATAAATCTGGGTAGAAATTATGGTAAAAATAAAAATGAGCGTCTCCAAACCCTTGAAAACACTCATAATTTAAACTAACAGCCTGTAGGGGAATCGAACCCCTGTTTCCGCCGTGAGAGGGCGGCGTCTTAACCGCTTGACCAACAGGCCTTGTCGTTGCGACTTGTTTAATATACCAAAGGTTAGAGGAAAAAGCAAGTCTTTTTTCAAAAAAAATTATTTTTTTATAAAACCCACTGATTTCTTACAAATATCCGCAAAAATCAGTGGGTTTAAATCCATTTATTACATCATGTCAAAAATACTTAACTGACTTGTATCAGGAAGACCATCTAATAATCCTAAGGATGTTAGTTTTTCAATGGTTGATTTACCAACCCCGGATCTAATACGCAAATCTTCCTTAGAGATATAAGGTCCACCTTTTCCTGCTTCCTTTAACTGGGCCGCAGCCTTTCCTGCTACGCCTTCAATTGCACTAAATGCCGGCATAATCTTTCCGTCAATAATCTGGAAATTCACATCATCAGCCCGATACATATCTATGGGCATAAACTCAAGACCTCTTGCATACATTTCCTGAACAAGACGCATATCTCTTAAGGTATCCTCTTCCACTCCTGAACGGGCTTCTTTTGGTTTTGCTTTAAGCTCTTCTATTTTCTTATCAAGAATTTCTTTTCCCTGACACATGGTTTCATAATTAAAGGCTTTTGCCCGTATGCTGAAAAATGCCGTATAATATGCAAGGGGATAATTTACTTTGTACCATGCAATTCGCCATGCCATCATTACATAGGCAACCGCATGGGCTTTCGGGAACATGTATTTAATTTTCTTACATGACCATATATACCAGTCAGGGATACCGTGATTGATCATTTCCTGTTCCCATTCCGGCCATTTATCGCATTTTCCTTTTGCGACCAGACCTTTACGTACAGCCTCCATAATCTTAAATGCCATACCAGGTTCCAAACCTTTATATATGAGATATGTCATAATATCATCACGACAACATATGGCACCGGATAGTTCGGTTTTTCCTTCTTTAATTAAAGTTTCAGCATTTCCAAGCCATACATCTGTTCCATGGGCAAGACCGGCAATTCGCGCAAGGTCCGAAAAATTCTTTGGTTTCGTATCAATTAACATCTGGATGGCAAAATCTGTTCCAAATTCCGGAACCCCCAGGGTTCCTGTAAGAGTTCCTCCAATATCATCAGGGGTAAGCCCAAGCGCTGAAGGATTATGAAATAGTGACATAACATCTTTATCATCCAATGCAATTGTCTGGGCATCCACACCTGTCAAATCCTCCAGTCTTCGTATCATGGTAGGATCATCATGACCGAGAATATCCAGTTTTAATAAGTTTGCATCAATGGAATGATATTCAAAATGCGTTGTTATAATATTGGTTTTCACATCATTTGCCGGCTTTTGAATCGCTGTAAATTCGTATATTTCCCTATCACTTGGTACAACAACCATACCGCCGGGATGCTGTCCTGTGGTTCTTTTAACACCGGTACATCCAATTGCAATTCTTCGTTCTTCACATTTCCGCTTTGTAATTCCCCGCTCTTCAAAATATTTATATACCAGCTGCTGTGCTGTTTTCTCTGCAATGGTACCGATTGTTCCTGCTCTGAATGCATGCCCTTTTCCAAACAATTCTTCTGTATATGCATGGGCATTGGCCTGGTATTCCCCTGAGAAATTAAGGTCAATATCAGGTTCCTTATCACCATAAAATCCTAAGAAGGTTTCAAAAGGAATATCATGTCCTTCTTTTAACATAAGGGTGCCACACTCCGGGCAGTTAGCATCCGGCATATCACAACCGGAGTTTCCTGAAAAGCTACGAACCAATTCCGAATCAAAATCCGTATAATGGCAATTCGGACATATATAATGGGCTGCTAATGAATTAACTTCGGTAATACCTGCCATAGCAGCAACAAAAGAGGAACCAACAGAACCTCTGGAACCAACCAGATAGCCATGGTCTCTTGAATCCCACACAAGCTTTTGTGCAATAATATATAAAACCGCATATCCATTTCCAATAATGGAATTTAATTCCTTTTCCAGTCTGTCTGTTACCTGATGTGGTAAATCCGGTCCATATATTTCATGCGCCTTATCATAGCATATCTTTCTAAGCGTTGTGTCAGAATCAGGAATAACAGGCGGACATTTATCGGGACTTACCGGATATATTTTCTCTACCATATTGGCAATGAGATTTGTGTTGTCAATTACAATCTCCCGTGCTTTATCACTTCCTAAATAATCAAATTCCGAAAGCATCTCCTCTGTTGTTCTAAAAAACAGTGGCGGCTGGTTATCTGCATCCTTAAATCCTTTAGATGCCATAATAACTGCCCTGTATATACTATCTTCAGGATCCAGAAAATGTACATCACAGGTGGCAACTACCGGTTTATTATAGGTATCTCCCAGGGCAACAATTTTCCGGTTTAAATCCTGTAAATCCTCATCTGAATGCACATTGGGATATTTGTCCGATTCCTTCATAAATGCATTATTGCCGATAGGCTGTATCTCTAAATAATCATAAAACCTTACAATTCTGTCAATCTCTTCATCATCCGCACCATCAGCTATTGCCCTGAATAACTCTCCGGCCTCACAAGCAGAGCCAAGAATCAGTCCTTCTCTATATTTATGAATTAAGCTCTTAGGCATCTTAGGACGCCGGTTAAAATATTTCACATGGGAATCTGATATTAATCTGTTTAAATTTACTCTTCCAACTTCATTTTTTGCAAGGATAATTCCATGATAACTTTTTGCCTTTGAAATCACCTCCACAGATGCTTCTCCATAGGTATTCAAATCATCCAGTGTCTGTATACCTCTTTCTTTTAACATTGGTAAAAATGCCATAAACATTTTTGCGGTAGCTTCTGCATCATCTACAGCCCTATGATGATTCTCCAAACTGATACCCAAATGTTTACACAAACGATCCAGTGTAAACTTGGCCAGTTCCGGACATAAAATCTGCCCGATTGTCATAGTGTCAACAACGGTATTCATCACTTTATAACCTAATGTATGGGCATATTTGCGAATAAAACCTGTATCAAAACGGGCATTATGGGCAACCAAAACACTGTCACCTACAAAATCCAAAAACTTAGGTAAAATAACTTCATAGGTTTCTTTATCCATTACCATTTCATCCGTTATGGATGTTAACTTTGTAATGTTGTATGGTATTGGCATTTCCGGATTAATAAAATGAGAAAAACGATCTGTCACTTCTCCGTTTTTTACTTTAACAGCACCTATTTCAATAATTTTACAAAACTTTGGATTTAATCCGGTTGTTTCAATATCAAATACCACATATTCATCATCCAGGCTTTGTCCATTAGGTCTTACAACGAAGTCTGCCATATCATCCACAAAGTAACCCTCTACGCCGTATATAATCTTAAATGGATCATCCTTTTTAATACAATGATTTGCAACAGGAAAGGCCTGGGCAACACCGTGGTCTGTTATTGCAATTGCAGGATGCCCCCAATCCTTGGCCCGCTTAATAATTGCCCCTACATCCACAACGCTGTCATTATCACTGTATACGGTATGCATATGCAGTTCTACTCTCTTATCTAATGAAGTATCCTTTCGTTTTGTTGTATAATCCGGAATTGGTTTGATTCCGGTAATCTGATTTAATGTTATTTCTCTTACATATGTATCATAAGCCGGAACCCCTTTAATTTTATAAAAGCCCTTTACTTTAAAATCATCCTTAAGCAATGACCAGTCTTCTTTTGCAAGAAATATTTTGCCTCCGATAGAATCTTCAAAGTCAGTTATGGAAAATGTAATCAGGAGCTTTTCACCATTCCGAAGTTCTTTCTCTTCAATTTCAAATATTTGCCCCTTAACAACAATATCTCCGATGCCTTCTTCAATATCTTTTATCTTATACTCCTGTCCTTCTACATTTCTTCCATAGATACATTCAGGATCATTAACCTTTGTTTTTCCGTATGCCTGTCGGTCATAATGTCTTTCTTTCGTTTTGTTCTTTTTCGTATTATCAGAATCTTTGCTCTTTTTCTCATCCGAAGATTCATTCACATTATTTTCATCTTTTGTTTTAGAATCATCCTGTTTTACTTCATTGTCCTGTTGTTTAGACATAATTTCTTCTACTTCTAACTTATATTTATGTTCATTTGCACGACGAATGGCTTCTTTCTGTTCCTCTGAATAATCAAATCCAATAATAACTTCATATCCAAATCTATCATAAAACATAGCTTCCAGATATTTTTTGATTTCATCAGAGCGGCCTTTTGTAACAAAATTATCTTCCATGGTTAACGTAATAATATTATCGTTAACAAACCACTCAGCATTTTTCAAAAAACGGAACTCAACCTTTGACATTTCATCCAATTCCTGTAATATGCTGTCTTTATATATATCAATCAGCGTTTCTAAGTTATATTGTTCTGATAAGTTATAATGCTCAATAAGTTTAACTGCAATCTTACCCTGGGATACATATTCGCAAAGCAAATCTTCAATGATAAAAATATCCTTTTTTTCAATTAAGACATTACTTTCAATATTCACTTGTAAAGTTTTTTCGGATTTTTTCAATGTAGCGGCAGTCACATTAACCTGTTTTAATAATTGATATATATTATCCGAACAGGAAAAACCTTCAAATACCTGTAAAAAAGGTTTCATTTCAGCCATATTTTTATCTCCTTTGTACATTGATAAGAAAAGGGAAGAATTCTATTCTCCCCAATTACGCAATTCATCTTCTAAAGCAGGCAACAATTCATTTTCAGGAATTTTCTTAATGATCTCGCCATGTTTAATCAGTAAGCCTTCCCCGTTTCCTCCTGCAATTCCAATGTCCGCCTCTCTGGCTTCCCCGGGACCGTTAACAACACATCCCATAACAGCAACCTTTATATCAAGATGTTCATAATCTGCAACAAGCATCTCCACCTGATTTGCCAAACCAATCAAATCTATGGAAGTTCTTCCACATGTAGGACAGGATACTACCTCTATTCCACCTTTTCGTAATCCAAGGGTTTTTAGAATCAGTTTCGCAGATACAATTTCATTTACCGGATCCCCTGTCAAAGATACCCGTATGGTATCTCCTATGCCCTGATTTAAAATAATTCCAAGTCCTACAGCAGATTTAATATTACCTCTTGTTAAGGTTCCTGCTTCTGTTATACCAACATGTAAAGGATAATCAGTTTCCTTGGAAATCAATTCATGGGCTTTTACACACATCAGAACATCTGAGGATTTAATACTAATAACAATATCATGAAAATCAAAATCTTCTAATATGCGAACCTTATCCAAAGCGCTTTCAACAAGTCCCTGTGTTGTTACTCCCTTATATTTGTTTACCAGCTCTTTTTCCAGGGAACCGGAATTAACACCAACCCTTATTGGTACATTATATTCCTTTGCAACAGAAACAACAGCTTTTATATTATCCCTGCCACCAATATTACCGGGATTAATTCTTATTTTATCTGCACCGTTTTCAATTGCCATAATTGCTAATCTGTAGTCAAAATGAACATCTGCAACAATTGGAATATGAATGCATTTCTTGATTTCCCGAAATGCTTTTGCTGCATTTTCATTATTGGCGGTACATCTTATGATATCACATCCGGCCTTTTCAAGCTGCAGAATCTGAGAAACAGTTGCTTCAATATCCTCAGTCTTTGTATTTGTCATAGACTGTATCAAAATAGGATTGTTACCACCGATAATTCTATTCCCAATTTTAATTTCCTTTGTATTCCTTCCCATATATAACCTCTATCTGACAATCTTCACAATATCCTGAATCATAACAACAAACATTAAACCTAATAAAAAAACAAAACCAATCGTATTAATTAAAGCTTCTTTATCTGTGCTCATTTTTTTCTTAAAAATGGCTTCCACCAAAAGCATTAAGGTTCTTCCACCGTCTAATGCCGGCAAAGGCAGTAAATTCATCACACCAAGATTTGCACTTAGCATAATACAAAAATTAATTATATTTAAGAATACATTTCGTACTACATCTTTTGTATTATCTCCGGAGCTTGCTTTTGCCTCATCAATCGTATCACTCATCATGGATACAATACCAACCGGCCCGGACATGCTTTCAATTCCAAGCTTACCACCAATTAAATATTCCAGACTTAAAAACGTTGTCTTCACATAATATCGAAGCTCTAATGCACTATACTTTATAGTTGTAATGATATTCCCCTTTTGACGTTCACTACAATATATTCCCATTAGATATCCATTTTCCGTTAATGCAGGAGTAAAAGTAACCTCTATGGGTTCTCCATTACGTTCAACTGTTAGTGTAATATCATTTCCTGTTTGATTTAACTGGTTGTATACCATAACCTCCCTGAAATTATATATTTTATTCCCGTTATAACCGGTAATTACATCTCCGACTAACAATCCCGAATCTCTTGCCGGACTCGTATCGGAAAATTTCGTAATAACCGGTGCATCATAGCCACACATCCCTATTAGAACAAGGGAAAGTATAAATGCAAGAATAAAATTAAACATAGGACCGGCAATTGCAACAGAAATCCTTGCCCAGACAGACTTCCTGCTAAAAGAACGCTCATCATCTACGTCCTCATCTTCTCCCATCATCATACAAAATCCACCCATAGGAATTGCTCTAAGACTATATTTTGTTTCTTTTTTTTGAAATGAAAATATGGCAGGGCCCATACCAACTGCAAATTCATTTACATATATGCCATTTAATTTTGCAAAAATGAAATGACCTAACTCATGAAAAAAGATAATTGCACTAAAAACCAGCAATGCCAATATAATGTTAATTAATGTATTCAAGAATTCCACCTGCTCTCAATAATTTCATAGATATTACGTTCAATATCCAAAATATCCTCAACCGTAGGGTTTTTAATGGTATCATGATGCGCCATACAAAACTCTATAATGTCATATATTTCCAAAAATCTGATTTTTTTATTCAAAAATTTTGAGGTTGCCAGTTCATTGGCCGCATTTAATACCGTAGGCATGGAACCACCTTCCCCAATGGCATCATATGCATATTTTAATCCTAAAAATGTATTCATATCAGGCTTTTGGAATGTAATCTCTGATAATGTAGAAAAATCCAGTCTTTTTCCATCTAAAAATACCCTTTGGGGATAATACAATGCATATTGAATCGGAATACGCATATCCGGAGTTCCCAGCTGTGCCATTACCGCCCCATCTTCAAATTCAACCATAGAATGGATAATACTCTGAGGCTGAACAACAACTTCAATTTGATCAGGACTCACATTAAATAACCATTTAGCTTCTATTACCTCTAATCCTTTGTTAACCATAGTAGCAGAGTCAATAGTAATCTTTTTTCCCATAGACCAGTTTGGATGTTGCAAAGCCATTTCCAAAGTAACGGTTTCCAACTGCTTTCTTTCCATTCCTCTAAAAGGTCCGCCGGATGCAGTTAACAATATTTTGCTGATTTTGTTTTCCTTTTCACCGTTTAAACACTGAAAAATTGCCGAGTGTTCACTGTCTACAGGCAAAATAGATACGCCCTTTTCCTTTGCAAGAGGCATAATAATATGTCCTGCCGTAACTAAAGTTTCTTTGTTTGCCAATCCAATATCTTTTCCTGCATGAATTGCTGCAATTGTGGGTCTTATCCCAATCATTCCAACAACAGCAGTAATCAAAATATCTGAATCTGCAATTGTAGCAACTTCGATTAATCCATCCATACCTGAAACAACTTTACATGCAGGTTCTACATCTGCAATTGCAATCCGCAATAAATCAGCATTGGTTTTACTCCATACTGCAGCAATTGCCGGATGAAATTCACGAATCTGTTCCTCTAATAATGCAATATTGCTTCCGGCAGAGATTGCAACTAATTTTAAATCATCATTATTACGAATAATATCCAGTGTCTGGGTTCCAATAGAACCTGTAGAGCCTAAAATTGCAACCTTCTTCATGTTAGCCTCCTAAAAATTTATGCCAGACAATGCTGGCATATTCCTTTCTTTTGTATATATTTCATTATACAATATTAAATAATATAACAAGGTAGTATATAATAGGTGCCGTAAATAATACGCTGTCAATACGATCCACCATACCACCATGTCCGGGTATTAATTTGCTATAATCCTTAATGTCATTATCTCTTTTAATAGCCGATGCAGCCAAATCACCGATATCACCGGGAATGGCACCAAGTGCGGCAATAATGGCACAATACAAACCATTTATAGGAATGTATTCTTTAAAAATGACTGCAAATACATAACCTAACAGACCTGCTCCGATTATACCACCAATAAAACCCTCTATACTTTTATTTGGACTTACCTTCGGAGTACACTTATGCTTTCCAATGGCACTACCTGTAAGATAAGCAAAAACATCATTTCCCCAGCTGGAAATCAGGATAAAAAAGCAATACAAAATACCTGCTTCCAGTTCATGTAACTGAAATACATAAGACAACATCAGTGGTATATATATAAATGAAAAAATTGACACTGAAATATCTTTGTCTTTGTATCGAGGAAATAATATAACATAAATTGACAAACTGATAATTGATAAAATAATCAAAAGTGGTAGTAAATATCGTCCTTTATTCAAGAACAACAATACATAAACCGCCACCGTACCAAAAAAATTAATTACAAGAAAGGGGCTTTTTTGTAAATTATAAACCTTTAAAAATTCATATAATGCAGCAAAGGAAATTGCTGTCAAACAAACAGCAGTTACAATACTGGGTGATAAGAAAGTAATAAGGGTTACAATTACTACAAAAAAGGCACCTATTATTCTTTGTTTCATATTCTATACCCCGCCAAAACGACGTTCCCTTCCGTTATAATACCGAATTGCAGTTAACAAATCTTCTTTTGTAAAGTCAGGCCATAATACATCCGTAAAGTAAAACTCTGTATATGCCAATTGCCATGGTAGAAAATTTGATAATCTTTCTTCGCCGCTTGTACGAATCAGTAAATCAGGGTCCGGTAGTCCTGCCGTATCTAAATTATTGCTAACAACCTCTTCTGTAATGTCTGTAATTGACAATTCACCGGAATTTAACTGATTGGCTATCCGTTTAAAGCAACGGGTCAGTTCATCCCTGCCACCATAATTAATTGCAATTGTAAACTTTAAACCGGTGGCATCTTTTGTTGTTTCTTCTAATTCATTAATTTTTGTAACCAAAGAAGCATCCAAGCCTGTTTTATCGCCAATTACTCTTACACACATATTATTTTTTGTGGAGCGCTCAATACAGTCAATCAAATATTTTGCCAACAATTTCATCAAGGCATCCACCTCATCCTTGGAACGTTTCCAGTTTTCTGTAGAAAATGCATATACGGTTATATACTCAATACCCATCTTATATGCATCTTCAATTATACGTTCTACCGTCTTAGAGCCTTGTACATGTCCATAATTTCTAGGCATATTCTTTTTTTTCGCCCATCTGCCATTACCATCTAAAATAATGGCTACATGCTTTGGTACATTTAATTGTTCCTCTTTTATTGCTTGTAATACCTTCTCCAAAACAAGCCTCCTAAACAGTCATGATTTCTTTTGACTTGTTTTCAATTGTTGAATCAATTTTATCAACATATTTATCTGTGAGCTTCTGTACTTTATCCTCGTAATCTTTTTCTTCATCCTCAGATATTTCAGATGCTTTCAGCTGTTTTTTAAAGTAATCATTTGCATCCCTACGTACATTACGAATGGCAACCTTAGCATTTTCGCCCTTTTTCTTAATGTCTTTCACCAAATCTTTACGACGTTCCTCTGTTAATTCAGGGAAATTCAATATAATGGATTTTCCGTCATTATTAGGTGTTAATCCCAAATCAGAACATAAAATTGCTTTTTCAATCTCTTTTAATAAGGAATTTTCCCATGGTGTAATCATAATTGTACGGGCTTCAGGTACACTTACATTTCCAACCTGCTGAAGAGGTGTTGGTGTACCATAATACTCAACTTTAATATTATTTAAAATATTAGGATTTGCTCTTCCTGCACGAATATTTGAGTATTCATTTTCAAGACTCTCTAATGTTTTTTGCATTTTTTCTTCAAACTGTTTTAACATACTAATCCTCCTAAAATTGTTATATATTTATGCTTCTATAGTTGTTCCGCTAAACTTACCTGTCAGGGCATTTACAATACTATTTTCTTCGTTTAATCCAAATAACATCATTGGCATATGATTTTCCATAGCTAAAACCGCTGATGCCAAATCTATTACACCTAACTGTCCATCAACAATATCCTTCATCTGCATGGTGTCATATTTTACTGCATTTGGATTCTTCTTTGGATCACTGTCATATACACCATCAATCGCTTTTCCGGCTAATATTACATCAGCACATATTTCAATTGCATAAAGTACTGTTGCCATATCTGTTGAAAAATATGGATGTCCTGTACCACCTGCAAAAAACACAACCTGTGAATCCTCTAATGCCTCAATTGCAGTATCTTTATTAAATAATTCCGTTACATTACCACATACAAAAGGAGACATAATTCTGGTTTTTAACCCTACAGTACGAAACATATCTGCCGCATATACACAATTCATCACGGTAGCAAGCATACCAATCTGGTCAGCTTTTACACGATCCATGTTTTCGGATGTGCGGCCTCTCCAGAAATTACCACCGCCAATAACAACAGCAACCTGTTTTCCCTGGTCCACCACAGTTTTAACCTGTTTAGCAACTTCAATTACTGTTTTTTCATCAAAACCCTGGTGTTTATCACCGGCAAGGGCCTCACCGCTTAATTTTAATAAAATACGATTTGTTTTCATACAAAAATCTCCTTGTTCATCTAAGCAAAAAAGCTTTTGACATCAATATCAGAATAACTTTGAGAACAGAATCCTTCAATTACTGCACCATTATTAATCTGAACTGAACGGGATTTAATATTACCCATAATAACAGCTGTGGAATCAACAATCACAGGTCCCTTAACATCAATATCACCGTTAACTGCTCCTGCAATTACCGCAGATTCTCCTTCAATATTACCAATAATCATAGAGCCTACGCCAATTTTAACACTTCCATAAGACTTAACGTCTCCTTCTATTTTTGCACTGTTGCAGTATAACTCTCCTGCGGTAACAGCTCCTGAAACAGCACCACCAACAACAACTTTTCCTTTACAGCTAACATCTCCGTCTACCGTACCTATAATATCAATGGATCCATCAGTTTCAATATTACCGGATATTTTAGTACCCTTAGTAATATATGTTGTTGCCGAATCAGCATCCTCAACACTATATGTCTTTTCTTCTACAACTGGTTTTGCCGTTTTCTCCTCTACCGGTTTAATCGAAATAACATCATTTTCCTGACTCATAGTTTCTTCCTCCACATTAACAATTGAATTATTTTCTTCTAATAATGTATCATCTTCATAGAATTCTACTTCAATTTCCGGTTCAGTAGGTTCAGCCGCAGCTTCTTCAACCGGTTCTTCTATATTCTCGGTCATGACTTCTTCTAACGGCTCTTCAACCGATTCCATTGGAATCTCTTCCATTTGCTCTTCCAATGGTTCCTCTATATTCTCAGTCATCACTTCTTCAAGTGATTCTTCCACATCCTCCGGCATTACTTCTTCAAGAGGTTCTTCTACATCTTCCGGCATTGCTTCTTCAAGTGGTTCTTCTACATCTTCCGGCATTACTTCTTCAAGAGGTTCTTCTACATCTTCCGGCATTACTTCTTCAAGTGGTTCTTCAGCATCTTCTGTCATCACCTCTTCAAGGGGTTCTTCTATATCCTCAGTTATGACCTCTTCAAGTGGTTCTTCAGCATCTTCCGTCACCACTTCTTCAAGTGGCTCTTCCACATCCTCCGGCATTACTTCTTCTGATGGTTCATCATTAAATGAATCTGTAGATTTTGCATCTAATTCAGCTAACAGCTCACTAATAGAATCATCCAATTCCGTATATTCTACCGAATCATTTTCTTTCACTTCCTGAGACTCTTCCATAACTGGTTCAGATGTTTTAGAGGCATCAAGCTGTTGTAATAGTTCTTCAACAGTCATATCCATTGTATTTACTTCAACATCATCATTCAGCAAATCAGATTGTATAGGCTCATCACTATATAATTCCCTGTCTAACATAGAATCAATCTGATCTAACATATCTTCAGGTGCAATATCCATATCATCCTGATTACTATGTACCGGTTCTTCTGTTTTTTCTGCTTTGACTGTTTTTTCTGCTTTTATCTCTTTTGCCGGCTTTTCTTTTTGTTTCTTTTCTTTTTTAGATTTTGTGGTCTTTTTCACTTCTTCTTTAGATACTTCATTATCCACTTCATCCAAAAGCTCTTCCACTTCATCATATACTTCGTTACTATCAGGCATAAGTTCATTCATAGCCTGTGTAAAATCGGCTTTAAAATCTTTAAAAAAACTCATATAAACCTCCAATTAAATAATATTAAAATGTAAAATTCTCATCCAATAATGAAATCGAATATAAATGATCTATTTGATTCTCTAAATGCATTACTTTAAACATCAATACAAAATTAAGAATAACCGATGAAAATAATAATAGAATCGCACATAAAACAATAAAAGATTTTATTCGGTTTACCCTTTTACGTTTCTTTATCTGCTTTTGATTATTTACGTTATTGTTCGTTGCCATTTTGCTATTCCCTTTCTAATTATCATTTGCACGATTAGGGTATATTATAGCATAACTAACAATAAAATGAAACCATAAAAAGGAAATAGTTTCTGTCAAGAATAGAAAAAGATTAATTACAAAAAGACATCATTACTTATCATGTACGAAAGTAATGATGTCTTTCTAATATTAGAATGTATCAAAAAATATTTCTTAGTTTCCAGCCATCTGTGCAGCTACTTCTGCAGCAAAGTCTTCATTCTTCTTCTCCATTCCTTCACCAACTTCGAAACGAACGAATGTTGTAATCTTTAAGTCTTTGTTTACAGACTCAAGATACTTAGCAACAGACTGCTTTCCATCTTCGGCTTTTACATATGTCTGCTCGAGAAGTGCACTTTCCTTAATCTGCTTAGAAATACGACCTTCTACCAAACCGGCAAAAATCTTGTTTGCAACATAAGCATCCTTGTTATCCATTGCTAATCCTGCAAGTGTTGAAATCGCTTCTTTTGTTAAGAAATTGTATAAATACTTATCATTCTTCTTCTCAGCTAAGATAGCAGCATCTTCTTCTGAGAACAAATTACCAGCCTCCACCTTAGCATATAATTCATTCTGAATTGGCTTAGGTAATGTAGCCGGGTCATTCAGCGCACTATCAATTACGATTTCTCTTAATTTGTTAATCTCTTCATCAGTATAATCCTCTCTGGAAATCTTCTCAGGATTCATGGCAGCAATCTGCATTGCAATATTTGTTAAAGCTTCTTCAACGCCTGTTGCACCAGATGCAGCAACAATTACGCCAATTTTTCCGCCTGCATGAAGGTAGGTAGCTACACAATCACCAGATACCTTTGCAAATCTACGAACAGATAATTTTTCACCAATGGTAGCGGTCTTCTCAATTAAAAGATCATTCAAACCATTCATACCCAGTAATGTATCAATATCTTCACCATTTGCTCCACCATTTAAACCAGATGAAAGTGCTGTATCAGCAATAACCTGTACAAACTCCTGGAAAGTATCGTTCTTTGCAACAAAGTCTGTCTCTGAGTTTACTTCTGCAACTACTGCATTTGTTCCATCGCAAGCTACACGTGCAATACCCTCGGCTGCAATACGGGAAGCTTTCTTTTCCATCTTAGCAGCACCACTTTTTCTTAATACTTCAACAGCTGCATCCATATCTCCATTTGTCTCAGTAAGTGCCTTCTTACAATCCATCATTCCGGCACCTGTCATTTCTCTTAACTCTTTTACCATACCTGCTGTAATAGCCATTTTATTTTCCTCCATATAATTTTATTCTTAAGAAAAGCCCCAGTCATTCGGCTGAGGCTTAAAATGCTGTGATTATTCAGCATCCATCTCTTCTTCAGAAACTTCAGCATCAACACCCTGGTTTGCTTCGATAACTGCATCTGCCATTTTAGCAACAATTAGCTTAACAGCACGAATTGCATCATCATTACCAGGAATTACATAATCTAATTCTTCAGGGTCACAGTTTGTATCAACAATACCAACCAAAGGAATTCCTAAAGAATGTGCTTCCTGAATACAAATTCTCTCTTTGCGTGGATCTACAACAAAAATCATATCAGGAGCACCGCCCATTTCCTTAATACCACCTAAGTTCTTGGTAAGCTTCTCCATTTCTTTCTTAATCTTAATAACTTCTTTCTTAGGAAGAACTTCAAATGTACCATCTTCTTCCATCTGCTCATATTTCTTTAATGTGGCAATACGTGTCTCAATTGTACTCCAGTTAGTTAACATACCACCTAACCATCTTTCATTTACATAGTACATACCACATCTCTCTGCCTCAGATTTAACAGAATCCTGAGCCTGCTTCTTTGTACCTACAAATAAGATTTTTCCACCTTCAGCGGCACATTTCTTAATTGCCTCGTAAGCTTCATCTACCTTACCAACTGACTTCTGTAAGTCAATAATGTAGATACCGTTACGCTCAGTATAAATGTACTCAGCCATCTTAGGGTTCCATCTTCTTGTCTGGTGTCCGAAATGTACACCTGCTTCCAATAACTGCTTCATTGAAATAACGCTCATAACATACCTCCTGGTTTTACTTCCAACGGCTTCTACCTTTAATAAACACATCTATAACACGCGTCATGATTATAAATATGCACCCTTATTAAAAATCCACCGTTGTGTATTATTTTTTACCGAGTGGTATTATATCACAACAAAATATATACCACAAGGCTTTTTTTACTTTATTTATCAGAAATTGCAACAGCAATCTCCTTATATGTCATTCCTTTTTTCAACACATGGGTTCCTACTGCAATTTTACTTGCGTATCCATTATCAATCAGATAGTCATCAAACTCTTCTGCATTCTCAATTATTCCTAATTCTCTTAACTTCTCACACACAGGATAGGAAGATTGTCCCGGCGTTACTGTAATTTCATAAACAGACTCCGTATCTTCCTTCTTTGTTTCATTTTCGGTTTTATCTGTGGCTTCGGTTGTTTCTACATTTTCTGTAGCCTCTAAAGTAGCATTTTCAGTTGTAGCCTCTTCGGAAATGTTCTTATCAGAATCTGTCTCTGTTGAAATATTCTCTGTAGAATTATCATTATTAATCAACGTTTCAATTTTGTTATCCTCTTCAACCATTCCCAGTTGTTTTGCTCTTTTTATTATTTCATCATCAGATAATGTAGCTTTTGGAAGTGAATTGTATGCAACTACAAATATAATGGACGCAAAAACAATTCCAACACCCAGACCTCTAATAAAATATCGAAACTTCATGTCTATTCTCCTTGATACAAATCAATTACCAAACGGACTTCACCAACACCCAATCCTAATTGCTTGGCAATATCTAAAATGCTGCTTCCATTACGATACATTTCAAGAATAATGTCATTTGAATTTTCATTATCTTTAAATTCTTCTTCCATAACATTCTCAAAATCAATATCCATTTGATCTATTTCGCCAAATAAATCCTCTTCTGATACTACCTGGGAAAGATCCTCTTCTCCTATTTCCACATCCCCATCATCAGTTGTAATGGTATCCTTATCATCCTCGTTTGTCTCAGATCCTAATCCTGATTCATTCTTTACTTTCTTTAGATTTTCCAATTGTTCTAATGCGGAATTTTTTGGAGGCGGTGTTTCATTTTCTCTATTATTTATTGGATTATTAACCGGTTCCTGTTTTGTTTCAACATCCTTTGCTAAAGCTTTGTATTCATTCATGAGATTTTTTATCTCATTTTTTGTACCGTCTACAATATTTACAGTATTCATAATTTCTTTTTGTTTATCGTCCAGCATGCTGTAAAGAAACATTACTTCTTTGTGATTCTTCTCAATTTCATCACAAACCGTAACAGCATAATCCCCCAATGCAAGGGTCTTTTCGTTTGCCATGGATGATAATGAATCATTTGTTTCATATAAGATATCCTTAGCCTGTCTGGCAATCACATCTTCAATTTTATCTTTAATAATTTGCAGTTCCCGTTCAGAGAACTCGTATTGTTCCGTAATCGCTAATGCATCTATATTAACATTATCCTCTTTGTTCCATACTTTTTCAGAAACAAAAAAACTTGCAAATATAAATATAATTCCTATTACTATCATTACAACAATTGTAGGTGTCATAATTTACTCCTTTTAAATCTGAATATTAATTCTTGGCTGATAATCCTTTTCTTCCTGCTCATGTTCCGAAACATTATTATGTTTGGAAGCTGTATCTTCATTTTTCTTTCTTTTTTGGTTTCCTCTTGAACCGAAATATTGAGATTTACCTTCGTCTTTTGCGTCATACTTGTAAGAATCAAATTCTTTTTCTTCTTTTCTGACAACAGTTTCACTTGATTTTTGCTCCTGCTTTATCACTTCGTTAGCAGCATTTGCATTTACATTTACATTTTGTTGTATCTCATGTTGTTGTAGATTTCCAACGGATTCTGTTCGTGGTAGAAGCATTTGCATTTCGATTGGACGAATCATATTAACACCTCCCAATCAAATCGGAGTCGTAACAACATCTGCACCATCTATCCTGAATTGACAACGGCTTCTGTTATCCTTAACAGGATATACACGATTGGAAATATAAATGTATACCCCCGGAAATACCATGTTGTCAACTATAACTCTTCCATCCTTATTATTCTCAATCTCCTGTTTTAATATCATATATTCTGAAGATTCTTTTTCTAATTCCTCATTTAACTGTTTTAAATTTTCTCCTGCCTGCTTTGCAAGCATAATTTGATTTGGAAGAATCTTTTGACCTTCCTTCAGTTTTTTCTTAACAGCGTCTAAAACCTGTTGTGATTTTAATATGTCATCCTGTTTTTCTTTTATGCTTGTTGTAAGATCTTTAAAACGATCCATAACCTCAGGATCAACACCAACCTTTAACACCGTCTGTGTATTCATCTTATTTCCTATAACGCAGGCTTCAATTTTTTGTCCTGCAGAAATTGTCCCACCAATCAAAAAGCCTTTCCTTCCGCTGACTATTACAGCTTCTCCTGCATTTAAATCAGAATGAAGGCTGGAGCCTGTATTAATAATATGACCGGCTCTCACAGTACAGCTTTCAATAAATTTTGTAACAATATCATTTCCAGCCTGAAGAGAACCTTTTCCCATACCCTGAACACCACGTTTTAATACGATATTGCCTCCGGCAATAAGTGTTGCTCCTTCAACAATTCCGTTTACTTCAATATCCCCGGTGGTTTCAACTGTAAATCCGGAACGAATATTGCCTGTAACCGTAACATTACCGGTATAGTGAATATCTCCGGTGGATGCATCTACATCTGCCGGAACAACATAGGTATCTGATACAAATACAGTATTTTGCTCAAGCTTAACATCACCATCAACCTCGGAGTATATTTTAAGTTTATCTTCCGATATACGAATATTTCTACCATATTTTAAAACACTTTTTCTAACCTTAAAAGGATGAACCGGATTACCAAATACATCCATTCCGTCTTCCCCTAAATCTTCAGGGATTAATTCCGCAAGCAAATCTCCCTTTTTTATGGAAGTAAATAAATTTAATTCATGAAAATCTACACTTCCATCCTCATTTAATTTTGGCTTAGAAGTAGGGTTTGTATTAAAATTATATATGATTTGTGCATCTTTTCCCTGACGAACGTCTTTTCCTTTTGCAATTGGGATATCTCTGCAATACTGACGGCCGGCTAAATATGCATTTACCACCTTCATGGAAATACCATATTTCACATTCATCCGTTCCAACTCATTTAATATATCCCGTTCTGACATATATTTTCCATTTTTTGATGGGGGGTAAAATCGAATAATTGCAAGCATACGATCATCTGTAATACGAACCTTTGCAGTTTCATTTACTTCCGAGATGGTAGTTGAAGAAACAAATAAATCTGTTTCTTCCTTTAACTGAGAAATTGCCTTATTTAATTCCGGCAGATTATAATCACGAATTCCACATTTTTCCAAATATTCCGCTAATTCCTGAATGATAATCTTTTTCCCACCGTCTTTTTCCGGATAAACATGAACATATACACCATCAGGTCTTATATCCAGTTGAAAAAATCCATTTGTATATTTCATCATTTTCCTCCATCATATGTATGTATTAGCCCATTAGTATTTCAAAATAATTGCCCAAGTGTTTTTTCATTTTTTCCAACGCCTTGGAATGTAACTGGGAAATACGTGATTCTGATACTTCCAATACCTTTGCAACTTCTTTTAGCGTTAATTCTTCATAATAATACAAAAGAACAACCTTCTTTTCTTTTTCTGTTAACAATTCCAATGCTTCCATTAACATTTTTTTAACTTCAGACTTATCAACAGCAGCTTCAGGTTCAATATATGTACTATTTCTGAATTCTTTTAGGGAACCATCTGTTCCCTGCTCCATAAACTCATCTAAAGATGCAATATTGGATATATTGGTCTGACTCTCCCAATCCCTGTATTCATCCAAAGAAATGCCCAATTCATTGGCAATATCCAAATCTTTCACAGCGGAGCCCTTTTCTTTTTCTAATTTTGCAATTGCACCTTCAATTTGTCTCTGTTTTTGTCGAACAGAACGTGGAATCCAGTCCATTTTTCGAATCTGGTCTAATATTGAACCCCGAATACGCAAACTGGCATATGTTTCAAATTTGATTCCCTTTCCATAATCAAATTTATCAATAGCATCAATCAGACCAAAAATACCATAACTGACTAAATCGTCATATTCCACAGTATACCCCAAATACATATTCAGACGACCTGCCACAAGTTTTACCAAAGGAACATATTCAATAATCAATTGTTCACGAACCTTATCTGATTTTGATTTTGAATATTCCTCCCATAGCTTTTTCTTCATTGTATCGTCCATTTAACACCTCTATTCTGTTTCCTCCTCCTCATCATCAAAGGAAACATGAACTTCTTCCGTTTCTATATCTTCATCTTCATTGATAATCTCTAACTCCGGATTTGAAGAATCACCCTCCAGTGCTTTTTGCATGATTTCCACAATCAATGTACCAACAAAATAGAAAATAATTATAACAACTAAAACAATAAACAAAGACACCGTTACCTCTTTGTGTGTTTTAATATTAACAATCAATGCTATTAATCCGGCCAATAAAACAATAAACGCCCTTAAATATTGTAATTTCATATAATAACATCCTTCTTGCCGGCAGAACGAATCGTTAATTGTTTATTAACACAATTAAATATAATGGTTCTACCATAATCCTTACCAACATCTTCAGCAACAATTGGTATTCCATAATGTGCCAAAACATCTTTTACAGCTTTCACATTACGGTCACCAATAGAACCCAATTCAGAAGAACTATTAAACTGAAACATTGCAGCACCACCGGCAATTTTTGCCATTAATGCACTACGGGCAAGACCTCTTTTATTAAGTTCCGTAACCAAATCTTCAATTCCGGTGTCGGCAAATTTTGCACGATTAGAGTTATTCTTGATTTCCACACTTGATGGCAAAAGAATATGCAGCAAACCGCAGTAATCAGATAACGGTGAATAAAGCACAATCCCAACACAGGAACCTAAACCAATTGTTGTAATCTGGTCAGGAGCCTTGCATATTTTCCAATCAGCAATCCCGACCTTAATGACTTCTCCCATAATTAACACCTGATTCCTAAAGATGTAAATATTTTATGATATGAACTTTCATCCGTAACCAACATTAAAAAACCATTAATTGGTTTATTGTTATCTAAAATTTCAGAGTCAATAATTAATGCTTTGTCGCCGATCTGTCCTAATTCAATAATCGGTAAGCTTAAAACTGAACCGGCCATATCAACACAAATCATAGGAGGTTCTACATGCAATACCAAATTAGTAATTGTTTCAATGGAAGACAAATATGAGCTCATCAGAATATTACCTACTTCTTTTAAAGCAGATTTATCCATACTGTCAAAAACATAATCCTTTGGATATGTTCTATCTAACATTGCACCTGCAAGATTCCTTGCTTCTTCCTTTTCAAGAATGAACAGAGTCATACCTTGAATATCCCCATAAAAATGTGTCAAAACTGCAGTAACAACCACATCAGGACCACCAATCATTTCTGCAATATCATCAAAATCCAACACCTTTACAATGGGAATCTCCATTCTAAGATGAGAGTTTAACAAAACAGATAAAGAAGTAGTTGCATTACCTGCACCAATATTACCGATCTCCCTTAAAATATCGATTTCTTCATTTGTCAATTCATAATTTGTCATATTACGCTCCTATGCATTATCTAATTCAGATATAATACCATGAATATTTAACAATGATATTAATGACTCTTTATATTTACCTACACCAATCAAATTAATACCCTGTTCATCATATACAGCCTTTTCAATATTTTCTTCTTCTAATGTTACAACCTCTCTTACCTCGTCAACTAAAACACCTATCTTTGCATTGTTTTCAGGTTTAATAATAATAATTCGGGTTGCAGAAGTATATTCCTTCATTGGCAGATCAAATTTTAATCTTAGATTCAAAACAGGAATAATTTCACCACGAAGATTAATCACACCTGAAAAATATGTCTGAGCCATAGGAACTCTGGTAATCTGCTGCATACGTACAATATTGTCAATTAAAGAAATATCAATACCATACTGTTCATTATCCAATTTAACAACAATATATTGTTTTGCTTCGTTCATCATTGTACTTTCGTCCATATTACCATACCTCCTATACCAAAGTGTTGGAATCAATAATCAGTGCAACTTCACCATCACCAAGAATTGTTGCACCACTAATAATCTTGTTAATATTAATATATTTACCAAGTGGTTTAATAACAATTTCCTGTTGTCCCAAAAGATTATCAATAACAAGACCTGTTTGTTTGTCACCTTTTTTCACAATAACAACAACAAGATTTTCCGGTTCTTCCTCTCTAGGAGGGCACTCTAAAATCTCATCCAGTCTTACAATAGGGATTACCGTTCCTCTTAAACTAATCACTTCTTTTTGCTGAACGTATTTAATATCACTTGTCATAACATCTTCGATGGTTTCAATTGAATTAAGAGGAATTGCATATTTCTCAGAATGAACCTCTACCATTAAGGCTTGGATAATTGCCAATGTTAACGGTAATCTTACAGTAAATTTAGTTCCTTCACCAAGCTTTGTAGATACCTCAACATCACCACCAAGGCCCTCAATTTTATTCTTTACCACATCAAGACCAACACCCCGTCCCGAAACATCGGTTATCTTTTCGGCGGTTGAAAAAGCCGGACGGAATAACAAATCAATTGCCTCTTTTTCAGACATCATTTCAGCCTGTTCTTCAGTAATCTGTCCCTTTTCAATTGCAGATGTTTTTACTTTTTCCACGTCAATTCCGGCACCATCATCTACAACATCAATAATTACATTATTTCCTTCCTGGTATGCATTCAACTGAATGGTACCAACCTGAGGTTTTCCAAGCTTCAAACGGTCAATGGTTGATTCAAGACCATGGTCAGCCGAATTACGAAGCATATGCATTAACGGATCACCGATTTCATCAATTACCGTACGGTCAAGCTCTGTATCTTCACCGGTCATAATTAATTCCATTTCTTTTCCAAGCTTTTTAGAAAGGTCTCTGATCATTCTTGGAAATCTGTTTACAACACTTTCAATCGGAACCATTCGAACCTTCATAACAGATTCATGTAAATTCGTAGTAATTCTCTCTAAATACTCTATCTGCTCGTTGAAGCTTTGCATAGATGTTTTGCTGTCTTCCTGATTACTTACGGAAACTAAACCATTTTTTGCAATAATTAACTCACTGACTAAATTCATCAATACGTCAAGTTTCTCAATATCTACACGAACGGATCTGTTTGCAACAGCCTTGCTGGATTTTGCAGGTGCAGCTTTCTTCTTTGTCTCTTCCTTCTTCTCAGGCTCTTTTTCTTCCTTTTGCTGAACAGAACTTACAACAACTGCATCTTCCGGTACTTCAAAATCTTCAATGACAACTTCTTTAATCTCAGAAACATTAAGAATGACCTTCTTTACTTCATCAATTGTTTTTTCAGAAATAATTAACATAGAAAAATCAAAGTCGAATTTTTCATCCTCAATATCCTGAACAACGGGTACAGACTTAATAATCTCTCCGACACCTTCAATCCCCTTAAAAACAAGAAATGCACGGGCTGCCTTCAAAATACAATTTTCGTCTATGTACACTGTTGTACCATATACATTCTTTCCCTGGGCTTTTGCCTCTGATATGGCATTTTTTTCAAAATCTGCAATTTGAATGTTTAAAAACTTACGTTTATCATCATCAATATCATTAGATACTGCAACGTGTTCTTCAGTTTTTTCCTGCACTGCAACAGATTCAGCAGATGAAACAGACCCACCTTCTAAACATGCATTTAACATACCAATAATATCATCATTATCATTTTCTCCTTCATCAGAAGAATTAATAATACAATCCAAATATTCTTCAATGGCATCCAAACACTTAAAAACAACATCAACCAGGTCCGGAGTTACATTCATTTTACCATCACGAATGGTAGAAAAAACATTTTCCATATCATGGGTAAGACGCTGCATACGCTTAAATCCCATGGTGCCTGCCATACCCTTTAATGAATGTGCAGCACGAAAGATTTCATTAATTGTGTCAATATTATCAGGTTCTTCTTCAAGAATTAAAACCTGATCATTTAATGTTTGTAAATGTTCCTTTGTTTCATCAATAAATACTTCAAGATATTGACTTAAATCCATACTAAAACACCCCCACTTTATTGTTTATTTCTTTACTTATTAATTCTAATGGTAAAACATTATCAGCTAAATCATTCTCAACAATCACCTTTGGCATACCATACACAACACATGTTTCTTTAGATTGTGCAATAGTATATACCTGATGACTCTCCTTTAATGCTTTTAATCCCAAAAATCCATCTGACCCCATACCGGTTAAAATAACAAAAAATATGGATGATATATTTAAATTCACTAAGCTGTCCAATGTAATGTTACCATATGGTTTCAATCCATTTACCGGTTCTGAATCATCCTCACAAAATATTAATTCCCCATTACGATTTTGCGTGATTTTTAAATGGGTACCGCCTCGGGCTATATATACATGCCCTTTTTCTAATACATGATCATGATATGCTTCACTAACCTCTGTTTTACTTATTAAATTTAATCGTTTTGCCAAGGAACTGGTAAATCCTTTTGGCATATGTTGTATCACAACAACAGGTGCATCCAAATCTTCCTTTAAATCAGGAATAATCCGGGAAAGGGCATTGGGACCGCCGGTAGAACTGACTATAACTATCAACTTGTCATAACTTCTATTTGACATGTATCTCACCCCAATCCATAGCTATTATAACAAGGCAAGCCCAACACATAAGTGCATAATAACCTTTTATTTATCTAATCCAAGTTGTTTAGACCGGTTTTTTCTTTGCTCTTCAAATATAAAACGAATTATTTTTTCTCTTGTACCCTGGTCCATTCTCCAAAACTCCAATCTGTTATCAAACAAATTCTGTTTGTTTGGATTTTTCTCAGAACGGAGCATTCTGGCAAATGCATAAATTACATCCACAGTATCATCTAAGGTAATGGAAAAACGTACCTGAACCAAACTGTTTTTTTTCTCCAGATATGGCGAGACAAACCTGATTCCACCACCGCTTAAATCCAGCATAACTCCATTTTTCCACTCCAGCTGCCATTCATCAGTATTATAGGCATCTCCCGGTTCGACGACTTCTTTTTCAACACCCTCTATAATTCGATATTCCAAAGGATATCTGCAGGGGAATCTAAAATACTCTCTCCTTTGTATCTTTTTTGGTACAGTCAGCAGTTTTATTTCCATTAAAAACAGAGTTCCTTTTTTAAATCTCCCCTGAACAACTACCTTACTTTGAAACAATCCGCCTTTTGTATAAAATGTAGCCTCCAACTCCTGACCGACAGACATAGGAATTAGTTTTCCTTCATGATAAGGCATAGAAATATAGAGTGAATCCTCCCCACTCTCATCCAAAACCTGACTTCCATACTGAATAGGTTTTTTCTCTGTGTTAACAGATAATCTTGTATCAATTTTTATTAAGTCTACTTTATCACCAATGTTTATTTTTGTTTCCATACAACCTACCTATTATTTTTTTTTGATTTAATAAAATTGAGTAATACTTTTGCAATTCCCGTTGTCTTCTCCTCACCGGAGATATTTAATAAAATTTCGCACATTTTCCGGATTCGTTTTGCCGGTTCACTGTCCGGCGAACTAATAACCACAGGTTTTTGTTCCATAACAGCATTGGAAATACGTTCATCTAAGGGAATATATCCTAAATATTCTAACTGAATATTTAAAAATTTTGAAACCACAATACTGATTTTGTCAAATATTTCCTGTCCTTCCTGGGGTTTTGTTACCCTGTTGGCAATTACTTTGATAGATTTCTGTTCCCTGATAAAATCTTTTTTTCTGTTTACAGCTTTTAATAATGAATACGCGTCTGTAATGGATGTTGGCTCCGGAGTAACAACAAGCAGCACCTCCGGTGAACTAAGTACAAACTGTATAACCGATTCCGCAATCCCCGCACCGGTATCAATAATTACAACATCATACATACTGTCAAGCTTAACCAGCTTAGCAATTAATTTTTTAATTTTATCTTTATCCAGATTAACCAAATCCTGAACACCGGATCCCCCGGAAATAAAACCAATCCCATTAGGTCCCTCTGTAATTATATCTTCTATTGCCATATTATTAAATACAAGATCTGCTAAATTATACTGAGGACGAATCCCCAACATAATCTCAACATTAGCCAGTCCAAAATCTGCATCTAAAATAACAACTCTTTTACCCTGTTCACGAAATTGTAATGCCAGATTAACGGAAATACTTGTTTTTCCAACACCACCCTTACCACTGGTAACTGCAATGACTCTCGCAGTGGGTGCCTGTTCTTTCAACATTTCAACTCTTTCCCGAAGCTTATCTGCCTGATCCATATCCATCGCCTCCTCCCAGTAGTTGTTTAGCGATAATTTGTGGATTCATTATCTCAATATCGTCCGGAACATTTTGTCCATAAGACACATATGATAAAGCCTTACCTGTATCTAATTTGATATTTAGTATATTTCCGATTGCATCCGTTTCATCTAATTTTGTAAAAATCAAGTTGTAATCTGAAATATCATTATATAAGTCTGTAATCTTTTTAAGGTCAATATATTTTGTAGTTGCACTTAACACTAAATAGGTAATTACACTATAATTGTTAAAATACTCATATATGGATTTCAAATCATCAACCTGTTCTTTATTCTTATGAGAACGGCCCGCCGTATCCATTAATATATAATCGTATTCTTTATATTTAGGGATAATTTTATCTAAATCCTTTGGCTCATATACCACTTCTACAGGAATGGATAAAATATTTGCATATGTTTTAATCTGTTCAACTGCAGCAATTCTATATGTGTCAGATGTTAGGATTGCAATCTTTTTCTTCTCTTCCAATATTAATTTTGAAGATAACTTCGCAATGGTTGTTGTCTTTCCTACACCGGTTGGACCCACAAAAAATACAACCTTAGGCTTTTTATCATCCTTTTCAAAACCAATGGTTTTGGTTTGTCCAAGTTTTAAAATAATTTTCTGATATACACAGGCTAACATATCATCTAATGTACGAATATTTCCCGAATGGGTAATCTCATCGATAATTTGTTTTGCATAGGCATACGTTACCTCATTATTGGTTAACTGTTCAATAATTAAATCAATGGACTTATCTTTAAATGATGATTTATCCGGCTTATCCTCTACATCAACAACCTTATCCGCTGTTAAATTATCACTTTTTTCTTTATGGTCTTTTGTACTGTTTCCTGCCTTCTTGTTTTGCTGTTTCTTTTCAGAATTCTTTTGACTTTCTATTTGTTGCTCTAATAACATTGCAAGACTGTTTAATTTATCCTCTAATTCTTTTGCTTCTTTATCCTCAGGACTTTCCGTATTTGTACCCGGATGTAATTTTTCATCTATTTTTGCATTAAAAAGAGAGGAAACATTATTTTCATTTTTTGTTGTAGAAGGATTATCTTTCCCCTTTTCAACCTCGTCTACGGCAGCAGTCACTTCAACCTTGGTTTTTCTGAAAATGCGAAACATCCCCTTAGGCTTAATGGTTTTTATATTCATAATAATGGCATCCTTGCCTAATTCCTCTTTTGCCTGTAGTATGGCATCAGATTCTGTATTTGCTTGATATTTCTTAATTGTCATTTGCACTCACCACCCCGATAGATTGAAGTTCTACATCAGATTCAATCTCGTTATATGATATAACGATTAGATCTTTAAAATAGTCCTTTGTTAATTTTTTAAAATACATTCTCACAATAGGAGATGTAATAATAATTGGAGGTTTTCCCTGATCCTCAAGTTTTTTTATCTCTTTTTCAACAGAATTCAGTATCTTTTTCGTAATTGCAGGATCTAATGTAATATAAGCTCCCTGTTCTGTCTGTTTTATTGAATTCATAATGTCCTGTTCCACCTTAGGATCCAAGGTTATCACCGTAGTAACATCTCCATCCTGAAAATAGATATTAGAAATGGCACGTTTCAACCTTTGTCTAACATATTCCGTTAAGATATCCGTATCTCTTGTTGTAGGCGCATAATCTGCCAGTGTCTCAAAAATTGTAACAAGGTCTCTTATAGATATACCTTCCCCAAGAAGATTTTGCAAGACCTTTTGTATCTCACCAACACCTAATAGTTTTGGAACAAGTTCATCCACAAGAGTTGTATTGGATTCTTTTACATTATTAATCAGATTTTGAACATCCTGTCTTGTTAACAGTTCATCTAAATGAGCCTTAATAATTTCCGTCAAATGGGTTGCAATAATAGATGGCGGATCAACAACAGTATAGCCCATTGATTCAGCCCTCTCCCGTTGTGCTTCCGTAATCCAGATTGCAGGAAGGTGAAAAGATGGTTCAAATGTTGGAATTCCTGTTATCTCTTCCTCAACATAACCGGGATTCATGGCCATATAATGGTCAAACAAAATCTCACCCTCACTAATCTGAATACCTTTAATTTTAATTATGTATTGATTTGGATTTAACTGAATATTATCTCTTAAACGGATAATAGGAACAACAGCACCTAATTCCAAAGCAATTTGACGCCTGATCATAACAACACGGTCAAGCAAATCTCCTCCCTGGTTTACATCTGCAAGAGGAATAATACCATATCCAAATTCCAGTTCAATGGGATCTACCTGCAATAACGAGTTAACATTTTCATGCCTTCTGATCTCATCAGCCTGTACTTCTTCTTCCTGAACCTCTTCTTCAATGGCTTCCACTTCATTATGCTGGGCAATTAACCGTCCGGTTACAATCATACCAAGTCCAAAAGCAAGATAAACCAGTATTCTTCCCTCACTCCTTAAAGGTGTAAATACACCAAGAAAACACAAGGCACCCCCAACCATATAAAGTACCTTAGGAACTGCCAGAAGCTGTCCTATCATAATATCCCCAATATTACTTGATTTTGATGCCTTCGTAACCAAAATACCAGTAGCTAAAGAAATTAACATAGAAGGAATCTGGGATACAAGGCCATCTCCAATGGTTAATATGGTATACTGTGAAAGTGCATCAGGCATACTCATGCCCTGCATTATAACACCGGTAATAATACCGCCAACAAGGTTGATTGCCGTAATAATAAGACCTGCAGTAGCATCACCTTTAACGTACTTCGTAGCACCATCCATAGAACCAAAGAATGCAGATTCTGCCTGAATCTTTTCCCTTCGTTCCATGGCTTCTTTATCAGTGATGGCTCCTGTATTTAAATCAGCATCAATGGCCATTTGCTTACCCGGCATGGCATCCAGGGTAAAACGTGCCGTTACCTCAGATACACGTTCAGAACCCTTATTAATTACAACCATCTGAATAATTACCAAAACAATGAAGATAATTGCACCAATAACAAGGCTGCCTCCTCCAACGAAATTACCAAAGGTCTGTACAACAACACCGGGATTACCGGATAACAAAATCAATCTGGTAGAAGATACATTCAAAGAAATTCTGAAAAATGTTGTAAATAACAATATGGTTGGAAAACTGGACATTGCCAATGTATCCTCAGCAAATAAACAGTTAAACAAAATAATTAAAGCAACCATAATATTAAATGTTATGAGAACATCCAATAATAACGGCGGGATGGGAATAATGAAAAAAATGACCGCAGCTAATAAATATAAGCCAACAAATATATCGCCACGAAATGATATCTTTTTCACTTTTCACGCCTCCAATCTATTAAAATCAACTAACTTTATTATGTAACTGGTAAACGTATGCCAGCACTTCAGCAACTGCCTGATATAGCTCAGGGGGTATTTCGCTGTCTACATCCACATTATAATATAACATACGTGCCAATGGTTTATTTTCAACAATATCTACACCGTTTTCTTTTGCAATATCTTTTATTTTTCCGGCAATGAAATCCGCACCTTTCGCAACAACAACCGGTGCCGTATTTTCTCCTGATTTATATGATAATGCCACTGCAAAATGGGTTGGGTTTGTAATGACAACATCCGCTTCCGGAACCGCTGCCATCATACGACGCTGGGAAGCCTGTCTCATTCTTTGTTTCTGCTGACCCTTTACCTGAGGATCACCTTCTGAATTCTTGTACTCATCCTTAACTTCCTGCTTTGTCATCTTGTTATCATCTTTGAATTTCCATCTTTGATATATCAAATCTGCCGCCGCTAAAAACACAAACATAATGCAGATTTTAAGCAGTAATTCTAAAATAATATCATACATCAGTATAAGCGACTGCTTAATAGACATGTCATACAGCAAAAAGATATCATTTATATGGTCAGATATAACACTATAAGACATATATCCGATAAAAAAAATCTTTATTAGGGATTTTACAAGTTCTATCATGGTATTCATGGAAAACATTCTTTTAAAACCACTAATGGGATTCATTTTACTAAATTTAGGCTGCAAGGGCTTGGATGTCACTTTAAACTTAAATTGCAGCGAATTACTAAAGAAGGAAATAACAAACCCTGCTATTAAAAAAGGGGCAATAACCAAGGTGATTGAAAAAACCGTATTGGTTAAAAGCAAATTAAAATTTGTAATTGTCATTCCTTCCTCTGCAATTCTCGGAATTAATTCATAAAAGGTCTTAAACGTCAGTATCAAACGATTACCCACAAATTGAATCAAAAACCTTAAACACAAATACAAAGCCAACAATGTTGCAGCAGTTACAATTTCCCTACTTTTTGCAACGTTACCTTCGTTTCTGACATCCTGTAATTTTTTGGATGTTGCATCTTCTGTTTTTTCTCCACCTTCACCATCTTTAGCAAACATCTGAAGGTCCAGTTCTAATAGTAATCTGTATTCTGTATCCATTCTACCACTCTTTATAAAAGTTTTAATAGTAAATTCCTCTTTTTCTTACAAGAAGCATCCTTCTTTTTACGTTGTTTAATAAAAAGATTGTAGCATATGCATTACAATATCTTCCATTTGTTCATATATATATCTTGTAATATTGCTTAAAAATGGCAAAGTAGCCATCAATATACCAAATCCACAAAATATTTTTAACTGAATACCTATTACAAACATACTCATTTGCGGTGCTGTTTTTGCAAGAACTCCCAGCACAACATTAAGCAACATAATAGCAATCATAATTGGCATACTGATTCTAAAGGCAATCACGAAATAATCAACCATATATTGTATCATGCTGTCATATATGGCACCGGAATCAAGTTTTACATTTCCAATAGGAATCAACTTAAAAGAATCGGACAATGCAGTGATAACAAAATAATGTAAGTTCATACATAACATGATAACCATTACCAACATATTGTAAAATTGAGCCGTAATTGTAGTATCCGTATTAAAAGTCTGGTCAAAGTTTGATACCATGGAAAAACCCAATTCTCTATCAATAAACTGTCCTGCCATACTAATAATGGATAATGTAATATTAGACATAAATCCAATACTAAGGCCTACAACCAGCTCCTTTAATAAAATAATCGCATAGCCAATTGTTGTTGTATATCCCAAAGGTTCATAGGGATAAATGGAAAATATGGAAAATGCTACAGCAACCGACAAAAACAGTCTTACACGTCGTGTTACATTCATATTACCAAAAATGGGAGCAAAAGCCATTGCTCCCAGTATACGAACCAATATTGCCAAAAAGTATTCTAAATGATAAATAGAAAAGGACTGTTCAATCATAATTTACCTCACATAAGTTGAAAAATCCTCAAATAATCTGGTCATAAATGAAACTATATTATCCATAACCCATCCACCACACAAAATTATCGTTAAAAAAATACTGATAATCTTAGGTACAAAGGTTAAAGTTTGTTCCTGAATAGATGTAACGGTTTGGAAAATACTTATAATCAAACCAACAACCAAAGATATAATTAACATTGGAGCAGAACATTTGATAATTAACCAAAGTGCCTCTCTGGCAATATCAATTACTATATCTGTAGACATTAAATCACACCCTTATCACATGTATACTCAGTAATTAAAACTCTTAACCAACTCACCGATTACTAAATTCCATCCATCTGCCATAATAAACAAAAGAATCTTAAAAGGCATGGAAATTGTAGTAGGAGGAAGCATCATCATACCCATAGACATCAAAGTAGATGCCACAACCATATCTATAATAATAAATGGAATATATATCATAAATCCGATAATAAAAGATTTTCTAAGTTCCCCCATCATAAAGGCAGGAATTAACACAGAATTCGGAACATCAGACAGTTCTTCTATATCATCAATTTTTGCCATATCCAAAAAGAAATTTATATCTTTTGTCTCTACGTTATTAAACATAAAATCACGAAGAGGTTCCATACAGGCCTGTAAACCTTCCTCCTGGGTAATCTCTCCATTTGACAAGGGTTTAATGCCTTCTTCGTTTATCCTGTTAATTGTTGGTGTCATAATAAATAAGGTTAAAAACAACGCAAGCCCAATCAATACATTATTAGGAGGCGCCGACTGCGTACCTAACGCAGTTCGTAAAAAATGGAACACAATTACAATCCGTGTAAACGACGTCATCATAATAACAATTGATGGAGCTAACGAAATAACAGTAATTACCAATAACATTTGGAGTGTTCCTGCTAAGGTTCCTTCATCGTTAGAGGTGTCTACTGTTACACCCAAAGTAAAGGGAACATCATTCTCTAAATCTGTTATGGTATCCTGTTGATCATTAGGTATGCCGTCGGTAGTCCCGGTTGCGTTAACCGAAAAGCCCAAACACAGCACACCAAAAACAATCATATATACAATTAAGAATTTTTTAATTGAAGCACGTTTTAATATTTTATTGCGAATCTCACTTATCTTCTTTTTGTTTTTCATTTCTCATCTTTTCCAGAATGTTTTTAAAATTGATTGGTTCCACCTTGGATTCATGTAATATAACTTCATCATCATCCAACCGACATATGGTATTAATCTCATCTTTACCAACTGCCAAAGCATAATAATGATTTCCGATTTGAACAATCTCAATGAGTTTATTATTGGTTATTCTATAAACCTCGATTATTTTTATATTACTGTTTTTATTTAGCATATTGGACTGCATAGAACCTGTAATCCTTGCAGCAACATATGCCAAAAAAAGCACAAATAAAAATAGTAAAAAAACACAAATCAACTGTCCAATACTTTCCAAGCTTGAAGAGTCATGAACTAAAAACATATTATTCAACAGCCTTCTTTACGGCTTCTAATACACGATCAGGCTGAAATGGCTTTACAATAAAATCACGGGCACCGGACTGAATACTTTCAATAACCATTGCCTGCTGTCCCATTGCAGAACACATAACAACACTTGCATTTGGATCAGATTCCTTAATCTTTTTAAGGGCCTGAATACCATCCATCTCAGGCATTGTAATATCCATCAATACCAAATCAGGCTGTGTCTCGGCATATTTCTCAACGGCCTTTGCACCATTTTCAGCTTCACCTGCAATGGTATAACCGTTTTTAACCAATATGTCCTTAATCATCATTCTCATAAACGCTGCATCATCACAAATTAAAATACTCTTTGCCATTATAATATTCTCCATTTCATAAAATTCTTTTTATTTAATGATATCAGTAACTCTGATACCAAAGCTCTCTTCTATAACAACAACTTCACCTTTTGCTACCAACTTACCATTTACCAATACATCGATTGGTTCACCGGCAATTTTATCAAGCTCAATAATTGTTCCGGGGGCAAATTCAAGAATTTCTTTGATTGATTTGCTGGTTCTTCCCAATTCAACTGTAACCTCCAAAGGAACATCCATAATCAAATCAATATTCTCCTGTTGTGTAATCGGATTAAATCCTGCATTAAATGGTTGGAATTGAACCGGTTGTACATTAACGTCATGAACCGGTGGTGCATAGGCATATGGCATACCCTGCATCGGCTGTCCCATCATAGGTTGCCCCATCATTGGCTGTCCCATCATTGGCTGCCCCATTGCAGGTGCTTCATTTTGCATTGGCTGGCTTTGAGGCTTTGGTGCCTCCGACACCGTCTTTGGTTCCTCTTGCTTTACCGTTTCTTCAACATCTTGAGATGAATTAAATTTAAGATAAAGCTCCTTTGCCAAATCAATCGGATATAGCTGCATAATACTGCTATCAACCAAATCACCAATTTCCATTTTGAAAAAAACCTTTACAAAAGATTTTTCCTGAAATGCTCCAATCTTCGAACCATCAATTTCATCTGCAAAATCAATCAGTTCAGCAGACGGTGGCGAAATATCAACTTTTTCATTTAACATGGATGATAGAGACGTAGCCGAAGAGCCCATCATCTGGTTCATGGCTTCACATATTGCACTTAAATGAAGGTCTGATAATTCATCAACTAAATTCGTGCCATCTCCACCCATCATTAAATCTGTTATTACTTTAACATCATCTTCTCTAAGAATCAAGACATTGTTGCCTTCGATTCCCTCTTTATATGAAATATTTATAAAGACACATGGTTTTGCATAATCTTTTACAAGTTCATCCCAAGTCGAAATTGTGACTTTAGGGGTTGTAATTGTAACCTTTTGATTCACTAAAGAATACAGGGTTGTTGATGCTGTACCCATACATATATTAGATATCTCACCAATTGCATCTGTTTCCTCATTTGTAAGAACTTCTGCAGAAGAAGAAGATGGAGATGAATTATTATCATCATTAGTCATTCCGCCTAATAATGCATTTATCTCTTCCTGTGATAACATTCCGTCGTCCATTATTCTACTCCTCTCTTATTATTTCTGTTACCTTAACTGCATAATTTTCTACGCTTGAACCGGGTAACGCTTTAAATTTAACAATATTTCCAACAAAAATATCAAGTTCATCATCAACATGGGAATCTAATCGAACAATATCTCCAACCTGCAAATTAATAAAATCCATTACAGATATGGAGCTTCTGCCAAGAATCGCTTTAATCGGAATCTGGGCACGATTAATTGCAGCTTCAATAAATTCATTATAAACTTCCTCATCCTTGCTTTGCATCGTTGAGAACCAGTATTTTGTATTCAGCTTATCCATTATATCTTCTAATGTGATAAATGGCAAACATATATTCATTAATCCTTCCACATTTCCAATTGCAATATTGATTGTAACAATTGCAATCATTTCACTTGGGGAAATAATCTGTGCAAACTGGGAATTTGTTTCTATTCTTTCCAACCTCGGATGTATTTCAATAACATTTTCCCAAGGTTCCCGCAACATGTCAACTAATATGGAAAAAATTCTTTCTAACACACTAATCTCAATTTCAGAAAAATCTCTGGATTTATCTAAAGGTTCACCCATACCACCAAGCATTCGGTCAATAATGGTAAATCCCAAATTAGAAGCAAGTTCAATGATAATACTACCATTTAGGGGAGCAAAATTCACAATTCCAAGCAAAACCGGATTAGATAATGCATTGGAAAACTCCGAATAAGTAACCGCTTCTGAATTCATTACGTCAACCTGAACATTTTTTCGTAAATAAGCCGGGAAATTACTGGAAATCAGTCTGCCAAAATGTTCAAATATAATCTCTAAAGTCCTTAAATGTTCTTTTGAGAATTTGGCAGGTCTTGCAAAATCATATTCTTTTATTTTAACTGCAGGCTCATCAGATATCTCATCAACGTCCAACTCACCTGAACTTAGCTGTTTCAGCAACGCATCAATCTCATTTTGAGACAATACATCTGCCATCTTCTCTCACCTCCAATAGCTGTATATTCTTGAAACATATCTGTAACAAGTGTTCTATTGGGTTGTAAATTTACTGAAAGAAACACTATAAATACATTGTGTACCATATTTCTTTTGTAAATTTCTTAAAATTTGTTCCTTTATCTTATCCTGGGTTTCCTGATCAGATACTTCAGCATAAGTATAATTTTGAACAACATTTCTTGCTTCATCAAACACGGCACCTTCTGCATTCGTAAGCACTGTATTCAGCGCCGCATAATCATCAGAAGAATTGTCAAGCTCAAGGGTAAGTCCCATCTGAACATAATGACTTGTACCACTGCCATCATCCTTTAAATTGACTACCTGTGCCTCTACATTATAAGTTGCAATATTTTCAAGGGCAACTGTAGGAGCTCCGTTTCCACTCTCTAACTCTAAGTTAAGCACAGAAGCAATCTCATCTATTAAATTATTAGTTTTCTTGGCGGATGGCATACAAACAAAAACTAACATAATGTTAAGTATCAGATTAATAATACACAGTGCCAAAATAATTACCGTAATTAGATTCTTCTTCATGTTACAATCTCCTATTATTCATATACTTTATTGTGCTTCACCCACATCTGAATTAAGAGGGTTATATATTTTGATTGAAACTCTTCTATTCTTAGCCCTTCCCTCTTCTGTATCATTAGAAGCAACAGGATGTGTGTCACCATATCCGGCCACCTTTAAATTCTCCTTATTGAGATTGGCTTCAGAAAGAACAAACTCATATACCTTTGATGCTCGTGCAGTGGACAAATATAAATTGCTGTCATACTTTGAATTATGTATTGGAACATTATCTGTATGTCCTTCAATCTCTATAATGCAATCTTTATATCTTCCTAATATCCCTGCAATCTTTTGCATAAATATTTTTGCATCATCTCTAATATCAGCATCTCCCGGATCAAACAAAATGGCACCATTTAAATCAAGGGAGACATATTGGGAATTATAATCCATTACCACTCTGTCATCTATACTATATGACTCAGTAATTTCCGATATCTCATCATACATCTCAGAAGATTGCTTTAGTCCTTCTTCTTCCATTTGTTCTTTCAGTTCCTGTTCTGATAATTCCTTCTGTTGTTCATTATTATCAGCAACTATTTCCTCTGTGGACTCTGAAGCCTCTGCAGATTCCGAAGCGGTTCCATCTTTATCTGCATCAGAACCTGTTGCCGACAAATCAGAATTATTCCCCTGAACCTTACTGGAAACACCTATATAATCAAGAAAAGATTCTATTCCCGGCAATTGTGTTACACCACCGGAAACAATTTGTCCATCTACTAAAGATACCGAACCGGATTCTAATATACTAAAACTCATGTTGTTAAATGAAGCAGCAATTTTCTGAATCTTCCCCTCATCCATAGAAGAACTTGCAAATAGTAACACAAAGAAACATAACAACAAATTCATCAAATCACTAAAGGTAGCCATCCATGCAGGAGATCCTTCTTCAGCAGGCGGTTGCTTACGCTTTGCCATACTATTCACCACCTTCTGTTAAACCTTCCCTTACATTCGGTGAAAGGAATGATTTAAGTTTTTCTTCAATTACTCTTGGATTCTCACCTGCCTGAATAGACAACAAACCTTCTATCATAATTTCTTTTAACTGAATCTCAGCATCATTGTTTATTGATAACTTACCGGCAACCGGTGCACTTAACCAGTTTGCAATAAAGGAACCATAAAACGTAGTAATCAAAGCAGTAGCCATACTAGGACCAATGGAATCCGGATCAGATAAATTCTGTAACATCAAAATCAAACCAATAAGGGTTCCAATCATACCCCAGGCAGGACCCATAGCACCAACCTGCTTCCAAAATGCTATATTTTTCTGATGTCTGGCATCTGTATTCACTAGTTCAGCCTCTAATATTCCCCTTACAAGTTCAGGATCTGTTCCGTCTACTATCAACAAAATACCCTTTTTCATAAAGGGCTCTTCCAAGGTGTTGGCAGATTCCTCTAAGGCAAGCAAGCCTTCTTTTCTGGCAACGTTGGATAAATCAATAATCTGTTTAATTGTTCCTATTGTATCAATCTGTGGCACCTTAAAAGCCAGTCCAATAGACTTTAAACCGGCAATAAAATCACTCATGGAATAACTTGCCAATACAGCACCGAAGGTTCCACCAAAGGTAATTAGAAAAGAAGCCGGATCCGCAAAAAACTTAAGGGCGGCGAATCCATAATCACCTGATACCATACCAAATATCATTAAAGCAAGTCCCAAAACAAGACCAACTATTGTTGCTATATCCACTTTTTTCACCTCACGTGTAACAATAATCACATATAAAAGGACACAATAGTCCCCTTATAAAATACCTACTCTATAATAACACAAAAATTCAATATATGCTACTAAAATTTACATTATATTACTATATATTGCCTTTTTATATGAAATTACCAGGTCTGCAATCTCTTTTCTACTTTCTTTTACAATAATTTTTTTACCTGTTGTCAAAGAAACCACCGTATCCGGGGTCTCCTCAATCATTTCAATTTTCTCTGCATTTACAGTAACTTTGCAATCATTTATTTTCGTCAGTTCAATCATTACATACACCCCCAGATATAACGACGAAAAGATGCACCATGAAGCAATACATGATGCATCTTATCTAATTGTTATATTTATTATCTCTTAAGATTTACAAGCTCTTCAATCAATGTGTCAGATACGGTAATAATTCTTGAATTCGCCTGGAATCCACGTTGTGTAACAATCATTTCCGTAAATTCTTTAGATAAATCCACATTTGACATTTCAAGAACACCCTGAGACATACTTCCACCAATGCTGCCAATGTCTGTTCCAATACCATCAAATTCTCCGGAAGCCTGGGTTTCTTTATATAAACTGTTACCAATGGCTTCAAGTCCTGCCGGATTTACAAAATTTGCAACAGCAACCTGTCCAAGTAATTTTGTAACACCATTATTATAAACACCATATATCATACCCTGGGTATCAATACTTACATCAGTTAAAGAACCTACTGGTCTACCGGTTCCCTCACTTGTTGTAGAACCACGATGGGTCTCAACCTTTGACTTACCACCTGTGGTTGAATACATGGTTAATGGTGAACAGTCAATCTCAATGGCAGTTACCGGAGGGTCCTGTGACGGATCCTGAAATACATTTCCAACAGAGGTATCCTTAGGTGTAATGGAAAGCATAGTGGATTTTAAGCCCTCCTGACTGTTTACTCCATAGAAAGAACCCGAACTTGCATTAAACTTAATGGAATTATAATTTAAAGAATAATTATAATGATCTGAGATATCCACATTGTTTTCATCTTTGATGGATACAATATTTAAGCTGTATAAGCTGGTATCATTTGGATCCTGTTTTAAACTCATCTTAACTGTATAAGAATAACCCAGGTTATCATATATTGATACGGTTGTTACAACTCCATCATCTGTTAATAAATCCGGATCTGTTTCATCAATGGAACCGTTCATATATGTTTTTGATGTCATTTCAGGAGAAGCAGTCTGGTTTTCTTCTGCTTCAGGTCTCAATACAGATACAGTATCTTTTTTAATAACATTTGGATTATCAGGGTCAACCTGCCAACCCATAACAAATTCTCCGTTTCCGGTAACAAGATTACCTGCACTATCTGTACTAAAAGAACCAACCTTAGTAAAATAATTGGTATTTCCCTTGCTTACTACAAAAAAAGCATCTCCATTTATCATTAAATCATAAGGATTGTTTGTTGACTGTGCCGAACCTGAAGTCTGAGAAACAGAAACGGTAGCAACACTTGTTCCCAAACCAATTTGCTTTGCATTTGTACCACCTGAATTCTGGCTTGCACCGGTTGCACTCTGTGTTGTCTGATACAAAACATCCTTAAACAAAACACTGCTGGATTTAAAACCTACAGTATTAACATTTGCAATATTATTACCTATTACATCCATTTTTGTCTGATGTGTTTTTAAGCCTGCCACACCAGAATAAAGCGATCTCATCATAATTATCAACCTCCTATTATCCTAGACGGAATTCCTATCTGTCATTCAAGGAATAATAGCCTCCATAAGGTCCGGCTATACGATTACTGCCCCGTCTATATTTGTAAATACATTATTATCATTTGTTTCCTGATCCATTGCAGTTACAACAACATTGTTTTTTACATTTACAATAAAAGCAATATTATCCATCATAACCAGTGATTCATTGATTTTCTTCTCTTTTGCCTGTTTAAGACCATTGTTTAATCTGTCAATCTGGTTTTCGGTTAAATTAATATTCCTTGTTGCCAAACGCTCATTGGCATGTTTGGAAAAAACCAGCTCTGACGAACGCTCCGAGGCCTCTCTCTTTTTTTGCAAAACCTCCTGAAAAGAAACCACCTGTTCTGAACCATTATTCTTAACTTCCGTTGTCTTGTTTATGTTGTTTAAATAAGTTCCTGCAACCTGATCAATTGATAAATACGCATTTTGTGCAAAATCCATTTAATCAACTCCTTTTGATTAAGCTTCCTCTGTTTCTGTTTCTCCTTCATCATCATCCATATTTGTATCCTGCTTTGAACTATCAATTAAATGTTCAAGATAATCCAGACTTACAACTGAATCAAGATAATCGGACTTATAATACTGGTCGTTAATATGGAAATATGTTTCACCTTCCTTAACAGTAACATAATCAACAAGTCCACTTACCTGGGAAATATTTCCTGCCGAATCCGGAACATTCAAAATTACATATTGTCCGGTAAGACTCATCATCTGTCCACTGGAAATCGTAGAGCCAAGGTTCTGCATTTCCTCTAAGGTGGAAAACTGAGCCAGCTGAGCCATATATTCCTGATTATCTGTAGGTTCTAACGGGTTCTGATACTGCATCTGTGTAACCAGCAACTTTAAAAACATATCCTTATCCATGGAATTAGGATTAGAATCCTTTTTGGCTGTTCCGGCTACCGCACCGGCAGTAGATGTATCAATTCCAAGTACACTCATAATACTACCTCCTTTACTTCATTACAATTTATCAATACACATATTATATCGGCAAATAAAGACCTTCAATAAAGTATTAAATCGAATAACTTACACTGCTTCCCGTTGCTTTCATCTTTTCAACTTCTGCAATATCCTCTTCATCTAAATCTTCTTCATTTAGTAATGACATATCAATTTTCCGGCTTTGCTTTGATTTTGGATTCTCCTGTGAAAAACTGCCATTTTCGTTTCCACCTTCAAAGCCTTTGCTTGAAACCATTACTTCAATTGCCTCAACTTTAATATTCTGTTGTTCGATAGCTTCTTTCAAACTTGAAAGTCCACCCTCAATAGCCTGTTTTGCAGCCTCACTCTCTGCCACAATATGGGCCGTCATGATACCATCTTTAGAAACAACATTAATTTGAATCTTTCCAAGATGTTCCGGATATAACTGCATCTGCATACTTGTACTATCCTGATTCAACTGCACCTTAACCTGTTCCACAATCTGATTCAGAATACGTTCTCCATTCACGGCAGAAGAATCTTCTACTGATACGAAATCACTTACAGCATCTAAAGATTCCTGTAAGCCCTGTAAAAACGGATTTTCAAATGATTTTTCCTTCGTATCTACGGAAGGATTCTGATTTAATTTCTCTTCATTTGCATAATCCGGATTATCTGTTTCCTGATTATCAGATTCAGGCAAACCATTTTGGAAATCCTTTTTGTTATTTTCAATTATAATAACAGGCTCACCGGAAACATCATCATTCTGAACCAAATCCATACCATTATCATCATTTAAAACATCAGAAACGAAACCGGAATCAAATCCTTTCGTCTCATCCATTTGTTCCATGAGGATATTTACAAATTCAGCATTTGATAAATCATCAGGATTTATATTGTAGTCGCCCATTGTCTCTAAAGCTTCATCAATAAAACCAATCATCTGCTGCAGGCTTGCATTTAAATCTTCATCTGTTAACAATGCAGTAGAATCAATTTCTTTTATCTCTAAAAACAGTTGTTTCATTTGATTAAAATCCAACAGATCCGAAAAACTGCAATCTAATTCTTTCATTTTATCGGTTAGTTGTTCAACAGAAATATTTAACAAAGATGATATATTATTTAATAATGTCATAATTGCCTCACCGATTTCCTCATAATCCATATCATCAACCGGCTTGTCAACCTCTGCTTCTCCTTCCACTGCTTTTGATTCATTCATGTCTGCATTATCAACATCCTTTTTCTCCTTTGATTTTGATACAGAGGATGTCTTATCAAAAGATTTATGAACCGAATCATCTGTTTTCACATCAGAACCTGCTTCATCATTTTGCTTTGTCTTCCCGTAACCGTTCACACTGTTTGAATTATCAGTCTTTCCAATATCCGACACATCCAAATCCCGGTTTTTCTCGGAAGCAACCGACAAAATATTTGCAAAATCCGAATTGCTCTCTGATGTGTTATTTATCCCACTCATCAATATATTTGCGGAATTAACACTTTCGTTTACTTTCATTATTGTGCCTCCTTTCATATTACTGGTTGATAAGTAGTATATTAAGGCATTAATTTTTTTGTCACATTTGCGGCAAAATCAGGATCCATCTCATCCATGATTTTTGCCCGGCTCTCTGCCTTCATTGCAGACAAAATCTCAGCAACCGTATCTAAATTGGCAACCTTCTCCAAAACTGCAGCCGCTTCAGCAGGCTTCATATTTTCATATGTTTTAGCCAGATTCTTTAGCTCTGTGTCAGCCTGGTTATTAGAGATTACCTGTCGATAAATGGCTTCGGCATTTGCTGAATCAATACTTTCATACCACTCTTTATATGTATCGGCATCCGGAGCCTTTTCTCCATAGACTATTTCGTTATAAAATTCTTCTTTTTGTTTTTGAAAGTCTGTTTGCTCATCCTCAAATTCCTTTAACCTTGAAACTTCATTGGTTAAATCCTCAACATCCTCTTTTAACTGCTTGTTATCCTTTGTAAGGGTTTCGTTATCCTCTTTTAATTGGGCAATCAATTCCTTTGCCTGAGATAAGGTTGCAATTTTATCATCATCCGTTTCTTCCAATTCTTCTTCCAGTTCCTCTTCAGAAGGTTCAGGAAGAATTTTATTGATAACCGGTACATCCTTTAAAACAGGACGTAAAACACCGCTTCCAAATCCCCCTACATCAAACTTTATTAATGCAGCAAGAATCACCAGCCACACAATGATAATCAGAATCACAAAAATAGCAGAGACAATTCTGCTTCCAATTCCTTCACCATTTTCATTTTTATTTTTTTTATTCTTCTTTGCCATTATGAGTCCTCCGAATTGCTACCATTGTATTGATAACTAACCAGTTCATCTATTTCCTTCATTTCTTCCTGATTTAGCTCCTGTTTAAATATTTCAAATTGATTTTCTCTTAATTTTTCATGAATCTTCCGCTCTTTCATCGCCTCATTCATTTCGGAGGCAGCCTGTTCCAGTTCCATTTCGATTTTATTAATCACAAACTGTTGTTCATCCATATAGGTTTCCATAACCAAAATCGCATTTTTACAATTCTCAATTTCAACAATGTCTAAGTTTGAAGAAACTAACACAGTATACCGGGACATATAATCAGCATGTCTTTTTTGCAGCTGTTCCATATAATCCAATGCTTCATTTAGTCTTGCCTTTACAGACATATAATTTTGCTTAGCCTGCTCCTCAAGCTTATATTTTATATCAAGAATATTTTGCATTTGATAAATAAATCTCGCCATGGTAAATCCTATCTACATTTTATTCATTCAAAAATTTTAAACATCATGTCCACTTCTTCATCAAATAAATATTTACTGTCAACATCCTGCATCAAAAATTCATTTACCTGAGAAATCTTTGAAATTGCAAAATCAATGTCAGGATTCGAACCATTTTTATATGCACCAATATTAATCAAATCCTCGGCTTCATCATAGGTAGCCAATACATTTTTAATCTTTCCCGCAACCTCTTTATGCTTTTTTGATGCGATTCCACTCATACAACGGGATATACTTTGCAAAACATCAATAGCCGGATAATGGTTCTTGTGTCCTAATTTTCTCGATAAAATAATATGTCCGTCAAGAATACCTCTTGCGGTATCTGAAATAGGCTCATTAAAATCATCACCATCAACTAAAACAGCATACAAACCTGTGATAGAGCCCTTTTCTGAATTACCGGCTCTTTCAAGAACCTTTGGCAACTCCGAATATACAGAAGGCGGATACCCTCTGGTAACCGGCGGTTCTCCCGATGCCAGCCCGATTTCACGTTGTGCCATGCAGAAACGTGTCATATTATCCATCATAAGCAAAACATCTTTTCCCTGATCTCTGAAATACTCAGCAATAGCTGTAGCTGTTTTTGCAGCCTTATTTCTGATTAATGCAGGTTTATCTGAAGTTGCAATGACAAGAACGGAACGTTTCAGACCTTCTTCTCCTAGATCCCGTTCAATAAATTCCCTGACTTCCCTTCCTCTTTCGCCAATTAACGCAATTACATTAACATCAGCCTTTGTGTTCCTGGCAAACATACCCATAAGAGTCGATTTACCTACGCCGGAACCTGCAAAAATACCAATACGCTGACCCTTTCCAACTGTAATCATACCATCTACGGCTTTAACACCTAAGGGTAATACCTCTGAAATCATTTTTCTCTTAAGTGCATCAGGGGGTGGAGCCTCTATAGGATAGGTATCTTTTAAATTAAGCTCCATACCATCCATGGATCTTCCTAAACCATCCAGAGAATGTCCAAGAAGCTCAGGACCAACATGAACCTTTAAAGGTTCTTTCGTATTCTCAACTGTAGCTCCAAGGCCAATCCCATCCACACTTTCAAATGGCATTAATAACACCCTGTTATCCTTAAATCCAACAACCTCTGCCATAACTTCATGATGACCGTCTTTTGAGATTATTTTACACAAATCATTTAATTTACATGTAGGACCTACCGATTCCACGGTAAGTCCCACTACTTTTGCTACTTTCCCCAATTCTTTGACATATGATTTATCCGCCAAAGATAAATAGGCATTATAATCAATATCCAATATATCACCTAATCCTTAATCATTAATTTTAAAGCAGTAAGCAAATTATCCAGTTGAACATCTAAGCTTAAATCAACAATCCCATTGTCTGTTTCAATCAAACATTGTAACGGCTCCAGCTTTGAATCCTCAAACAACTGTATATCAACATTTGGGTTTAATGCCCCATATATATTCTCTTTTTTCTTTTCAATCTCCGCAAAATCCCCTGAAGATAATTTGATAACAAAATGCCTGCTGTTATCCTGATCCTTCATGGCATTATTTATCATATAAAGTAATACATCCTTATAGTCCTCAACCACAACCCCTGTAAGGCGTTTCACCATAGAACACAAAATATCAACCATTCGATATTCCGTTTCCCTTACAATACTGTCTTTATGTTTTTCTAAATCAATCTGCATATCCCGTTTTTGCTGTTCTAATTCCTCTTTTTGCTTTGCAATCTCTTCATTTGCAACCGAAACTGCTTCCTGATATCCCTGTTGATATCCCTCCTCATAAGCATCCTTCCTAATCTGCTCGGCCTCGTCATAAGCATTCGCCCTAAGCTGCTCCGCTTCATCATGAGCCCGGTTTACAATCTCTTCCGCTTCCTGTTTTGCGGAATTTCTCACCTCATTGGCAACCTGGTCTAAATCCCCATGAACACCCTCAAGATTAGGCAGCTGGGCTGTATCAAAGGTTAAAACATCATCCCCGAAATCCACGCCCTCTAATTCCGCATCACGAATCAAAGCTTCAGCCAAAGCTTCTTCTACAGATTCCTCAGTAGAAACACAGCATTCATTTGAAGCAGAGTCAATCGCCTGAATAATTTTATTTTTATTTGCATCAATAACCAATGCATCATCCTGAGAAAATGCAATAAAATTGGATTTAATAAGATTAGACAATAATTTCATCTCCTCCACCACGAGAAATTACAATTTCTCCGGTGTCTTCTAATTTACGTATAATATTAACAATTTTCTGCTGTGCATCCTCAACATCCTTAAGACGTACAGGTCCCATATATTCCATATCTTCTTTTATCATAGCTGCCAGACGGGAAGAAAGATTATTAAAGATACAGTTTTGAACATCCTCATTGGCATTTTTAAGAGCAATCGCAAGTTCACTATTATCAACTTCACGAAGAACAGTCTGAATGGCACGATTATCGAGACTTAAGATATCCTCAAATACAAACATCTTACGACGAATTTCATCTGCAAGTTCAGGTTCTTCAATCTCTAATGTTTCCATAATATGCTTCTCTGTACTACGGTCTACCGTATTTAAAATTGAAACAATGGCATCTACACCACCAACAATGGTATAATCCTGATTAACAAGAGATGACAACTTCTTCTCCAACACTTTCTCAACCTCTTTAATAACATCCGGACTTGTTCTGTCCATTAATGCAATACGTTTCGCAACATCAGCCTGTTTTTCCGGCGGCAATGCCCCTACAACAGCAGCAGCCTGGCCCGAAGGCAAATAAGCTAAAATAAGTGCGATTGTCTGCGGATGTTCATCCTGAATAAAGTTTAATAACTGGGAAGGATCTGCTTTTCTGACAAATTCAAAGGGACGTACCTGCAGGGAAGCTGTTAATCTGCCAATAACATCCTTTGCTTTATCCTCTCCCAAGGCCTTATCAAGCAATTCTTTTGCATAACCAATACCACCTTCTGCAATATATTGCTGGGCAAGACATACTTCATAAAACTCCTCTAAAACCCGTTCCTTTAAATCAGGAGGTACACTTCTTGTATTTGCTATCTCCAATGTCAAAGATTCAATTTCATCTTCCTTTAAATGCTTAAATATATTGGCGGATTTCTCAGGTCCAAGAGAAATCAACAAAATTGCAGCTTTCTGTACACCTGATATATCTTTTTCATCATATACAGCCATAGTCATACCTCCAATTAACAGTAAACATTAATCCCAATCGTCATTTAACCAGTTTCGAAGTAACAAAGCAACCTCCTCGGGATTTTCATCAACAAAACGTTCAATTTGTTGTCTGGTTGCTGATTTATCACTAAATTCAATATCCTCTAACGTCTGATTTTCTTTTGTTGTTGCCAATAGTGCCTCCACAGATAACTCAGGTTCTAATTCTGTTACTTCAACAGGTTTCATACCCTTAAATACAACAAAACATAATAATGCAACAATTAATATAGCCAGTAAAAACTGTAAATAGTTTGTTACCGTATCAACAGCACTTGTCTCTTTCGGGTAAAATAACGGTACTTCAAATGCTCTGATTTGGATATTTTCCGGGCTGATTCCTGTTGCCTTTTCAACCAGGGCATAGGTCTCCTCATCAACCTCCAATGCAACCTGCTCACTGTGTTCACTTTGGAATGCCTCAAAGTTAGTACCCTTTAATTCTCCTGATTTTTTCATTTGCGCTTCATCATATATTACATATTTAAGTAAAACCACAGCAATTGTTGAATTTGCAGTATTAACGGTACCTACGGCTTTTTCAGTAACCGTACTGGTAACACTGTCATGAAATACATTTTTTACCACACTGGCACTACTGTTTGCCGATGTATTTGTCATAATCTCATAATCTTCTACTGTATCATCATTGGAGTCCGTACCGGGAATTCCTGACGTACCATCCACATTTTGTGCATCATAAGTATATTGTTCTACCAACGGTCCCGTATCTTCCTCTTCATCATCTGTGTAATGATGCTCATCATTAATGGTGGTAGAATCAAGATCTATATCAAGATTTGCTTTTACCTCTGCATCATTATAGATTCCCGAATTAACAAACAAACCACGAACCTGGTCCTGAAGATTTTCCGTAACCTGATTGGTAATCTTAACGGTTTGGGCAGCAGAACCCACCGCAGTATTCACGTCATTGTCCCCACCAAATAACAATGCACCTGACTGATCAACAATACGGACAGAATTTGTTGTTTTATTACCAAGGGATGTGGCAACATAATTTGCAACACCCTCTACACTTGCAGAATCAAAATCTCCGGTTGTTATAAGTAAAACACTGGCAGTTGTTTCTTTTTCACTGGATAAAATAGAATTGGTGGAATCCGGAACAGTAATCTGAACTGAAGCCTGTTTTACACCTTCAATCAATTCCAAATCATTTCCGATTTGATTTTGCAGCAATATCTTTTGTTTCAAATTACGTTCACTGTCTGTTGTGGACATGCTGTTATCAAGAGCCCAGTCCACATCAGTATTTGCATTTGTTGCAATGTTATTTTCACCTAAAGCCAGGCGGGCCTGTGCCTCCGTTTTCTCATCTACAGTGAAAGATAATCCATTACCTGACACCTTATAAGCGATTCCCGATTCATCTAAGACAGATTTTGCACTGGCTGCATCAGCAGTGTTATCAAATGTAACCAAATCAACATAGGTTGTACGGTTAAGCAACACAATAAGCGCCACCAGTGTTAATATCACCGCTGCCGCTATAGAAACAATTAATGTTTTTTGTTTACTGTTGAATCGATTCCAAAACTCAACAATTCTCGTTTGTATTTTTTTTAATCTGTCTAGCATGGTACTCCTTACAAATGTATCATTACATTCTTCTATAAGTAATTTTGTTTATTAAATTTGCATATTCATCAATTCTTTATATGCTTCCAACACCTTATTCGTTACCTGAACAGTATATTGCAATGAAATATTGGCTTTTTGCTGGGCAATTGCCAAATCATGTGTACTTGTAGAATATCCAAGTGCAAAATTAATTTCAGACTCTTCTGCTGCTTTTTGATAATCATCTGTTTCTTTGTACATATTTATGGCAGAAGAAAGCATGCTGTCAAAGGCAGTTGAATTATCGCTTACCACCTGCACTGTATTCATATTATTAATCATGGTATCATTATTTAATATTCCATGAATAGAAGATAAAGCCATAATCATCACCAATCCAATCTATCATTAGTTAAATAGTTCCAGTCCTTTTGATGCCATTGCTTTTGCTGCTTCAAATGCAGTTGCACTTGCCTCATAAGAACGGCTTGCATCAATTAAATTCGTCATTTCTGTTACGGTATTTACATTAGGGTATGTAACATATCCATTTTCATCAGCATCCGGATGTGTAGGGTCATAAACCATGGCACCTTCTGTGGTATCCTCAACAATTGCTGCAATCTTCACACCACGAGCCTGAAAGCTTTCAAGTTTATTACTTAAAACCGTATCAAAAGTAACATTTGAATTTTGTTCAAAAACAACAGTCTGACGCTTATAAACATTGCCATTCTCATCTCTTGTTGTGTTAACATTGGCAATGTTTTGGGAAATGATATCCATTCTTGTACGCTGTGCCGTCATACCTGTAGCCGCAACATCCATTGCATTAAATATTCCACTACTCATTTAACACACCTCCATTACTTTGACAATACCGTTTTGTATCTGTTAAATTCCTGTCCTATTTGTTCAACCAACGCATTATATCTAATCTGGTTTTCTGCAAGATATGCATTTTCTGTATCAATATCCACATTGTTATTATCCAATCTGTAAGACAATACAGAGGAATCCGTATATGTAACGCCACCAAAATCCGACAGATGTGTGTTTACCTCTGCTACCCTTGTGCTTAATGGTTCTGCCCCGATTAAAGCCTGTTCCAAGTAATTCTGAAAGGATACATCCTTCCTCTTGTAATTCGGAGTATCTACATTAGCAATATTATTTGCCAATACTTCATTACGGGTATTCGCCGCATCGGCAGCTTTATCCAGAACATTAATATAATTATAAATACTTGTATTAATCATAAAACACACCCTCCTAAACATACAATAAACAATAGCAAAGGACTCATGAGAAAACCCACAAATCCTTTTGTTAGTCTAAATCCATTTATTATATATAGTTATCGGTAATTTTCAGCTAAAATTTATCTCAAGTTATCAATTTCATCAAAAACAAGTTCATTCAAAACCTTAATGTAAGTTCCTTTCATTCCTGAAGACCTTGTTTCTATGACCCCGGCACTTTCAAACTTTCTAAGTGCATTTACAATAACCGACCGGGTAATCCCTACTCTGTCAGCAATTTTCGAAGCAACCAGTATACCTTCCATGTCATTAAGTTCCTTAAATACATGAACAATTGCTTCCTGCTCGGAATTAGATAATGTACTCATGGCAGACCTGACAATTGTTAATTTTCTTGCCTCTTCTGCACTTTCTTCATTCACACTTCTCATCATCTCTAAGCCAACAACTGTAGTTCCATATTCACTTAAAATAATATCATCAATACTATATTGTGCATCTTCCCGGTACATAAAAACAGTACCTAACCGCTCCCCGGCAATATCAATAGGGGTAATGATTGCCTGATATCGTTCCAGGTTATCAAATTCAAAACCCAGTGTTGCCAAATTCACATTCTCTTTAGTGGATAAAACACCAAGTAAACGTTCATTTAACATTTTATCTATAAATCCCCCAACCTCAGGTGCTATCATCTCTGTAATCACACTGATGTCAGAACGATTCTTGATTCCTAACACTTTTCCCTTTTTACTGATTACAAGAATATCCGATTCTAATATCTCACTTAAAACCTTACATATATCATTAAAAACAACCTTATGAGAACTGTTATTATGTAAAAGTTGATTGATTTTTCTTGTTTTATCTAATAACTGTACACTCATTATAACCCTCCAATATAGAATCAATTTTAACACAATTGTCTGATAATAACAACAATTTTATAAAATGGATTCTTTACAAAAGATGGGATTATTTTTTATCAGGCTTATTACATACATAACTACATTCTTCATTACAGCAAACAAGCTTATTTCCTTTTTCAAGCATTAAACTTCCGCATTTTTCACATTTATACGAAGACGGTTTCTGCCATGTCATAAAATCACAGTTTGGATTATCAATACAACCATAATATTTTCTGCCTTTTTTGGATTTTTTAAGCACAATATCCTTGCCGCAATTCGGACATTCTACACCAATTTTTTCATAATAAGGTTTTGTAAATCTACATTCCGGAAAACCGGGACATGCCAGAAATTTTCCATGAGGACCATATTTAATAACAAGATTACGTCCACATTCATCACATAACTCATCCGTCACTTCATCTTCAATCTTAATATGTTCCAATTCTTGATTTGCAAGATTAACAGCCTCTTCCAGGTCAGGATAGAAATTGGAAATAACAGTTTTCCATTCCACCTCTCCCTCTTCAATTTTATCTAACAGGCTTTCTAAATTAGCGGTAAATTCAGTATTTACAATAACAGGAAAGGCTTTCACCATAATATTATTAACAGCTTCTCCAATCTCAGTAACATAAAGGTTTTTGTTTTCCTTTACAATATATCTTCTCGCCAAAATAGTAGAAATTGTAGGTGCGTAAGTACTTGGTCTTCCAATGCCAAGTTCCTCTAACTGTTTTACTAAAGAACCTTCCGTATAATGGGCAGGCGGTTGTGTAAAATGCTGTTTATGAATAAATTCCTTCACTTCCATTGCTGTGTTCTTATCCAGATCTTTAAATACATTCCGCTGTTCATCATTTTCATCTTCAATAGCATATACAGCCATAAAACCATCAAACAAAAGCTTTGTTGATGTAGCCCAAAACTCATATTTTTCGTATTCCAGTTTTACGGTAGTGCTTTCATATTCCGCACAACCCATTCTACTTGCCAGAAAACGATTATAGATTAACTGATATAAACGATACTGGTCTCTTGACAACTGATCCTTTAATAAAATGGGATTTAATGTAATATCTGTCGGTCTGATTGCCTCATGGGCATCCTGGATTTTTTTGTTTGCTTTAGATTCCTGTTTTGTATTTCCAACATATTTTTTACCGTATTTTTCTTCAATATAAGAAATTGCTGATGCATTTGCTTCATCAGATATTCTTGTGGAATCCGTTCTTAAATAGGTAATTAAACCAACACTGCCTTTTCCTTTCACATCAACACCTTCATAAAGCTGTTGTGCGATTCTCATTGTTTTTCCTGTAGCAAAATTCAATTTTTTTGCAGCCTCTTGTTGTAAAGTTGAAGTAGTAAAAGGCAAAGGAGCCTTTTTTATTCTTGTATTTTTCTTTATATCTTTCACATTTAACTGCTTATGGCCAAGAACCTTCAACACAGCATCCATCTCTTCTTTTGAATGAATCTCCGCTTTTCCTTCCGGAGTCTTTACTAATTTTGCAATAAAGGGTTTCTTAGAGCCCTTTGCAAGTACAGATGCTTCCAAAGTCCAGTATTCCTCCGGAATAAAGGCATTAATCTCGTCTTCTCTGTCACACACAAGACGCAAAGCAACCGATTGTACACGTCCTGCACTTAATCCACGCTTAATTTTTGCCCACAACACAGGACTAATCTCATATCCTACCAATCTGTCAAGAACTCTTCTTGCCTGTTGTGCATCTACAAGATTCATATCAATGTCTCTGGCCTCTTTAATGGAATTTTTCACTGCATTTTTGGTAATTTCATTAAAGGTTATTCTTTTATATTTTTTGTTTTCCAGCTTAAGAGCATAAGTTAAATGCCATGAAATGGCTTCTCCCTCACGGTCCGGGTCAGTTGCCAGATATACTTTATCTGCTTTTTTAACGGCTTTTCTTAAATCCGCCAACAGCTCTCCCTTTCCTCTAATGGTAATATACTTTGGTTCAAAATCATTCTCTACATCTATTCCCATTTGAGATTTTGGCAAATCACGAACATGCCCCATGGAGGCAATAACCTCATAATTACTTCCTAAAAATTTTTTTATGGTTTTCGCTTTTGCAGGTGACTCCACAATTACAAGATTTTTTGCCATCACTAAGGCCTCCCAATTTACACAATCTTAATCGCATAATAATTCCTTGATGTTTCTGCTATTATGCCCTTTAAAACCAATTGATTTAGTGCTTTACATATTTCCTGGGGTGCAATTTTCACCTCTGATATAATATCGTCTAAATACTTTGGTTCAATTTGCAAACAACTATACACCATTTTTTCTGTAGGTGCAAGTAAGTTTTTATTGACAATATGATTTACATCCATTACATCAACTAATTTGTCGGTCTTATTTACATTCATGCAATATATATCCAGAATATCCGAAACATCTGTTACTACATGTGCCCCAAATTTAATCAGATTATTACATCCGACACTATTTTTATCCAGAATCCGCCCCGGAATGGCAAAAATATCCTTTCCCTGTTCAAGCCCATAATCAACAGTAATAAAAGTCCCACTTTTTTCTTTTGCCTCAACCACCAGAATCCCATCACTTATTCCTGATATTATTCTATTTCTTTCAGGAAAAAATCCCGGTTTAGGAGGAATCCCCATATTGTATTCTGATACAATACAACCATGTTTCTCAGTTTGTATAAATAAATCATAATTTTCTTTTGGATATACCCAGTCAATTCCGCAGCCTAACACTCCAATTGTATATCCACCTGCTTCTATAGCTGCTTTATGTGCCGCACCGTCAATCCCGTATGCCAGACCACTTACGATATGAAAGCCATGTAGGGATAATTCCCTTCCAAAATATGCAGCCATTTCTCTTCCGTACCGGGTGCAGTTCCTTGATCCAATAACAGCAATTGATTTTTGATTTCCAACCGGCAACTTACCCTTTACATATAATACTAAGGGAGAGTCATCAATATATTTAAGGGTTTCCGGATAATTTTCGGAATTACAATGTACAAATTCAATATTTCTTTTACTAAGTACTTCATATTCTTTCAATATTTTCTCTTCGTCTTTCGAATCAAGAATACTGTTTAATACTTTTTCATTCTTAATATAACGGGATATTTCCACATGAGTCGCCTGATATAGATTAGCAGGTGAGGAATATATATCCAGTAAATATTTTTGTGTCTTTCTACCAACCCCTGGAATATTTACAAACCAGTACCAAAGCATTTCTTCCTTCAGCATTTCATATCCCCTCCCAATCCAATATTCGATATACGATATGACAATGCTTCCAAAATATGGTCACAACAAACTCTCTCAGAACCATCCAAATCCGCTATTGTTCTTGCTACCTTTATCAGTTTATGAATTCCCCTGGCTGACAGATTATAATTTTCAAATATACTCTTTCTTAAAGAAATCTCATCCTCCCCTAACATACAACAGGAATCCAATATATTATCAGGGATTTGAGAGTTGAAAAATATATTCATATCTTCAAATCGTTTTTTCTGAATATCAATGGCTTTTAAAACCCGTTGACGTATACTTTTTGAGGTTTCTTCTTTGTTTGTTCCATACAGCTCATTATATTCTAATTTTTTTACTGTAATGCTCATATCAATCCTGTCTAACATAGGATAAGAAATCTTTTTCAAATACCTGTCCACCTGTACATCCGTACAATGACATTTCTTTCTATCAGGATAATATCCGCAGGGACACGGATTCATGGCTGCAACTAACATAAATTTACATGGAAATGTATAACTTCCCTGTAGTCTCGATATGGTAATTTTCCCATCTTCCATAGGCTGACGCATCATTTCTATATTATTTTTATTAAACTCTAAAAATTCATCTAAAAACAATACACCGTTATGTGCCAGGCTGATTTCACCCGGTTTTGGGGATTGACCGCCGCCTATCAAAGATGTAGCCGTAATGGAATGATGAGGCATGCGAAAAGGACGCTGGTTTATTAATCCTTTTTCCGGGGTAAGCATTCCGTTTACACTGTATATTTTGGTTATTTCTATACTCTCTTCATAGGACAAGGGAGGCATAATGGAAGGAATTCTCTTGGCAATCATTGACTTCCCTGCTCCGGGGGGACCTAGCATTAATATATTATGCATACCTGTAACTGCAATCTCCAATGCTCTTTTCATGATTTTTTGACCCTTAACGTCCTGAAAATCATAGAAATCTGAGGTAAAATCATGATCTAAATAACTAATATATTCTTCCTCATTAAGTTTTGCCGTGTCTAATAAATGATCCACTACTTCATTAAGACTTTTTGCGGCATATATATGAAGTCCCGGTACCACCGATGCTTCCTTTCTGTTCTCATAAGGCAGAATAACAGATGTGACATTTTGTTTCCTTGCATAATCAACAATTGATAAAATACCCCGAACGGGACGTAAATCTCCATTTAAAGATAATTCACCTATAATTAATGTATCTTTTAAACAACTTTGGGGAATAAAACCGTAAGCTGCCAACAAAGATACACATATGGGCAAATCAAATGCAGACCCTTCTTTTCGCAAATCTGCGGGAGATAAATTAATTGTTATCCTCTGGGGTTTGATTCGATAACCGGAATTTCTGATAGCTGTACGAACCCTATCACTGGCCTCCCGGACTTCAGATGCTAAGAAACCTACCATATTAAAAACAGGTAAGCCCTCGCTGACATCAGATTCCACTGTAATAAGTCTTCCTTCGACTCCGTGCAATGCTCCACTTAATACTTTACTGTACATGAAAACTCCTATTCCATCCACAAGTATGAACAATGCAATTATAATATCTGTCATATTATATTACAACAAAATAAGCATGTATTTCACAAAAAATTCAAATACATGCTTATCATATAAATCATAGAATATAACCAGAAGAATTTAATTTAACAGCTTCTTTAATTCATCCATAAAAATATTAACATCCTTAAATTCCCGATATACAGACGCAAAACGGACGTAAGCAACTTCATCAAGGTTTTTCAATTCATCCATAACAATTTCACCAATTGTTGTACTGTCAATCTCTTTATGCTCCAGATTAAATATTTTTGTTTCGATTTTATCTACACAATTCTCAATCTCCTCCACTGAAATCGGACGCTTATGACATGATTTAATGACGCCTGATTCAATTTTGGCTCTATCATAGGTTTCTCTTGTCTTATCTTTTTTAATGATAATAAGTGGAATTGTTTCAACCTTCTCATAGGTAGTAAAACGTTTCCCACAGTCATCACACTCTCTCCGTCTACGAATAGAACAATTATCATCTGCAGGTCTTGAATCAATTACTCTTGTGTTGTCATCACCACAAAATGGGCATTTCATATGTATATCCTCCTAATATATTATTCCTCATTCATGATTGCATTCTCTATACAAACATCAACCAATATTATATCCGGACCAATTCTTACAATCTCAGGAAACCTGATATAATATCGTACACATTTGTTAAAACAAGAAAAAAAACGGGACGGTGCAGGAACAATCAATCCACACAATTGTCCGTTACAGGGATCAAGTTCTATATCCGCAACGTAACCCAGTTTCATACAATCTTTACAATTAATCACTTCTTTTTGTTTCAAATCAAAAAAAGTCATGACCTACCTCAATAAAGCTATTATAACAAGATATGCCTGTTTTTTTTATATAGAACCCAAAAATTGTGATTAACATAATATGTTAACGATGTCATTATACAATATATAGAAAGAAAAATCCAGTAAATTATGTTTATTTGTATGGTTAATATATATTTTCATAAAAAATCAAATCATATATATATTTACAAAATGATTTTTGCAGGACATTTTTCTTTACATGCACCACATCCTGTACATTTTTCCTGATTAATATGAGCAAGATTATTCTCTATTAAAATGGCATCGGAGGGACAATTTTTAGCACAAAGTCCGCATCCAATACATCCCGCATCACAAACCTTCTTAACTTCAACACCTTTATCTTTAGAACTGCATGCTACATGACATGTGGCATCACATGGCACCAGTTCGATTAGGTGTTTTGGACACGCTGCAACACATTTGCCACAGGCTTTACACTTTAAGGAATCAACAACAGCCACTCCATCAACAATTTCTATGGCATCAAAAGGACATGCCTTTTTACAATTTCCATAACCTGTACATCCATAGGCACAGGCTTTTGGTCCTCCTCCGGGATTATTAAGAGCTAAAGTGCAATCCTTTACACCAACATAATCATAATTATCCTTTGCCTTCTCACAGGTTCCTGCACATCTTACATAAGCAGTCATTTTTACGGATTCTCCGGCTGACACGCCCATGATTTCACCAATTGCCTCTGCTACAGCTTCTCCTCCAACCGGACAGGCATTGATTGCCGCCTCGCCCTTTGCAATTGCATTTGCAAGACCATCACATCCGGGGAAACCACATCCACCACAATTATTTCCCGGCAAACATGCTCTTACCGCAATTTCTTTTTCATCTACTTCCACTTCAAATTTCTCACCGGCAATTCCCAATAAAATTCCAATCACAACTCCGGTTCCACCAACCATTGCCATCGCAATCAATACAGATGTCATACTAATACCCATATCACACCTCCTACTTAATCAGTCCGGAAAAGCCAAAAAATGCCATGGCCATTAATCCGGCTGTAATCAAAACAATAGGCGTTCCTTTAAATGATTCAGGAACATCATTATATTCTATTTTTTCACGTATACCGGCCATAATTACAATTGCAATTGTAAAACCACAGGCAGTTCCAAATCCATTTACAACAGACTGAATAAATCCATAGGATTTCTGGACATTAATCAGTGCAATACCCAAAACCGCACAGTTGGTTGTAATAAGTGGCAAATATACACCTAATGCCTGATATAAAGATGGAATCATTTTTTTAAGAAACATCTCAACAAACTGCACTAAGGCTGCAATTACCAATATAAAAACAATGGTTTGCAAATAAGTAATGTCTAATTTAACCAGAATAAATTTATAAATCAAATTCGTAACCGCAGAGGCAATTGTAATTACAAAAATAACAGCGCCACCCATACCGGCGGCAGTATTTACTTTTTTTGAAACTCCTATAAACGGACACAAACCTAAGAACTGACTTAATACCACATTGTTTACTAAGGCAGCACCTATGGCAATTAATAATAAATTCATAGACTATGCCTCCTTTCCCTTACACAGGGTGTTTGAACATCCCATACAGCCATTGTCCTTGTTACAGGTAGATGTTTCGCAACCGGATTTCTCTGTTTTAGACATCTTCACCTTGTTTTGAATCGCAACGAGACATGCAAGAACAAAAAAAGCACCGGGTGCCAAAATCAAAATTGTAACAGGTTCATAACTCTTTGGCATAATCTGAAATCCAAAAATGGTTCCTCCGCCAAATAATTCCCTAAATATACCAATGGCTGTTAATCCAATGGTAAATCCTAATCCCATTCCGATTCCATCAAACATAGACAGCCATATATTATTCTTAGAAGCAAAGCTTTCAGCTCTTCCTAAAATAATACAATTCACAACAATCAAAGGAATATAAATACCTAAACTGTCATACAAGGAGGGAACAAAGCCTTCCAGCAGAAATTGAACAATGGTAACAAATGAAGCAACAATAACAATATAAGCAGGAATACGAACCTTATCCGGAATCACTTTTCGAAGTGCGGATATCATCATATTACTTAATATTAAAATAACAGTTGTTGTAAGCCCCATTCCAAGACCATTGATTGCTGATGTGGTAACTGCCATGGTTGGACACATACCTAAAAGCTGTACAAAGGTAGGATTTTCGGTAATAATACCACACTTTAAACGTTCTAATGTTTTACTCATTTATCCACCTCCGATTTCAATGTTTCAATATAATACAAACCTGCATTTACACCATTTGTAACTGCATTTGTGGTAATAGTTGCCCCGGATAATGCATCAATCTCATTATCTGCACTTGAACCATCCTTTGTATATACAAATTTTGATACTTCCTTATTTGCAAACTGCTTCTTAAACTCTTCCTCCTGAGCCCGCATGCCCAATCCTGCAGTTTCTGAAATGGATAAAAAGGAAATTCCATTTGTAACACCATTAGAGGTTACTCCCATGGCAAACTTAATGTCTCCACCATATCCCTCGTGGTCTGTAACGGTTAAAACATATCCTATGGTTGTTCCTGATGCATCTGTAGCCCTCATGACTTCATTAATCGTAGCATCAAATCCCTTATTTTTTATTTCTGTCCTGACAGATTCTATATCAATATCCATAGCTTCAAAAGATGACGCATCTGCAAAAACTTCTTTATATGCTTCTTCTTTTGCACGCTGCTGTTCTTTTGCAATAGGATCCTTTGTCACTTCATAAACAAGACCTAACAGCAATCCGGCAACTAAAGTAATAAACATTAAAGAAATGGTATTTTTAATACTTTCACTACTCACGTTTTAATGCCCCCTTTCCAAAGGATTTGGGAATGGTTATTCTTTCAATTAACGGAACCAATAGATTACCAATAATAATTGCATAAGATACACCTTCTGCCGAGTTTCCGAAAACACGGAACAAAAATGTAAGCAAACCTAATAACACACCAAAAATGATTTTTCCCTTCGGTGTAATTGGAGATGTTACATAATCAGTCGCCATAAAAAATGCACCTAACATCAATCCGCCACCACATAAATGAGCAAGCAGATATGATACATCAATTCCTCTGCCACATGCCAATGAATATATTATGATAAAGCAGGAAAAAGAACCGATATAAAACAGAGGAATCCGGTAATTAATCACCCTTCTAATTAAAAGAAATACACCACCTATTATTAATGCAAGGGCTGATGTTTCACCAATCGTACCTGGAATCGTACCTAAAAACATAGATAGCACATCCACCTCTTCTCCTGCTTTTAAACCTGCAAGAGGGGTTGCTGTTGTAATGGCATCATATGTAAAGGACGTCATTCTTCCGGTAAAGGAAATCAAAAGAAAACATCTTGCACCAAGTGCCGGATTCATAAAATTCTGTCCAAGACCACCAAATAACTGTTTCACAACAATAATTGCAAAAAAGCTACCAATAACCGGTATCCATAAAGGAACCTCCGGTGGCAGATTCAGTGCAAGCAACAATCCGGTTAACGCCGCTGACAAATCAAGAATTGTATTTTTCCTTTTCGTAAGCTTTTGAAATAATGCTTCAAATATGACACAGGAAAGGATTGAAATCATAATAACCCAAAAAGCATTTATGCCGAAATTATAGATACCAAAAATAGTAGCCGGCATTAATGCAACAATAACCTGTCCCATTAAATTTGTTGTAGTCTCTTTATCCCTTATATGGGGCGATGAAGAAATCTTCATGTTTTGTTCCAATATATCCACCTCCTATTTTTTACGACTGGCTAAAACGTGTTTACGGGTTCCTGCAATTGTTTGTGTCAAATGTCTCTTTGCAGGACAAACATAAGAACAGCATCCACACTCACAACATTCCATGCCGCCACATTTTACAAATTCATCAATATCACCATGTAAGGCAAGCTTTGCCAATTGATTCGGCATTACCCTGCCGGGACATACTTCAACACAACGCCCGCAGCGAATACAATTTGATGGTTCTGTTTCTGAAACCTCATCTTCCCTAAAACATAACAATGCCGAAGAACCTTTTACAATTGGTACGTCTAAAGAAAACATTGCCTTACCCATCATTGGACCTCCGGAAATAATTTTTCCCGGATCCTCAATATTAAAGCCACCCACTTCATCAATTAATTCTCTTGCATTTGTTCCCACACGGACTCTTAAATTGGCCGGATTATTTACTGCATCTCCCGTAACCGTTACAATACGTTCAAACAGTGGTCTGCCTTCAATAATTGCATTATATATTGCATAAATGGTATCAATGTTATGCACGATACACCCTGCATCAGCCGGTAGCATGGACGAATTAATCTCCCGTCCTGTATTGGCATAAATAAGCTGACGCTCTGCACCTTGGGGATATTTTGTCTTCACGGCATTTACCGAAATATTATCAATATTTTTTGTTAACTCCCTAAGTTTTTTAATAGCATCCGGTTTATTATCCTCTACGGCAATAATTCCCTTTGCGTTATCAAATAAGTTAATGACAATTTGAAGTCCGGTAATAATTTTTTCCGGTTCCTCAATCATACGTCTGTAATCCGATGTCAGATACGGTTCACACTCAGCACCATTTACAATAATTGTATCAATCGCGTCTTCATTTTTCGGAGATAATTTAACGTGGGTTGGAAAACCTGCTCCTCCCATACCAACAATACCTGCTTCTTTAATTGCATCCTTCACATCTTCCCGATACATTTGATCGAGAGGCTTGATATTCTGTGTAAAATCCACTTCTTCAAACTTGCCGTCATTATCAATAATAATAGAGTCAATTTTTGTTCCGGAAACCGTCATTCTAGGTTCGATTTTTTTCACAGTACCTGAAACCCCAGAATGAATATTTGCAGACACAAAACCACCTGCTTCTGCAATTTTTTGACCAACTAACACCCGGTCTCCCTTTTTTACAATCGGAACTGCCGGTGCACCAATATGCTGTGACAGGGGGTAAACCGCCTCACCTTTTGGCAGATAATCCCGAATCGCCTTATTTTTCGACAATTCTTTTCCATCATAGGGATGTATTCCACCCGCAAACGTCAAAATACCCATTATATATACCTTCCTTTAAATATTTTCTGATTGATATGCCATATAAACCGGCATACATTATTTCACCAGAAATATTATATAACTTTTCCTGTATTTTTTCCATAGAAATTCCTGTAAACAAAAAAAGAATCACATCATTCGTGATTCTTTGTAACCATTTTATTATACAGTTTTAAAAAATGAAAACTAATATACCCGATGAATAGTCCGGATACAACTGCGGATAAACACAAAACAGGAAAATAATACAGAATCCGAATGTTTTGTGATATGATACAGGCAATTATAATCTGTCCCATATTATGTCCAATGGCACCTGCCATACTTACCCCAAGAATAGATATAAAATCAAATCTTTTAAGTATTGTCATTACCACAATACATAAAATGCCTCCACAAAGGCTAAAAATAATAGTGCTTGCACCCGCAAATAAAAAACCTGTCAGTAACACCCTTAAATGCATAAAGAAAAATGCTTTAAGAGAACCCTGCCGATATAAGACAAACATAGTTGCAATATTAGCAAGTCCAATTTTCATTCCGGGTACTGCAATTATTACAGGTATTTGGGATTCTAAATATGATAAAACAAATCCAATTGAAAGTAACAGTCCCAATTCAGTTATGTCCCTTGTCTTCACACGCTACACCAAACCTTAATTATCTATATTGTTATCTATATCATTCATAACCTCAACATAAACTTGATTGGGCAAACATATAATACATTCACCGTTTTTTGAAACAGGTTTATGTTTCACACAAATCAAATCCGGGCAATCTGCACTTTCCATATATACATATCCGTCTTTAATAATTACCCTGTTGCGGCCTTTATTGTCGTCATTAACAAGAGATATTTCCATATCTTTATTTAAGGGGTATACAATCTCCTCTCCATTAGACGAAATCACAACACTTCCGCCCGAAGGTGCAAGAATATGTATTATAAAAAAAATACAGCTCAAAGCAAGGGCAAATACAAATATTAAAATATCACCTTTTTTTATGATTTTTTTCATCCTAATACCTGTTATTTATATTTTTCCAGACTATATCCATCCCCGGTTAACCGGAATTTCTTTTTTAATCCTTCCGTAATATAGACTTCCTTATCCTCTGTAACAAAAATTGCATCTACTCCCTTTTTATTTGCATATTCCATTCCTTTGTCAAGCCCCAGAACAAAACATGCTGTAGATAAAGCATCCGACATAAATCCGCTATCTGATATAACGGTTACGGATATTAATCCGCTGTCAGCAGGATATCCTGTTTTCGGATCTAAAATATGATGATAACGTACGCCATCTGCCTCAAAATACTTCTCATAATCACCGGAGGTGGATACAGTAACCGTTCCCGGAACATCAACAATTCCTAAAACTTCACCTTCTGCTGCTCTTGGGTCCTGTACGCCAATATGCCAAAGCTTACCATCCCCCTTATCTCCATAAACACATATACTACCACCAATAGATACAACAGCACCCTGCACCCCTGATTCATTTAATACTGTTCTTACTTCATCACAGGCAATACCCTTTCCCACGGCACCAAAATCAATAAGCATATAATCTTCACTGCAGATTACACCGTTTTTTGTAAGTTTCATATTATCGGGATTAATATATTCTAAAGTGGATTTTATTTCTTTTTCACTTGGTATATTGGTATTTCCTTCTTCAATTCCCCACAACCCGGTCAAAGGTCTGATACAGGGATTAAATGCACCATCCGTCTCTTCACATATTTCCATTTCTTTTTCCAGATAGGAATATATATTATCGGATAAATCATAATTCCCATTTGGAGAATGATTACGATTAAACATGGTCACTTCCGAGTCATTTACACGTATGGATATTTGATTTTCCAGATCACGCAATCTCTTATCAATCAAATTATTTACCTCATCAAGAGAGGAAGAATCCTGTGCATATATTGTTTTCTTAATAGCAGTACCCATTGCAGTTCCTGCATACACCGAACTGTCCGTATTTATTTTTTTAACATCTCCTGTTTTTATACCAAGAAAAATAAGACAGGCAATTATAACAGCAGCTGCTGCCAGAGTAATGACACGCCTATGTTTCGCTAAAAATCTCATGATACAAACCTTTCATTATCCAATCATAAAGGAAATTTCACCTTTACATGCAACCTTGCCGTTAACAGAGGCTTTCACAGATGCAACTCCTAAAGGACCTTTTTGCTTAATAATCTCACACTCTAAGTCCAAACGGTCCCCGGGAACAACCTTTTGTTTAAATTTTGCATTGTTTACTCCTGCATAATATGCAGTTTTACCCTTATTTTCCGGTAAACTAAGCACTGCAACCGCACCAAGCTGTGCCAATGCCTCTAATTGTAACACCCCCGGCATAACCGGTTCATTTGGAAAATGTCCTGCAAAAAAAGGTTCATTATAAGTAAGATTCTTGTAACCTTTAATCCATACTCCCGGCTCCATATCTGTAACACGGTCTACCAAAAGAAAGGGTTGTCTGTGAGGTATAATTTCCATAATTTGTTTAATATCCAATTCCATAAATATAATTTCTCCTATACATATTATTTTACATGAAAAAAAGCTGATATTCAAAATGAACACCAGCCTTTTCATACATTAATCTACATACTTCTTAACTACCAATGTAGCATTGTGTCCACCAAAACCTAAAGAGTTCGTCATACAAACATTAATATCTTTTGATACACCTTTATCTTTTACATAATTAAGTGTAAATTCTCCGGAATCATCAACTTCACGAAGTCCAACATTCTCATGAACATATCCATCTAAAATTGACTTTACGCAGGTAATAAACTCAATACCACCGGCAGCACCTAACAAATGTCCTACCATAGATTTTGTTGAGCTGATTAATACATCATTTTGAGCATCTCCCATTGCAATCTTAATGGCACGGGTTTCAAATAAATCATTATGATGTGTAGATGTTCCGTGAGCATTAATATAATCCACATCCTTTGGATCAATTCCTGCATCCTTCATGGCAAATATCATGGCATTTGCAGCACCCATACCATCCTCAGCAGGTGATGTAATATGATATGCATCAGAGGTAGCGCCATATCCAACCAACTCTGCCAATATCTTAGCACCTCTTGCCTTAGCATGTTCTAATTCTTCCAAAACAACTACACCGGCCCCTTCTCCTAATACAAATCCATTACGGTCCTTATCAAAAGGAATAGATGCTCTTGTAACATCTTCTGTTGTATTAAGGGCTGTTAATGCGGTAAAGCCTGCCATTCCAATTGGAGATACACAAGCCTCCGTACCTCCGGCAATCATTACATCCGCATCACCATACTGGATTGTACGGAATGCTTCACCGATATTATGAGTTCCTGTTGCACAGGCAGAAACAACATTAATTGACTTTCCCTTTAAGCCATACTGTATAGAAACATTACCACTTGCCATATTGGAAATCATAAGAGGAACTAATAATGGCTCCACACGATTAGGTCCTTTTTCTCTCATTCGTTCTACATTTCTTTCTACAGACTGCAAACTACCGGTTCCCGAACCTACCGCTGTACCAACACGGAATGCATCTTCCTTCTCCATATCAAGACCGGCCTGTTCAATGGCCTCCTTGGCAGCAGCTACAGCATACTGGGAAAATAATTCCATACGCTTTGCAACCTTTGGCTCCATATAGTCTTTTCCAACAAAATCCTTTACTTCCGCAGCTAATTTTACTTTAAAATCTGTACAGTCAAATTTTGTAATGGGACCAATACCAACTTTACTCTCCTTGATTCCATTCCAAAATTCATCAACACTTAATCCAATTGGGGTGATAGCACCCATACCTGTTACAACAACTCTCCTCATGTATCTATCTCCTTTTAATTATGTATTCGTAATACGACTTTCATTTAATGTATACGGTATCACAAACAAGTAATTAAATACTCATTCCGCCGTCAACACAAATAACCTGTCCTGTAATATATGCCGCCTTATCAGAAGCCAAAAATGCAACCAGTTCAGCAACATCCTTTGTTTCACCAAGCTTTTTCATTGCAATTCTGTCAGCCACCTGTTTTTTAGCATCTTCAGGCATTGCATCCGTCATTTCTGTAATAATAAAGCCCGGAGCCACTGCATTTACGGTAACACCTCTGGAACCAATTTCCTTAGCAACAGATTTTGTGATACCAATAACGCCTGCTTTTGATGCTGAATAATTAACCTGACCTGCATTTCCGTATACACCTACAACACTGGATAAGTTAATGATTCTGCCTGACTTTTGTTTTAACATCTGTCTGGAAATATGTTTAATACAATTAAAAGTGCCTTTTAAATTAATATCCAAAACAGCATCATAATCTTCCTCTGACATCTTCATTAATAATCCATCCTTTGTAATACCTGCATTATTAACAAGAATATCAATTCTTCCATATTCTGCAACAAGCTCCTTCATCATGGTTTCCACAGCAGTATAATCTGATACATTGCATCCATATGCAGCTGCCTTACCACCCTGTGACTGAATCTCATTTACAACCTCTTCCGCTTTTTCTTTGGAACCATTATAATTCACAATTACTGTTGCACCGTATGATGCTAATGTAATAGCTGTCTGTCTGCCAATACCACGACTGGCACCGGTAACTAATGCGATTTTACCTGATAACATATTCCCTCCTATAAACCTAATGTTTCTTTTAAACTATGTAAATCTTCATATTTGTCAACATTTGCAATGGTAACTTCAACACCTACAGATTTTGCAATCTTCTTTACAAAAGATGACAGGGTCTTACCCGGTCCAATCTCTACAAATGTATCAACACCATCTTTAATCATTGCTTCCACACACTGAATCCATTTTACAGAATTGGAAACCTGAGTTGCTAACAAATCCTTTACCACTTCTTTATCTGTTACAAAATCACCTGTTACATTGGTTACATACGGAATATCAATATCATGAATAGTAACATTTTGTAACTCTACTGCCAATTTATCTCCTGCACCCTTAAGCATAGGGGAATGAAATGGTCCGCTGACATTTAATGGAACACATCGTTTTGCTCCTGCTTCTTTTAACAACTCAGAAGCTTTTTCTACAGCCGCCTTCTCTCCGGAAATAGCTATCTGGCCCGGACAGTTGTAATTTGCAATACCAACAATTCCTTCTACACCTTCTAATACATTAAGAATCTCGTCTGCATCCATCGCAATAATTGCAGCCATACCACCCTGTCCTGCCGGTACTTCGTCCTGCATGTAGATACCACGTTTACGAACAACCTTTGCACAATCCTCAAAATCCATAACTCCTGATGCCACTAAGGCAGAATATTCACCAAGAGAAAGACCTCCTGTAACGTCAGGTTTTATCCCTAATTTTAATACCGACTGCATCATGGCAACTTCTGTTGTAAGCATAGCAATCTGGGTATACTCTGTAATATTAATATCTTCATTTTCCTCAAAACATAATGATTCAATGTCTAAACCTGTTGCCTTCGAAGCAATCTCATATATTGCCTTACTATCTGCATCATTATCATAAAATTCTTTTCCCATTCCAACATATTGTGCTCCCTGTCCCGGAAACATAAATGCCAACTTACCCATATATATACTCCTCCTAATCCTCTAATTGTGACGATGTATCATCCGCATCATCTGTAGTTGCTATAATTTGAGGGGTGTCCATGTTCCACTCAAACAAATGAGCTCCCCATGTAAGTCCACCGCCGAAACCACACAGAACAATTTTATCTCCCGGTTTAAACTTTCCTTCCCGATTCAACTCATCTAACAAAATAGGAATGGAAGCACTTGATGTATTACCACAGTGGTCAACATTCATAGGGAATTTCTCCATTGGAATCTCCATCTTCTTTGCAACAGATGAAACGATTCTTGCATTTGCCTGATGAAGTACAAAATAATCAACATCATCCTTAGATACACCTGCACGGTCTAACAATACATCAATACAGGCAGGAACTTTACGAACTGCAAATTTAAAAATATCAGGACCTATCATTTGAATATAGTGCTTATCTTCATGCTTTTTGTTAAGGAAATTACGTGTAGAACGGTCCTTACACTTAAGGGACATGCCCTTTGAACCATCACTTCTGGTTACACTGCTTAAAATACCATGACTGCAATCCTTTACAATGGCAGCACCGGCTCCATCTGCAAATAAAATACATGTAGAACGGTCTTTCCAGTCAACCATTTTTGAAAGGGTTTCCGAACCGATAACAAGAGCTGTTTTTGCAAAGCCGGCCTTAATATAAGCATCCGCTGTTTGTAATGCATATACAAAACCTGAGCAGGCAGCATTTAAATCAAAGCATGTAGCATTCACAGCACCAATTTTATCCTGTACAATACATGACATACTAGGCGTTGCCCGTTCCGGCGACAACGTAGCCAAAACAATCAAATCAATCTCTTTTGGATCAATCCCGGCATTCTCAATTGCTGCAAGAGAAGCTTCTGTTGCCATATAAGAGGTAGTTTCATCTGTAGCAATACGACGTTCCACAATACCTGTATGTTCTCTAATCCATTCATCATTTGTTTTTACCATCTTCGCCAATTCATTATTATCGATAACGGTAGGTGGTAAAAAACTTCCTGTTCCAATAATACCTGTAGCCATCTTTCCCTCAACTTTCTACACAATATTTGCGATTATGTGTACTATTTTCATCGCATTTTGTTATAAATTAATAAAAATCAACCGATAGTTCCTAAATATTATAAGTCAATTTTCATAAAAAAATTATATTTAAAATATTAAGACTTGTCAACAAAGAAATACTAACATTCCGTTTCAATTAAGGCTAATTTTTCCCTTAATTTACTGATTTTTTTGTCTATGGAATCAATGGAAGACACATATTCATCAATGGCTTCACTTATATCCTTTTCTTCTTTCTTGGATAAATAAACATCCATTCCCATTTGTGTAAACAACTTATTTTTCTCATTATTTAATCCCCGGATCTGGCTTTTTAAATCATTCACACTTACCATTCTCTTTGTAGAATCCTTTGCCTTATCAAATGTTTGCTGGGATGTAACCTTTACCTTACTTAAAAAATCATCAAATGCCATAATAACCTCCTTAATACTCCTTCATATATTTAAGAAATAATTTAAAAATAAACAACCTCTTCTTCCGGTTTTTCCGCTTTCTCTATTTTCTGTGCATATAATACCGGACCGTTACCGTCAAATTCCTTATAAAACTCAACTTTAATCTTAGCAGTTACCGTTACCCATTCTCTGTCCTTCATATTAGAAGTCTCCATGGAATTACACTTAAAACCTAAAAATGTAATATCATCGGCACAACAGGTCATGGCGAATCTTCCCGGTACAAAAGCCTTTCCCTTATATTGTGGCGGCAAATAAACCTGTCCTTTAAATTTTACTGTTTTTCCCTCATATTTTTCAGGGTTATCAGATGCATCTATATAGAATATTCCATAATCCTCATCCTCTATTTCAATAATATCTGCATCCATATCGTATGGAATTTCCATATCCCCATTGTCCACATATGCCTGACCGTTTACATTTTCAAAAACAATTTGTGCACGACGGTTAATAGTCTTTACCGCCATACGCATGGTATTTATATCAGATTCTTCCGTACATCTGTTAAATACAACCATATCGGCACTTTGAATGTGTTCTGCCATTAAGGACTTCATATTATTGTTATATACCGTAAATGTTGTAGCATCAATCATGGTAATAACCTGAACAATGGTCCATCCCTTTGGAACACGAATGGAAAATAATTTATCTAACTGCCACATTCCATTGTATTCAATTAATACGGTTTCCGGATTATATTCGTCCTGTAAATCTAAAAGTTTATCAGTATTAATATCCTCCTCTTCCAGATAAACCAAAGAAATATTTCTTTTCTTTAGTTCTTCTTCTTCATATTCTTCTATGCCTTCCTCTGTTACAATCAACAAAGCCTTGTCACCTTCGGTAAAATCACGGTCAACTAATGTTTCACGACTAAATCTTGTTTTACCGCTTTCCAAAAAACCCATAAATATAAACACAGGAATCTCTTTTGGTTGTTTTTTCATCTCATATTCCTTTCTAAAATAATATTTACATAATTACGAAACTACAATTGGAACAGCTGTGCAATCTTATCTTCCTTGAGATTGCTTCCGATTACACATAATTTACCGGTAACATCCGGTTCCCCTTCCCGAATCTCATATTCATCAGGTGTAAGATCAAAATATATAAATCCGCCTTCTACATCCGGTACCATCCCCTTAGCACGAAGTATGATGCCATATTCTGTATTATCAGAATCTGAAAGAGTCTTCAAAATATTCTCCAAATCTCCCTTGCTGTACTTATGTGGTGTCTCTTTTCCCCAGCTTGTAAACACCTCATCCGCATGATGATGGTGATGTTCATGACAGCATTCCTCTTCATGGTGATGATGCTCATGAACACATTCCTCATTATGGTGATGATGCTCATGGCAGCATTCTTCATCATGGTGGTGATGTTCATGGCCACATTCCTCATCATGATGGTGATGCTCATGGCAGCATTCTTCATCATGGTGGTGATGCTCATGGTCACATTCCTCTTCATGGTGATGATGCTCATGAACATGTCCGCATGTTGGACAAACCTTTGCTTCTTCCATTAATTCATCCACAAGGGAATGTTCTTTTTCCATGGTAGATACAATCTGTTTTCCATCAATATCATCCCAGGCAGTTGTAATAACCGTTGCCTTATCATTATGCTCTTTTATTAATGCAACAATTTCTTCTAGCTTTGTCTCATTTAGTTTCTGACTTCTGCTTAAAATTACTGTACCGGCATTTTCTATCTGGTTGTTAAAAAATTCGCCAAAGTTCTTCATATACATTTTACATTTCTGGGCATCAACAACTGTGGATGCAGAATTCATTATAATACTGTCATCATTTAAATCTCCCACAGCCTTCATAACATCAGACAATTTACCTACACCGGAAGGTTCAATAATAATACGATCCGGATTATAATCTTCCAAAACCTGTTTTAATGCCTTTCCAAAATCTCCAACCAAAGAACAACAGATACATCCTGAATTCATTTCATTGATCTGAACCCCTGCATCTTTTAAAAATCCTCCATCAATTCCGATCTCGCCAAACTCATTTTCAATAAGAACCAGTTTTTCTCCCTGAAATCCTTCGGCGATCAACTTCTTTATAAGAGTCGTTTTACCTGCACCTAAAAATCCTGAAATAATATCAATTTTTGTCATAATTATGCCTCCATCCTATAACTTATAAATAAAAAATTTTATTAACACATATAAAAATTGGTTAGTGTTTAAATCTCCACTAACCAACTATTATACTATAATTATTTGTTTTTTTAAAGTGTTTTCATAATTGTGGCTCCCCCCACCACAACATCATCCTGATAAAACACAACGGCCTGTCCCGGGGTGATTGCCCTTACAGGGTTTATAAAAGAACAAACCACCTCATCTTCACCTCTCATCCGTATTTTACATACTTCTCCTTTATGTGAATATCTTATTTTAGCAGTTACCGTCATTTCATCTTCCAATTTATCTATTGACATAAAATTAACCTTATTCGCAACTAAGCTGTCATGAAAGGTATCTTCATTTGTTCCGATTACAACCTCATTTGTATCCGGCTTTAATTCAAGAACAAATGCCGGAACCCCCAGTGAAATTCCAAGTCCCTTCCTTTGTCCCACTGTGTAATGAATCAACCCCTTATGTTCTCCTAAAATATTTCCGTCTTTATCAACAAAATTTCCCTTTGAAAATTCTTTTCCTGTTTCTCTTTCAATATATCCTGCGTAGTCATTATCCGGAACAAAGCATATCTCCATACTATCCGGTTTATTTGCAACCAAAAGGCCGATTTCTTCCGCTATTTTTCGAATCTCTTCTTTCTCATATTCTCCTACAGGAAATAATGTTCTTGACAGTTGCTCCTGGGTCAGATTATATAATGCATAGGTTTGGTCCTTACGAGATGTTACAGAATTACATAATGCATATCTTCCATTTTCCAATTTTTTAATACGGGCATAGTGGCCTGTTGCTATATAATCACACCCAAGTTCTGTTGCCCTGTTTAACAAAGCTTCCCACTTTACATACCTGTTACAGGCAATACAGGGATTTGGTGTTCTTCCTTGAATATATTCATCCATAAAATAATCAATCACGTTTTCTTTAAATTCCTTTTTGAAATTAAGAACATAAAAAGGAATATCAAGAATATTGGCAACACGCCTGGCATCATCCACAGCAGACAATCCACAACAGCCCTCATTTTCAGCCATTTTAAGAGGATCCTCATCCTGCCATATTTGCATGGTAATTCCAATAACATCATATCCCTGTTTTTTTAACAAATATGCCGCTACAGATGAATCTACACCTCCGGACATGCCTACTGCAACTTTCTTTTTCATTTAGTATTCTTCCTCTTCTTCGCACTCACTGATATCATTTTTGGGCTTAGAAAGTCCTTCTATTACAACACCGCTTTTTTGACAATAATCCCAAAGTGCTGCATGAATGGCTTCTTCCGCCAACAAAGAACAGTGTACCTTAACCGGTGGCAAACCGTCAAGTGCTTCCATTACAACTTTATTGGTTACCTCAAGAGCCTCATATATGGTTTTTCCCTTTACGAGTTCAGTTGCCATGGAACTTGTAGCTACTGCGGCACCACAGCCAAATGTTTTAAATTTCACATCCCGAATCACCTGATTTTCATCTATATCAAAATATATCCTCATAATATCGCCACATTTTGCGTTACCTACCGTACCAACACCGTTTGCATTACTAAGTTCACCTACATTTCTGGGATTGCTGAAATGGTCCATCACTTTATCGCTATACATTTTTTATTCCTCCTATAATCAGTAATTAATGTTTCTTTATATAATCTTCATATAAAGGTGACATCTCTCTTAATTTCGTTATTATTTCTTTCATACTCTCAATTACATAATCCATCTCTTCCTTTGTATTTTCTTCACCCAGTGTCAATCTTAATGAACCGTGGGCGATTTCATGGGGTAATCCAATTGCCAGCAATACGTGGGAAGGATCAAGAGAACCGGAAGTACATGCTGACCCGGAAGAAGCACAAATCCTCTTCATATCAAGCATAATCAGCATGGATTCACCTTCAACAAATTGAAAACTAATATTAATATTATTGGGTAATCTTTTTGTTTTATGACCATTTAACCGGGAATAGGGAATTTCTTTTAAAATCCTGTCTATTACATAGTCTCTAAGCATAATTTCCTTTCCGGTTCTGCTTTCCATGGATTCACAGGCAATTTCAGCCGCCTTGGCAAGCCCAACAATTCCGGGTACATTTTCTGTCCCGGCTCTTCTGGCCCGTTCCTGGGCACCTCCATGTATAAAGCTTCTTAGCTTTAACCCTGAACGGATATATAAAAAACCAATTCCCTTTGGCCCGTTAATTTTATGACCGCTGACACTTAACATGTCAATATTATATTCGTCCACATCAATTGGAACCTGACCATATGCCTGAACAGCATCTGTATGAAAAATTATATTATGTTCTCTGGCAATTTCTCCAATTTCCTTTATGGGTTCAATCGTTCCAATTTCATTATTTGCAAACATGATGGAAATTAATATGGTATCAGGACGAATGGCTTTTTTTAATTCATCCAGCTTTACAATTCCAAATTCATCCACATCCAGATATGTTACCTCAAATCCCTGCTGTTCCAAATATTGGGCAGAATGCAGAATGGCATGATGCTCAATTTTTGACGTTATAATATGTTTCCCCTTATCCCGGTAAGCCATAGCCGTAGCCTTTAATGCCCAATTATCAGCTTCTGTACCTCCTGCAGTAAAATATATTTCATTGGATTGTCCATGAATTGTATTTGCAATTCTATCACGACAATCTGTAATTATCCCTTTCGTTTTTTGTGAAAAACTATATACACTGGAGGGATTGCCATATAAATCACAAAAATATGGAATCATCTCATTTAAAACCTCTTTTTTGGTTGCTGTTGTTGCAGCATGATCCAAATAAATCATTTTATTTTCTTTCATATTAACACCTCTATCTTATTCCTACTAATTTGATATGTTTATATTACCAAGATACATTTTCTATGTCAAGTAAGGATAACAAAAATATATAAACAAACCGGCATATGAAATTATTAAAATGAATATATATAGAATCAGAATCCGATTATGGTCAAAACAATGAATCCATCATCAAAAGTTCAGAAAATAATATATAAAACAAAAAACAATTTAGTTATTAAAGGTACATTAATATTAATAATAACCGGTTTATTAACACGTATTTTGGGGTTTTATAATAGAATATTCCTGTCTGATTTGATTGGTGCAAAGGAATTAGGCATATATCAATTAATATTCCCTTTATATATGGTTGTATTCTCTTTTTCAGTATACGGAAATGAGCTTGCCCTGACAAAATTAGTCGCGCAATATGAGCACAAAAAGACAAGCACAAATATATTCTTTTACATCTGTTTCTTTCACTGCCTGTTTTGTAGTATTGCATGCAGTTACGTATTATATACATATTCCCATTGGATTTCTCTCCATATTTTAAATGCACCGGAATGTGATAAATGTTTACAAATTATTTCCTTAGGTATCCCTTTTATGGCAATGAAAGGAAGTATTCATGGTTATTTTCTTGGCAGGAAAATATCTGTGGTACATGGCTTGTCAGATTTAATCGAGCAGTTCACAAAAATATTCAGTTTATATATAATATCCTGTTTCATCTGCATTAAAACACAATATCCTGCTTCCTTTGCCGTATGGGGTATTGTATTTGGCGAAATCATATCCTTCCTATATTCTTTCATTTGTTTTATAAATTATCAGCGCAAACATAAGAGTCCGGAAACAAATCCTAAGCAAAACAAGAATCATATATTAAAAGCCATCACGATTTTTAATAAACAGGCTATTCCCATGACCACCAACCGATGTTCCATCACAATGGTTCAAAGTATAGAATCAATTTTAATTCCTACCGTATTACTGTCCTATTATCATGATTCCACAATATGTTTATCCGTATATGGTATATTAACCGGTATTTCTTTTCCATTTATTATGTTTCCTTCCACAATAACAAATGCATTGTCAACCATGCTGATGCCTGCAGTATCCTCTGCGTCCGGAGAAAATGACAGAACATATTTAAAAATTTTAGTAGAAAACAGTATACACTTTTGTTTATTAATCGGATTATTTTCCGGTTTAGTATTCTACATTTTTGGCAAGGATATTGGATTATTATTGTTTCAAAACAAAGAATCCGGTATATATTTATATCAACTATCCCTTTTATGTCCTTTCATATATTTATCTACAAATATGGCAAGTATTTTAAACGGATTAGGCTTTGCCACCATTAATTTAATTCAGACATTATGTGCATCCTTTATAAGAATTATGTTTATTATTATTTGTATTCCTAAAATAGGTATCATGGGATATGTATTGGGATTGTTCGTAAGCTATCTGTTTCTTACATATGCATGTTTATTTCGTTTATCAAAATATATTGATTTTAAAATACATTTTATCAATAGTATTTTCAAACCGGCCTGTGTGTTCATTATTACCGGCTCATTTTTGTTTTATATATACAAAAAAAGTATAACCGCATTTACCCTAACCGGTATGCATACAGTTATACTTTTAATCTTAATATTATTTATATATTGTCTCTTTACAATATGTCCAATGATACTATCTACTTACAGAGGTCTGCAACGACACCGTTAATCACCTTTCCGTCAGCTTTACCTTTTAATTCAGGCATAACAGCCTTCATGATTGCACCTTTATTCTTCGTTGCAATAACATCCGAATATTTGGATACCAAAATGTCCTTAATTTCCTCTGCACTCATAAGAGATGGTGCATATTCATTAATTACATCATATCTGGCCTGATATTCTTCCAATAAATCGGTTCTGTCGGCGGGACAACTGTCAATCTGCTCTTTCACGGTTTTCAGTTCTTTCAGAACAACCCTGTTAACCAATTCCTCTTTGATATCATCTCTACAGCCTTCATCTATAGCAGCCTTTTTAACCGCTGACACCAGAGAAGATATGGAATCTTTTCTTGCTTTATCTCTTGCCTTCATTGCCGCAATCATGTCTTTTTGCAATGTTTCAAATGTCATTATTCTACCTCCTAAATCATTGTGCACCGATACCGCTTATAATCAAATTATCAATACAGCCAACCAACTGTCCAATCTCCGGCTTTGATATCTGTGCATCAGCACCTAATCGCTCACCCTTACGCTTCATATCTTCATTAATCAACGAAGAGAACACAACAATGGGAAGATGCTTTAATGCATCATCATTACGAATCAGACGAATCAGTCTGTGACCATCCATTTGTGGCATCTCAATATCAGTTATTACACATTTTGCACCATAATCCACACCATTATTCTTTTTAAGCTCCAGCAGATTATCCCATGCTTCCTGTCCATTTGAAAAAACATGTAAATTGGTATAACCGGCCTGAGTCAAAGCATCACTGACAAGTTTTTGCAGCATCGGAGAATCCTCAGCAATAATAATGGGAATATTATTACGTTCTCTTTCTCCCAGAGCCTCAATCTCTGACATTTTTAAGCTTGTTTCAGGGCAAATCTCCTCAACAATATGCTCAAAATCCAATACAATAATCAAATTATCTAACTTCTTAATGATTCCTGTTGCAATTCCTGCACCGGGAGCATTCACTGTATTATCCGGTTTTACAATATCCGTCCATGATACTCTGTGAATACCCAGTACCTGTTCCACGTCAAATGCAATATTCAGATTATTAAAGTTGGTAATAATCAACATATCACTTTTAGGATTAGAACTGTCAGCAAAACCAAGGGCACGAATCAAACTGATTGCAGTTATAATCGTATCTCTCGGCATAAATATTCCCTCAATACACGGATGGGAATTTGGAACCGGTGTAATCTGTGTCATTGGTAATATTTCTCTAACCTTTGCCACATTAATACCGTAATGATTACCGGCAACTGTAAACTCCAGAACCTCTAATTCATTTGTACCGCTCTCTAATAAAATATTTGTATCCATACTTATCCCCCTTTATAGTAAATCAATTACATTATCTGCCCCATTATAATTAATATATAATTCAATACTGTTTAATTGATCCTTTATACTGTCAGAAATCTGAAAAATCAAAACCGCCTCCTGTTCTTCTAAAGGATTTACCGTAGTCTCCAAAGTACCCAGGTCATCCATTAAAATCGTTAACATAGGTTTCGCAGCTTTTTTACCATTGCAAACAAGCTTATAATCAATACCCTTATCCATTAAGGAAACATCAACCGATTCTTCTACATTGCTTTTTACACAAAATCTGACAACCAATAATTCATATCCCTGGGATGCTTCTAAATAAATAAATTTACCATCCTCGTCTGTTGCAGGATACTGATTGGTTACTAAATAATCCTTATATGTAATAGATACATCAGAAATCCCTGCTAACTTTGCAATATCCCCTTCTCTTCCTACTGACTCGTTATCAGTCATATCCGATGTTACATCCATCATATCATTCAGATTCTGTCCTTTATCATCTTCCACAGTCTCTTCCTCCGAGGATACCTCCTCTGTAGTTATGACTTCCTCTGATACTTCTGTAGCAACTGCCTCACCATTTTCTTCTTTTTTTTCAATTTTGTACTCACCTTCACTGATTCGATCTTCAAAACTTACATCATATTTTAATAACAAATCAGCCGAGTATTCGGCAATCAATCTTGTTTCCTCATCTGTTAAATCGTAAACTTCGCTACAACCAACCAGACAGGAAAGAAAAAATGCACCAATACACAAGGATAATATTCTCTTTCCCATATCGATACCTCAATTATATGATAATCATGGAAATTATACCACGAAACAATGAATTCTTCAAGAATTTTAGCATTTTACATACTTGCCTGCCTTTTCAACATCAAAGTAGAAAACAACACCATTTTCTTTGTTATATACACCATATTCTCTGCCATGAAGTTTCATTGTTGCCGCTACAATTGATAATCCAATACCACTTCCGCCATATTCCCTTGTTCTGGCCTTATCTACCTTATAAAACTTAATCCATATTTTTTTAAGTTCATCCTCAGGAATCGGTTCTCCCTCATTGAAAACTGATATTCTTAATACTTCGTCCATAGAATCAATGGAAACCCTAACCTTTGTATTTTCTTTTGCATAATGAATGGCATTAGTCAAATAATTACTATACACTTCCTCTAAAAGAAATTCATCTCCCCAAACATAAACCGGACCGTCTTCATCAAACACCAGACCTACATTCCTTTGCTGCAATAAAATCTCAGAAGAATTGTTAATATTATTTATTAATTCTATCATGTCAAACCGTTCAAAGTTAATGGTGTCATTTCCAAATTCCAGTTCATTTAAAGCAAGTAATTTTTTAACCATTTCATTCATTTTATCTGCTTCGTCCATAATGACTTCACAATAAAAATCTCTGCTTTCCACATCATCGGAAATATTTTCTTTTAGTCCTTCAGCATATCCCTGGATTAATGCAATAGGGGTTTTTAACTCATGGGAAACATGGGATAAAAATTCTTTTCGCATTTCATCAATCTGGTTTTTCTCTTCGATATCTTTTCTAAGTTTTGCATTGGCAGTTTTTAATTCCGAAATTGTACTTTCCAATTCTTTTGACATGGAATTAATGCTTTTACCAAGCTCACCGATTTCATCCGAGGAATTACGGGTAACCTTGGCATCAAAATCCAATTCTGACATTCTCTTTGCTACTTCTGCAATTTCATGAATCGGCTTAACATAGGCACTGCTGACAATAAACATGGCAACACAGCCTATAATGATTGCAACCACACAGACATCCAAATATAACCGCATGGTTGTACTGACACTTTCATTAAAACGTAATGCCGAAGAACGGATGGCAATCAGGCTTCCATTATCCAAAACACCAACCAAATCATAGAAATTGGCATCCATTTTTTCATCATAATTCTGATGAAAAATATAATATCCTCTATCATTTATGTTAAACAAATCTGATAAATCATTTTCATTTTTTCCGGACAACAACAGCCTTGCAATGGAATCTAAGCTGTTCCACATATTCGTTTTTTCATTTGTATTGGTATATACTGTTCCGTCTTCACACAAAATAAAAATATTCATCTCGCCGTTGGCTGCAATTTTTGCCAGATGTTCCTTTATCTCATCATCAGAAAGTCCTTCTGTAACAAAAATCTGATTAATACTTGAATATGTGTTAATCATTCTGTGCTTAAGCTGACTAAGAAAATATGTGTGTACAAATAACTTTGTTATTAAAACAGAACCTAATACAGCAAATATCATCATAACCATTAGCCAAATTGTTAATTTAAAACGTAATGATTTATTGATTCTTCTTAACATATCAGTCCTCTTCTATCTCAAATTTATATCCCATTCCCCAGATGGTTTTTATATAATCACCACAATCCCCAAGCTTACTTCTAAGTTTTTTTACATGGGTATCAATTGTTCTTGCATCTCCAAAATAATCATAATTCCATACATTATTCAGAATTTTTTCTCTTGATAATGCAACGCCCTGATTCACAACAAAATAATTTAAAAGTTCAAATTCTTTATAACTTAATTCAATGGTCTTATCATGTACCTTAACCGTATGCCCTACAATATCCAGTTCAATATCACCGGCCTTTAATAGCTCCTCCTGACCGGCATTTGATGTTCTTCTTAAAATAGCCTCCACTCTGGCTACTAATATTTTAGGACTAAATGGTTTTGAAATATATTCATCCACTCCTAAATCAAAGCCAAGGAGTTCATCTCTTTCATCACTTTTTGCGGTAAGCATAATAATCGGAACATCGGATAAACCTCTTATCTCCCGACAGGTCTCCCAACCATCCATTTTAGGCATCATAACATCTAAAATGACCAGGGAAATATCCTTATCTTCCACAAAAATATCAAGGGCTTCTTCTCCATTAGAGGCTTCTAACACATCATAGCCTCCTTTCACAAGAAAATCCTTAACAAGCTTACGCATTCTGCTTTCATCATCGACAACTAAAATTTTTATCCGGTTCATAATCCTTTATTTACCTCCAAAAATTATTTATCCAAAGAGATACCCAGTTCCTCTTCTTTTTCTTTAATAACCTGTTCCCTTTGCTCCAGATCCTCCTGCCAGGCAGAATATTTATCCAAAACCTTGTTTTCCGCATTAATATAACCAACATTAGGATTCACTGCAGCAATAACAAACATGGCTACAATCATAAAAGCTAAGGCAAAAATAGTAATTGTCATTCTCTTTTTTACAATTAACAAATCTTTAACCTTATGTTCAAGAACACCATTATTGAATTCCGTCACCTTATCATATTCCAATTGTTTCGGAATAACCGTAACTGAAAGCTCATCTTCATTATACATAAACTCTGTGACCAAAAGATGTCTTAATTCCCATAAAAAGCTGTATCCCACAATTGTTTTAAATATCCCTTTTTGTATTAATTTTTCATATATCTGGTATACCGCTTTGGGGTTATCCATATCAAGACGTTCCTTTATGGCATCAATGGTTTCCTTTTCCTTCATGGCAACTTTCGCCTCTTTATAGCTTGGAAATTTGAATCCATTTACAATTAAATCTATTTCTTCCATATCATTCTCCCTATAACATAAATAACATTTTCAAAAAAACAAATAAAGACGAACCTTATGAGTTCGTCCTAATACCAATCGCCATAGATTCACTATAGCTTATGGAGCTGGCGGGAATCGAACCCGCGTCCGAAGATTCTTCCATTGTGGCATCTCCCATTACAGTCGCTTTATAAACATTCCCTCGAATCTCCGCCAAACGACAGGCAAAAATTCTTAGTAGCTTCATAGATCTTTTGACGTGTCAAAGCTTTCACGACAAAGTTCCCCACTGTTTTGATGCCTTATCCTAAGCCATGGGTGAACTTAAGCAAGACAGCTGCCACTAGGCAGCGTACGCTAAACTATTGTCTGCGTTTATATTTAATTCCGGATTTTTAGATGGTTCCGGACCATCAATGGCTTCCATAATTTCTAAATCCCCGTCGAAACCAGTACAACCCCTGATTCATAATCAGACGCGTCTGATTAAAGTTTTATTCATCAGATGAATTATCATCCTGGGAATCCGCTTTTTCAGATAAGGAATTGACTAAAGCAATCTCTTCGGCATAATTTTCATCTAAATAAGTTCCTACATACGCCTCTAATGTTTTATCACCTACAAATTTGGGCATATTCTTATATGCATTGATTCCTGCAGGAACTCCAATGATTGCTCCGATAAACAGGCAAACCACTACGCAACTGATAATGGTTTTTGCTTTTTTCTTTCGTTCAATTTCTTTGCGATGTTTTTTTAGATACTTTTTCTTATCTACTTTCTCCTGACTCATTATTTCCTCCTTAAGAGCCCTTAACCATTGCTCAACAATATAATACCACACTTATGATAAAATTAAAATTGAATTTTTCGTGAACAACTTACCCTCTGACATTTCTAACCTTAAATTCCTTCAAAGCATCTCGCTGCATATCTCTTTTTGCAATATCCTGACGCTTATCATATATTTTTTTACCTCTTGCAAGTCCTATTTCTATTTTAACTAGACTGTCTTTAAAATATACCTTTAAAGGAACAATTGTATATCCCTTCATTTTTGATTGTCCCATTATTTTATTAATTTCATAACGATGGAGCAAAAGTTTTCGGGGACGCAGCGGATCCTTATTAAAAATATTTCCCTTCTCATAAGGAGATATATGCATCTGGCGAATCAAAACCTCCCCATTTTCTACTGCAATAAATGCCTCCTTAATACTGCAATGTCCCATGCGCAATGACTTGACCTCAGTACCATGCAAGGCAATTCCTGCTTCAAACTTTTCATCAATAAAATAATCATGATATGCTTTTTTATTATTGGCAATAAGGCGTTCACCCTTTTGTTTCGGCATCATTTTCCTCCTTAACCAGTTCAAAATCAATTAATCTAAGTAACTTATCGACATGTACAACCTGTATATTAACCTTTTGTCCCATACGATAAATTACACCTGTATCTTTTCCTGTAATTTCCATTTGTTCCTCGTTATAAATATAATAATCATCAGGAATTGTAGCAATCCTTACCATTCCTTCTATGGTATTATCTAATTCCACATAAAATCCATAGGGCGTAACACCTGAAATAATTCCACTGAAACATTCCCCAATGTGCTTACTCATATACTGGACTTTTTTCAGTTTTTCAACTTCTCTTTCCGCCTCCTGTGCCCGACGCTCATTTTTTGAATTAGACTCAGATACGCCATGTAATATATGATTATAATGTTCCAATCTTATGCCGTTTAATCGGCCATGAAGCTGATCTTTTATGATTCGGTGAATTTGCAAATCCGGATATCTTCGAATTGGAGAAGTAAAATGGCAGTAATATTTTGCAGCCAATCCAAAATGTCCACTACAATCGGTCGAATACTGCGCCTGCTGCATGGTTCTTAACGTCATTCGACTGATAAAGCCCTCCTCCGGCGTTCCCTTAACCCTATTTAACAGTTTTTGAAACTCTTTTGGATGAATAGAATCCCCTGAAGTCTTAAAATAATAACCAAAACCGGATATTAGTTCCTTTAATTTGTCTACCTTCTCCATATCCGGTTCTCCATGTACCCGGTATTCAAAAGGAATATCCTGCCAGTAATAGTTTTCAGCCACGGTTTCATTGGCAATCAACATAAAATCTTCTATTATTTTATGTGCCGGATTACGGTCATAAGGCCCAATCTGTATAGGTTCCCCATCTTCCTTTAGTATAATCTGAGACTCCGGAAAATCAAAATCTATAGAACCCCGTTCCATTCTTTTCTTCCGTAAAATATCTGACAGTTCCTTCATTGTGACAAAAAATTCCACATAATCCTCATATTCCTTTAAAATATCTTCCCCAACAATGGTTTTTCCGTCATTGGTTGTTAGCGAAACCTCTGATATATTTTTTTCATCTTTTTTTGCATAATCAATTTCATCATATATTTTTTTATTTTTGTAGGCATCTGCCTTTAAGATTGCATCAACCTGATGATAACTCATTCTTTTATTAACGTGAATTACTGTTTCTGCAATTTGGTGACCAATCACTTTTCCCGAAAAATCTATATCCATAATACAGGAAAGTGCCAGCCTGTCCTCTCCTGCGTTTAAAGAACAAATACCATTAGACAGTTTATGGGGCAGCATAGGAATTACCCTGTCAACCAAATAAACACTGGTTCCCCTGTTTAACGCCTCTTTATCTAATGGGGAATGCTCTTTTACATAATTCGTAACATCTGCAATATGCACCCCTAATTGAAAACAATTTTCCCCTTTTGTAAGTGTAATGGCATCATCTAAATCTTTGGCATCCTCACCATCAATGGTAACTGTCTTCCAGTCACGAATATCCATTCTCTCTGCAGTCTCTTCCTCACCAACGGTTTCCGGAATGTTAGAAAGATAATCCATTACGGTTTCCGGGAACTCCAAAGGAAGATTAAATGCCTTAATTATAGATAAAATATCGGTTCCCGGGTCATTTACATGTCCTAAAATCTCAATAATTTTTCCCTCGGGTTTATGGTTTTTATCTCCATAATGAATGATTTTAACTACAACCTTATGACCTGTTACCGCACCAAGTGTATTCTTTTTTGATATAAAAATATCATCCGATATTTTTCTGTTATCCGGAATTACAAAACCAAAGCTTTTGTTTTTCTGATAATAACCGACTATTTCGTCATTACCATGCTCAATAATCCGTACAATCCGGGCTTCTTTCCGTTTTCCGGCGGGAGAGGCAGTCATCTGAATCATTACTTTATCATTATGCATTGCCCCCATTGTTGCATGCTCCCCAATAAAATAATCTTCATCCTCACCTTCAACCGTTACAAATCCAAAACCCTTCTGATGACCGGTAAATATTCCGATTTTACTAACCTCAGACAAGGATTGATATTTTCCTCTTTTGGTTAATAAAACCTTTCCCTCTTTTACTAAGTCTGCTAAAATGCTTCTAAATTCCTCTTTATCCTCCGGTTCCACCTGCAATAAAAATGCCAGTTCCTTCTGTTTCAAAGGCTTATAGTTTTTATCATTTATAATATTCAATATTCTTTTTTTCTTGTTTTCATAATTACTATTCATAAATCCATCCACTCAATAAATCTGCACAAAAAAGCTACCACATTATCTTATGTAGTAGCTTTATAATCTAATTAATGAACTTGGAACCAATTAAAAGAGATAAAATTAAGAATACGGCAACCAAAATTGTAGTTGCTAATATCTTCCAGCCTTCTTTATCTCTTCCTTTATTCTTACTCCAGTAGGTATCCGTACTACCTGTACCGGCAAGACTTCCCAAACCATTATCCTTTGCTTCCTGAATTAAAACTAATACAATAATAAAAAAACACACAAAAACAAATGCAATTGTAAGTCCGGTCTTCACAACAACACCTCCTAATCAAAAACTCACTGCCAAGTAGTATAACACAGTATTCTTTTAAACACAAGCAAAAGATGAATAATAAATATGCCTGTAAAAATACAGGCATATTAGAATTACTATTTTACAATCAAACTTTCCCCTGTCATTTCAGAAGGCTTCTCAAGATTCATAATCTCTAATAATGTTGGAGCTATATCAGCCAGACATCCACCTTCTCTTAACTTAACATCCTTATCATAATTAACAAGAATAAAAGGAACAGGATTTGTTGTATGGGCAGTATGTGGGTTACCTGTTTCGTAATCAATCATCTTCTCAGCATTACCATGGTCAGCACATATGAACATAACTCCGTCTGCCTTCTTAACTGCCTCTACTGCCTTTCCTACACATTCATCTACTCTTTCCACAGCAGCAACAGCCGCAGGAATCACACCTGTATGTCCCACCATATCCGGATTTGCAAAATTAACGATAATTACATCATATTTATCTGATAAAATAGCATCCACTAACTTGTCAGCAACTTCAGGAGCACTCATTTCAGGCTGCAAATCATAGGTTGCAACAGAAGGGGATTTCACAAGAATTCTTTCCTCATTCTCATTTGGTTCCTCAACACCACCGTTAAAGAAGAATGTAACATGGGCATATTTTTCTGTTTCTGCTAGACGAACCTGTGTCTTACCCATTTTTGCAAGATATTCACCAAGGGTATTTGCAATTGACTGTTTCTTAAATGCAACAAGCTTATTGGAAATTGACTCATCATAATCCTTGAAGCATACATATGTGATAGGCATACGACCATTTCTTCTGTCAAATCCGTCGAAATCATCATCACAGAAAGCCCTTGTAATCTCACGGGCTCTATCCGGACGGAAATTATAGAAAATAACAGAATCATTTGGTTTCACTGTAGCAAGAGGTTTACCGTTCTCTTCAATTACTGTAGGAAGCATAAACTCATCCGTAACATCCTTTGCATAGGAGTCAGCAATAGCCTGAACAGGATCCGTAGCCTTCTCTCCTTCTCCATATGCAATGGCTGCATAAGCTTTCTCAACACGATCCCAACGATTATCTCTATCCATAGCATAATAACGGCCTGAAATGGATGCAACCTTTCCTACACCGATTTCTTTCATTTTATTTACCAACTGGGCAACATAATCTTTACCTGATGCAGGAGGTGTATCACGTCCATCTAAAAATGGATGCACATACACATTTGAAAATCCCTCTTTTTTACATAATTCCAAAATACCATATACATGGGTATTGTGGCTGTGTACACCACCATCTGATAACAATCCCCATAAATGAAGGTCCGAATTATTTTTCTTACAATTATTGATAGCTTCCAACAAAGCTTCGTTTTTAAAGAAATCACCATCTTCAATTGCCTTTGTAATGGAAGTAAGATCCTGATAAATGATACGTCCAGCACCAATATTCATATGACCAACTTCAGAATTACCCATCTGACCATCAGGAAGACCTACCGAAAGACCGGAAGCATTTCCCGGAGCAAAAGGACATTCCTCCATAAGCTTATCCATAACAGGAGTTTTTGCCATGGCAATGGCATTACCCTCTGCATTATCATTCAAACCATAACCATCAAGTACCATTAAAACAACCGGTTTTTTACTCATTTCGTATCTCCTTTAAGATTATAATATTTATCATAGAAGTTATGCACTTCTTTTTTCCAAAAAACAGTTTATCATATATGAAAGATTTTGCAAGAATTAAAACTCTGACATTTTATTCTTTGTATATGATTTAATATGTGCCATTACATCTTCATTTGGCTCTAATTCAAAGAGAAGCTTCTTTCCTGTCTCTTCTACCAAAATAAATATGGTATCACTATTACCATAACCTGAAGTATAATTATATCTTTTAATTTCCTTATCACCATCAAATCTTACGGATGTACCGGGAACAACCAGTGAAACCTGATCTAAATCAAAACCTCTTAATTCTTTTCTCTTACGTTTGTTATATACTACAGCCACCTCGACATTTGCATTGGTCATAATGTAATCGTATTCAACTTTACGTTCATCTTTCACTAAATTAAAAAATACCATTCCCATAGTAATAAAAGCCAATGCCAATATTATACTATAGGGAATACTAAATATTCCAAAAGATAACAAAAATACTGAAAATCCCAATCTGACAAAAAATATATTAGGTGTTTTAACATCTACAAATTGTTCAACATAATTATCCTTAAGCATATATATCCTCCATCTAAAACAGATAACCCGACAGCTAAACCATCGGGTTATCATATAGTATTCTTTCTATTTACGACAAATATTCATCAATGGCTTTTGCTGCTTTCTTACCGGCACCCATAGCTAAAATAACTGTAGCCGCACCTGTTACAGTATCTCCGCCGGCATACACGCCGTCTTTACTTGTTTTCATTGTATCTTCTTCTACAATGATTCCTCCCCACTTCTGTGTTTCAAGACCCGGAGTTGTCTGACGGATTAATGGGTTTGGACTTTGTCCGATAGCAATTACTACCGTATCCACATCAATAATATAGTTTGAACCTTCAACAGGCTTTGGAGAACGTCTTCCGGATGCATCCGGCTCACCTAACTCCTGTTTTACAACCTCAATACCTGTTACCCAGCCATCTTCACCATGAATTGCACATGGATTATTTAATAACTTGAAGATAATACCTTCTTCCTTTGCATGATGTACTTCTTCTTTTCTTGCAGGAAGCTCCTCTTCAGAACGACGATATACAATATATACTTCCTCAGCACCAAGACGTTTTGCTGTTCTTGCTGCATCCATAGCAACATTACCTGCACCTACAACTGCAACCTTCTTACCTACTTTAATTGGTGTCGGTGCCTCAGGGAATTTATATGCCTTCATTAAGTTAACACGGGTCAAAAACTCATTTGCCGAGTATACACCAAGTAAATTTTCACCCGGAATATTCAAAAATCTCGGAAGTCCTGCACCGGAACCAACAAATACGGCATTATATCCATCTTCCATTAACTCATCAATGGTTACGGAACGGCCAACAATTACATTTGTCTTAATATCTACACCTAACCTCTCAACGGTTTCAATTTCCTTCGCAACCAAATCCTTAGGCAAACGGAACTCAGGAATACCATAAGAAAGTACACCTCCGGCTTTATGAAGTGCCTCAAATACAGTTACTTCATAACCTTTCTTAATTAACTCTCCGGCACAGGTAATACCTGCAGGACCGGAACCAACAACTGCTACCTTTTTACCATTTTTCTCAATATTAATATCAGCAGGTTTTGCATTTGCCATATGATAATCTGCTACAAAACGCTCCAGACGACCAATTGCAACCGCCTCACCCTTAATGGCACGTACACATTTTCCTTCACATTGATTCTCCTGAGGACATACACGTCCACAGATAGCAGGAAGTGCATTTTCACTTGTAATGATTTCATAAGCTGCTTCAAAATCGCCCTCTGCAACCTTCTCAATAAATCCCGGAATTGGTACATTAACAGGACATCCTGTCATACATGGCTTATGTTTACAATTCAAGCATCTTGCTGCCTCTTCCATTGCCATTTCCTTTGTATATCCAAGTGCAACCTCTGAAAAGTTCTTATTACGTACATTTGGTTCCTGCTCAGGCATTACTACCTTTGTCATACTCATATTTCTTTCCATTACAAAAATCTCCTTCTAAATCTTATCAAAACAATGTATTAAAAAACGAATCTATGCCTGACCAAGTCTGCAATCATGTTCCTCTTCCTTAAACATACCCTGACGCTTCATACACTCATCAAAATCAACTAAGAATCCGTCAAAATCAGGTCCGTCTACACATGCAAACTTTGTTTCTCCACCTACGGTAACACGACAGCCTCCACACATTCCCGTACCATCAATCATAATTGGATTAAGGGAAACCATTGTCGGAATATCATACTGTTTCGTAAGGGCTACAACATTTTTCATCATAATCAAAGGTCCGATGGCAATAACTTCATCAATCTTTTCGCCCTTATCAATCAACTCCTGTAATACAGTTGTTCCAAATCCTTTGATTCCAAGACTTCCGTCATCCGTTGTAATATATACATTATCACAAAATTCCTTAAACTTATCAGCTAAAATAACAAATTCCGAGCTACGTCCGCCAATAATAACATCTACTTTAACTCCCATCTCGGCTAACTTCCGAAGCTGTGGGTATAAAGGAGCCGAACCAACACCGCCGGCAACCCCTACAACATGATCTAACTTATGAAGAGGTGCAGGTTGTCCCAAAGGACCTACGAAATCTTCAACATACTCTCCAACCTTCTTCTCGGAAAGTAACTTTGTAGAATAGCCAACTACCTGATAAATGATAGTTACAGTCTTCTTTTCTCTATCATAATCTGCAATTGTAAGTGGAATTCTTTCCCCATCCGCATCTACACGAATAATAATGAACTGGCCGGCCTCACATTTGTTTGCAACAAAAGGCGCTTCAATTTCCATTAATTCAACTGCACTGTTTAACGTCTCTTTACTAACAATCTTGTACATGTTATTACCTCTTTCCTTACAAATTTACATAGTGTATCTATTATAACTGTTTTAAGAAGATATGAAAAGTATTTTTTCATTTATTCTGTCGAATTTCATATTTATTCATTACATTTACGCCACAATAAAAAGGGTAATGTTACAAAAAACTGTAACATTACCCATAATTTGTTATAAAATGAATAATCTGTAATTACTTTCCGGCATTTACGACCTGACCAAAATCAGCCTTTAATGACGCACCACCAATTAATCCACCATCAATATCCGGTTTTGCAAGTAATTCTGCTGCATTTCCTGCATTCATGGAACCACCATACTGGATGCGAACAGCCTCAGCAGTATCTGTATCATAAATCTCCGCAATCAAATCACGAATTCCCTTACATACTTCCTGTGCCTGATCAGAAGTTGCTGTCTTTCCTGTACCAATCGCCCAGATTGGCTCATAAGCAATCACAAGCTTCTTCACCTGATCTGCAGTAACTCCTGCTAAGTCAGACTTAATCTGAAGACGAATCCAGTCCATGGTTACGCCCAATTCTCTCTGCTCAAGAGACTCACCACAACAAAGAATCGGAGTAAGACCTGCCTCAAATGCCTTCTTTACTTTCTTGTTTAATAAAACGTCATCCTCTTTGAAGTAATCACGACGCTCTGAATGTCCAAGAATTACATACTTAACACCGGCATCCACTAACATTGCAGCGGAAATCTCTCCGGTAAAAGCACCACTTTCTTCAAAATACATATTCTCTGCACCAACTGATACATTTGTACCCTTTGTAGCTTCCACTACAGGAACAATATCAATTGCAGGAACACAATATACTACATCTACATCATCATTTTTTACTAAATCTTTTAACTCTGCTACTAATGCAACGGCTTCACTTGGAGTTTTATTCATCTTCCAGTTACCGGCAATAATTTTTCTTCTAGCCATTTTTATCTCCTTATCCATTAACTGTTCATTAAATCTTTCTTTGCCGATTTTATTAATACGATACCGGCAATTATCATAATAAGACCTACCACACCAAATATTATTGCAAATATAATTCCAACACCTGAAAAGATTGTTCCCATGGTACCAAATACAGCCTCAGAAAGTTCAGGCACCTGAAAACGGTTTGGATTTGCTATTTCATAATATACAGTTACAGTATCTCCCACAATATACTCCCAACTATAGATACCCACAGAGCCCTGATAATCCATACCATCCACGGTATAGGCAATTACCGTTTCACTGGATGTACCTGAGCTGGAATCCCCGGTTCCTTTAGTTGACACGATGGTACCTATGCAGGAATCATACTCACTTGAATTTGTATACTCATCAGAATTGGAAGCTCCTGAGAATCCTACACCTACACCAATAAAAATTAGTCCGAATATCAGTGCAAATAAGATTCCAAATCCACCAAGAACAGTTAATATTATTCCAATTATCTTTTTCATATAACCAAACCCTCTATATTCTTCTCCATATCATCTGTTTGCAGGACATACTGTCCTGCAAACAAAATAATATCTCTATTTGTCGTTGGCTGCTGCAACACCAGGAAGCTCCTTACCCTCTAAGAATTCAAGAGAAGCTCCGCCACCTGTTGAAATATGGCTCATCTTTGGACCATATCCTAAAATATTAACAGCTGCTGCAGAATCACCACCACCAATAATGGTTGTAGCATCTGTCTCAGCCAATGCTGCTGCAACTGCCTTTGTACCTGTTGCAAGCACAGGGTTCTCAAATACACCCATAGGTCCATTCCAA
>JBJENX010000192.1:0-6583 GCA_051880415.1 Lachnospiraceae bacterium | reverse complement strand
CTCCAATGAAGAGAAGAAATATCCGTCGTAGAAAAAAAGTATGTGTTTTCTGTTCTGAAGAGAACAACGTAATTGACTATAAGGATGTTAATAAGTTAAAGAGATATATCTCAGAGAGAGGTAAGATTCTTCCTAGAAGAATTACCGGTAACTGTGCTAAGCACCAGAGAGCTTTAACAGTTGCAATCAAGAGAGCACGTCATATCGCGTTAATGCCTTACGTAGTAGACTAATTGATATGTAACGCAGGATTGCCACTGTAGAGATGCAGTGGCAGTTCTTTATTATTTTAGCAGGTTAAATACATTTGCTTCCCTGGCTCAGTTGGTAGAGCAACGCATTCGTAATGCGTGGGTCGTGGGTTCGAGTCCCATGGGGAGCTTTTGATTTTTAATTGTGAAAGAAATTCCATAACGGAATTTCTTTTTTTGTTGAATAAAAATCAAATAGGATATATACTTAATATATATAAATATGGATATTGCGGAGGATATTAAGCATGAATGAATGGATATTAGTAAGTGACAGATACCCGTCTGTAGAAGAAGTTCGTAAAAATAATACATTTATATGTAGTGATGGCATCAATACTACTGTTAGAAGTTACAGTTACCGTCTGCATGGATTTATAATAGAGACAGTGAAAGGAGAAAGAAAGGATAGAGGTATTATTGCATGGATGCCACTTCCGGCTCCTTATAAGGAATAAGTTATATAAGATAACATTTGAATTATAAGGATTGACAAATTAATAAAAATGGAATTATAATCTCTTTGGATTGGGACAAGGTAGTCCCGGACTAAAGAGATTATATGTTATTAACGGATTAAAAGGAGAATAATCATGAGTAAATATACGAAGCAGGACATTATGAATATGGTCGAAGAGGAGGATATTGAATTTATCCGTCTTCAATTTACAGATATGTTTGGTACATTAAAGAATGTGGCAATAACAGCCAGCCAGTTGGAAAAGGCGTTGGATAATAAGTGTATGTTTGATGGTTCATCTATTGAGGGATTTGTCCGTATTGATGAATCAGATATGTATCTTTATCCGGATTTGAATACTTTTGAAGTATTCCCATGGAGACCCCAGCATGGAAAGGTTGCCCGTATGATATGCGATGTATATCGTCCAAATGGTACCCCTTTTGAAGGGGATCCCCGTTATATTTTAAAGAAGGTGTTGGAAGAGGCCGCAGATATGGGCTATAGCTTTAATGTTGGTCCGGAGTGTGAGTTTTTCTTATTCCATACAGATGATGAGGGACGTCCTACAACCGTAACCCACGAAAAAGCCGGATATTTTGATATATCACCTCTTGATTTAGGTGAAAATGCAAGACGTGATATTATTCTTAATTTAGAGGATATGGGATTTGAGATTGAAGCTTCTCATCATGAGGTGGCACCTGCCCAGCATGAGATTGATTTTAAGTATACAAATGCATTAAAAGCAGCAGATAATATGATGACATTTAAACTGGTAGTTAAGACCATTGCAAAGCGTCATGGTTTGTTTGCAAGCTTTATGCCAAAACCGGTATATGGTGAGTGTGGTTCCGGACTTCATATTAATATGTCTTTATCAAAGGATGGAGTGAATATATTTAATGACCATTCAGCACCGAATGGTGTTAGTAAGGAAGCATATCAGTTTATTGCGGGTATAATGGATCATATGAAGGGAATGACCTTGATTGCGAATCCTATTGTTAATTCCTATAAGAGACTGCTTCCGGGATTTGAGGCTCCTGTACATATTACATGGTCAGAGGGTAACCGAAGCCCATTAATAAGAATTCCTTCTACCAGAGGTACAAATATGCGGATTGAATTACGTTCACCGGATCCGGCTGCAAATCCCTATCTTCTTTTTGCATCATGTCTTGCGGCAGGTTTAGATGGAATTAAGCGTGGTTTGGAGGTTCCTGCAAGTATTGACCAGAATGTTTATGAGTTAACAAACAAAGAGTTGCATGCCATGGGAATTGAAGCAATTCCTTCTAATTTAAGTAAAGCATGTCATTATTTTGAGGATGATGCATTTATGAAGAGTGTTTTAGGTGAGCATGTGCATGCAAAATATCTGGCTGCCAAGAGGGATGAGTGGAATCGTTTTAGGGAACAGGTAACCCAGTGGGAGATTGATGAATACTTATATAAGATTTAAATACGATTGGTTGAAGACTTTCTAAGAAAGGCAAGGAGTTTGACAATGATTAGTGTAATCGTAGTATTTCCGAAGCTGGAGGAGGCCAAAAGTATCAAGAATCTGTTGGTGAGAAATGGAATTGATGTGTTAGCGGCATGTACAACGGCATCCCAGGTAATTACTTATACGGATGATTTGGATCAGGGGATTATTATAAGTGGATATAAGCTAGTGGATATGATGTATTCAGAAATGCTGGAATATTTGCCGGATACATTTAATATGCTGTTAATTGCATCAAAACGTTATTATACGGAATGTTGTTCCAGTGATATTGTATGTATGTCTATGCCCATTAAGGCGGCAGATTTGGTGGAAAATGTTCAGCTTATGTATGATAAATTATATGCTGAAGTACGCCGAAAGAAGGCAAGGCCTAAGGTACGTTCTGAAGAAGAAAAACAGGTTATCTTACATGCAAAATCCATGTTGATGAGACAAAAGGATATGACCGAGGAAGAAGCCCACAGGTATCTTCAGAAAAAGAGTATGGATAACGGAACAGGTTTGGTGGAGACAGCTCATATGATATTGGATATATTTTAAAGAGACCGATTGGAATCAAATAATATAATAAAGCAGATATTAGGAGGCATATGTATGAAATTTACAAAAATGCATGGATTGGGAAATGATTATGTATATGTGAATTGTTTTAAGGAAACAGTTGATAATCCTGCAGAAGTTTCCATAAAGATAAGTGACCGTCATTTTGGAATTGGATCGGATGGTTTGATTTTAATAAAACCTTCAGATGTTGCAGATTTTCGGATGGATATGTATAACGCAGACGGATCCCAGGCAGAAATGTGTGGAAATGGTATACGGTGCGTTGCAAAATATGTTTATGATTATGGTTTGACGGATAAGACCGGTATTTCCATTGAAACACTGGCAGGAATTAAATATTTGGATTTACATATTGAAAATGGTAAGGCAGAAACCATTACCGTGAATATGGGTTCTCCTATTTTACAGCCGGATATGATACCGGTTGTGTCAGATAAGGATAAAGTGGTAGATGAACCTATTGTTGTACAAGGGAAAGAATATAATATGACCTGTGTGTCCATGGGAAATCCGCACTGTATTGTTTTTGTGGATGATACAGAGCATTTAACTCTTGAGAAGATCGGACCGGATTTTGAATGTCATAAGGCATTTCCCAAACGTGTCAATACAGAATTTATTCAGGTTCTTGATCGTAAAACAGTGAATATGCGTGTGTGGGAACGTGGTTCCGGAGAAACTCTTGCCTGTGGAACAGGAGCATGTGCATCTACTGTTGCATGTATATTAAATGGTTTAACAGAGGACGAGATTACTCTGCATTTATTAGGGGGCGATTTATTGGTTCGCTGGGATAGGGAAGAAAATCTTGTTTATATGACAGGTCCTGCTACGGTTGTATTTGATGGAGAAATAAAACTCTAATCAAATGTATAATGACCGGTTTACGATTTTATTCAGAACACCTATGACAAAGGTTATGGGTGGTCTGTAGAAAATGATACATAATCACATAGGTCGTCATGACCGAAGGAGGAATATATGTTTAAGGTAAATGACAATTATTTAAAATTACCCGGAAGTTATTTGTTCTCTACTATCGGAAAAAAGGTAAGAGAATATAAGGCTGCAAATCCGGACAGAGAAGTGATTTCTTTAGGTATCGGAGATGTTACCCAGCCTCTTGCTCCTGCTATTATTGAAAGTCTTCATAATGCAGTGGATGAGATGGCAGTAAAAGAAACCTTTAAGGGTTACGCTCCTGATCTTGGATATGAGTTTTTAAGAAGTGCAATTGCAAAAAATGATTATGGTCTTCGTGGTGTGGAGATTGCAATTGACGAGATATTTATCAGTGACGGAGCTAAGTGTGATTCCGGTAATATTCAGGAGATTTTCTCCATTGATAATAAGATTGCAGTTTGTGACCCGGTATATCCTGTATATGTGGATACCAATGCAATGGCAGGAAGAACAGGAGTATATAACAAGGAAACGGAATTATGGTCAGATGTAATCTATATGCCATGTAAGGCAGAAAATGGTTTTGCACCGGAATTACCGGCTGAAGTACCGGATATCATTTATTTATGTTTCCCAAATAATCCAACAGGTGCAACTATTAAGAAAGAACAGCTGCAGGAGTGGGTGGATTATGCAAATAAAAATGGTGCGGTCATTATTTATGATGCTGCATATGAAGCATATATCAGTGAGGAAGATGTACCTCATACCATTTATGAATGTGACGGTGCCAAAACCTGTGCCATTGAGCTTAGAAGCTTTTCAAAGAATGCAGGATTTACGGGAACCCGTCTTGGATTTACGGTAGTTCCGAAGGAGTTAAAGGATAGTGCAGGTACTTCATTAAATGCATTATGGGCAAGAAGACATGGTACAAAGTTTAATGGTGCTCCCTATATTATTCAGAAGGCAGGGGAGGCTGTTTACTCAGAAACCGGTAAGAAGCAGACGGGAGAACAGATTGCTTATTATATGAACAATGCCAAGATTATTAAGGAAGGTCTGGCTGAAGCGGGATACACTGTATCAGGAGGCGTGAATGCACCATATATCTGGCTGGCAACTCCGGATGGAATGACTTCATGGGAATTCTTCGATTATTTATTGGAAAATGCCAATGTAGTAGGTACACCGGGTTCCGGATTTGGTCCAAGCGGGGAGGGATATTTCCGACTGACTGCATTTGGTACCTATGAGAATACATTAGAGGCTCTTAAGAGAATTAAGGCGTTATAATATAGGAATGGATATAAATTTTATAGGATTCCATGTTTGTTTGTGGGATATTCCTGTATTGGTGCTTGCATAAATAGAATGTGAGTGATAAAATTTATTTCATGTAGTGCATGAAATAAATTAAGGTCTGGATTTTTACATAACAATAGGCTTAAGAAATAAAAGAGAATGTGCAAGAATTCTTTCGTTAATTTATTATGCATAATGGCGTAACAACAGATGAATGTTGCGAAACAGCCAAGGAAAGGAAGTTTTTTAGATGAGTAAAGATATCGATTGGTCAAACTTAGGATTTGGCTACATTAAGACAGACAAGAGATTCGTATCGAACTTCAAAGATGGTAAGTGGGATGATGGTGTGTTAACAGAGGATGACCAGGTTGTCATTAACGAGTGTGCAGGTGTGTTACAGTATGCACAGACCTGTTTTGAGGGTCTTAAGGCATATACCACCGAGGATGGACATGTGGTATGCTTCCGTCCTGATTTAAATGCATCCAGAATGGCAGATTCCTGTTCTTATTTAGAGATGCCAACATTTCCTGAGGATAAATTTGTGGAAGCTGTTGTAGAGACTGTTAAGGCAAATATTGATTATGTTCCACCCTATGGTTCCGGTGCTACATTATATATCAGACCTTATATGTTTGGTAGTAATCCGGTTATCGGCGTTAAGCCTGCGGATGAATATCAGTTCCGTATTTTCTGTACTCCGGTAGGTCCATACTTTAAGGGTGGTGCAAAGCCAATTACCATTCGTGTATCTGATTTTGACCGTGCAGCTCCTCATGGAACAGGTCATATTAAGGCAGGTCTTAACTATGCCATGAGCTTACATGCAATTGTAGATGCCCATGATAAGGGTTATTCAGAGAATATGTATCTTGATCCTGCAACCCGTACGAAGGTTGAGGAAACTGGTGGTGCTAACTTCATCTTTATTTCAAAGGATGGAAAGACTTTGGTAACTCCTAAGTCAGACAGTATTTTACCTTCTATTACCCGTCGTTCATTAATGGTAGTTGCTGAGAAATATCTTGGTATGAAGGTAGAACACAGAGAGGTATTATTATCTGAGCTTTCTGATTTTGCTGAGTGTGGTCTTTGCGGTACTGCTGCAGTTATCTCGCCGGTAGGTAAGATTGTAGACCATGACAAGGAAATCTGCTTCCCTAGCGGAATGGATGAGATGGGTCCTGTAACCAAGAAGTTATATGATACATTAACAGGTATCCAGATGGGACGCATTGAGGCTCCGGAAGGCTGGATTAAGGTTATTAAATAAGAGATACAGATAATTAAATGATGTGATATGTTAAGCAGGGTGAATATTATGCTTGTGGTATTCATCCTGCTTTTCTTGTGGAAAATGGAATCGATATCACTGCAAGCTATTCTATTGGTAAACTTGACAATGTGGATGCATATGAATATGCACGACAATACGGTCATACCGAAATTGCGGATTATTTAAAGGCTAAGCTTGAAGAACGAAATAACTAGTTATGAAATTGATGTCATATATGCGTCAAAAAGATGTTATAAAGGTTTCATAATATTTCATCAGGAGTTAATTGCATTTTCCTGTTGTTTTTG
>JBJENX010000191.1:0-6629 GCA_051880415.1 Lachnospiraceae bacterium | reverse complement strand
CCACATTACATTTGAAACCATGTTTCCGTAATCTGGCAGATACACTTTCCGATAATGCCATCAGAATGATCCAAACATCCAGATCGGTTTCCAGATCTCTGGGCGTCGTTGTACTATTCCCAATGGACTTGACCGGTGCTTCATATCCCTCCGTACAAACCGGATCCGAATCATATCCATTTGCAAATGCCCATAACACCAGACCAATCTTTCCGAAATGGCTGTCCAACAGTTTTTCATCCGTCTGTGCCAACTGTCCAATGGTATGGATCCCCAGCTTCTGCAATTTCTTGTTCGTCTGCCTGCCAACATACAAAAGATCTGACACCGGAAGCCCCCAGACGATTTCTTTGTAATTGCCACGATGAAACTGTGTGATGGCATCCGGCTTTTTATAATCAGAGCCAAGTTTTGCGAATATCTTGTTCCAGGAAATGCCAATACTCACGGTAATACCAAGTTCGTACTTAATCCGGTCACTGATTTCCTGGGCGATCTTCATTCCATCACCTTTGATACTGCTGCTTTCCGTTACATCCAGCCAAGCTTCATCAATCCCATAAGGCTCAATCTTATCAGTATATTCTGCATAGATTTCTTTCGCCATTCCAGAGAATCTGAGATAAAGATCCATCCTTGGAGGGACAAAAATAATATCTGGGCATACCTGTTTTGCCTGCCAGAGTGCCATTCCTGTTTTTACTCCGCATTTTTTCGCAATATAATTTGCTGTCAAAACGATTCCATGCCTTGCTTCCGGATCGCCACCTACAGCAATTGGCTTTCCCTCTAGTTCCGGATGATGCAGCATTTCTACGCTGGCATAAAAACAATTCATATCACTATGTAAAATTGTCCTGTCACCCATCCTGTTCTCACCTCCGTCCGGCTTTCTTATCATTCCTTGCATGGTTAGTATAAGCCGACATTATGGAGATAGTCAACTGACACTTTGGTTGTATTATCTACACATTGGAGATTTTTCTTGATTTTCTTGTATATGTGCTGTATAATGCACCTATAAGAATCTAACGGAATTTCATAGAAGTGAGGCGAATATATGCGTTCTATTGGCAGGATTATTGCAGAAAACAGAAAAAAGAAAGGGCTTTCGCAGCCAGAGCTTGCGGAACTGCTTTCACAGCAGGGTATTGACGTTACAGCGAAGGCAATCTCCAAATGGGAGACGGATGCACGAGAACCAGGACTGCATGTTTTTCTGACTCTCTGTAAATTATTGGATATTGAAGATATTTATGATGCTTATTTCGGGAAAAATCCATACAGCGTAATGGACGGTCTGAATCAGGAAGGAAAAGATAAGATAAAAGATTACGCAAAAATACTAAAAGCCTCCGGCTTGTTTGAACCGGTAGTTGCAAACATTATTCCTTTCCGTAAAAAAGAAATTTTTATGGATATCTTCGGAGATGCAGTTTCTGCAGGTACCGGTAATTTCCTGACAGATGCGCCAAAAGAATCTTATGAAGTTGGCGATCTTGCCCCGGACAATGCAGACTTCGGAGTCCGGATATCCGGAGACAGTATGGAACCGGAATACCACAACGGGGAAATTGCATGGATTCAACAAAAAGACAGCATTTGCAATGGAGAGATTGGTATTTTCTATCTCAATGGAGATGCCTACATCAAAAAACTCCATGATGAACCGGATGGATTATTCCTGATCTCCCTGAATAAAAAATACAAACCTATCGCAATTCAGGAATCGGACTCTTTTAAAATATTCGGCAGAGTTGTCGGCAAGTGTGATGCTTCCGACATCCCCGGTTTTCAATAATCGTAATACGGTCCGTGCCATTCAAACCGGCTGTTGAAACAATACTAAAGTTAAAGGAAGTGATTGGATGGCAATCAGCAACATCCTGAAAGATATTCGTATAGAGCGAAATCTTATTCAAGAAGACCTAGCAGAAGCAACCGGCTCCTGTAGCCGTACCATCGGCAGAATTGAACGTGGGGAGCGAAACCCCTCGTTGGAAATGGCAATCCGACTTGCCCATTATCTGAATATGGGCGTGGAAGAGATTTTTAAATTGGACGAAGGAACTTCCATCCATCAAAAAACCGAGGAATAAATCCCCGGTTTTCTTCTTTCTAGATAATTGATGCTAAAATAATATCACTAATTAAACCACCTAAACGTAATTTCACCAATGCCCCTAATCCATCATATGCTTATAATACTCTTGGCTTTGCAAAGTATCGTTCTTTATATCATTACAAAGTCTCCTAAGTGAAGCTTTACACTTAATTAAAAATGCATTAAGCTGATAAATACCAGCTTCCTCAATCACAGACAAGTCAAATATTGCTGGATTTAATAATGTATTTTTATTGTATAGATCGTACAGGATATCCATAAACTTTTCATCTACATTAGGGATGATGATGTTATCCCAATAACCTACAGCAAAGCTACCACCGTTTGCTCCGACAGACATACGCTCAAAAATGCCACTACACCGTAAATAATTTAGATACAATGCCAAAAAAATACTTTTATTTAACGAAATATCTTTTGTTTTGGGATGAATAATTGTGCCATGGAAATTAGTCGTAAAATGCATAGTTTCATCACAAACAGCGAAAGTTTTTCCCACAGTGCCTTCAGCAGAAAACAAAATATCACGTTCGCCTAAAAACCATATAGGATTTCTTGCTCCAAGATATGACACTTTTTGAATATACCCTGATGCCGAAATATCACTCGGATAAATCAGCACATTGTATCCTTTCCTAAATCTATCTGTTTGAATCGATCTACCTAAATCACGTTTTGCAAGATTCGGTCCTCGTTTTAGCTCAAATCCAAACATTCCAAGATTTGAATAACCATGTTTGTAATTTCTGACATTCTCTTTCCATTGAAACACTGTGTTCGAATATATCCCAGAGTCCAATCGAACTTGATTTTTCAAATCCTTAATTGAAGGGTTGATATAGGAATACTCATCAACTATTATTTCCTCATGAATAAGCTGCTCACTTCTTCTGAGTTTTTTATCTGCAATATACTCAGAATAAGCTATATTCTTAACCATAGATTCAACGATTGAATATACCCATTCTTCAGGTGCATCAGGAATAATACATTCCATAAATAAATCACCCGAATGTCTAATTGTCGCACCCTTGGGTGTTTTAGCAATTAATTGTTCTCTGAAATAGTCATCACGCATAAATGCTACGGCATAATATTTATATTTCTCCTGCTTAAAGTTGAGCTTAATTATTCCGGAAGAAAATCCGACATTTTCTCCATCACTAATAAAAAAGCAAGTATCGCCTATATTTGCATCCGTGCAAAACAATATGTCACCATCATTAACCATTGAGTCATTATAATATCTAGGATTCAAATAAATATATTTACTTTTATCTGCCGAGAATTGTATATTATTGATACAACTGTTTCTCAAAAATTTTTGTGAAGACCACGGCACATAGGCCCCACTTCCAGGTTCGATTCCCTTTTGATAAGGACTTTCATCATCTAAGTAAAAACTTATTGTATGCTGTTTCCTATTCTTGATGGTAAGCTTTTTGTAATTATTAGGGGATAATGATCCATTCTTGCTTAATTCTGAAATTTTAACCTCAGTTGGTACTATTAATTCATGCATACATTTTACTCCAAAAATAGTTTTTTGAGATCAAGTTCCTGATTGACGCACCATTCTTTAAACTCTTTGATAATACAAGTAAAATCTTCATTGAGAACTGACTCACCTTTATCATTTGTTATAGTTTCAAAAGTATCAGGATTAAGAGCATAGTCGTTGTCAAACTTAACCGTTCTCTTTGATGTCTTTTTCTTATAGCCTACATTCATAATATCTCTGGTAAAAACAGAATAGTCATCAGAAATAAGTTTTTTCAATCGTTCCTTTGACGGTTTATAACCTACGAGTATTGTAGTATTAACACCTGTCTCTGCGAAAACATTTTCTGGCAAATCAAACAATGCTACGATTCTTATTCTTTCCATAACCCACTGACGAACAAATGGCCATGTATTATTAGACATAATAGCATTGCTGAGTACTATTGCAAATCTTCCTCCTTCTTTTATCTGTCGAATCGCATTTTCAAGAAAAACCACGCCTTTATCCAATCCAGATTTCGGATTTGTTTCGGTGTACTTATCATACAATTCATAAAGTTTTGACACCTCTAAATCATGTGCATCCGATAAATCAAGACTTCTATTTTTCCCAAATGGAGGGTTTGTAAGAATTACATCATACTGCATTAATTCTGTACCATCGTACCAGTTATCCCAATTTCCGCCCTTATGCATATCACTATTCAATGTTACAATTCTTTTGTCTATAGTATATTTTTGGTTGATTGTTCCGTATTCTGGTACATATTTAATTACAGCATTTCCATCACCATTTAAAAGCATATTAAGTTGTGCAAGAACTGTCATATTATAATCATTATCAAATCCAAATAACTGACAATCATCTAATTTCATATCCTTATTGACATAGCTTTTTGATAAAAAATCTGCAATACCACAGCAAGGATCACAAATAGTTTCGCCGACTTTCGGATTCACAATCTTTACAATAAAGTCAATAATTGGTAATGGTGTAAGAAACTGTGCCTTTTCATCTTTTTGGAATTTGGTAGCAAAGTTATAAAAAATAAGCTGATACAGGTCATTATTGCTGGAACGGACAAATGAATAGTCTTGAAATTGCTTTACGATTTCATTAGCAACCTTTACATGTTTCTCCTGAGTCCAGACAATCTTATTCTCACCCAAAATATTGTTATAGTAAACTTTTGCCTCTTTATAAAGATTTTTCATTCTAACAATGAATTTTTGAACTGTTTCAATATTAAGATTACCTTTATAGCATTCATCTTCGTTTATATAAAATTGAATGTATCCGCCATGATCCTTTCTTTGCTTTTCATCATATATTTTCATTGCAATAAGTTGAATTAAAATCATGTAACCTTCTTCATTTGACAAACTCACCGAATCCAACACTCTCATAATGGAATTCAATGCATTTTTCATATTGTCATCCTGAATTGTGTAAACAATATCGAGATCCTCAATGTGCAACTGACTTCTATCTGTTTTGTCACTCTTATTTATAATTTTAGACAAATTGTCAAGTGTAGGAATTGTATAATACGGATCAGTTATTTCAAGCTGATACTGTTCTAGAATTCTCTGGCTTGTAGGGAAACTCAAGCTATTATCAAAGCGAGTAATTTCATCTTTTATTCTTTTAAAAAGAAACAACCTTCCCGTATCATAATATATACCAAGCACAAACGAACTATCCGGTTCTTTCATCGCCGCTTTTACCTGGGAGCTAAAAACTTGCTCTATAGACTTATCATTTCTTTTATATTCAATCACCTCTACCGCCAGCTCCCTAACTTTTTGCAACGAATCAACATCTTTAGGATTGGCTCTATACTTTCGATAATAATCAATCCAAGATATATCTGAAAAAACAACCGAATCAATTTTTATAGGATCTGAATGAATATTTCCTTTTGGAAAATATATTTCTGCACCTATATAATCTCTACTGGGAATCCTGCCTGAATGAATCATACTGTAAATAAATTCCCACTTGTAAAACTCTTCATTTGGTTGTCCATGAACATCTTTAATTGAAATATTTTCAATGAACTTACCATCAACCGTACAAAATGATTTTGGTAATATTGACTTATTAGCATAATCATGATTAAAATTAATTTTTGCTTGTGAAAATTCCATAGTTTAATGCCTCCATACTATAAGCATTTATTTCTAAAATAATTGTAATTAATATCATTCATATTTGTATATCTTCATTCTTCAGCTTAAACATCCGATTCCAAAACAAATTCCAAAATATCATCAACACCACAATTTAGTGCCCTACATATTTTTTCAATACTTTCCATTGAAATATATTCATTTCGTTTTAGACGAGTAATAATATTGGCACTAATACCAGCCATTTGTTTTAACTGTGCATTACTAATTTTTTTATCTATCATCATGTGAAAAAGTTTGTCATAGCTAATTGCCATAATACACCTCCATATACACAATTATGTTTATAATATCACGAAATCGTGATTTCATCAAGTGCCGGTGAGATTAATAATAATTCAGGTAATAATTCAGTATAATAATTCATTTTCTAAAAATACTTTGTTTTTTTTCTCCTCGGTTGAATTTATACAGTAGAGGGTAGAACAGCAAGGACAGGAAGTGAGGACACACTTCCGAAGTTATAGTAATTTAGGGACCCCTACCCCAAATTGAAACCCTTTAAAAATCAAAATCATTCAAAATTAACAGGAAGGAGAGAAAAACCATATGGCAGAAAGAAAGAGAAATAAAGAAATACATTTTTACGTTACAGACGAAGAGCGGAAGCTCATAAGACAAAAGATGATACTATCTAAAACCAGGAATATGGGAGCTTATCTTAGAAAAATGGCTATCGACGGTTACATCATCAATACCGACACAGCCCCTATAAAGCAGGTTTATGAAGAGATGCACAAAATCGGTGTGAACATCAATCAGATTGCAAAAAAGGTAAATACCACCGGTGATTTGTACCCGGAAGAAA
>JBJENX010000190.1:0-32517 GCA_051880415.1 Lachnospiraceae bacterium | reverse complement strand
CTAGTGCGAGGTCCGGAATTCGCATTTTGGGTACACCCCGAAACTAAGCGCTTACGTTTTTTGATTTATTTTTCAATTTCCAAGACATCCAACACTCTTTTGGAGTTTTTATCATCATCAAATTGATGCAATATATTGCGTATATTCTCTCTTTTTTCTCTTGAGGAATCTATCCCTTTTCCTATTTCTTCAACGAAGCATAAGAAATCATCTACTGAAAATATCTCCTTACCGGGAAGCCAGTCTCTAATATTATCAAATACAAAGCCTCGATTAGAGCTGTATTCCTCTACATCATCTAATGTAAATGCTAATGGACGATTTAGTATCAAATAGTCAATTGCCGCAGATGAATAATCACTGATTAACGCATCTGCCCATCCCAACAACTCATTTACCTGTATATCCTGCTCTACTAACTGTTCATTTTCCAATAAAACAATATTAGATAAATGTCCACAGGATACACTATTTTTTTTCTGAAAAGGATGTAATTTTATAATCATTATCATTTGATTATCACATAGGATTTGATTTAATCTTTCCATATCCTTCCTTTGGTAAAGAATAGGAAGTCCCACCTCTGACTCAATGGCATGCTCATTTAATATCTTTAGCTGTTCACTTGCTGTCCGAAAGGTAGGCATCCAGAAAATATATCTTTCACATTCCGGAATACCTAACACCTTTAATTTATCTTTAGTAATGGGATGAAATAACAAGTCTTCCTTTGGATATCCGGTAATCAATACCTGATCATCCCTTAATCCATAAATTTCTTTGTGTATTTCTTTATACTTTTGACTAATAACAATATTATAATCGTAACGGGTCTCGCAGGATATAAAATTGGTTCTTGTTTTAAATCCACATCCATGCCATAACTGAATACGTATCTGATCATTTCTGCAGTTACGTGCAAAGCCATATGCATCTGTAAAAAAAATATACTTAGCATGGCACAATACATCATAATACTTATCCCTTTCTTCAATATCCTTAGAAACTGACCAATCAAAGGAATAAAACTTTACATTATGATAGGCTTCATACTCCTTAAATTCATCCGGATATTTTACAAACCACACAATTTCATATTTCTCATTATAATTGTTGGCAATCATATATTCGAAAACAGCTCTTGCATTATCTGCAAAATCCATTCCCCTTACATAGGCAGAAGCATGAGGGCCACTTCGGAAAATAACAAGTTCCCTTAATTCATCATCATGAAATTGCTCTCTATAATACAACTCGTATTCCGTTTCTTGGTTAGGGAAGAAATAAATTATCTCATTGTTTGCCACTACTTCTGGAATACTTTCCAGTTTTTCATATGCCTCCAAATAATAATCACTGGTAATTAATATAACAGATTGGGTATAATCCAATTTTAATAAATATGTGGTATCCAAAACAGGAATTTGCTCTTCGCCTAAACATACATATCCTTGATTTCTTTTATAATCATCCACAATTCCAGTAATTGCTCTATATACGGATGGAAATCTACTCTCTAATTCAAGCAGATAATTATCAGAACGCTCGTAACAGACAATATTTCTAGAAATTAATTCTGTGAAGTTTTCATTGGTTAATTGTTGTAGCTGCATATAATTACCTATAAGCTATGCATTATTATCGTGCATAAACTCCTTTATCAATAATATAAACATGTTGATAACCATTATTATTCATAATGATAGACATTACACTTCCGGCGGACACCCCGGAAATCAAGCTATTACACCTTGATAAAATTGCGATTGTTGTGAGATATTCTTCACCCCTTAAATACCTGTCATTTTCCCGTTTATTATTAATATCCGAAAGCCAATTCTTTCCTGTATTTGAATATCGTAGTTGGTCTGTATATACTACGTCCTTACCAAATACATTCTTAAAAATCCTAATCGCTTCCTCATCTTCAGTACTTAAAAAGATCTTATCACAAGCCCACTCTTTATATTTCCGCTTAGACTGACAGATTAATTCTGATATACTTGGCTGAATCGGATGATGTTCTAACTTTAAAGCATTCATATCTGTACCCCGGTACAAAACACCCAATACATTTTGGGCAGCCCCCATACGTAAAATATATTCTTCATCTATTTTTTTCAATAAATCTTTACGAACATGAATATATTTTTTATATAATTCCGACATTCTTTTGATATTATAATTATTTGAATAATCTTCCTGATAACAAGGATCATCATATCCCAACACAACATTCTTACTACTATAAACTTCATCCAAAGAATATGATGATAATGGTTCATAATAATACTCCCACGCATTTTCTTTACATAATTTATCCGGCTCCAAATATTGATTTGGATAAGACTGTAAATCTACTACAGGGATATATCCTTTTTCCTCTACATATACTAACTGCTCTAATACTGAAAAAGCTAATGATAACAAGCCATTTTTAATTCGAATTTCTTTGGACATAACATAGAATGTTTTATCCGGATTTTTATCTCCATAACTGGTCAAAAATGGTATCCGACACCATTCCTCTCGAAGCAGAATTTTATTTGAAGGAACTCCGATATCTTTCGTCAAATAACGAAAAATTTCCTCTCCATAAACACTGGTAACAAGAACATAGTCAAATTCCAGTTTTTTTAAATCTAAAGGGGAAAAAAAGGGAACTTTAGCAGCCAATTCTCCTTTTTTTTGAGATAAATTAGAATCAGAGCAGCCAATTATATTATATCTTTTTGATAAATAACTATAAGCCTTTTTACCATTATCCCCTAACCCGTATATTATTGCTGTTTTTTCTTTTGCTAAATCCATAAGCATTCCTTTTTAATATGCTATTATATAATTTTTAAAATTATATCTATCCATATTTTCCATAAATTCCTCATGTAAGTAAAATTTTGTAGAAACTATAATCCCAGCATTTTCTATCACAACAACCTCCGATAGTCCAAAGACCTTTAACCCATCAATTTCTTTGGTTTCATCTTGCAATTCTGTAACACAAAATCCATCTGGTTCGAGATCAAAAAGTCTCATCATTCTCAATAAATCCCTACCATATTTACCTGCCCCATATAAATATATAAACTGATTTTTTTCCATAAAATCTTTTAATTTATCAAGCCTATCTTCAAAAGTTACTATCTCGTATAAATCATGAACATATAATTTTTCTTTTAATAATTTGAACATTTGTTTACTTGCATCCTGAACATTTAATAACTCCCATATTACATAATCTTTATTCATTATGGTAACAATATCATATCCGGCATCCTGAGCAAGGTAACCCCAAATCCTTTCTATTGCATGACTTATTGTTCCATCATTTGGCATTGGTTCCTCCTGAAAATCATCATAAGTCCAATGTTTTTCAAAAATCTTCTTAATCGCATCTGTTCTTGCCCAAAAAGCCGTGCTAATTGCCATTGGACTTTTTTCTTCATTTAATTCACAAACCAAATTCAAAGATTGTGCAAGCATAACACAATTATCAAAATTATTCTCCCATGCATCAGAATACCATGCTGTAACATACTCTCCAAAAGGTTCCGGCGGAACCGCTATACCAATATTTTTATCATCTAAAAACATATTTAACACACTGTAAATATAATTTTCAGAAAAAAGTAAATTACTCCATATATTCTTCAACCATGCATTTGTGTCAGAAAGAGTTTTTTCGTTCTTTCCTTTTTTATCATGCAAAAAACAAATATACTCATATTTATCATAATAAGGATGAAAAGCAACTAATAATGCACTAACATCTCTACCTCGATTATCCTTTTGTATTACTGTCACATTAGATTGATTTAGTCTTCTTATACTAGTTATAACCTCTTCATTGGATGAAAATATAAATACATCTATATTCCTTGGAATATGTTCAATATATGCCATACAAGTATCTATAGATTCTTCATAATACAAATTAATAACAACACAAGATCTCTTTAAAATATCATCCGAAACGGTTATATTTTCTTCATGCTCTTGAAATATATATATTAAATTTTTCTCTTTTCTTATGTCATATATATTTTTCATCTATCACTTATTTCTCTTTTCTCACTTATCATATTGTAAACACATTATAAAATGCATTTTCATATAATACCTCTAATATATCACACTGATTAGCAATTGATACTGCTACTATAATAACAATATTTTTATCTTTAATATCTGACAAGGATTTTATGCATATTCCTCCTATATCTGACACCATATCATCTTTTTGGGTTACAATAAAATATTTAGGTATTAAACCTTCTTTTTTCAACTCTTGATAAAATTCTTTTCCTTTCTCTCCTGCACCATATATAGCAAATTCTTTTGTCTTTAATTTCTTTAAATTTATTTGCTTTAATAAACGATTTTTGTTGTTATTTAATTCTGCATAATCTTTTAAATAATTAAGACCAATTTGCATAAATCCTACTTTATTTGAAACAGCATTAATAATATTGTTAATTGTCTCTCGACTAAACGGATGGTCTTCTTCTGTAAACATATTTTTTATCCCATAAAAATGGTCCAGGTCAAGAAAATCACTATGTTTTTCTATTAATAATTGTAAAGATGCTTCAAATTTTGTACTACTATTTGAAATTCTCTCGCCATCGCAATCCACCAAAACTAATATCTCTGGACAACATCCTATTTCAAATTTCTGTACCACACGTATAACATATTCATAATCTTGCAATCTAGTCATCCGTTCATCAAACATTCCAATTGTCTTAATTACTTCCTGTGATACTATAAGTGTTGGTGTCCCTATAATATTATGTCTTCTTAATTCAGACTTCACTAATTGATAATCCTCGCAGTATTTCTGATAACCAGACGGAACTATTTTTTCAGAAGCAGTAATTATGTACGGTGAAAATGAAGCCTTCAACTCTCTACTTAACATATACTCTAATTGAACTTCAAGCTTATTGCTGACCCACTCATCATCACTATCATGAAAAGCAATATAATCCCCATTTGCATTTTTTATACCTAAATTTCTAGCATAATTAGCACCCTTATTTTTTTCATAAGAAATTAAATGAAGTCTTTCATCACTATATGAATTTATAATATCCTTCCCATTATCTGTTGATCCATCATCTATTACAAACACTTCAATATTTTTATATGTTTGATTTAAAACACTATCAACAGATCTTTTGATCGACCTTTCTCGATTATACATAGGAATTATTACGGAAATCATATGCTCTTGTCTCATAATTTTTAACTATATTATTAGCCTAATAATACTAATTAATCCTTTCTAATAAATTACTTCACACATCTATTACCAATCTCTAATAATGGTTTTTCTTTCCATTAAATCCATTTTTGAAATAACTGGATCTTCATAATATGAATCGCCTTTTATATGCGTGGTTGATATTTCTTCAAAAATAGCCCCATCTTTAGATTTAAAAGAATGCGACACATTTCTTAATACAGTTTGACAGTCACCTGGCTTCATATGAATTTTCTTATTATCTATAACACATTCCAAATCTCCATATAATAGCTGGAATGTCTCCTCCTTTACCTTATGCATATGCATTGGATGGTTCTGTCCTGGTAGGACTACTAATATTTTCTTACAATATTCCCTATTTACAATATTTATAATAACAACACCCGTTTGCCTAAATTTTTTTATTCCATAATGATGCGACAATTCGATTTCAATGTTATCCCCAACAACAATTCCTGCCTCTAATAGCATTCCTTTAACTTCGTGAATTACATCTCTTGCAATATTAATATCCCTGTACCGTTTCTTTTCAAACAATCCGTCATTAGCTTTATAATCCTTACTTGCAATAATACCATCGTAAAATTCACCACTGGTCATTTGTTTTTCAACACATGGCATTGCGAAGAAAACATCATCTCTTGATATTGTTTGTCCTTTACTTATTGCATTCTTTACGAAAACACCCCGTTCAAGTGATTTTAACGAATCCAATTCGTCACAACTAATATATTTATCTCTTTCTTTTTTTAATTCACAGATATTTTTTGCCCTAAGTATTGATTCTACCCAATGATCAGTTTGTGCAGGATTCATTGAATACGCATTTAATTTGATGGTATCTGTCGGATATCCGACATGTCGCTCAAAAAATGTAGCCCCTTTTGCCACTGCAAGCATTGGCACCATATTGTCATCTGGATCTTCGTGTCCAGAATATCCTATTTCTATTCCTCTATATCTTTTTTTCATTTTTTCGATATAATCTAACTGCAATCTTTCAAATGCCGCAGGATACTCTGCGACACAATGCATAAAGGCAAATTTACAATTTCTATGAGTAAAAAAATTATATATTTTATCAATATCTGAAAGACTTTTTCCACCAGTCGAGATAATAACCGGTTTATTTGTTGCTGCAATCTCCTCAAGTAAAGGCCAATCCATTGCACTACAACTCGCCACTTTAATAATTTCCAAATTCTGCTCCATACACCAGCCCACACCATCTTCATCAAAAGGTGTGCTCATAGCAATCATTCCATTTTCTTTTATTGCCTCTACCAATACACAGAATTCATCATATAATAATCGTGTACTCTCAAACCTAGGAATATGTTTAACATCTGTTCTACCTTTAAAATCTGGATGAATAAATGTTTCTAAATTTCTATATTGTAATTTTACAGCCGCCTTTATATTATGTTTTCTTGCAATCTTTCCCATCTCTTCAATAATTTTTTTACCATGTTCTACACTTCCCTGATGACTATTAGCCATCTCAAAAATAACTAACTCATTAAATATACTCATACTAAATATCTCCCTTATTTACTATAAAATTACTTGCATTATTAAAATCATCTTCTGTATCTATGTCAAAATTATGATTCATTAAATAACTAAGTATATAGTCTCCACTCATAGATTTCTTTTCCATAATCGTCCCTGTTCTTATTACATCGATACATGCATTTTGATAATAAATAACTGGCAATTCTTGCCTTGGCATATTATATGCTTCTGAAATATCCGTCAGTAATGGACGAATACGCCCATTATCTTCTAACCTCCACATTTTATAAGGAATTTCCTTTGCTTCAACAATGCATCTAACAGAATCCGCTTCTGAATTATCAAGTAAAATCTGTATCATATTATCTATATCGTCTGACTCTCTAATCGGATAGGTAGGTCTTAACTGAACGACTATATCTGGAACATAATCCTCCCTTTCCTTTAGTTCTGTTAATAAATGATGAAACACATCAAAATCTAGTGCTGTATCTGTGGCATATTCTTCTGGTCGTAAAAATGGCACTTCCGCTCCATAGTCCAATGCAATTTTCGCATATTTAGTACTATCTGTGCTAACAATAATCCTGTTTATCATTTTTGATTTTTGTGCATGTTCTATAGAATATGCTAATAAGGGCTTTCCATTTATAATCCTTATATTCTTATCTTTTACAGATTTGGATCCGCTTCTTGCTGGAATAATCGCTAATATTTGCATTACATTCCTTCTTTCATTTTTTCAATACACTAATACAATCTATATTTTCTTGAACATCTCCCCAAGGTATCTTTCTTTGTTCAATAATCTCAAATCCATTTTTTCTTGCAAGTAATCTCACGTCCTTAGCACTTACATCTCCTCTATAATAGCCCTTTGAGTGTGTCCCTTTAGAAATGAAATAATCCTCTGTCTCTCTCCAATTGGAATGATGAACTATACACATTCCACCATCCTTTAATATTCGACTCATTTCTCCTAGGTATTGATTCATTTCTCGCAAATCAAAATGAACCATAGTCCCAATTGAAAAAACAATATCTATTTTATTTGAGTCAATAGAAATATTATCACTTCCGTTTACGAAACATGTTACATTTTCACAATGCTTAAATCTTTTTTTACAATTAGAAATTGCTCTTTCGCTTATATCACAACAATATATATGTAATACATGCTCTTTCAAAATATTCGCAATTCTTCCTTCTCCACATCCAAAATCCAGCCATATGCTTTTTTTTTCAAAAAGATGATACTTGTTGACAATAGGCTCCAATGTTGATTTAAATGTATCCCAAGAAAATTTCTCTGCTTTATTGTACCAATTTAGACCATCTTCTCCCCAATAATTTGCTTCACCCAAATCAGTGGCGCTCTCATCAGATGTACCACCAACCTCGTTCGAAACGAGAGAAGAATCTAATTTTATTATTTTTTTATTATCATATTTAATTATTTCTAAATCAGCAAGCATTGACTCCTCATGTTCCTTTGAACCCAAAAGAATATAATCTACATTCATATTTATCTTAAAGTCTTCAACCGAAATAATCGGGATACCTTTATATGATTTATTAACATCATTTGCTTGCTTATCAATAATCCAACAAATATTGCACCATTTATAATGCAAATTCCAATCAACTAAACTTTTTCCGACCGTTCCACGACCATATACAGCAATTGAACTATCTTTTTTTATTTTATCTATTGGGAAATAATATGACACCCAGTTATCCCTCTCTTTCTTATGTACTCTCATAAATCTAATTTATGGACTCTATCAATGCAATGATCGTATCAACATTTCTAAAATTATCTGATTTCATCTTCTCTGCTGGAATTTCGATATCAAACTTTTCTTCAATCTCACTAATAATTTCTAATAAAACCATAGAGTCAATCAAATCATCTTTTACAAAGTCATCTCCCTTATATTCCTCATAATCTGGAATTGTTTCAAATAAAATACTAATTACTTTTTCTTTCATTTCTCTACCTCTCAATCAATTCAAATATTCCCATATGCTTATTATATAAATGTACTACTCTTTTTCCCTCTATTGTTGATTTTGATATTTCATTCAGAGGAATACTTTTATACTTTTTCCTTAAAATAATAAGACTTTCTTCAATATCATCTACTTCATAACAAATATGATAAGGTCTTGTACCGTCCTGTTTCATTTTTTCCACAGGAGAACTCTCTCCTAAAGATTCAACCAACTCAACCTTTACATCTCCCATAACGCCAAATGCCAGCTTTATATTTCTATTCTTATCCATATATATTTGTTGCATTTGATATCCCATAGAAGAAAATAAATCCCAAGACTTTCTTATATCTTTTACAAAATATCCAATATGATGAACCTTTATAATTCCAATATCATTTATCACTTTTAATCCCCTCTCTTATTTTATTCCGATCAATTTTTCCATTATCATTTAACGGCATTTTATCAACAAAAATTATTACTTCAGGTATCATGTACTTTGGTAAATAACCTCTCAAATATTTTTTCATATCTTTCTCAATTAATAAAGAGTCTGTTTCACATATCAGAACTATTTTTGAATTTTCATATAGAACACACGCCATTTTTACATGCTCATTTCCACTTGCAATCGTTTCAATTTCTCCCAACTCAATGCGGTAGCCCATATGTTTAATTTGAGAATCTTTTCTTCCAACATACACGATTTGATTTTCGTCATTATAATATCCCAAGTCTCCTGTTAAATAAATCTTTTGACCAAATTCTTTTACAAATGGATTTTGAATAAAATGTTCTGCTGTTTGTATTTCGTTATCCCAATATCCTGCAGATACAGAAATTCCTTCTACAGCTATTTCTCCCGTAACATGTTTTTCTGTAATTGCAGCGTAGTTCTTATTCAATAGATAGACTCTTGTATTTTTACATGCATTACCAATAGGAATAGGTTCATCATCATCTAACATTTTTTTAACAATATAGCAAGTACAATCTACAGTAATCTCCGTTGGTCCATATAAATTAGCATAAACAACATCCTTTAGATTTCTCATCCAATAGTTTAAATGCTTCGTCTGTAAAACTTCTCCAGCAAACAAAACTTTTTTTATTTTTAATTCATCTACGTTTTTTAAACATTCATTGTTTGCAACAGAAGCAAGTACCGAAGGTACCCAAAATATAGTTGTAATTTTCTTTTCCGCAACATACTCCATAAGCTCAATCGGAAAAGAAAAAAGTCTCTTAGGAATAATTGATAAACAAGCACCGCAACTAATACTTGTATATATATCAAGTGTTGAATTATCGAAATAAAATGGTGCTTGATTTCCAAAAATATCCTTTTCGTCAAATTCAAACGTCTCCCGAACCCAATCGATATAGTCTAAAATATTTTCATTATTAATCACTACTCCTTTGGGAACTCCTGTCGATCCAGAAGTAAATAAAATATATACAGGATCTGTGCTAATTATATTTGAATAAAACGTGTGATTTATATCCAACGTATCATCAAAAGATATATCATCTATACTTTCTATGATAACACTATGGTTTATATCACTTAATTTTTCTTTCATAGCTCTAGTAGTGATTATCATTATAGGCTTTAATACATTAACAAGGGAAACTATCTTATTAATTGGATATATAATCTCTGATGGACAATATATGTTACCACTATATAAAATCCCCATAAACACAGGTATGTTCATTCTATCTTTTGGAAGTAAGACAAATACAGGTCTGTGTTTTTCAATAGTCTTGCTTTGAATAAATTTACAGATTGACAAAGCTTTGTTCCTCAATTCCGCATATGTTATTTCTCCTGTTTCATCCTGTACCGCCACCCTTTGGGGATATTTTTTGTAAGTTTCTTCTAATAAATCTAATACGCTTATTTTCATTTTTTCCTCTTCCACTAGCAATATTTTAATACTTCTTTTACATTCATATAATAATGTATCAGATTATCCATATACTCTTCAAAAGATACTCTATATACGTTATCATATTTAGACATTCGATACTTTGTACTTTCATCTATATAATCTAAACCTAAATATGCAGCTGTACTTGGGTAAATTGGAAATTCATTTACCTTTGTAAATAAGCAATCCAAATCCACATTTTCAATATCTGTTATACTGAAATCAACATCTAAGTGTTCTGCCAATCGAGACACATACTCCCTTAACAGATTTTGATTAAAATGTCCCCTGTCGCAATATAATTTCTTCTGATTATATTGCGCTGCAACAAAATCTGAAATTTTAACATCTGCAATTCTATCTGTCAAATTTGCTCGCTTTAATGATTTTTTTTGATTTCCAACAACTGTTTCACAATCAAAAAAATCTTTTCTCATAACAGAATTTAATATTACAGATGCACTCATGCCCTCATCAACTAATCTTTCTACCACCTGATCTCTAGCACAATATGCCGCCAACTTTACGCCCTTTCGAGTCATATAATACTTACTAAAGTTTCTTCCCCTATCTATATCTTGAGGCCAATAACCATCATAATCAAAAATAGAAACACAAATTTCTTTTGTATTATTTTTTAACTGTTCTTTTAAAAGTGCAAATCCTTTTGAACTTTTTTCTGAAAAGACTGTTGGGCGAATAAAGATATCCGCCATATCTGCAAAAAATTTATAGTCAATATAATCTTCTAAACAATACTTATCTCCATGTATACAAACTTTTCTTTCATCTAAACAAATAATAGAATATCTTCGATTAACCTGTTTTAGTTGTGATAATCCATAACACATTTCGCTTATTTCACATTGTCCAACTGCAAGAATCAACTCTTTTTCTTCTAACAAAACGGTATGCATACTTTCAAAAAAATCCCAGCGCATAAAATCTTTTCCTGATTGAAATCCCATCAAAACTAGTTTTCTTCTTATTTCTTCATAATAAGTGCTACAAATAATAACATAGTTTTCTTCTACGGTTAATCCTTCATGATCAATTGCTTTTAAACCATTTAATGGTTCAAATTCTTTGTCACTGCATGTACAAGCAAAAATATCTAATTTGCTTCTGTTTTGGTTCCAAAAAAATTTTCCAATCTCTCCTACTCCATAAAGTATTAATTTTCTTCCTTTTACAAATCTATCCATCCCTATACCTACCTTACATATCCTTCACTAAATCAATTAAAGAATATACTTTAATTCCTGTTCTTAACTCTATATTATCCTTTATTTCATCAAAGTAATAAACCGCAGTTACCAAAATCATATCTACATATGGAAGTGATTCATCCGGGAGATACACAGGAATTGATGAAAATATTCCCCTTGCATTTCGATCTATCCCATATTTAACAGACACTGAGGACTCCTCCAGTTCCTTCAATAAAATTTCACCAATATCATTCATGCCATATATTGCAATTTTTTTGATATTCATATCTTCTAAATACTTTCCTATATTTTTGTTTGTTTGTTTTTTTTGAAACCAAGTACGCATTAAATCAAAAGATGCCATATTTCTATTAGATAATGCTCTATATTTTATTATACAATCTTCACGTTGTTTAAAGATTTTTTTCGCTTCCTTTTGTAATTCCAATAACTTAACTTTATCTATAAGTACGTCATTTGATTGTTTCATACAACAACTAAGTGCTATTTCCATCTTAGAAAGGGAATTCCTCTCAAAATAGAAATTATCCATAGTATTGGATACCACTTTTACATTTTCAAATTCTAAAATACTCAACAATTCATCAATAGAAGAAACTAATTTTGCCATACCCTTTTTATGAATAATTTCTGTCTTTTCATAATCAGATTCCTTGATTATAATGATACCTATATCAAATAACATTGCTTCAAAAAGAACTGTTGATGAAATACCAATAACATAATTGGAACGATTCAAATAATAATAAATATCGTGGTTATTATTTTCAATAATATCAATATTCAATTGCTTTAATTTAGGATATCTACTTCCCCAATCACTATATTCAGACGGATGCAATTTGTAAATTATTTTATAATTTAGATTATTTTTTTCAATTTTTTCTTGTAATTGCATTGCGTAATTATACATTATTTTTCCATCCACCGGACTAGATATCATAGTGATTATCTTGTCATTTCTCTTTTCTTTTTTTAACTTAGCTTTCGCTTCAAGTTCTGGATATCCAACAGAATATATATTCTCTCTGCTAATAGGAAACCTAGGAACGGTTTTTTCATATTCCCCATAGACAAATACATAATCCGGAAAGGATTCTAATGCTAATTCATTCTTATAATTATAAGCAACATGCGCATCTCCAATTCTTCCATGTTCCAATTCAACTGTTGGAATACCCCATTCTTTTGCAACAGAAATCAATGCTTGATTCTGTAATGAATATGCCACTGTAACAACACATATTCTAGGCTGTACCATAGCTAAAATTAATTCTGAATATTTTTTATAATAAAATAATTTTTCTAATGTATTCTTCACAATACTATAAAATGTATTTTTAAATGCGTTAGTTAATTCCATTTCAAATTCAACTTGAAAAACATTACATATTTTTTCAACAAAGGATCTTATTTCATCCCCATCCGCAGACCTGTATTTATAATAATCCCATACAATATTTTCATTTCTATATTTTAAATTTTTTGTTTTTGTTGGAGAATAATGAACTCCTTTGTATTCATCCTCGAAAACGTAATAAGAATAATTTGTATTTTCTAAAAATTCATCAGTAACAAAACATTTATATACTTCTCCATCTTTAATTCTACGGCAATGATTTACAATCAACATATCTTTAGGAGTAAGTTTCTCTAAAGATTTACATGTTGGTTCCTCATTAAATGATTTATTGTCCATCTGCCAAGAATAGTTACTACGATTTGCCGTAAAAACGCCTGTAATTTCTTCAATCAAAAAAGAAATGGTATTAAACCGAACATACTGCCAAATTTTCTCATCATTTAATATAAAATCAAAAAAGTCATTTTCTAATTCAATTGTTATTATTTTTTCAAATACATCAGTTGTTTTTTTCATTTTTTTAAAAGACTTTCTATAAAATTATCCAATTTATACACTTGCGATTCTGTACCTAATATTGGAATTCCTTTTTCCTTCCAGTATCTATGATTTTCCTGTTCATTCCCTGTCATTAATACATTTTTTTCTTTCCCATCGTCAATAGATATCTCAACATAATTGTTTCTTAGTGGATCTTGAATTACAACAGAATCTTCTGTTTTCGCAAAAACTACCATTTGTTCTCCTGCTTGCCGTTTTTTCCAACATATATCAGATAATATTTTCTTAAATTTAAAAGTTTTTTTCTCTATAACTAATATATTATCACTAATACTATCCTCTGTTATATATGGAATAAATACAATATAATTATTTGTCTCAATGCTTTTTTGAAATTTAGGGTATTTTTTTGCTTTTTCTTCTACAAATAGCTTTAGTTTTGAAAAATCATAACGCTCCACTCTATCAGATTCAATATCCCAAGTATAAATACAATTACTATACCCCGTCAATAAAGTCAAACCATTAGCATGTGTAATAGTACCAAATCCTTTCTCATTACAATTCATCTCATGTTCTTCAATTGTCATAATATCCGTATCAAAAATGACCACTTTATTCTGATTTGAGATTGGAAAATACAGTTTTTGATTTATTCTACCAGATTGCAACCCAATCGTTAAATTATCATCTCCTATAACAAAGTTATTAACAACTCTCTTATTTAAAATATCTATTTGATATAATGTTTTTGTTGTACGAGATAAACTCCACAATGTATCATTAATAACCCAATTATCCTGTAAAGCCAATACTGCATCGTTAGCAGTTTCAATATATATTTTATCTAACCTGTCTGATTCTATATCATATATACAGATATCATTTGCCCTTACTGGCAAACATAAAATTTTATTTTGATATTTTACACAACTAGAATATGCTCTAAGATTTATATTTCCAGCATAAGGTAGTATACATCGAATTGTAATTTCATTGTTTTTATTTACAGAATATAATGTATGATCATGTATTCCAATAAACCATATCAATTCCTCATCTTGAAATGTAATATCACATTTTATCATCTATTTCCCTCCTATCGCACTATAACCGCCACCAATTTAGACCTGATGATTTTAATACATCAATGCTATATATTCCTTTTACATCAATTAATACTCTTTCATAATCTTCGCAGTTTCTATATAGTTTTACCAAATCATTAATTCTTATATTCTTATAAGTATCATGGGCAACTGCTAAAATTATACAATCAACATCCTTTATTTCAGATAATGAAACCAGTTTTAACCCATATTCCCTATAAACATCCTGACCATCTGCTAGTTCGTCAACCACTATAGTCTCAATTCCATATTCATCTAATGTTTTAATTATATCAATCACCTTACTATTTCTTATATCAGCACAATTTTCTTTAAACGCAAGCCCCATAACCAAAACCTTAGATTTTTTAAGTGTCTGTCCCGCCTCAATCATTTTCTTTATTGCTACATTCGCAACATATTTTCCCATTCCATCATTTACAATTCTTCCATTTAGGATTATTTGACTATGATAACCTAATTTTTCAGCTTTATAAGTAAAATAATATGGATCTACACCTATACAATGACCACCTACTAATCCTGGTCTAAAACCTAATGCATTCCACTTCGTATTCATTCCATCAACAACTTCATTTGTATCAATTCCCATATAATCAAACACCATTGCCAATTCATTCATGAATGCAATATTTATGTCTCTCTGGCTATTCTCTACAACTTTAATAGCTTCCGCTGTTTTTATACTAGATACAGGAACTGTCCCAACTTTTATAACCATATTATAAATCTTTTGGATTTCCAATAAGGCTTCCTCATCAATTCCCGAAACTATCTTCTTAATATTATCTAACCGATGTACCTTATCGCTTGGATTAATTCTTTCCGGAGAATATCCAACCTTAAAATCTTTCCCACATTCTAAACCAGATTCCTCTTCCAGTATAGGGATACAGATGTCCTCTGTAACACCTGGATAAACTGTAGATTCATATACTACTATTGATCCTTTTTTCAAATTCCTACCTAATATTCTACTTGCACTTTCAACCGGTGATAAATCCGGTGTATGATCCAAATTAACAGGTGTAGGCACTGCAACAATATGAAATTTTGCTGTTTGTAACTTTTTTTCATCAGTAGTAAATTCAACTGTTGTTTTTTTAATTACATCATCTCCAACTTCATTTGTAGGGTCTACTCCCGCCTTATACTGTTCTATCTTATTCCGGTTTAAATCAAAACCAACAACTTGGCATTTGTCTGCGAACGCTACTGCTATCGGCATACCTACATAACCCAAACCAATCACTGCTATTTTTTCTTTTTTTTCAATAATTTTCTGATACAAGTTCATACAACTATCTCCATCCCGGTTACAATCAAATCCTCTACCGATTTTTCACTAACAAATTATATATTTTACTACCTATTGTTTCTTCTTCATCCTTCTCTTTCAAATTACTATCTTTTTTTTCTTCTGAATCGTTCTTTTTCATAATGTTATCTTCCATCAAAATCCTCCTTCACACTCCCGGTTATAACAAAAAATAAAGAGCCTCACCCATGTAAAGCTCCCCAACCCTTATCTGTGTATCTTTCGTAAGTCCCTTTACATTCGTTACATCCATGTGGTCTAATATCTCTATTTATATATATCGGCAAAATACAGAAAGATATTTACTTTTTATTTAAAAAATATGAATAATACCAAAAGGACCGGTCCCCAAGGACCAGTCCTAGTTTTTATTCTATATTTTATATTACTGAAGTAATGATAACACTCCCTGTGTAGACTGATTAGCCTGTGCAAGCATCGACTGTGCTGCCTGCTGTAAGATGTTGTTCTTTGAGTAGCTAACCATTTCAGTAGCCATATCTGTATCACGGATATTTGACTCAGCAGATGTTAAATTCTCTGAATAGTTTTCCAAATTGTTAATGGTATAATCCAAACGGTTCTGGATAGCACCAAGCATTGAACGAGCTGCTGATATAGATTTGATGGCAGCTGTAATAACCTTCATTGCCGATGCTGCCTGCTGATGTGTCATAACCTTTACAGTAGATGCTGTAATACCGATACCTGACGCTGTCAATCTGGCAATAGAAACCTTCATATTCTCACCATAGTTAGCACCAACCTGAAGATACTTAGCTTTAGAAGCTGCCATGTTACCATTCAACAAGTATGTACCATTGAACTGAGCCTTATTTGCGATGCTATCGATTTCCTCTGTTAACTGCGTCATCTCATCTGTAATAGACTGACGGTCTTCTGTAGCATTTACATCATTGGCTGCCTTAGTAGCAAGCTCACCCATACGCTGTAAGATTGAATGAATCTCATTCATATTACCTTCAGCTGTCTGGATTAAATACTGACCATCCTCTGCGTTACTAACAGCTTGGTTAATACCACGAATCTGGTTTCTCATCTTTTCAGAAATTGAAAGACCTGCTGCATCATCTGCTGCTCTGTTTACTTTATAACCAGATGATAACTTCTCTGTGTTCTTAGCAACTGCCTTAACATTGCCACCTAACATTCTGTTTGCATTTACTGCCTGCATATTGTGTTGTACTACCATAACTAATCCTCCTTGAGATATCAAATCCTTTTGATTTGAATCCATTCATAATAATATATTAATTGTTTCAAGGAAACTCAAATCCGTTTGCTATTCCTTACACATTATATATCGGGGGACTTCTTAAAAACTTTATAGCTAATTTAAAATTTTTTTATTTTTTCTAAAATATGTTATATGCGTACATCAATCCAGCTTCCGTTATCCTGAATATCAAGCTTTTTTAATTCCTCAATCACGCTATCATCCCATTGTTTATCCAGCATATCATACATAACTGTCATAAAAGAACCCCCGGCTCCGGCCAATATCCTTTTTACAAATTGATTCCGACGATAGTCAGGAAATAATCCGTAAGCTTCTTCATGAATCGTATGAACCACATCATAAGGAACCGGTTCAAAACCTGTCAACAGAATATGTTCCATTTGCATATAATATCTCTGAAGAAACTCATGCTCATAAAGTTCCGGATATCTTTGATAGATTCCACGGTCAATCAGTGTCTGCAGCTTTAACTGCTCCACAACCGCCCTGTCTAACTGTTTTTGTAAATCCATTTTATGAATCGTGGAACTTTCATTTTGAAAATAATGATAGAATGTTTCACCTACTATATATGCCTTTTTAATATAGTGCATAGATAAAACGTACCAGTAATCATCCTCAAAGGAATATCCTTCCGGGAAAAAAATATCATTCTCTATCAACATGGATCTTCGGTACAGATTTCCTGCAAAACCAATCCCGAAATCAACACCCAAAAAACCGCCTCTTTCTTCATCAGTTTCTATTATATAATATTGATCCTGTCCCTTTTTTCCCGTTACATCTGTAGACTCCCTTGAATACTCCTCAATATAATTAGCTGCCACCGCATCACAATCATATCGGGTAGCTTTTGCATACATTTTACGGCATGCATCGGGCTCTATCCAGTCATCAGAATCTACAAACATTATATATGGAGCTGATGCATATGAAAGTCCTATATTCCTTGCTGTTCCTTGTTTTCCGTTTTCTTCACAATGAATCACCATAACGGATTGCGGATATTTATTTTCATAATCTAACAGATGTTCCAGTGTGTGGTCCGTAGATGCATCATCCACCGCTATTATTTCCAAATCTCTTACATCCATTGTCTGATTTACTAACGAATCCATACACTGATTAACATATGCTTCCACATTATAACAAGGAATAATTATACTTATTTTCTTCATTGGATTACTTCTCCCTGCTATTCTTAATCAATTATATCTACATTTTGCATCATAATAGGAATTCCCGCTTCCCGGCACAACTGTACCAGACTGCTACCATCTCCATAATAAGCATCTGATAATTCTATCGCTCTGTCTAAATCAGAAGTATCATCATATATTCCTATTTTTGATTCCTTATATTCCTTTACCAGGGACTCATACTCATCCAAAAGTTCAGGACGCATAGATTGAATCGTGGCTTTTATTAGAGGATGAGGTCTCCAAAGAAGAGTAATTTCCTTCTGATTATTTTTAAATGTATCAAAAACATACCTCATTTTATTAAGCATCTTCCCCTGATGCTCTAATAAAGCCCCTACACTGGTGTTATATAACACAATCTTTTTATAGGTTCCGTCAGACTTTTCCAGTATGTCTTTCCATTCCTCCGGAATTATAATATCTTCCTTTTTTCTATGTCCAATCTTATCATACTTCGGAGAACCCAAGCCTAATATTCTCTGCTCCCATATTTCTCTGGTATCCTCCCCCGCAAACTTTGATAATGCTTCTATATATGCCTGACGCATGGATTCAGACTGCACAATAACCCAATCTGCATTAATAACTCCTGATACCGTACAAAAATGTTCCATTGTACTAACCGCTCTCTGGTCATTTGGATTTATTTCTCCCAATACAAAGTATGGAATATAAACCAGTTGATTACAATACTCTCTTAATTTATCAGAATAAAAGTATGGATGGACACTTGTTACATAGTTATGCTCATCATAGGGATTATGGAAAAAAATCGTATCAGGATGACGTTGATCCAGCAAATAATCATCATAATGGGTTATGGGAACATCCCTAGGAAACTGGTCGCCCTCATAATGCAGTTCTCTAAATGACCCATCCGGATTCTTGTCATAATAGGGAACAGGAATTACATATGCATCAACATCAGGATCTGCATCTGCAGCCCGCCACACACTCTCTAAAGAATCCCACATAGATGCCTTATATGGCAAAAACACAACTTCTTTGCGGTCAACCCAATCTCTTTTCATACTATCTGCTATGCGATCTAATGCTTCTTCTATGATATTAAAGCCTTGATATAGTAATTCACTAATTTCATCAGGAATAATCTCCATATTTAACTGAATCACCTGTTCAACTGCCTGACTTAACTGTATTACCTGCTCCTCATATTCTTTCATTCTTTTAACCGTAACAAAATCATTTCCTTTTTGAGTAGCAGTCAATGCACTCATACCCATGGCCCCGGCTTTACAATCATCTAATAACTGCTGTACCATTCCATAATTATTTTGATTAATATATTGTAAAATTGCCATATGTGCTTCTCTTATAACAGGTATTAAACCAAGAATCTGATCTTTTGCATTCTCCATCATTCTATTCTCCCCAATATGTAAATCTTTCTTCGAAAAAACATATTTAACCGGATCTCTTCCAAATTCATTTTCCAATATAGTATCCTGTATTTTAAAAAACGGATAATCATGGGAGCCTCCATCGCGATACAATTTCATATAATCACCATATTTATGTTTGAGCAAAGCATCATATCCAACAGGTACCGGTATTTCCGTATTTTCAAATGGGACATAAATACTCTTTTCAAAATAACTTTTAGGAAAACAATTTCTTCCATTACTTACCCACAAAGGCATCAACGCAAGTCTGCTACCGTCTTTTTCAGTATACATAGAAGACAGACGGTCAACTAACATAAACAATGACTGTTTAATCGGTTTTTCCCGATTAATATTAACATTACATATTTCTTCCACAGATTGAATCAACATCTCCATTCCGGGAGTATATTTATTTTCATCATCAACCGTAACTCTCACATTGGATACAAATTGTATAATCTCCTTTTGTGCCTCATCAAGTTCCGGATCATCTGCCACATAATCCAAGGGAAAAATGTCAATACCAACAACATATGGACATCCATGAAATTTCTCTAAATGTTTATCATCAAAACGGATTTCTCTTCCATTTACAATTCGTATCAACACATCATCATGATTTTCATAGCTGCATACATTTAGTATCCCATAATGCTCATAATATTGTTTTAATTCTTCCTCCGCAATATTTATAAATTTATCATAATCCGGACGTTTCATACATATATCCAGATCATCATCCCATGGAATAAATCCATGATGGCGAATCGCTCCCAATAATGTACCAAATTCTGCAAAATACTGAATATTATACTTTTTGCAAACCCTGTCTATATCTTCTAATACTTCTAACTGCGCAGCCCACGCCCGTTTCATTTTACTTGATACATAAAATCCGTCTCTTACTTCATCTTCAAAATATGTATAGGAAAACTCCATTTCCTTCCTCCCTGTATTCTTAATTTATGTACATTATAGCATTTCCATATATTCACTACAATAATCCTTCTCCAACGACGGCTGATATGCAAAAAGGACTGACCCATACGGATCAGCCCTATTCGCAATAACCTAAGTATTAGATTACTGAAGTAATGATAATACGCCCTGGTTAGACTGGTTAGCTTGTGCAAGCATAGACTGAGCAGCCTGCTGAAGAATATTATTCTTTGAGTAGTTAACCATTTCTGTAGCCATATCTGTATCACGGATATTAGACTCAGCTGATGTTAAGTTCTCTGAATAATTGTTCAAGTTGTTGATTGTGTAATCCAAACGGTTCTGGATAGCACCCAACTTAGAACGAGCTGCAGATACAGACTTGATAGCTGCTGTAATAACCTTCATTGCTGAAGCAGCCTGAGCATGAGTCATAACCTTAACAGTAGAAGCCTTGATACCGATACCTGAAGCTGTCATCTTAGCGATGGAGATCTTCATGTTCTCACCATAGTTAGCACCAACCTGAAGGTATTTAGCCTTAGAAGCTGCCATGTTACCATTCAATAAGTATGTACCATTGAACTGAGCCTTCTTAGCGATGCTATCGATTTCCTCTGTTAACTGAGTCATCTCGTCTGTGATTGACTGACGGTCTTCTGTAGCATTTACGTCGTTGGCAGCCTTTGTAGCAAGCTCACCCATACGCTGTAAGATTGAATGAATCTCGTTCATGTTACCTTCAGCTGTCTGGATAAGGTACTGACCATCTTCAGAGTTGCTAACTGCCTGATTGATACCACGAATCTGGTTTCTCATTTTCTCAGAAATTGAAAGACCAGCTGCATCATCTGCTGCACGGTTAACTTTGTAACCAGAAGATAACTTCTCTGTGTTCTTAGCTACTGCCTTAACGTTTTGTCCAAGCATTCTGTTTGAGTTTACTGCTTGCATGTTGTGTTGTACTACCATAATAAATTCCTCCTTGAATATAATGTCGCATCCTTGCGACATGTACTAGTAGCTCTTTAGCTACCGTTGATAGTTTTTTATAATATCTCTTACGAGTTATTACCTGTCATATATTAGAATCTTTATTTGACTCTTACACTATATATATCGACATCTCTTATAAATACTTTATATCATTTTATTAATTTTTTCAATATTTTTTTTTACACAAAATAGCGGAATTTTAAAGCATTTGATACCATATTTTGTGATAAGAGCTAAGATGTAAAATCGTTACCTGTTCCCCGTCCCGGATACATGGTCCGGTGATACCTTGATGCAACCATGGCCGCATTCCTTTGGGAACTATACTTTTTATTCTTACTGGCAAAACACTTCATTAACTGATTCCGGTTTCTCTCTTCTAAAACCTTAATTTCAACACCCAGATCCGTACATTTTTTAATCAAATCCTGCATCTGCCTGATTTGCGTTTTGTAGGTTTCTGTATTACCTTGAATTTCATTTCTTACCCTTCCATATACTGATACAAAACCATCATCCAGCTCATTCAGTTTTGCTATCAGTATCTCCTTTCGGTTCAAAGAATTCTCAAGAAGTACCTCGTCAAATTCAGGGGCATTAGCAATTTTGCTCTGTTCTTTTGTAATTTCCAAAACCTCTGCTAAAGCAATTTCCTGTTTTTTCAGTGTGTCAATTAAAAGCGTAATATAACTTTGGCTATCATTATTTCCCATAAAACATGACTCCATTTTTATTATCTTGCAGTTTTCATAACCTGCTTCCAAGTGTCACGAAGATCCCGTAGTTGTAACAATATCTCCTCTAACGACTCCATATCATGATTCCTGTTACAGTCAATCATCAACTGTAAAATATAACTGTAAATCAAATCAAAATCCTTTGCCACAGGATATTTGAAATCAAGTGTAGACTGCAATTCGGTAATAATCGCTCTTGCTCTTTGAACATGAAACATTGCCTGTCCCTTCTCGCCCTTTTCCAAATCTACCTTTGCAAGATTACAGAACTTGATGGCTCCCTCATACAACATTAGCGTAAGTTCTGCCGGAGATGCTGTCATTATTTTATTATTCGCATAAGCTGCGTATGGATTTCCCTGTGCCATATCCCTTCTCCTTTAAAAATATGGCACCAGATATTTGCTAAAATATCCGGTGCTAATATTCTATTAAAAATTCCAAACCTACATTCCACCAAACAATTGGGAAATATATGTCTGCTGAGACTGTAACTTTGCCATAGCGGTTTCCATTGCAGAGAACTGTTTGTAATATTTATCTTCATCAGCCTGTAGTTTTTCCTGAAGATCCGATACTCCCTGCTTATAGTCTTTAATATCCTTATCCAATGTAATATCGTTGTAGAAAGTCATTGAACTACTTGTCTCTGTTTTTCCCTGAGCTTTCATCAAATAGCTATACATTTCGTTACCAAGAGATGTTAATGTCTTCGTTACAGCATTAGGATTATTTGCTATCATTGATTTTAGCTTATCATCCAAATCCATATAATCTGCGTCATCAGAATCACCATTAATATGAAGCTTACCATTCTCCCTGTAATCACCGGTTACAATACCAAATGATGACAATGCATACCTGGACGTTGTGCCATCTGCATTTGTTACTTCTACAGATTTGTTAAGAATTGTACGCATGTTAGAGAGCAAAGAACCTATGGTATCATCTCTTCTAAGCAAAGAACTCTTTATCTTATCTTCGTAATTCTTAGCATCTTCTTCTGTCAAAGCTTCCTTTTCTTCTGATGTCAAAGGCTCATATCCCCTTGCTGCATCTGCATTATAAAGCTTACTCATCTCGGCAATCAGTTCATTGTATTCCTTTACAAAATTCTTTACCTTATCGTAAATGCCATCTACATCATTGTCTACGGTAAAGGTTTGTTCTGTACTCTCTCCACTTGCCTCAATGGTCAGTCCATTAATCTCAAAGGTATTGGTTGCCTGTTTATATTCTACTCCATTATATGTAACGGAGGCATCCCTTGCATCAATCTTACCCTTGTAATCATCTGCAAACTTAAGACCTAATGCAGTTAAGGTATCATCATCTGCTTCCACAGTGAAGGCATTTGCCGTACCTGTATTTTTTGAGCTTAAATAGAATCTTCCCTGGGTTGCATCATAGCTTGCATTAATTCCTGTTTTTGCCATGGAACTTGCAAGACCTGACAAAGTAGTTGTCCTGTCCACAGCAATCTCCTGACCATTCACCTTAATGATGGTTCCTTCCGCAATACCCAAATCCATTAACTTGGTATTACCTGTCACTGACGAATCGCTGGTCTTTTGCTCTTCATAAGCAAATACTTTGCCGGCATAAGTATTATTTGAGTTTCCTTCTCCTAGTGGCTTAATAGTTGTCTTCTCTGTGGATAAACCAAGGGCACTGGCACTGGTTTCATCATTAGCTACCAAAGATATATCATATCCCGGTGTACCGTCTGCTCCAACAGAGGTGTTTGAAAACTTAAGTGCGCCCTTTTCAAAGCTTGCTGTAAGTCCGGTTCCCGATAACTGAGAGTTAATGTCTGTAAGCATATCATCTACTGTAGTATTTTCATTAATACTAATATTAATATCCTTATCCACGCCATTCCCACTTACCTTAAAGCTTGAACCGTCTAAAGCATTTTGAATCTTATATCCCTTTGCATCCGTAAGTTCAGAGATTTTCTTAGAACCATCGGTCGCTGCCCCATAGGACGTAGAAGTAATTTTCTTATTATTTAACTGATATCCCGTCCACATCTGTGCACTGGCTGTACTGTTTACCTTAACGGTATGATTACCATTTACCGCTTTGGAGTTTGCTTTAATACTAACGCCTGATAAAGTTCCTTTAACCGCCTTTGTGTTATAAGTAGTAGTACTTTTAAATGTAGAAAGCGCACCCTTATAAAAATTCATTAACTTTGTATTCAAAGATGCCCATGCTTCTTTCTTCCATTCAGCCTTTGTCTGCTTCTTTTTCGCATTATCCACCTTGGTCTGGTAAGCCTTTGAAAGCTCTCCAACCAGACTTTCCGTATCTAATCCGGATGCAAGACCTGTCATTCTTACTCCTGCCATAAGCTTACCTCCTTATCTCTTCTCATCTACAAGGATACCTTCCAATTCAAGATTTCTTGCAATCATATCCAAAGTCTTCTCTGGTGGTATCTCCTTAATAATCTTATCCGTATCCTTATCCCTTACCGTAATGGAGATTCTATTAGTCTCTTCATGATACTTAAACTCGCATCTTGTACGGGTTGGTGCAATCTTTTTATTAATGTCTGCGATTGCACTCTTCACTTTCTCAGGGCTAACCTCCTGAAGACTCTTTCCTTCATCCTTCTTACCCTGCTGGTAACTCTGTCCCTGCTGGCTGTCAGAATCATAATTATCCTTTCTTGCCTGAACGGGAGCCGTTTCTGCAGGAGTTACAGTAATGGAACCGGAAGTATAACTACCATCCGTGGTTACCGGCTCTACTCTTTGCACCTGCTGTGCTGGAACTACTGTTGTCTGAATTGCTTCAATTCCCATAATCATTCACCTCCGTGTGTGATTGTTGTCATCCTCTTGCAATCAGGATGACTTTCATTCATTGTTACTTTAAAGAAAATCGTCATTTTCTTCTGCCTAAAAATAGGTTCATTACCTATTTCGGCTTATTACATCATATATTTTATAGCAAATTGCCTGATTTTTCAAAATTTTTCAAAAATTTTTTTGAAAAATCATATTTCCCTGTTTTTTCCACAAGATATTGTACCTATCTCTTTTTTCATCACAAATCAAACATGGAAAATACATCTTCTTTTGCAAAATGCTCCTGCTTATAACGGATTAAATATGCTCTTGCCTCCGCATATTGGGAATCTAAATCCTCAATCATGGCATCCACATTGTCCTTTGTTATACCACCTATATCTGCTAACAAATCATAAAATACCAATCGATCACTATAATCTCTCGTAATAACCTTCCATGCCGCATCAGATTCACATCCCTTTATATGAGATAAAATATAGTCAATATAAGCTTTAGACGTATCCTTTTCAATCCCTTCGTTATAAAGAAGTCTTATCATACATAAGCTACACTTATCCATCTGCTTTTCAAAAATATATTCCGGTACATCCTTGCGAATATCTTCCTCACCACAAAGCACCATAGTCTGATAACCCTCTTTATCATCCTCGTTTAAGAAATTAAGAAGACGCTGATCCCACTTCTGGTACCAGTGAGCACTGCCAAGCTCCACATCTCTAAGCAAATCCTCAGAGGGAAGCTTTGTAACACAGGTTGCCAATAATATAGATAAGTCTAAAGAAAAGTCTTCTTCCTCCTTCTCAATACATATCTGCAACAGACACGGGCATCCGTCAAACACCCCAACCCCAATTTCTGTCTCGAAGGGAATACAAACATTTGTCAATCTGGCACATTGTGCAAATGCCCAGTCCCCAATATTCTTAACACTCTTTGGAAGAACCACCTCACGTAAGGCTGATAATCCAAGAAAGGTCTTCTTTTCAATGGAAGTCACTACATATGGATTCCCGTCATATTCTATCTCCTCCGGAATCTCTATACTGCTCCCGCTGCCTCTTGCACCAATAATGGATATTTCCCCATCAGCAAGCGCGCATATTAACTTATAATCTGACACCCCATATTCAAACTGCTTCATATTCTGTTACCTCTCTCCCCCATTTATCATACTAACCTTCTAAAAATATTTCTTTATAATAATAAATCCTTAATTTCTTCTTTTAAATCCTGCTGTCTTTCTGACACCATCAACAGCTTATTATAATGATGATAATCCTCACAGCCGTAGGTTCCAATATAACGGGAGCTGTATTTATTTACAGTAAGCTCCGTTACAAGTACAAGCATCTCATTACCTTCCTTAAATGCCTTACTTGTAAATGCAAACAAATGATGTAATCTCTCAGATGTTTTTGCTACATTTTCCTTCATGGAAGCCACCTGATGATCAAATAATTCCTTTACAAAGATAAATACCTTTTCATTATCTGTTACATCTATTCCCGATGCATCCTCTATTAATTGCTTTCTCGTCATACGAAGGAACATTAGAATCCGTTTATGTTTTTTCTTATCTTCCATAGACAGGGAATTTGCCTTTTCCAGATTATTGATAATCTGCTCCCTAGCCTGTTCCTGGGTTTCTAACATTTCATATACCTTATTGGCACCCTTTACAGCCTTAAGGGGCTGCATAAGCTCTGTCAGATATGCAGAGGTTTCCATGATATCCTTCATCTCCTGCAACACCTTATCTAACAGCATTCCCATAAGGGATAATCTTTCATCAAAGGATGCTTTTCTTGCCTTCTCAATCATGTCTGTTGTAATTTCTCCTGAAAGCAGGGCATCCACCTGATAATCCTTTTTGTATTTGTTATATAAATCGTAATAAGCACCAAATTCTTTTACGATTTTTTCATTCTGCAGATACTGGGCAAACAAGGTTTCATCAGCCTGAATGCCATCCTCCTCATAAAGTGTAATAATCTGGGATAAATCCTCCCAGCCTCTTGCAGTTACGTAAGACCGTCCTGCACCCGTTGTTTCCATATGATAAAAATAATCTCTCTTTATATCAAGGAAGTTAAGGATTGCACTATGCACACCCTTTTCCTTGGCATATATTTTCCATGTTTTGTAATCAGCCTCGACCTCTAATACCTTTAGCCGGTCCATTGTAACAACATCAAATTCTCTAACAGACTTATTATATTCCGGTGGATTACCTGCCGTAACAATAACCCATCCCTCCGGAACCTTATGCTTTCCAAAAACCTTATATTGTAAAAACTGAAGCATAGATGGTGCTAACGTTTCAGATACACAGTTTATCTCATCCAAAAATAAAATTCCTTCCTTAACACCGCTTTCCTCCATTGTATCATAAACAGATGCAATAATTTCACTCATGGTATATTCTGATACATCATAGGTTTTCCCACCATATTCCTTCTGCTTAATAAATGGAAGGCCAAGGGCCGACTGTCTTGTATGATGGGTCATGGAATATGATACCAGTGCAATTCCCATCTCCTGGGCAATCTGCTCCATAATCGCTGTTTTACCTATTCCGGGAGCGCCTAATAAAAAAATGGGGCGCTGACGTACAACCGGAATCTTATAATCTCCAAATTCGTCTTTTTTCAGATATATCTGTATTGAATGTTTAATATAATCCTTCGCTTCACTTATATTCATGCCTTTATTCCTTTCTATAATAATATCCTTCCGTCTCTTCTTCTAATTATACTAGCTTTTATCCAGAGCTTCTTCTTCTATTATAACCTCTATTGCCCAATTGGGAACCTTTAATCTGTTATCGTCCTCATTTAAAAATGCAAATATCACATCATAATCCGGCATTTTCTCAGGATATATGCCGTATCCATCCGTAAAATAGATAAGCCCCTTAAGATTCTCAAAGGCACCCTGCTCTATCAAACCATCCACATAGGAGAATACCGGACGAAAATCCGTTGCACCAAATCCATTTAATTTTCCATTTTCAATAAAATCCTTAAAATCTGCATCATTTTTTATAATCTGATCCGACTGGATATTGGCATCACACTGTATAATATGAATATTGATATCATGGAAAAAATTCTCTGACCGCTTTAATATGTTGTAGGTTTCCTCTAAAAACGCCTTCACAATACTTCCCCTGCAAGAAGCCGAGGTATCAATGGCAACTACAAATTCTTTAACCTTATGAACCTCCTTATATTCCAAAGGCTCTATCAAAGGAAGATTTCCATAGGTTTTTAAACCATAGGTATAATATATATAATCAAACTCATCATCATTTACCGTGATTTCTTCCCCCATCACAGAAAACCGTTCCAGTATATCCCCATAGTGATATCGCTCTTTTGTAGCCTCCTCCAGATTATTTTCCAAAGAATCCGTGCCTTCCTTGTCCTTTGAAAAATCCTTAAGCTCCGTTTTGATTCGCTCAGAAACCTTTCTCCATTGTTCCTCCGTCATAATCACTTCTTCCGGAATCTTTTCTATATTTTGATGCCATATATCATGAAGGTCTACGGTAAATAAACGCTTATAGGTGTCCTCTGCATCATGGGATAATCCATTTATCATAAACTCCCGGTATATTTTCTCTGCCGTAAGCTCCGGTACCCATTTTTTAATTTTCCGAAGCTGATCACTGATTTCACCATCCTTTGAAAGTGCTGCCGCCGGCAGATTAAGCTCCAGAATAATATTTTCTACTGCAACATCTACTGCCATATCCCAATAATCGGGATTTTTCTTATCACATTGAAACGAATGAAAGAAAATGCAATGCATCAGCATATGAAGATATGCCCTTACGGCAACATTTGGTTCATCAATATAAGTAAGCAAAAGAGCCGCAGGATCATAATAAATGTGGGTACCATCCGTAGCAAAGCCTCCTATTCCGGGCTTTTGTACCAGCTTAAGGTTTGTAAGCGCTCTATCAAAAAAACGAAATCTTACAGTTATGGTATCCTTTGCCAGCTCCATAATTTTAGCACCATATTGTTCAATTTTTTCTTGTTTAATGGATTTTTGTTCCATACATGCTTATCCTTTCGGCCTTACCTTTTATTATACATTTGATATTTGATGTATATACTACAGTGTATAAGAATTCCATACATCCTTTATTTCATATTGCAATGCTTCTTTTTTTCCAAGCAAATATGCTCTGCTTTCCGTATATATAGCTCCTTCAAATTCATTCAGAAACAAATCAATATTTTCCTTTGTAAAATAATTACAGCTGTCTAATATCTTTATATAAGTAACAGAAGCTTCTCTCATTTCTTTTAATACTTCTATTAATAAGCCTTCCTTTTTTTGAATATATTTAAAAAGGCTTTGCATAATTTGAGTATTCACACCTGCCTCTAGTCTTATTAGTATACCATATATTTTTTCCTTCTGCCTTTTATATCGATAAACCTCAATATGACTATCAGGATCCTCATAATCCTCCTCGCCTCCCGCCAAAAAAGGATCAAAGCCTATATCATCAGCTTCCTTAAGATATTGGAATAACATAGTATCATATTCTTTATACCATAATTTGCTTCCATAAGCCTTAAAATCATAGATATTGGGATATTCCCTAAAATTCCTGATTCCATAAGCAAGCAGCTTTGCTTCATTTTCATATACAAAGGAAGGTTCCCTTACCATACCTTCGTATACATATACCCTTTCAAGGCTTCCACATCCATCAAATGCCGTAGGATGAATTTCCTTTATGGAGCTGGGAATCCATAGCATTTTTAAGTTTCTACAGTAGGCAAAAGCCCATTCCTTAACATAAAGAACATGATTATCTATCCGGTATGTCTTTATATCATTATTTCCAAGATAATATTTTTCTGATATCGTATCCTTTTCCATTCCTAAACCTGCCATATTCATCCATACATATTAATGTCTTTTTTCTCTTACTATAAGAATCCTATATGACAATATCACATTTTAATCGTAATTAACAGATATATTTATGATTTCCCACTTTTACAAATATGAATACTTTAATGACCCTGTTATATTCTTTTATCCCACATATTGTATACAATTCTCTCACAACCTCCAAATACTGATTTTACTTGATTTTTACCTTGGATGTGTTAACATCTTTTATTCATTTTGTACCCGAAAAAATACATGATTTTAAGGTTTTTACCGTTGACGTGTATACAAGAAAAAACTATAATGAATACATAAGAATTTCATCAAGGATTATTATTTATATTCTCTAATCTTTGGGTAGGGGGGTACCAATAATATACGAATTAGATGAATTTCGTAATTTTTTAATCAAAAGGAGGAAATTTATAATGAAATCAGAAGCATGGAATGGTTTCAAGGGCGGTAACTGGGAGAAGTTTATCGACGTACGTGACTTTATTCAAAAGAACTATACTCCATATGAAGGTGATGATAGTTTCTTAGCTGGCCCAACACAGGACACAAAGGATTTATGGGCTATGGTTATGGACTTAACTAAGAAGGAAAGAGAAGCAGGTGGCGTTCTTGATATGGATACAAAGGTTGTTTCTACTTTAACTTCACATGGTGCAGGATATCTTGATAAGGATAAAGAAAAAATCGTTGGTTTCCAGACAGATGCTCCATTTAAGAGAGGTATGAACGTATACGGTGGTCTTCGTATGGCTATGAAGGCTTGTGAGGACAACGGATATACAGTAGATCCTGAGGTTGTTGATTTCTTCTCTAAGCACAGAAAGACACATAACGAAGGTGTATTCGATGTATATGATGCAGAGATTAGAAAATGTCGTACAAACCACATCGTAACCGGTCTTCCTGATGCATACGGACGTGGACGTATCATTGGTGACTACAGAAGAGTTGCTCTTTATGGTACAGACAGATTAATTGAGGATAAATTAGAGCAGAAGGAATCTTTCGGACGTGTTTACACCGATGATGTAATCCGTGGCAAAGAAGAAATCGCTGAGCAGATTAAGGCTCTTAAGGAATTAACAAAGATGGCTTCATTCTATGGCTGTGATATTTCTAAGCCTGCTACTAACGTACAGGAAGCTATTCAGTGGACATACTTCGGATATCTTGGAGCAGTTAAGGAGCAGAATGGTGCTGCTATGTCCCTTGGACGTACTTCTACTTTCTTAGATATTTATGCTGAGAGAGATTTAGCTTCAGGCAAGTTTACAGAGGAAGATGTTCAGGAGTTTATCGATCAGTTTGTTATGAAGTTACGTTGCGTTAAGTTTGCTCGTACACCAGAGTACAACCAGATCTTTGCCGGTGACCCGGTTTGGGTAACAGAGTCATTAGGTGGTATGGGTGTTGATGGACGTACATTAGTTACTAAGAACTCATTCCGTTTCTTAAATACTTTGAACAACTTAGGTCCTGCTCCAGAGCCAAACATGACAGTTCTTTGGTCAAAGAATCTTCCAATGGGTTGGAAGCAGTTCTGTGCTAAGATGTCAATCAAGTCTTCATCAATCCAGTACGAGAATGATGACTTAATGAGACCTCTTCACGGTGATGACTACGGTATCGCTTGTTGTGTATCTTCAATGGTTATCGGTAAGGAAATGCAGTTCTTCGGAGCTCGTGCTAACTTAGCTAAATGTTTACTTTACGCTATCAACGGTGGTGTTGATGAGTGTACAGGTGTACAGGTTGGTCCTAAATATCGTCCGGTTGAGGGTGACTACCTTGACTATGATGATGTAATGGATAAGTTTAATGATATGATGGATTGGTTAGCTAAAGTTTACGTTAGCGCACTTAACATCATTCACTATATGCATGACAAATATGCATACGAGAGAATCCAGATGGCATTACATGACAGAGATGTTAAGAGATACTTCGCAACAGGTGTTGCAG
>JBJENX010000189.1:0-6907 GCA_051880415.1 Lachnospiraceae bacterium | reverse complement strand
ACCTGCTCACACCTGAAATTTTTGACATTCTTGAACATCAAAAGCCAGGCCGCGGTGGTGAAATTCAATTGACCGACGCCATTGACACCTTGAACCAGACACAGTGCGTATTTGCCCACGTCTTTAGAGGTCAACGTTTCGATGTCGGCAACAAGGAAGGTTACCTTGAAACTTCGATCCAATACGGCTTGCGCCATCCCGAAACCCACGACGCCTTGAAGAAGTACATCATTAATTTGGTGCATGAGTTGGAGAAGAAATAATATAGTAGAAAAATTAACACCAGCTGTTGAGGCTGGTGTTTTTTGCGTGGATAGGTGGAATTTTTCTTGTTTGTGAAGGCCTGATCAGGTTTATACATAAGAATATGTAGTAATAAGGAGAAAAATATGAAGATCAAAAGAATTTTAGCTTTTTAGCAGGGATATTGTTGGCTATTTCAGCAGTTTGGGTAACTAATCAGCCTGAGCAAGTTAGCACATCTGTTTTTTAAAAGACTACAGTGCCTAAGAAGTTCCGCGGTACTTGGTATAGATATTGGGGTAATGGAAAAGTTAAGCCTTTCAAGATTACGCGTACCGAAATTAATTTAGACGGTTGCGCTGATGGTGGTAAGGCGAGAAATTACAAAATTACTAAACGGGCATATAATGCAAAAGTCAGTTCTAAGGTTTATAGTTCACACCAGTTGATTAGCAGCAAAGGCAATAGAATCCGGATGAGCTATCCGCGCGGTGAAACAGCAGCTGCGTACGTCACTAATAACCGCAAAACTCTCTATGTATTTGTCACTACTTGGCCGAATACGTATTGCTAAGAGCAAATCTGCAGCCAGAAGAGACTATAAAGCCGATAGCAGCATGAGTAGAAGAGATAAGCTTTCTAAGTTGGTTTGGGGTGATTAGTTGAGGAAGCTGCACCGCCTGTTAAACAATTGAGGCAACAACTCAGCTATGACATAATATAAGCAATGGGAGAAAAGCTCCTTTATAAAATTTACGCGGGACAATGGTCCCTTGACACTCATTTTTTGGATGAGTGTTTTTTTGTTTTTGGGATGCATTTTATTTAAATTTATTTTCGAACATATATTCCTTTAATTAAAAAATTCAGGTATACTTATATTATTAATTTTTAGATATAAATTGGATGTATGAATAGAATCGATAAATTAAAAGCTAAAATAAATGATCCAACTAAGGATTTTACATTTGATGAAGCAAAAATATTAATGAATCATTTTAATTTCAAGTTGACAAATAAAGGACGAAGTAGTGGCTCTCGTGTGCAATTTCAACGTGGCGATGTTAAAATTGATTTACACAAACCACACCCTCGAAATACTCTTAAAGCATATCAAATAAGAGACTTGAAAGAGGGGCTAAAGAAAGCAGGGATCAGATTATGAGTTTACTCGAATACAAAGGATATAGAGGGACAATTGAAACAGAAGATGATATTTTATTTGGTCATGTTTTAGGTTTGAAAAATACAATTATTTCTTATGAAGGAAATAATATTGAGGAATTAAAAGCTGACTTTAAAAATGGAATAGATGACTATTTAGAAAATTGTAGTATAAATGGTGAAAAGCCAGAAAAAGTAAATAATAAATTAGCTAAATCTGAATGGAATGATATTTTTTCTGTAGGTTTAGCGTAATATATTTTGATATATGATAATGTAGCTGTTCTTTCAAATAGATTGGAACACCAATTCTCAAATTATATTAGTATTAAGGGTATAGTTACTGACCCAAGTCAAATTAAAACTTTTAGATCAAAAATTGATATTATTGTTGCTGTGAATTCCAATTATATAGATCATAGTATAGGTGCAGTTAGTATTTCTCAATTTCTTTTACCTGATGATGTTCAGAAATTACATGTTGCCATAACTACTAAACAGCATCAAGTAAAAAAGGATAAATTTCAAGAACGCTTATTAACTTTTTTTGATAGTGATAATTTCGTCAGAAGTACTAATTTAAATGATATTAATCAAATATTTGACACTGTTTCATATAATTTTGAAAGGCAAGGTGTAGTACAATCTGATTTTAAGAAACGTTTGTATCAACGTGAGAAAATGTCGAGTACTGCCTTTGGTAGAATTGCAATTCCGCATTCATTGGATATGTCTGCTCAAAAAAGCAAGGGTTTTATCATTATTAATTCACATGGAATTAAGTGGAGTGATAATAATGAAGTGTATCTAGTAATTGCTTAGCAATTGATCCAAATAATAAGCAACTATTTAGGGAAGTGTTTGATGAGTTATCAGATGTTGTAACTGATATAAATAATGTTACAGAATTAATTAAGTGTAAAAACTATAGTGAATTTATTGTTAAGTTAGTAGAATTACTTTAATAGTTTATATAAGGTAAAACGTTGTTGGATATTAATAAAAAATAATGATTGCTTTTCTAATTAGAAAGCGGTATCATAATTGTAACAAGTGAAAACGAATGAAATTGTTAGCCAATAATCGGCGCAGGCTCACTTATCCCTTTAAAGGGATGAGTGAGCCTTTTTGTATGAAAAAGGGAGGTGTGAATATTGTGCGTATTAAACAGATTCTTAACAATGGTGCAATAGTCACTACTAAAAAGGATGGCGAAGAAGTTGTAGTTCTTGGAAAAGGAATAGCTTTTGCCAAAAAAGTTGGTGACGAAGTTGATAAAACAAAGATCTATAAGGTATTCACCCCTTTTGATGATAATCAGCGTAACAACTTGTTAAAAACAATTCATGAAACAGATCCAATATTCTTTCAGATTTCGGAGAAAATCGTTGATCGATTAAAGAAAGAGGAAAATATTGATCTGGCAGATAGTGTGTATATTACATTAACTGATCACTTGGCAACAAGTGTAGAACGTGGAAAGAAGGGATTGTATCTCAGTAATAACTTTCTCTGGGAAATACAAAATTACTATCCTAAAGAATATCAATATGGTTTATGGGCACTTCAACTGTTAAATAATCAATTCAATTTGCAGTTTCCTGAAGATGAAGCTGGTTTTATTGCGATTCATATTATTAGTGGTGAATTAGGAAATGATATTGATGATTTTAAGAAATCAATAGATTTTATCAAAGAGATTACTAAAATAGTTCGGTATTATTTCAAGATAGACATAGATTATCAATCAGCTGCTTATAACCGTTTTGCGCTGCATCTAAAATTCTTCTGGAAGTACATGATGTACAAGAAAGGAGAACGAGGCTTAGGTGATTTAAGCGATGAAATTTTAAAAGTAATAAAATCTAGTGATATTGATGCATATAAATGTTCATTAAAGATAAAACAGTTTATTGCTGAGAAATATAATTACGACTTGACTAATGAAGAAATAATGTATTTAGCGATCCATATCAATAAGATCACTTCTGATTTGAGGAGAAAATAATGAAATATGAAAAAATGAACCAGGAAATTCTGGAAGCAATAGGTGGAGAAGAAAACATCCAATCGGTTGTTCACTGTTCAACTAGATTAAGGTTTGTCTTAAAGGATGAAAGTAAAGCAGATGATAAAAAGGCTGAAGCAATTGATGGAGTTTTACAAGTTGTTAAGAAAGGTGGGCAATATCAATTAGTTATTGGTAATACTGTTGAAGATGTATATGATGATTTGGTCAAGATGATTCATATCGATAATAACGATAGTGATAATAAGCCAAAAAAGAAGCAAAACTTATTTGACACTATCATTGGAGCTATTACTGGTTCTATTGCACCTGCAATTCCTTTGCTTGCCGGTGCCGGTATGGGCAAAGTTTTGCTCCTAATCTTAACTATTTGTCATGTTTTATCAGATAAGAGTCAAACATACCAATTACTGAATTTAATCTTTGATACTGGATATTACTTCATGCCAGCTTATGTTGGCTTTTCAGCTGCTAAGATTTTCAATACTGATAGAATGCTAGGTGCTTTTATTGGTTTAATGACGGTACATCCAAGTTGGGTACAAATTGTAACTGCCAATAAGCCCTTCCATTTTTTAGGATTGCCAGTTCCTTTAGTTCAATATTCATCTACTTTAATCACCGCGATTCTTTCTGTATGGATTATGTCTTATATTTACAGATTCGTTAGAAAAATCACACCTGGAATGGTTAAAGTCTTTATGGAACCGATGCTTACTATGTTGATCACGGGTCCATTAGTATTCTTGGTCATCGGGCCTATTTCAAATTGGATTTCGCAAGGTATTGGTTTTATTGCTATGTGGCTTTATCACAATGCAGGAGTTATTGCTATTCCACTCTTGGCAGCTTTGTATCCTTGGCTTGTTTCTATTGGTATTCACAAAGCTTTGTCACCAATCAGTATTCAATTAGTCGCTACTCAAGGTTTTGATCCAATTATTCGTGTTGTTGCTTTATGTTCAAACATGTCTCAAGCAGCTGCTTCACTTGCAGTTGGTTTGAAAACTAAGAATAAAAAACTAAAATCCTTGGCTCTTTCATCAAGTGCAACTGCATATCTTGGTGGTATTACTGAACCAGCCTTATTTGGTGTTAACTTGAGATTAAAGAAACCTATGTATGGTGCAATGATCGGTGGTGCAATTGCTGGTGTTGTTGCTAGTTTTATGAAATTAAAGGCATTCATTTATGTAACACCCGCTTTCTTAAGTTTGCCAATGTGGGTATCTAAGAGTGAAAACTTTGTTGTTCAAGCTATTATAGTTATTATTGTCGCAAGTATAGCTACTTTTATTGCAACTTGGATGATTGGATTTGATGATCCTGTAGATAAAAGTCAAATTAAAGAAGCCAAAAAGGAAGAAAAGAAGAAATTTGATAAAGATCATGAAAAACATGAGTTACATGCACCTGCTAAAGGTGATTTAGAAGATGTTTCTAAGGTTGATGATCCAACTTTTGCTAGTGGTGTCATGGGTAAAGGTATTGCAGTAATTCCAAGTGAAGGTAAAATTTTTGCACCAGATGACGGAGTTGTTACAGCAACGTTTGATACTCATCACGCTATTGGTTTGCATCTAAATAATGATGCTGATGTTTTGATCCACGTTGGTATTGATACAGTTGAAATGAAGGGTAAGGGTTTTAACCAATTAGTTAAAAAAGGCGATAAGGTTAAAGCTGGTCAAGAGTTACTTGACTTTAATATTGATGAAATTAAGAAGGCAGGTTATGATCCAACAGTTATTATGATCGTAACTAACCCTAAAGATTTCTTGGAAGTACTTACTGTATTAAAAGATAAAGATGATACTAAAAAAGTTACTAATCAAGATAATGTAATAATTTTAGCTTAGAGGTTGCTTAATATGACTGTATATAATGTTCCACATGATTTTTTATGGGGAGTTGCTACTTCAGCTAATCAGGTAGAAGGAGCATGGAATAAAGATGGCAAAGGAATGTCAATCGCTGATTGTGAGCGCTTTAATCCTTATCAAGATCTAAACGATTATCAAAAAGTGAATGATATGACAACTGTCAAAATCAAAAAAGCAATACAAGATAAAAGTAGTAAAACATGGGGTAAACGTCATGGTGTTGACTTTTATCATTATTATCAATCTGATCTGAAATTATTGGCAAAAACAGGAATTAATTCTATGAGAATATCAATTGCTTGGAGTCGAATTTTTCCAAATGGAGATGACATAAAGCCTAATCCAAAAGGCTTAGAATTTTATGATCATCTTTTTAATAAGATGATCGAGCTAGGTATTCAACCGGTTGTAACTCTTTCACATTATGAAATGCCTTTAAATTTAGTCCTTAATTATAATTCATGGTATGATCCTAAGATAATTGATTATTTCGATCGATTTTCAAAAGTGGTAATAGAACGCTATCATGATAAAGTGAAATATTGGATTCCAATTAATGAAATTGATAGTATCATTAGGCATCCTTATTCTTCAGCCGGATTGATAAAAGATCGTTTTCCAAATAAAGATTTTAAGGAAGTTATATACCAGTCAATGCATCATCAATTTGTTGCTGCTGCAAAAGTAACGAAATATATTCATGAAAATTATCCTGATCTTAAAGTTGGAAGCATGATCACAAGTACTATGGTATACCCATATAATAGTGACCCTCGTAATATGCTTAAAGCAACCCAGGTTATGAGACAAAGCTATAATTTTAGTGATGTACAATTACGTGGAAAATATCCTCAAGTGCTTTTAAAGCAAATGGAGGATATGGGAATCCATGTAAAAATGAGTAATGAGGACTTACAACTAATTAAAGATAATACCGCTGATTTTGTTGCTTTTTCTTATTATTCCTCAGTATGTACAGCATATGATACTGAAGGGTTAAAAATTACCAAAGCCAATAGAACTACTGGTGTTTATAATAAGTATCTTCCAACAAGTGAATGGGGTTGGCAAATTGATCCGATTGGATTACGCATTACTTTGATTAATTTGTATGATCGCTATCAAAAACCTGTTTTTATTGTTGAAAATGGCCTTGGCGCTAAAGATAAATTAACTCCCGATTTTAGAATTCATGATCAATATCGAATAGATTATTTACGTGCTCACATTAATGAAGTACTAAAATCTCTATCTGAAGATGGTATTGAATTAATGGGCTATATGATTTGGGGCACAACTGATATGGTATCTGCATCAACTACCCAAATGTCTAAGAGATATGGCTTGATCTATGTTGATTTAGATGATGAAGGCAATGGTACTTATAAACGATATTTAAAAGATTCCTACTATTGGTATCAGAAATTGCTTTCATTTAAAGATGAAATTCCAGTCAGTTATCTGACCAAATAACAAAATACTTCTTTCCCCTAAGAAGTGTTTATCAAAATAAAAGGACACATGATTTTAAACTGAACTGAGACCTAAAAATTAGACAGTTTAAAATACAGGATTAATAGAGGCTTGA
>JBJENX010000188.1:0-7013 GCA_051880415.1 Lachnospiraceae bacterium | reverse complement strand
TGATGTTGTTAACGAGTGCAAAGGTAATAATAAAATTTTAATATACAATGATGAAGGATTAAGGATAAATGATTACGGGATTGCGATTGCAGTCCAGACGGGGAGGAATGAGGTGGAATATGTGGAGTATCATGGGCGGAAGGCGGTGATTGAGTATGTAAGGATGCAGCATCGGTTAGCGGGGAATAATGAGAAGCCTTTAATAAGGTATCATCATATTGAGGCACCGAAGATGGATGGAACGGAAGTGGAGGTGCATTTCCGCGTTGGATTCGTAAACTCTCCATTACGAAACCGGAGAATGCAGCGGTGGTTTGATAACCATGCTGATGTATGTATGAAGAACAAGACACACATGGGATTCGCAGTACCGACATCATCGGTTAATGTGATATATCAGATGTGCCATCTTTTCTCTCATTACTTTGATGAAGGTCTCGGCTTGCGCCAACTCATGGATTACTACTTCGCTCTGAGGGTATGGCATAACGATGTTATGGAGTGCAAGGACTTGCAATCTCAAGGGATGTGGAGCGAAGGGCTTGGAACGCCTGTGATGTCGAAGGAAAAGGTGATTTCTGTTCTCAGCTCATTCGGGATGGCAAAGTTCACAGCTGCGGTAATGTATGTCCTCCAAGAGGTATTTGCCATGCCCACACATTATTATATATGTGAACCTGATAAGAAGGAGGGACGAAAATTGCTTGCTGAGATTATGCAAGGTGGTAACTTTGGGCAATATGACACTCGTGATGCAGGACTGAAGAAAGGTGGAATGATGAAACACGGAGTGTGGAAGCTAAAACGAGTAATGAGACTTGTGAGCAGCTACCCCGAAGAAGCTCTGTGGGAGCCGGTGTTTAGGGTTTATCACCTATTGTGGAGATTTATACATAGATAGCTGTTTTTTAATAGCATTATTTAGTCAATATAACTAAAAATAAAAAGAGATGGCAGATATTATTATTAAACTGAACGATTCTCTCTGTGCTCGGGGATTCAGAAATAACGAGAGAATTCACGACAATGCCTTTGAACGTACTGTAGACATGATTAATAAGCAAATTGAAAAAGCTGAAGATATAAATGCTATAGAACAGTTGAAAGGCGATGATATGATTCGAACATACGAGACCATATCTGTATTCGGTGAAAGAGGGGCTGGAAAAACATCATTTTTGATGTCATTGCGTGACGAATTCAAGGCTAATGAAAAAGTAAGCATGCTTCCTCTGATAGACCCGACCTTGTTTGAGGAGAAGGGACATCTCTTTTTGTTGATAATCAGCCTTATTGATGCCCTCGTGAAAAAGGTGAATGACACTGCTGAAAATATGGGTTGGAAAGTTGAGTATAATAAATATAAGGCGGAATTGGCGCAAGGACTGCCGACATTGGACAATGATGGACTGACATATCAAGAGCCTACATGGCATGAAGATGAGTACGAAATGGAGAGGATGATGGAAAGTGTTTCTTCTGCTTTTTATTTGGAACGGAATTTCCATTGCTTTTTATTTTATGCCTTGAAGATATTAAAAAAGAAGGCTTTCCTTTTGATGTTTGATGACATTGACGTGGATTTCAAAAAGGGGTGGATGGTGCTGGAAACGCTACGCAAATTCTTGACTTCCAAACAGATGATAATTATTCTTAGTGGAAACATGAAATTATACTCTAAGAATGTAAGAAAACAGCAGTGGCATAATTTCGGGAAAGAGCTTCTACTCAACGAGAATAATGGAATGTATGGAGGCAGGGACGAGTTTTATCGTTTAGTCAATGAGATAGAGGGACAATATATGCAAAAGATTCTGAAAAGTGAGAACAGGGTTTATTTGTATAACCTGAAAGACAATATTGACTTAAATGGAAATAAATACCGAGTAAGCCTGCAAAATGGAGGACAAGAAGAGAACAAAGACATAAAGGATGCCTATGCCGAAATTTTCAAGAAACATGGAGTAAAAGATTCTGGAGCACTAAGTGTGTTCACTTCATTCATGATGACTACCAGTATGCGTACACAGGTGCATTTCCTGTATAACAGTATTGTAGGAGAAAACAATGTCATGTCGTCAATCAGTGCCTTTACTTCGAGAATATATGCTCAAAACATTGACATTGAATTGGCTACAAATGCGAACCAGTTCAACATCATTCTTCTGAGATATTTGATTAAATCGAAAATGGTGGAAGAAGCCTATCAGATGCTCCCCAGTTTTGAGAACACAGACAAGAACAGCGCATTAGCTGGTTTTTCTATCATCTTTGCCAAACTCGTATCTAAGAATGCCGTGTTGCCATTCGATTACTTGTGTAGGATCAGCATGACACGAGATAATATGAGGCATTTGACGTATGAAGAAGGACAGCCTAACAGTATCACAAATTACTGCACGGCTGCCGGACTATTTCAGAGCAGAGACCTGAGAAGTATCGTAGGTAATGCGATGGCCTTCGCTGCTTCGAAGGCGTTGGCAGTAAGAATGGATGGGGCTATCTCGCTAATGGGTTTTACTCTGACAGCAAAAGGAAAAGGACGATTGCTGGAAAATCGCATCGACAAGGTCATGAAAGATGCAGGAAACAAGCAGAAGATACTCGGTTATCTGCCATTCATTTCGTTGTTGTACAGTAACAAGAATGAAAGACTCCTACAATACTCGGTTTATGCACTATTGGCAAATGTGGGACAAATATTGAAGTGCGGAGATGAACAGAATATTGTCATTGATGCCATTAAGAGCGCTTGTCTGCCCGTGAGTTATCAGATGAGAGATGAGAACATCATCAATGACAGTAGTGACAACATGGTTGCGGAAGAGGTAGATGTTGAATTTGAAGAGAGAACTATAGGAGAGCTTGCGGATAATATCTTGAAATGGAAAAGGAAATATCCGGAAAACATGACCTATGGCGGCTATCTGTTTGGGCGGATATTCACGCGTTTCTACTACACCCTTTCAAATATCATTGAAAACAACAAAAACAAACCTCTCGGACACATATTCAACTTGTTTGTATGTTCACTGATGAATGCTTGCCTTATCGAGGAAATGAAAGTCAGCAAGCAAGACAATATAGCGGGATTGAATGTGAACAACATCTCAACGAAAAATAAAATACTGATAGACAATATAGGGTATTATAATGGTTTGCGAAATAATGACGATTTAATCCCATTTACTAAATGGATGATGGCATGTCCTATACTTGTACCTTTTATAGATACCAAAGAGGCTGATGCATTGAAAGAATTTATAAGGCAAAGCATGGGTGACATTTTCCAATGGGTAGAGGATTTGTTTACTGAAGCAGGAAGCATGACTAATCTACTGAACAAGGTGGCATGTGTTGGCGTATATACAAAACCAAAGTTTTCAGCATCTGATGGCAATATAGAAAAGTGCATAGCGATAATCAATGATACGAACCTAAATGTTGAATTGATTCTTAATGGTGACGAAGCCTCAGCTATGGAGGAACTGAAAAAGCAATTCAGTAGCGTAACAAGCCGGTCTTTGAATTCTTTACGCAATAAGTGTGAAATAGAAAACAATAGACTGAAGCGGAATCAAAACTGATAGTCATGGAAAGATATGATTTGATGAGGCATTTTATGTGTGATGACATTAGTCTGTCTCTTTATATGAATGGTAAGCAACCCACATTTAGAGAGATAGAGGAAAGCCTTATCGTACGCGCTCATGTGAATCGTATTCAAGTGCCAAACCATTATTACAAGGCTTGGGCAAGGTTTAATAATCAAGACCTTGGGTTGTCCAATCAACGAGCAATATTGGACTTTTTTAATAAGATGCTACCACAATTTGCTAATCGGTATTTGACTATGGCAGGTGATGAAGTGGTTGTGAAGGAAAAGATGTTCAATGAATGGCAATTGGTGGGAAGGGAGTTCTCGCCAGCCACAATGAAAGCTTTTGTTATACATAGGCATCATGGTGGTGATGAAGATGCTCTTAAGAGTTGTCTCTATTCTTGTTATAAAGCGACGGCTTTACCGACAAGCAATAATGTTTTTTTCATTGAACTTACTGCTAATAACGGCTTCTATGATGACCACATACATGCAGGCAGTTGCCTTGAAGCGGATATTGTATGGATTAGGATGATAAAAGATGCGAAGTACTTCTTGCGAGAATTCAAGAAGGGTAATCCTCAGTTCTCTTATTCCTATGCTCAGGGCATTTGCAAAAATTTAGGTCGTGTCTATTCCATCTGCAAGTATGGCAAGAGGCAAATGCGAAAGCTGTCTGAGGTAGTTGGTGTCAATACTGATGAAAATCTTTCTTTGGCTTCAGAGGCTTTGATGGTGATTTTGGCATTACGAAAGATTGATAAAGGAGATGAAAAGGTTGCCATCCTTTTGCACAAATATCTTCTATCAAAAGGTGTCGTCAGGAATTTTCTGATAGTACAGCAAGGTCAATATGGGTTGGAACAGTTTAACCAAACCCTTCATGCCCCCTATAGAGGAGCCTCTTTTGATTATATTGAAGAGGCATTGAGACAAATGGCTGGTAACGACACGAAAGGTGCTGAACACGTGGAGTTAAGAATTAACCCCTGTCAATTGAAGCAACTTGGAAAGCTGTTGGCTGCGGCAAAGCAACTGCGTGATGATAACGGCAATCTGTTCACACGAGTTTCTCTCGTTGTGCATGTCATAAAGCAAGTACATAAAGGAGCATATTATCACCGTAGTTTAAGGGAGAATTTGAAGAAGATAGTAAAAGACATTAGTCCATTTCTGTCAACACAATCGGGAATAAAAATTGCAGGTATTGACGTTACCGGTCGTGATTATTTGGCCAGTCCAGACGTTTTTACTGATTTTATAAAGTCACTTCGCGATCAGAAAGCAGACTTGCATTTTACTTATCATGCAGGAGAGGATTTCTTTCATATCTTGGATGGACTAAGGAGCATTTTTGAAATTGTGGAATTTTTAGATTATGGAGCCAATGACCGGATAGGTCATGCATCCGCTGCGGGTGTTGCTCCGAGCTTGTGGGTGGACAACCTTGGTGGAACGGTTCCTATGCCACAGGGCATGTATCTTGATGACTTGATTTTTGCTTGCCACTTGATTGAGAATCGTCAAATTGCCTCATTGACCGGTGTCGTTGATAAAGTAAAAGCAAAAATCCAGGAATTGGCACATAATGTATATGGAGGAGGAAATACTTTCGAGGTTCTTAAAGATGCTTGGCTTTTGAGAAATAAATCGCCTGAAGATGTTATACACAAGACTTCAAAGGACGAAAAAGAAAGCCTTTATTATAAGTATCTGAAAGAGCGTACTGAATATGAAAGGATAATAGCTGTGGATTGCTATGAATTCTTCAAGGAAGATGAATTGGTAATATTACAAAAGGAGATAATGAAAATCTTGTCGGAAAAAGGAATAACCATAGAGACAATGCCGACCAGTAATGTCACCATTGGACATCATCATAGTTTCATGAGTTATCATCTTGCAACATGGATGAGATGGAAAGAGGAAATTGGGATACCAGACATTGTCTTGGGCACTGATGAGACCGGTGTTTTTCCTACAAATATCAAAAACGAATACGCAAATGTATATGACCTTCTTGTTCAAAATACTGGATTCTCTCATGATGAAAAGGAGGAGGCGAAAAGATTTGTAAAATCCATTTTTGACAAGTCAAGGGAAAAGGCATTTTGTGCACCGATTACATAAAATTCGGTTTTGAAAGACATTCTATCGTCTCTGTAAAGTTGAATTCAAATACCAGTAGTATGGGAAGAGTAAAAGAACTCCTGATGAAAATGGAAGAGCGCGGATTTGATGTGTATCACTTAGAGGGCAAATATGTTTGCTCTCATCATTTTGATGATATCTATCTGAACCAATACATCACTACACATGGGGATGAAGGTGTCTGTTCGTATTGCGGAAAGAAGGATTCTGTTATAGATATGATTTTTTTTGCTGACCATATTGGTATGAGCATAGCATGTTACTTCAATGATGTGGATTCTGAAAATCTACCCCTTGCCAGTAGTTTTTTTGAAGAAGAGGACGAGGAGATTCCCGGAATTAAAAGAGTTGGTTGTTATGCTGCACCAGCAAACGCAGATGTGTTTGAAGATACGTCAGAAATGATGGAAAATCTGGGATTACATACGGATAACGATAGGCTTAATTCCGATATAGACTGTCTGTTTTCAAATTATATGTGGATAAAGAAAGATTCGTTTACACTATGGTGGAATGAGGAAATGGAATATCAGTGGAAACGGTTTTCTGAAATGGTCAAGCATTCCAGAAGATTCACTTTTCTTGCAATGCCAGAATCATCAGATAGTACCAGTATTCTTGACGAACTCAGTTCTGTACTTTATTCATCTAAAGATATATTGCATATTATTCCTAAAGGCACTAAACTATATAGGGCACGAAGTCTAAGCAATGACTTGGATGATTCTTTTGGATTTGATGATATTACTTCTGCTCCAGATGCATATGCGGGGCAATGCCGCATGAGTCCAGCAGGAGTGTCTATGTTTTATGGAGCATTTGATAAAAATACAGCCATAAAGGAATGTATCAAGACAGATAGTGAAAGACTAAAGGTGATAGGCGAGTTTGTTTCATTGCGTGAATTCAATGTAATTGACTTAACGGCTTTACCTGCAAAAATATCGATATGGATGGACAATTGGCAAATATTCGCCTTCTTAAAGTCGTTTCACTCAGATATTACAAAACCTCTTTTAAAAGGTGACAAAGAAGAAATAGAATACGTGCCGTCGCAGATATTTACTGAATTTTTGAGATGGATGTTTAAAGACCAAAAAGGTAATAATGTGGATGGACTTGTGTATGAAAGCTGCAAAACGCACAATGCGAATATCGTATTGTTTTGCAACAATTCAGAAAGTCGGAGTTGGATTAGTTTAAAACTATTGCTGTCCGATAAAAATCGGGATTTGATTAATGCTGTTGTTTAATTGCCTGT
>JBJENX010000187.1:0-7096 GCA_051880415.1 Lachnospiraceae bacterium | reverse complement strand
TTCGGAAAGATTAAATTCCATCCAAAAGTGGAATTTCGGATTACAAACAACAAAAGCTGGAAAAAAATAAAATATTAGGTTGACAAGCAAAGTTGATTTTGTTAATATATTTGAGTGTGCCGCACAAGGAGGTTGAAGTGTAATATGAATATTACCACCGAACTTGGCGAGTAATGATAATAGGAGGTAACCGTATGTACGCAATTATTGCAACAGGTGGCAAGCAGTACAAGGTAGCTGAAGGTGATATCATTAAAGTAGAAAAGCTTAATGCAGAAGCTGGTTCTGAAGTAAAGTTTGATGTTATTGCTATTAACAACGACAAGGATATGTTAGTTGGTGATGCAGTTGCTAATTCCAGTGTTACAGCAAATGTAATTGGTGATGGCAAGGCAAAGAAGGTTGTTGTTTACAAGTATAAGAGAAAAACCGGCTATCACAAGAAGAATGGTCACAGACAACCATTTACTAAGGTTGAGATTAAAGCAATCAACGCTTAATTTTGTGCCATGATTACTGTAACTGTTTTTAACAAACAAGATAAGATAGTTGGTGTCCAACTGGAAGGACATGCCGAATACGGCAAAAAAGGGAAAGATATTGTTTGTAGTGCGGTATCCATTTTATACATTAATTTGGTTAATTCCCTTGAAAACTTTACAAATGACGAAAAGGAATTGAATGGTTCAACCAAGATTAATTTCCAAAATGTCATTTTAAAGTCAATGCCAAGTAAGGAAGCCCAGCTTCTATTTGAATCATTTATGCTTGGTATCACTACAATTGAAGAAAAGTATGGTAAGAAGTACATTGTGATTTTGAATCAGGAGGTGTAAAACATGTTAAAGCTTAACCTTCAGTTATTCGCTCATAAAAAAGGTATGGGTTCTACAAAGAATGGTAGAGACTCAGAATCTAAGAGACTTGGTGCGAAAAGAGCAGATGGTCAGTTCGTTAAAGCTGGTAATATTTTATATAGACAGCGTGGAACAAAGATCCATCCCGGACTTAATGTAGGTAGAGGAAAAGATGATACTTTATTTGCATTGGTTGATGGTGTTGTTCGCTTTGAGAGAAAGGGTAGAGATAAGAAACAGGTTTCAATCTATCCGGTTTCTGTTAACGAATAAGATACATGTAACTTATAGGCTGGAGAGTTTCTCCGGCCTTTCTTTTTCTTTGTAATTGATTATGAATAAAATATGAGAAATCGTTAATAATAGATAAACTGTGATTTTTACGAAAAGAGGTGATACCATGTTTGCAGATAGAGCTAAGATTTTTATTCGTTCCGGAAAGGGAGGAGATGGCCATGTCAGCTTCAGACGTGAATTATATGTTCCTGCCGGCGGTCCTGACGGAGGAGATGGCGGTAATGGTGGAGATGTAATTTTTGTTGTAGATGAAGGTCTGAATACTTTAAATGATTTTCGTAATGTAAGAAAGTATTGTGCACAAGATGGTGAAGAAGGCGGCAAAAGACGATGTCATGGTGCCAATGGAGCTGATGTGATATGTAAAGTACCACCGGGAACAGTCATTAAGGATTTTGAAACAGGAAAAGTTATTATGGATATGTCAAATAAAACGGAACCTGTTGTTATTCTAAAAGGCGGACATGGCGGTAATGGAAATATGCATTATGCAACATCAACCATGCAGGCTCCCAAATATGCCCAGCCCGGACAGCCGGCTCAGGAATTATATGTTACATTGGAACTAAAAGTTATTGCTGATGTAGGTCTTGTTGGTTTTCCCAATGTTGGTAAATCAACGTTTTTATCAAGAGTTACCAATGCCAAGCCCAAAATTGCAAATTATCATTTTACAACCTTAAATCCAAATCTTGGTGTCGTAGATTTAAGTGATGGTGTTGGGTTTGTAATTGCCGATATTCCGGGTATCATTGAAGGTGCCAGCGAAGGAGTAGGTCTTGGCTTACATTTTTTACGTCATATTGAAAGAACCAAGGTATTACTTCATATTGTGGATGGTGCATCTGTAGAGGGAAGAGACCCAATAAATGATATATATGCCATTATGGATGAACTTAAAAAATATAATATAGAAATTACAAACAGACCAATGGTAATTGCTGCAAATAAAATGGATGCAATGACCGAAATGGAAAAAGAAACCGTGATTGACATGTTAAAAGAGGAATTCGAGCCACAGGGAATTAAAGTATTTCCAATATCTGCAGTAACGGGAGAGGGTGTTAAGGAATTACTCTGGTATGTATATGATTTAGTTAAAAATGCACCTGAAGGAATTATTGAATTTGAACAGGAATATGTGCCTGTATTTGAAACAAACGACGAACCATATACAATTGAAATTGATCCAAAAGAACCGAATGTATACATTGTAGAAGGTCCTAAAATTGAAAAAATGCTTGGATATACAAATCTTGAGTCTGAAAAGGGATTTGAATTTTTCCAGAAATTCATGAAAGATAACGGTATTATTGATGAATTAAAGGAAAAAGGCATCCAAGAAGGTGATGTTGTACGTATGTATTATTTAGAATTTGATTATTATGATTAATACAAAGGAGAATTTGAATGACAAGTAAACAAAGAGCATATCTAAAAGGGTTGGCAATGACCATGGATCCTATCATTAACGTAGGAAAAAACAGTGTTACCCCTGAATTAATTCAATCTGTAGATGAAGCAATCAAAAAAAGAGAATTAATTAAATTAAGTATTTTAAAAAATTGTCTTGATGATCCAAAAGAAATTGCAAATACTATAGCAGAAAGAACAAAATCACAGGTTGTACAGGTCATTGGTAAGAAAATAGTATTATATAAGAGAAATAACAAGAATCCTAAAATTGAACTTCCAAAATAAAAGTTGTCGATAATATTATTATGTTAACTATGCGAGGGAATTTGTAATGTCTATAATAGGAATAATGGGGGGAACATTTAATCCCATCCACAATGGTCATATTAAAATTGCACAAGCAGCATATGAACAATTTCATTTAGATGAGGTTTGGTTTATGCCAAACCATCTGCCTGCATACAAAAATAATTATGACATTATATCGGGAGAGCTGCGGCTTGAAATGGTTTCCCTTGCAATTAAGGATATTCCATATTTTAAAGCCTCTGATTTTGAAATCAAAAAGAAGGGGAAAACTTATACGTATAAAACCATGGAAGAGTTAGCTTTACAATATCCCCAACATTCTTTTTGTTTTATTATGGGTGCAGATTCTTTAATGACTTTTGATAAATGGATGCATCCGGAAATTATTTTACAATATGCAGATATTCTTGTTGCTGTACGTGATAATCAGGGTATATCAGAAATTAAAACTCAAATCAGTTATTTATCGAATCTTTATAATAAGGATGTATTTCATCTTATATTATCAGATAAAATATCCTGTTCATCCAGCAACATAAGAAAAAAATTAAGGGAAAATGATTTAAGCCATTCAATATCTGCAAATACCTTAATGATTTCCCAAGATGTATATAAATTCATAAAAGACAGGAAATTATACATGCATTAATAAAAATTCTGTATAAAAACTATGTAGTTTCGTTGAAATTACTTAGTTTTTTTGTTATAATCAATGTGTTGCAGACAGAATGAATAAATAGATAGGATGAATTATGAATCGACTTGAAATGCGAGAAAAATTAAAAGAAAAATTACCGGAAAAAAGGTTTGAGCATAGTCTCGGTGTAGAATATACAGCCGGTAACCTTGCATTTATGTATGGTATTGATATTGAAAGTGCATTGGTTGCAGGATTACTTCATGATTGTGCAAAATATGTTTCCAACGATAAAAAAATATCAAAACTGGAAAAAAGAAAAATCCCCATTACTAAATGTGAATATATGAATCCTGATTTACTCCATGCCAAATTGTCTGCAGTATATGCAAAAGAAAAATACGGAGTAAAGGATAAGGACATATTATCTGCAATAAGTTGTCATACAACGGGGAAACCGGCAATGACCACATTAGAAAAAATCATATATATTGCTGATTATATTGAGCCTAATCGTACACCCCTTCCTGAGATTGATATAATTCGTAAGGAAGCATATTTAGATCTTGATCTATGCTTATATCATATTCTCCGTAATTCGATTGAATATTTGGATAAAAAAGGTTCTGTTGTGGACCCTATAACCAAGGAAACCTATGACTACTATAATATGGAAAAATAATATAAAATTATATTTAGGAGATATTTTATGACAAGTAAAGAAATTGCAAAAATTGCAGTAGATGCTTTAGAGGATAAAAAAGTAGAAGATTTGAGAATAATTGATATTTCCGGGATATCGATTATGGCAGATTATTTCATAATCGGAAGTGGTTCAAGCCAGACCCAGGTACATGCATTGGCCAACAATGTAGAAGAAAAATTACATGAAGTTTCCGTTAAACCCCGACAGATTGAAGGGTATCAGTCTGCCAGTTGGATTTTAATGGACTTTAATGATATTGTTGTGCATATTTTCAACAAGGAAGACCGTTTATTCTATAATTTAGAAAAAATATGGTTAGATGGTAAGATAATTGAACCAAGTGAGTTGGATAATTGATAATATAATGTAGGAAAAAGAGTGGGGAAGAGTAAGTATGGATCGAGATTTATTAATTCGAATTAATACAATTGAAGTTAACAAGCTGGCTGCAAAATGTTTAAGAATTGCAACTTTATTTTTGGTTTCATTATGGATGTTTTTAATGACTGATTATTATGATTTTGATAAATATACTGTTTCTATCATTTTCATTGCATGCTTACTTTTGCTGTTAATTCCTTCTGTTCTCGTAAATATTCTTAAATTTGAACGTCAATGGATTAAGTATTACGTTATTATGTGTACTTTAGGCGTAGCCTTTTTATTAGGTACCTTTATTTCATACGAAATGATTGTTTTGGTTATACTTCCCCTGTTAATTGCAACTATTTATTGTGACAGAAAATTAATCGTAATTACTACATTGGTTGATTGTCTATGTGTAGTTCTTGTTTCCCTGCTTCGATATTATATAATCTGTCCGGAAGCAAATATAGAAGAGTATTCTTCCGTATTGGAAGCACTGATATATGGCGTATTTATACGAATTGTTTTTGTTTTGGTGGCAACATTATTTTCATATTACATAGTTGACCGTAACATGGTAATGTTAAACAAAACCATTGATGCAAATGCAGACTTACAACATAGTCAGGAAGAATTAATATATGCTTTTGCAGAGCTTTCTGAAAGCAAATCAAAAGTAACCGGAGAACATATTCGACGTGTATCTGAATATATGAAAATCTTAGGAGAAGCTTCGGGATTTACAACAGATTATGTAGATAAGTTATCTGTTGCAGCCATGATGCATGATATTGGAAAGCTGATGATTCCGGAAGAAATTCTTGATAAGCCGGACCGGTTAACAGAAGAAGAGTACGCAATTATGAAAAATCACGTACTGTATGGAGATGCTTTGCTTGCGAAGTGTCCCGGTGATATTATGCAGATAGCAAGAACAATTGCCCTTCAGCATCATGAGCGGTGGGATGGTACAGGATATTTAGGGATGAAAGGAAATGATATTGCATATATAAGCAGATTAATGGCTGTATGTGATGTTTTTGATGCTTTAACCTCTCAACGGTATTATAAGGATGGCTGGTCCTTAGAAGATACATATAATGAAATTGTACGTTTAAAGGGTATACATTTTGACCCGGATGTAGTAGATTTATTTGTGGCCAATTTTGATAAGTTTAAGGAAGTCCTTAAAAATATGCCTGATCATGAAATATATTAAAGGATTTTATTATGATTAATTTAATGAAACAATACATTTCCAACATAAACTTAAAAGCAGATGACATGTCTAAACAGATTTTCATAACAACCGTTAAAAATCAGGATAATGTACAGGATATTAGTGTAATAATACGAAACAACAAATATATTGTTGATATTAAGCTTGTTACATTTTCAGAGGATAAGGTTATCCAAATGATGAATTGTTTTATGGAAAGTACGAGATATGCTTATTCTTCCTTTTATTTACGTTTCAATGAAGGTAATCAAATAAGATATCGATATGCAAGCTTAAAAGAAAACAAAGACGGTTTTTATTGTGATGTTGTATTTAGTTAAAATGCTCTCAGAAATTCTGAGAGCATTTTTATTAAAAGGATCTGAATAATCCGATTACTTTTCCCAATATAGAAACATGGTCTACAATAATAGGGTCCATGAAATCATTCTCCGGTTGTAATCTGTAATGACCATTTTCCTTAAAGAATCTTTTAACAGTTGCACTATCATCAATCAATGCAACAACAATATCATTATTATCAGCATTAGGCTGCTCCTCAACCAATATTAAGTCACCGTCATATATGCCAACATTAATCATGCTTTCACCTTTTACCTTCAACATGAAGGTATTTTTATTATGTAAAAAATCAGGTGTAATGGGAAAATAACCATCAATATTCTCAACAGCTAATATCGGCTGACCGGCTGTTACCTGACCGATAATAGGTACATTAACAAGTTCTCTTCGGGTCAGACCAAAATCATCATCAAGAATCTCAATTGTACGCGGTTTTGTTGGATCCCGTCTTATATATCCGTTCTTTTCCAAGGTTTCCAAATGTGAATGAACAGAAGAAGTAGATTTTAATTTAACCGCTTCACAAATCTCCCTTACAGAGGGGGGATATCCCTTTTGTAATATATTTTCTTTAATACAATCTAATATTTCCTGTTGCTTGGAACTAATTTTTCCCGGCATATTCAATCCTCCTTACATATATTAACTGGATATCATAATATTAACATATCATAATATTAACATATACAGCAGGAAAAAGCAAACAAATATTCCGAACAAATTTTCCGAACATTTTTTCGATTTTTATATTGACATCCAAACAAATGTTTGTTATTATAAAAAACGAACAAACATTCGCTTATATAACAGGAGGAGATTTATATGAAATTGAAGAAAGTTTACAATAATAATATAATGTATATTACATTATTTCAGACTGTAGACAAAGTGGCATTGGAGTCAACACTCCAACGCCACTTTTCTCT
>JBJENX010000186.1:0-34300 GCA_051880415.1 Lachnospiraceae bacterium | reverse complement strand
GTTATATTATGGCTTATAATAGGGAATATGATCAGAAGATATTAGATAGCAAAGCTGCACTAGATACTATTATTGGAAATGGTATGGCAGCAATAATGATTTGGAGTAATTTGGTTATTATTGAAAGTGAACAGGAACAAGGTCCGGCTGAAAAATATGTATTGCTGGAAAAATGAGGTAAGAAGATATTAAAGAAAAAGGGTAGACAGGTGACATGCATATGACAGAGCAACCGAAATATTTTGAAGAAGCCTTATCCAATTTTGTGCATGATATGGCAAGTGGTGGTGCAATTCGTCATTTGATAGACTCCGGATATTCAGTGGACCAGATTATGAAACGGTTGGATTATCCCACACCGAGAGAACGGGTGGAAAAGACGGTGTATAAGTACATGACAGAATCCGGCATACTGTTATCCCAATTACCTGCCACGGAAGATATGATGGAGAAGCATTTTTATAAAAATCCCAAACGGGCAGAAATCCGGCGGATGCTGGTAGAAAGAATAGAAAAAAATGGTGAAGAGAATTCTTATATGCTTTGTCCCTTTGGTATGCTTATGAATAAGGACATGGATGCATTTCAGGCAATGCTTGCTGACCTGACCACTAGGGAGCAAGATTATATTTTAGGTGTACCATGGAAAGAAAATGTGATGTATCACAGGTTAAACAGTCGGATGTTGGAAATTGGTGTTGTCCTTGCTGCAAATCCGGAATATAAGTATTTATTTTATTTTTTAAAGAGTAGAGAAATGATAGTAATCAATTAATTTATAATGGTATTTATTGTAACATTGATTTTTTGGGGATTATTTTGTATAGTAAAAATGTTGCTTTTGCAACTATTATATTAGAACGGAGATAAATATGAGAACCGAACCCAATATAAATGAACAGGAAGCTTTAAAACAAAAGGAAATTATGGAACGTTTGAAGGTAAGACTGGCTGCCAAATCCAAGGAATTAGGACGGCCTCTTACTTATTGCAGTATTTGTTTCGGATGTCAGATGAATGCTAAGGATAGCGAGAAATTAGAAGGGATTTTGGAGACCATCGGATATGTGCGTTCCGAAAGTGAGGATGCGGATTTTCTGATTATGAATACCTGTACTGTCAGGGAAAATGCAAATCTTCGTGTATATGGAAGACTGGGTCAGCTTAAGAAATATAAGAAAAAGAATCCTGATATGTTAATTGCTCTTTGTGGATGTATGATGCAGGAAAGTCTTGTGGTGGAAAAAATTAAGCAAAGCTATCGCCATGTGGATATTATTTTTGGTACACACAATGTATTTAAGTTAGCAGAACTCATTGAGAATAAGCTAAATTCCAAGGGTATGATTATTGATATATGGGATGGCACCACGGAAATTGTGGAGGATTTACCAAGTGACCGTAAGTATGATTTTAAATGTGGTGTTAATATTATGTTTGGCTGTAATAACTTCTGCAGTTATTGTATTGTGCCTTATGTAAGAGGCAGGGAACGTTCCAGAAAACCTGAGGATATTATTGCCGAAATTAAAAGGCTTGTGGCAGACGGTGTTGTGGAAGTAATGCTCCTTGGACAAAATGTGAATTCCTATGGGAAAAATTTAGAAAATCCCATTACCTTTGCCGAGCTGCTGGAACAGGTAGAGGAGATTGAAGGACTTAAAAGAATTCGTTTTATGACTTCCCATCCAAAGGATTTATCCGATGAATTGATTGCTGTTATGGCAAAGTCCAAAAAGATATGTAAGCATTTACACTTACCAATGCAATCGGGAAGTACAAAGGTGCTTAAGGACATGAACCGCCGTTATACAAAGGAAGATTATCTGGCATTGGTAGATAAGATTAAAACCGCAATTCCGGATATTTCCCTTACTACAGATATTATTGTGGGATTTCCAACAGAAACAGAAGAAGATTTTGAAGAAACATTGGATGTAGTAAGAAAAGTGCAGTTTGATTCTGCATTTACATTTATTTATTCTAAACGTACAGGAACCCCGGCAGCATCTATGGAGTTTGCAGCAACGGAAGAAGAGATTAAGGAACGTTTTAATCGTCTCCTAGAAGAAGTACAAAATATTGCTTCTAAGGTTTGCGGTAAGGATGAAGGCAGAATTATGGAAGTGTTGGTAGAAGGTCAGGATGAGCAGGATGCTGACCTGTTAACCGGACGTTTATCTAACAATATACTGGTTCATTTTCCGGGGGATAAGGAACTGGTTGGAACATTTCAGATGGTAAAGCTAGTAAAATCAAAGGGATTTTATTATATCGGTGAAAGGGTTGATATTGGATAAAGGTTGTATCTTGTATAGAGTTGCTCTAATAATAATATTTTAAGATTATTTCAGGAGGTATTATGTTTGGGGTTAAAATCATTTTAAAAAGCTATGTTGAAGATAATGAAAAGCAAGTATTCTTTGAAGAATTAATTTGTACAGTTGCAACAGAGAATGAAGATGTAGCTTTTGAAAAAGCGGAGGCATATGCAAAAGGTTATTGCGAGGATTATAATAATTGCGATGGAAAAACTGTAAAAACTGAAATTTTTTTGATAGAAAGTGCTTTTGAAGTATATGAGCCGGAAAATGATGTTCAAGAGGTATATTCCCAATACTACACATATGAGGGGAAAGAATGTGACAGAGAAGATTTGATACCGCTTTTGAATTCTGAGTTTAACGGAGGCATAAAAGTCATATGACTAAAAATATGACAAAATGCTTTTAATATTTTATTTATATAGAAAAAGAAAGAGGCAAATACAATGACACCAATGATGGAAACCTACTGTAAAACAAAGGAAGAATATAAGGACTGTATTCTTTTCTACCGTTTAGGTGATTTTTATGAAATGTTCTTTGATGATGCGATTATTGCTTCAAAAGAACTGGAAATTACATTAACCGGTAAAGATTGCGGTATGGAAGAACGGGCTCCTATGTGTGGAATTCCCTTTCATGCATATGAAAATTACATGAACCGTTTAGTTGAAAAAGGATATAAGGTGGCTATCTGTGAGCAGGTGGAGGACCCCAAGCTTGTAAAAGGTAAGGCTTTGGTAAAACGTGAGGTTGTCCAGATTGTAACTCCCGGTACCAATATGAGTGCAGGAAGTCTTTCTGAGACTAAGAATAATTACCTGATGTGCATTTATAAAGAAAAGCGTTTTGGCATTGCTTTTGCAGATATTACAACGGGAGATTTTTATACAACAGAGGTAGATGCATTTGCAAAGGTTCGGGATGAAATATCAAAGTTTTCACCGGTAGAAATACTAGTAAATGGATTCTTTGATGCAGATAAATCATTGGATGATGAGTCGTCTTGTCGTGAATATGCTGCTTATTTCGATATGCTTCATGATAAAGAAAACATTTTAATATCTACCATGGAGGATTGGTATTTTGAAACCGAGTTATGTGAACGTCTCATTAAGGAACAGTTTCATTTAGCAAACCTAGAGGGATTGGGACTTAAAGATTTAAGGAATGCAACAAGTGCCGTTGGCTGTATGTTGTATTATTTAAAGGATACTCAAAAGGGAGCAGTGGAGCATATTAATCATATTACAACCTATCATGTGGAAGATTATGTTGTGTTAGACAGTGCTTCCAGAAGGAATCTGGAATTATGTGAAACCATGCGGGATAAAAACAAGCGTGGCTCTTTGTTGTGGGTTCTTGATAAAACCAAAACTGCCATGGGTGCCAGAACCCTGCGGTCTATGGTGGAACAGCCCTGTATTCGTAAAGACATGATTGAAGACCGTCTGGATGTGATTGAAGCCCTTAACAATTCCATGATAACAAGGGATGAATTAAGAGAATATTTAAATGCAGTCTATGATTTAGAGCGTCTTATGACTAGAATTACCTTAAAAACTGCCAATCCAAGGGATTTGATAGCTTTTAAGAATTCCATTGCAATTCTTCCTCATGTAAAGGCAATATTGAAGGAATTTGATTCCGGTTTGCTTAAGGAGTACCAGGAAGAATTAGATGAGTTGACGGATTTATTTGAACTTATAGATTGTGCCATTGTGGATGAACCTCCGATTCTCATTAAAGAGGGTGGAATTTTTAAAGATGGCCATAACAAGGATGTAGATGAATTAAAAAATGCAAAAACAGACGGAAAAAACTGGCTGATGGAACTGGAAACCAGAGAAAAAGAAAAGACCGGAATTACCAAGCTTCGTATTAAATATAATAAGGTATTTGGCTATTATATAGAGGTTACCAATTCCTTTAAGGATCAGGTTCCTTCCAACTATATCAGAAAGCAGACCTTAGCCAATGCAGAGCGGTATACAACGGAAGAGTTGGATGATATTGCAGGAAAAATATTAGGTGCGGAAGACCGTTTGTATGGTTTGGAATACGATTTGTATGTGAATCTTCGGGATATTCTTGGAAAAGAAGTAAAAAGGGTACAAAAAACAGCCAAAATTATTGCAGATTTAGATGCTTTGGCTTCCTTAGCCTATGTGGCGGAGAAGAATCATTTTGTACGTCCGTTGATTAATGAAGAAGGAAGAATTGATATTAAAGAAGGCCGGCATCCTGTTGTGGAAAAGGTTTTAGATAATGATTCCTTTATTACCAACGATACTTATTTGGATAATGGGGATAACCGGGTTTCCATTATAACCGGTCCCAATATGGCAGGTAAATCCACCTATATGCGGCAGGTTGCTTTAATAGTATTAATGGCACAGATTGGTTCCTATGTACCGGCAACATTTGCAGATATCGGTATTGTAGACCGTATTTTTACCCGTGTGGGAGCCTCTGATGACCTTGCCTCCGGTCAAAGTACCTTTATGGTGGAAATGAGCGAGGTAGCAAACATATTGAGAAATGCCACCGCAAATAGCTTATTGATATTAGATGAAATCGGACGGGGTACCTCTACCTATGATGGACTTTCTATTGCCTGGGCAGTGGTGGAATACATAAGCTCTAAGGATTTGCTTGGTGCAAAAACTTTATTTGCCACCCATTACCATGAGCTTACGGAATTAGAGGGCAAGCTTGACAGTGTAAATAATTATTGCATTTCCGTGAAAGAATCAGGAGATGATATTGTATTCCTCAGAAAGATTGTGAAAGGGGGAGCAGATAAAAGCTACGGAATTCAGGTAGCAAAGCTTGCAGGGGTTCCGGAAGTGGTTCTTGCAAGGGCAAAGGAAATCGCTGCAGAGCTTTCCAAACATGATATCAATGTGACACAGGCAGCAGACATTATGCCAAAGGTATTAGAGGATAACCGAAAGAAGAAAGGACATAACAAGGAGGGGGATGGGCAGATGTCTCTCTTTGGTAATGCGGAAGAAGCTAGTGTTGTGGCAGATATTAAGGCACTTGATTTATCCAATATGACACCTATGAAGGCACTGTTATATTTAAATGATTTACAGGATAGACTGAAGTAAGGTATGTAATAAATAAGGAGATTTTTATGGATGAGAAGAAGAAAAAAATGATTGCACCTATTGTAATTACAGTGCTGTTAATTATCTACTATATATTTTATTTTGCAGTTTTAATTGCAGTGATTCCGGTAACAATTATGAAAATTATATTTGGTATCATACCCGTTGTTTTTGCAGGGGTATTAATATATGTATGTATACAAAGAATAAATGAAATAAGGAGTGGTGAAGAAGATGATCTTAGTAAATACTGATTACATTAGTGGAAAAGAATTAGAAATGTTAGGTTTGGTAAAAGGTAGTACCATTCAGACAAAGAACGTAGGAAAAGACATTACCCAAAGCTTTAAGACATTAGTTGGGGGTGAATTGAATGGTTACAATGAAATGATGAATGAAGCAAGAGCATTAGCAACAAAACGTATGGTGGCTGAGGCAGAGGCGCTTGGTGCAGATGCCATTGTTAATATCCGTTATGCATCCTCTGCTATTATGGCAGGTGCGGCCGAAGTAATCGCCTATGGTACAGCAGTCAAAATTTTGAATTAATAGTCCGCGAAAGCGTGTCTTTTTATGAATCATTCTCGCTTACAACGAAGGTATACGAAAACGTAAAGACCAACGAAAACATGGAGGCATACGATTTACAATGATAAAGATTTTAGACCAGGCAACCATTAACAAAATAGCAGCAGGAGAGGTGGTGGAACGCCCTTCCTCTGTTGTAAAAGAGTTAGTGGAAAATGCCATAGATGCAGGTGCATCTGCAATTACTGTAGAAATTAAAGACGGTGGAATCAGCTTTATCCGGATTACAGATAATGGTGGTGGAATTGAAAAAGAAGAGGTTCCCACTGCCTTTATTCGTCATGCCACCAGTAAGATTATGACCATTGAGGATTTAATGAAGGTCAGTTCTTTGGGATTTCGTGGTGAAGCACTTGCAAGTATTGCAGCAGTTGCCCAGGTAGAATGTATTACAAAAACAGTACAGGCACTTACCGGAATCCGCTATGAAATTCATGGAACAAAGGAAATCGCAAAGGAAGAAATTGGTGCTCCTACCGGAACAACCATTATTGTAAGAAATTTGTTTTATAATGTTCCTGCCCGTAAAAAGTTTTTGAAAACTGCCCAGACGGAAGGTGGATATGTGACTGATTTGATGGTGAAAATGGCATTATCCCATCCGGACATTTCCTTTAAGTATATTGTAAATGGTTCCAATAAGATTGCGACATCCGGAAATGGGAAATTACAGGATGTTATATATCATATCTATGGTAAAGACGTTTCCTCTAATTTGCTGCCTATAAAACGTGAGGTTGGAGAATTTTCTATAGAAGGCTACATAGGAAAAGCATATGTATCAAAAGGAAACCGTGGCTTTGAACATTATTTTATTAATGGACGCTCCATAAAAAGCAATATTGTGAATAAGGCCATTGAAGAGGGTTATAAATCCTATGTAATGATTCATAAATTTCCTTTTACGGCTCTCCATTTAACATTAAATCCTGATAAACTGGATGTGAATGTTCATCCACAGAAAATGGAATTTAAATATGCAGATAGTGAACAGTTATTCCAATTTGTAAAGGAAAGTATCCGAAAAACCCTGTTAAGTGATGAAATGATTCAAGATGTTTCCTTACGAAGTGAAAAGGAACAAAAAAACATATTGATAGAACAACAAAAAAAACAGGTTTCCCATGTTCCGGAACCTTTTGAAAAACATGCCTTAAGTATGCGACAGCAAAAGCAGGCAGGTTCTGTTTCTCATAATGAAAAAGAGGAGAAAGAGAAGGAAAAACTTCCATTTAATACAGGCTTTCAAAAAACTATAGAATTTGAAGATAAAAAACAACCTGTAAGTAGGGAATATAAATCAGAAAGAGAACAACCGTCAGTGGTAACACAGGAGAATTACAAGGAACCTTCACACGCGCAGGCTGTAGCATATGAAAAAGAACCTACAGGAGTGCATACAGATGTATCAGAAAAAGAAGCTGTACAAGCCCATGTAGAAGAAGCTACTGACAAGCATACAGAGGAACAGATGTCCTTTCCTGTGGAACGGTTTATTTCCAAGGAAGCAAGAAGGAAACACCGTTTAATCGGTCAGGTATTCGGTACCTACTGGATGATTGAGTATGAAGGAAAATTATATATTGTTGACCAGCATGCAGCTCATGAAAAGGTTATGTTTGAACGTCTCATGAAACAAATGAGTGAAAAAAATGTAATATCACAACAGATTCTGCCTCCAAAGGTACTACATTTGGACAGTGTGGAGCATACTATGGTCATGAGCCATATGGATTTATTTACTCAGACAGGCTTTGAAATTGAAGACTTTGGAGATGACAGTATTGTGCTTCGGGCAATGCCTGATGATATTATGGGAGTAGACCCTGAACTTTTATTTGATGAGCTGTTAAATGCATTAACCCAGGATATTGGAACCATTAGTATGGATTTCTTTGTGGAAAAGCTTTCCGGTATGGCCTGTAAAGCAGCAATTAAAGGAAACACGACCATTTCCACCATGGAAGCGGACGCATTGATTGATGAGATGTTAAGCTTAGAAAACCCTTATAATTGTCCTCATGGACGCCCGACAACAATTTCCATATCCCAATATGAATTGGAACGAAAATTTAAACGAATTCAGGATAAATAAATGAAACAGGAAAATAACAAGAAACCTTTAATTATTCTTACGGGACCTACAGCCGTTGGAAAAACTGCATTATCCATAAAGCTTGCAAAAAGAATCAATGGAGAAATGATTTCTGCAGATTCCATTCAGGTTTATAAAAAAATGAATATCGGCTCTGCTAAAATTTCAACGGAGGAAATGTGTGGGATTCCCCATTATCTCATTGATGTATTAGACCCCAAGGAAGACTTTAATGTGGTTTTATTTAAAGAAATGGCGTTAAAGGCCTTAGATACCATATACAGTAAAAACAAAATCCCTATTGTTGTAGGTGGTACCGGATTTTATATTCAGGCATTGTTAAATGATATTTCCTTTGAAGATACGAAAATTTCTTCTTATCGGGAAGAATTAGAAATTTTTGTGAAAGAACAGGGTGCTCATGCATTGCATGAACGTCTAAAGGATGTGGACCCTGTTTCTTATGAAAAAATTCATGAAAATAATGTAAAGCGTGTTATCCGGGCGTTGGAGTTTTATCATGATACGGGTATGCCTATTTCAAAGCATAATGAAGAACAAAGCCTTAAAAAGTCCCCTTATAATTTTATTTATTTTGTGTTAAATGATGACAGACAAAAATTATATGACCGGATTGATCTGCGGATTGATGAAATGATGGAGCAGGGTTTACTTCAGGAAGTAAAGGAACTCCTTGATTATGGGTGCACAAAGGACATGGTTTCCATGCAGGGACTTGGTTATAAGGAATTTATCCCTTATTTTGAGGGTAAGTGCAGTCTGGAAGAGTCTGTTTCCATATTGAAACGGGATACAAGACATTTTGCCAAAAGACAGCTTACCTGGTTTCGAAGGGAGCCTTCCGTAACATGGATTGATAAATCAGATTACAAGGATGAGGATGCATTACTGGAGTATATGCTGCAAATAATTCAGGATAAAAATATATTAACGAATTTAGGAGAAGAACAATGAAGGACAGCTTACGAACAGCCTATAACAATATGGGAATATCGGATAAAGTAATAGATATGGCAATAGAGGTAGAAGACAGCTTAAAGGACCGGTTTGCTGAGATTGATCAGGTAACGGAGTATAATCAGTTAAAGGTTTTAGCTGCCATGCAAAAACACAAATTGTCAGATACCCATTTTTCGGGAACTACCGGATATGGCTATAATGATGCAGGCCGGGAGACCTTGGAAAAAATTTATGCAGAAATTTTTGGAACGGAGGCGGCTTTGGTGCGGGCACAAATTACATGTGGAACCCATGCATTAGCCCTTGCCTTAATGTCGAATTTAAGACCGGGAGATGAATTGATTTCGCCGGTTGGCAAGCCTTATGATACTATGGAAGAGATTATCGGAATCCGTCCTTCAAAGGGTTCTTTGGCAGAATACGGAATCACATATAAGCAGGTTGAATTGTTAGAGGATGGAAGCTTTGATTATGAAGGAATTAAAAATGCCATCTCCAACAAAACAAAAATGGTTACCATTCAGCGTTCAAAGGGTTATTTAACAAGACCAACCTTCAGTGTAAAACAAATTGGGGAGCTGATTGCCTTCGTTAAAAACATAAATCCCGATATTATTTGTATGGTGGATAACTGCTACGGAGAATTTGTGGAGCTAACGGAGCCTTCTAATGTAGGTGCAGATATGGTGGTTGGTTCTCTAATTAAAAATCCCGGTGGTGGACTGGCACCTATTGGTGGATATATCTGCGGAACAAAAGAGTGTGTCGAAAATGCATATTACCGTTTAACTGCTCCGGGACTTGGCAGCGAGGTTGGTGCCACCTTATCGGTAAACCGTTCCTTCTTTCAGGGATTATTTAATGCTCCGCAGGTTGTGGGTGGTGCATTAAAAGGGGCAATTTTTGCAGCTAATATATATGAAAAATTAGGTTACGAGTGTGTTCCAAACGCTACAGAATCCAGACATGATATTATTCAGGCAGTTACCTTTCATGATGCAAAAAAAGTGGTTGCATTTTGTGAAGGTATACAATATGCGGCTCCCGTGGATTCCTTTGTTACTCCTACACCTTGGCCAATGCCGGGATATGACTGCGATGTTATTATGGCAGCCGGTGCATTTATTTCCGGTGCATCCATTGAATTATCTGCAGATGCGCCTATGCATGAGCCATATACCGTATATTTTCAGGGGGGCTTGTCTTATGACCATGCCAAGTTTGGAATCCTGAAATCTCTGGCAATTATGGAAGAAAAAGGGCTTTTGAACTAAAACTTGTAGAAAAACATCTTATATGGTACAATATCTAGAATATTGTATTTAATTAAAATGGCTTTCATACTGAAGAAAAGCTGTTCAGCTTGAACAAAGGAGAATATTTATGGCAGGTACAGTGGGAAATTCAAGAAAAAATAATTGGATATTGGTTATTATTTTATTATGTGGAATTGTTTTGGGCGGTTATATCGGAACGCTGGCCGGTCATGTCAGTTTTTTAAGCTGGCTGGCATATGGTAATACATTTGGATTAACATCACCCATTGTTTTGGATTTGGGAATTTTAGTGTTGACCTTTGGACTTACCATTAAGATTAATATTGCCAGTATTATCGGATTAATTATTGGAATTGTTGTATATAGATTTATATAAAAGGACGGTAGCTCTATGAATTTTCAGGATAGAAAACTTATACCATCTAAATACATATATTTATTTATGTCATTTATATGTTTTCTTTTATTATTTGTTTCGGTAGTATTTGGTGACAGATTTTCTCCATTAAAAGCTGTTGCCAGTACCATTGTTACACCTATGCAATCAGGAATTAATAAAGTTGGTACAAAGATGTATAATGATGTAATTGAAAAAAAATCCAAAGAGGAACTGGAAAAAGAAAACGAGGAATTGTCTGCCCAGCTTGAAGAAGCTTTGGCACAAATTCAGTTATATGAGCAGGAAGATTATGAGTTAAAGAGACTTCAGGAATTACTGCAACTAAAAGAACAGTATACAGATTATGATATGGTTGGTGCAAGGGTAATTGCAACGGATTCTACCAATTGGTTTCATACCTTTATTATTAATAAAGGAACCGCAGATGGCATAGAGGTTGGCTGTAATGTATTAGCCGGTAATGGTCTGGCAGGTATTGTTACAGAAGTGGGAACAAATTATTCCAAGGTTCGTGCTATTATAGATGAAAACAGCCATATTAGTGCCAGTGTATCAGGAACAGATACACTGTGTACGGTTTCAGGTGATTTGTCTTTGATTAAAGAGGGTTATATAAAAGTAGGTTATATTAACAAAGAAGATGTGATTGAAGAGGGTGCAGAAATTGTAACCTCCCATGTCAGTGATAAGTTTTTGCCGGGATTATTGGTTGGTTATATTTCAGATGTGAAATATGATTCAAATAATTTAACGCAATCGGCAAAATGTATTCCTGTTGTGGATTTTCGAAATTTACAGGAAGTGATGGTTATTCTTACAAAGAAATCTGATTATAAAGTATCTTCTTCCAGCAAGAATTTATATGATAATTTATCTAATATTTCTGAAGAAAGTAATGATTTATCAGATAAGAATGAAGATGATTCATCGCAAACAGTAACAACGGAAGAAGGAACTTCAGAATCAGCCACGTCTGAGGAGAGTTCTTCAGAATCTTCACAGGATAGGGAATCATCACAAGAAGAGGGTTAATTGATATGAAGCGCTGTATTACAGTAGGTATAATTATAATTTTTTGTTTTTTGTGTCAGTCCACAGTGTGTCATTTTTTTGAACTTTCAGATGTTGTTCCGAATCTTATGTTGATTGTTACAATGTCTTTTGGGTTAATGAGAGGAAGAAAAGAGGGCTTGCTGGTTGGATTTTTTTCCGGACTGCTGATTGATATTTTCTTTGGAAGTATTTTAGGACCCTATGCTTTTATATATATGACCATTGGTTATTTGAATGGTTTTTTTCATAGGATTTATTATGTGGAAGATGTTTTGCTTCCTATGATTATGATTACTTTAAATGAATTTATTTATAATTTTGTAATCTATATTATATATTTTTTGTTGCGTAACAGACTTAATTTTAAATCTTACTTTATCAATATTATTTTACCGGAAATGATATATACCATTGTTGTTACTTTGTTTTTATATAAGATTTTTGTACGTATTAATTTGCGTTTGAAAAAAGCAAAAGAGGCATAACTATGTTAAAAGATTTTTTTCTTGCATTAAAAGAATATATAATTGAATATGTATCTCACCGATTATTTATCATATCTGCTTTGTTTGTGATTTTATTTTCAATTTTAATCGGTCGTCTTTTTGTTCTTCAGATTTTAGAGGGTGAAGAACATCTTAATAATTTTACCTATAAATCCAAGAAAACTTTGACCGTTGAGGCGTCGAGGGGCAACATATACGACTGCAATGGCAATTTGATTGCATATAACCAGTTAGCATACTCCGTAACCTTAGAAAATAATCAGACCTTATCCGATGTTGCTAAGGAAAATGGAGTTTCTGAAAATGAATTGAAAAATGCGATTATTTATAAAACCATTCATATTTTGGAAACAAACGGGGATGACTTAAGTGTAAATTTCCTTATTAAATTAGATGAAAATGGTAATTTTGTATATAATTCATCTTCGGAGTCGGAGATTCTTCACTTTTTGGCGGATATTCATGGTTTAACATCCTCAGATGATTTGACAGATAAACAAAAAAACATGTCTGCAAAAGATGTGTTTGAATATCTTGCAGGGGATGAATTATTTGATATTTCAGAACAATATAATAATGAGGATGCCTTAAAAATCATGTCTGTACGATATGCATTATGGTTAAACCGGTTCCAGCAATATATTTCTGTTACCATTTCAAGAGATATTTGTGATAAAAGTGTTGCGGAGCTTAATGAAAACAGTTCGGATTTATTAGGTATCGATGTTGTTGTTGACTCTATACGTGTTTATAATGATTCAAAGTATTTTGCACATATTGTTGGATATATTGGAGCAATTTCTACTGATGAAATGAAATCCTATAATGAAAATCTTGATAAAGAGGATCAATATAGTAATAATGATATGATCGGTAAAACAGGATTAGAGCAATTGTATGAAAGTACACTGCGTGGAAAAAATGGTGTAGAGGAGATATATGTTGATAATCTGGGAAAGGTAATAGAACGAACAGATACCAAAGATTCTGTTGCAGGGGAGGATATATACCTTACAATTGATTCTGATTTACAAAAATACTGTTATGATTCATTGGAAAAAGAGATTTGCAGTGTTTTACTAACTAATATTACAGATGAAGAGGTTGATGAGGAAGATAATGCTTCCTTACGTATTCCCATTGCCGATGTATATTATGCCTTATTTGATAATAATGCTTTAGATATAACTCATCTTGCTGCAGAAGATGCCGGACCATATGAAAAAACGGTAAATACTACGTTAATTACAACAAAAGAGTATGTTATTAATCGGATTCGGCAGATTATGACCGTTGAAAATACGGATATGAATAGCTTGGATGCTGAATACACGGCGTATATGAAATATATATATTCCCAATTATCGGAAAGTGGTATTTATAATCCTAAAATAATTGAAAGTACAGATGAGACATACAAAGAATTTATTGCGGGTAATATTTCACTAGGAACATTTTTACATTATGCAATTAATCAGGGAGCAATTGATATTTCCACATTTGAATTATCAAATGATTATTATGATTCTCAGGAGGTATATAGTTCCTTAGTATCCTATGTTGAAAATATGCTGTCATCCGATACAGAATTCGACAAATTAATTATGAAATATATGATAAAATCGAATAATGTGAGTGGTGAGCAGATTATATATATTTTATTTGAACAGGGTGTTCTGAATAAAGAGGAGGATGAAGATTTTGTTGATTTTTCTACCGGCGAAATGTCAGCATATGCTTTCATTCGTCAAAAATTATATAATTTGGAGATTACACCGGCTCAGCTTGCATTAGATCCATGTGAAGGATCTGTTGTTGTAACAGATACCAAATCAGGGGAAATACTTGCTATGGTTAGTTATCCAAGTTTTGATAATAATCTGTTAACAAACTCTGTTGATGCTGATTATTATGCAAAGCTAATCGCAGATAAAACAAAACCGTTGTATAATCGTGCAACTCAGCAGCGTACGGCACCGGGTTCAACTTATAAAATGTTAACAACCATTGCCGGAGTTGAAGAGGGTGCTATAGATTTAGATTCTGTCATTGAGGATGAAGGTATTTATACGAAAATCACGCCTCCTGCAAAATGTTGGATATACCCCGGTAATCATGGAACAATTGGTATTGAAGAGGCGTTGGAGGTTTCCTGTAACTTTTTCTTTTATGAAGTTGGTTATAGATTAGGTGGAGGAGAGGATAATTTTTCCGATTCTGTAGGTTTAAGTAAGTTGTCCAAATATGCTTCCATGTTTGGATTAGATACCACATCAGGAATAGAATTGGATGAAATATCACCAAAGGTTTCCGATGAAACTGTTGTACGAAGTGCCATTGGACAGGGAACAAATTCCTATACACCAACCCAGTTATCAAGATATGTAACAACCATTGCAAATAGTGGTACCTGCTATGATTTAAGTATTATTAAAGAAATTCGTTCTTTAGATGGTACCGTTAAGTATGAAAATCCACATAAGGTACATGGTAAGGTAGATATAGATCAGGCTTTATGGAATACAGTGCATAACGGAATGCGTCGTGTTGTAACGGATCATACCTCGGAAGATATGCTGATTAATCAGATTGATGTTGAGGTTGCCGGTAAAACAGGAACTGCAGAAGAGGTAACAACCAGACCCAGTCACTCGTTATTTGTTTCCTATGCACCTTTTGATTCCCCTGAAATATCAGTTACAACAGTTATTCCTTTTGGTTATTCATCAGGTAATGCAGAGGAGTTGGCCGGATTCATATATGCATATTATTTTGATCCGGATAAATTAGAGAATGCTCATATGACAGGTAATGTTAATATGTCAGATTAAATTATGTTGAGGTTTCCATATGAAGAATGCAGTAATAATTAAAGGAAACAGATATGGTATCACTGTTGTTTTAAACGAGGATATGCCTTTTGAAGATTTATTGTTAGAATTGGAAAACAAACTGGAATCTGCTGAAGAATTTTTCGATTGTGAGAAACAATTAGCAATTTCTTTTGAGGGAAGAAAATTATCAAACGAAGAAATTGACAGTGTTTTATCCGTAATTAATAGTAAATCAAAATTAAATATATCTTATATATTAGACGAAAACAGTGATTTGGAGGCTACCTTTTATGATGTAATTCAAACCGCAAAAAACGGTAGCCCGGAAGAGGAAGTGATAGATTTACAAAGTGAAGACATTCCTGTGATTTATAGTGATTCGAAACAGAATCAGGATAGAAATAACGGGTTGTTTTACAGAGGTGATTTAAATGCCGGTCAGACATTTGAAACCGATGATTCTGTTATTGTTGTAGGGGATGTTAATTTTGGGGCAACTGTTGTTGCCGGTGGTAATATTGTTATTATTGGTACTCTTAGAGGAACTGCAAAAGCCGGTTGCAGAGGAGATAAAAATGCGTTTATAATGGCATTATCCATGATGCCGCAAAGCATAGAGATAGATGGAATTGTAGCAAGAGAACATACAATTAAAAAAACGTTACGGTACAAAAAAGAATCTATGATAGCAATTGTTATTGATAAACAAATAAGTATAGATCCTATTTCTAAATCAGCCATTCATGATTTTCATTTTTAGTATAGGAGGATGTATAATGAGCGAAGTAATAGTAATTACATCAGGAAAAGGTGGTGTTGGTAAAACTACAACATCTGCAAATATTGGTACCGGTTTGGCAAAGCTTAGTAAAAGAGTTGTTTTAATTGATACAGATATTGGATTAAGAAATCTGGATGTTGTAATGGGGCTTGAAAACAGAATCGTTTATAATCTGGTAGATGTAATTGAAGGAAATTGCAGATATAGGCAGGCTCTAATAAAAGATAAGAATTATCCTAATTTATATCTGTTACCTTCCGCACAAATAAAAGATAAAACTGCAGTGACACCTGAACAAATGAAAAAGTTGGTTGAAGAATTAAAGTATGATTTTGATTATATAATATTGGATTGTCCCGCAGGAATTGAACAAGGATTTAAAAATGCAATTGCGGCGGCTGATCGGGCTATTGTTGTAACAACACCGGAAGTTTCTGCAATTCGTGATGCCGACAGAATCATCGGATTATTGGAGGCAAACGGTATTCGCAGATTGGATTTAATTGTTAATCGTATTCGTATGGATATGGTAAAAAGAGGGGAAATGATGTCCGTGGATGATGTGGTTGAAATTTTGGCCATTGATTTAATCGGTGCGATTCCGGATGATGAAAATATCGTTATTTCTACAAATCAGGGACAGCCTTTAGTAGGAAATGATACTCTTGCAGGAAGGGCATATGCTAATATTTGTAATAGGATAACAGGTGAGGATGTAGACTTCTTAGATTTAAATTCATATGGATTTATGTCAAGGCTGTCAAGAGTGTTTAAGAAATCAAGTTAATATGATTGGAGCAAAGTATGAAATTATTTGATTCATTTTACAAAGGAAAAACATCAAGTAATTTTGCAAAGGATCGATTAAAAAACATATTGGTTTCTGATAAAACAAATTGTTCTCCGGAAATTATGAAACAGATTCAACAGGATATCTTAGATATTATATCAAGATATTTAGAAGTTGATACTGCAAATTATAAGGTTGATATTATATGGACAGAGTCCCAGGATGAAAAAGATAATATTCCGGTTTTATATGTTAATGTTCCGATTAAGAATTTAAAAGCAAAAACTGTAAAGTAATATACAAAAGATAGAAGGGTTATTATGTTTGAAAATTATCGTGTTCGTAATTATAACTTCAAATTATTAATAATTGTTTTAATTACATGTATTTTTGGTACCGTTATGATAAACAGTGCTGACCATACCTACTTAAAAAAACAGATTTTAGGTATGGTAGTATGTGTCATTGGAATGATTGTTTTATCACTTATTAATTATAAAACAATACGTAAATATCAATTTATTCTTTATATCATTAATATTTTATTATTGATGGCTGTTTTGTTGTTTGGTTCTTCTGCCGGTGGTGCAAAGCGATGGTTAGGCCCCGCAACAGGTATTAAATTTCAGCCTTCTGAATTTGCTAAAATTATTATGATAATTTGTGCAGCTCATTATTTAAGTACCCATAAAGAGACAATTAACACTTTTAAAACATTATTGGGTTATGCAATTCTTTGTGCAATTCCATTACTTTTAATTGTCAGTCAGCCGGATTTATCAACAACCATAGATTTATTTGTTATATTGTTGGTTATGTTATTTGTTGCAGGGCTCAGCTATAAGATAATCGGCATTGCCATTGTTTGTCTGGTTCCTGTCGTCGGAAGTTTTCTTTGGTATATAAAACAACCCAATCCATTATTTTTAAAAGATTATCAGGTAAATAGAATTCTTGCATTTTTATATCCTGAAGATTATACATCTACTACAAGATACCAGCAGGATAATTCTGTAATGGCGATTGGTTCAGGACAATTATTTGGAAAGGGACTTAATAATTCTACCCTTGCAACGGTTAAGGATGCAAATTTAATATCAGAACAGCAGACGGATTTTATTTTTTCGGTAGTAGGAGAAGAATTAGGTTTTATTGGAAGTATTCTTGTTATTGTATTTTTGGGTTTAATTGTGATACAATGTATTAGGACTGCGCGGAAGGCAAATGATGATATGGGGATGTTTATTGCTACAGGCGTAGCCACTTTAATTGGTTTTCAGTCGTTTATTAATATTGGGGTTGCTACTGCTATATTACCCAATACAGGTATTCCATTGCCGTTTATCAGCTATGGATTAACTTCATTAGTAAGTAGTTGTGCTGCAATTGGATTGGTATTAAACATATCTTTACAACGAAGGAAATACTAGAAATGGAGGAGCTTTAATGAATATTGGGTTGATTGCTCATGATGCCAAAAAAAAATTGATGCAGAATTTTTGTATTGCGTATCGTGGTATTTTATGTAAGCATGAGTTGTATGCAACAGGTACAACAGGTCGTTTGATTGAAGAGGTTACAAATTTAACGGTTCATAAATATTTGGCCGGTCATTTAGGTGGGGAACAGCAGTTAGGATCTGAGATAGAACATAACGATATTGATATGGTTATTTTTTTAAGAGATCCGCAAACTCCAAAATCCCATGAACCGGACATTAATAACATATTTATGCTTTGTGATATACATAATATTCCTTTAGCAACGAATTTGGCAACGGCTGAATTGATGGTAAAGGCTTTAGACCGAGGAGATTTAGATTGGCGTGAAATGTTTAAATAACAAAAAAATTGCAGTGTTTTTGGTATTCATTCTAACACTAACTATGTGTTCGGGATGTGGAAATGCATATGATACATCTAATAAATTACATATTAATTCTTCTGTGAATTTACCCATTGTCCGTCCAAAGGGATTGGCTGCAGAGGATGTTGTAATACCATATGATGCATATATATATGACAATCCGGATATGGAATTTGAGGCTGGTCTTTTAATAAATCAGACAAAGAATTCTGTTGTGACGGCTGTCAATCCTCACAAAAGAATATATCCTGCCAGTATGACAAAAATATTAACTGCAATCGTTGTAATGGATGCAGTTAATAATGGTACCATATCTTTAAGGGATACTGTAGTGATTCAGAAAAAAATTGAATTTAATGAAGATAACGTTACAATTCTTGGTTTACAACCGGGAGATTATATAACTGTAGACCAGTTGCTTTATGGTTTGCTGATTTCTTCCTATAATGATTGTGCCATTGCATTGGCAAGATATGTTGCAGGATCAGTGTCAGACTTTGTTGACATGATGAACGAAAAAGCTGTAGAACTGGGGGCAACGAATTCCCATTTTGTGAATCCCCATGGATTGCATGATAACAATCATTATACTACACCTTATGATTTATATTTGATATTTAAGTGTTTTTTGGAAAATGATACACTTGTTAGTATTGATAGCAATAGTGAGTATACCATTAGATTTTATAGGGATGAAGAGCTTGTAGAGGTTGATATTATTGCTACAAATGGTTTTTTATCAAATGCTTTTACGATGCCAACAGGATATCGGATAACAGGGTGGAAGACCGGAACAACTGAAAAAGCCGGTAATTGTATTATATTGGAATTTGTAAGTGAAGATACGGATGAGGAATATATTTGTCTTGTTTCAAATGCAACAGATCGTGATACTTTGTATCAGAATGTTGAAGATATGTTAAAAGAAATATACTAAATTTACCAGGAGGCTTAATAAGATGATTGAATTAATTGTTGGTGAAAAAGGAAAAGGTAAGACTAAAATGCTTATGGCAAAGGCAAATAACGATATTAAAGTGATTGGCGGAAATATTGTTTATATGGATCAAAATAATAAGCATATGTATGAGTTAAGTAACCGTGTTCGTCTCATTAATGTTCCGGATTATAATGTTAAATCTATGGATATGTTTCTTGGTTTTATTTACGGAATCGTATCATCTGATTCGAATTTAGATTGTATATTTTTAGATAACTTTATGACAATTGCATGTATTGAAACAATAGAAGATACAGATTTTCTGGTAAAAGAATTGGAAAAGGTATCAAATACCTATGAAATTGATTTTGTTATTGGTATTTCAAAAACAAAACAGGATTTGACGGAGTATTTACAGGGTCTTGTAACCGTAGCACTTTAAAAAGAAGCCACATAAGTGGCTTCTTTTTGATATACATAGTATACACATTTCTATTGTAATTCACTATTCATCCTGCCATAGTATGAAATAGCATATAATCCACCAATTCCAACCAAAGCATAGATGATTCGCGTTAACATTGACATTTGTCCAAATAAGGTACTAACCAAATCGAAATCAAAAAATCCAATTAAGCCCCAATTAATTGCGCCAATTACAACAAATGTTAATATTGTATAATCTAATACTTTCATGATATTCTCCTTTCTGTATGTTATACATACATTTGAATATTATTATTGTTCTATATTTTAATAAAATTTATTCATAAATATTGTAGTAAAAGGTTAAAAATGGTACAATGTATAGGTGTATATGATGGAGGTGTATTATCTTGAGTAATATTAAAAAGCCAAGATATTCAAATGAATTTAAATTAAATATTGGTACCATTATTTTTATTATAATCTTTATTTATCTGTTTATTCGCATAATAATTTCTTTACAAAAAGAAACCTTATCCATATATGAAGTTCAAAATAGTTATATTGATACGAATATCAGTACGACTGCATTAATTGTACGGGATGAAAAGCTTATAAATGCTGACACATCAGGATATGTCAGTTATTTTGTTCGTGATGGAGAAAAAGTAGGAAAGGATAAACCAATATATTCAATTGATGAGACCGGAAAAATACATGACCAGATAAAGGAATCCCAGGATGAAGCTGTAAAGCTTTCGGAGGAAAGCTTATCGGAGATTCGAAGCAGAATATCTAATTTTGAAAACTATTTTGATTATTCGGATTTTTCTGATGTATATAATTTTCATTATGATATTGTGAATGCAGTTATGGAACTATCTAATGAAGCATCAATTGAACAATTGACATCATTAGATGAGAATGAATCAAATTCCGGGGTATACAAAAAGGTCTATTCTTCTGAGTCCGGTATTGTAACTTATTATCAGGACGGATATGAGGATTTTAATGTAGATAATTTCAAGGCTGATGACATCAGCAAAACAGGATATGCAAAGCAAACATTAAAAACAGATAAGATCATTAATTCCGGGGAACCGGTGTATAAACTGATTACTTCTGAAAATTGGAGTTTAATTGCTCCTGTTTCTGATGGACAGGCAAAGATGTTAGAGGATAAGGATACGATTTCCATTAATATTCATAATAGTTCAAAAAATATCAGATGTAATTTTGAACTAAATAAAGTGGATGATAAATATTTTGTGATTATTTCTCTAAATCAACAAATGGTAAATTATATCAATGATCGTTTTGTTGATATTGTAATTGCAATGGATCAAAATAATGGTTTAAAAATTCCTAATACATCTATTACAAAAAAGAAGGTTTATAAAGTACCCTTAAGTATGTTTTCAAATGGTTCTGATTCTATGGATGCAGACTTCCTTAATGTGAAACTTTTGGACGAAAAGGGAGAAGTTACTTTAAAGCAGGTTGAACCTACAGTATATAAAAAAGATAAAAATTACGCGTATATAGATCCTAATGATTTTTCTGCGGATACTGTACTTACGAATACAGATGGTAGTGAAACCTTATCTTTATCCCAGGCAAAAACAAGCAAAATACAGGGTGTTTATTGTGTTAATCAGGGAATTGCAACTTTTCGATATATTGATATTTTATATCAGGATGATGAATATACCATTGTAAAAGACAATGTTGATTACAGTATTGCATGGTATGACAGAATTGTCCTTAATCAGAAAATGGTATCTGAAAATCAAATTATTAAATAAAAAGAAGGTGATATTTTGGTAGTTGATAATTATCGTTTTGTAAAAACAGAAATCGAGAAAATTGCAAAAGATACCGGAAGAGATCCAAATGAAATTACATTGATTGCAGTTAGTAAAACAAAACCATTATCCGATATTGAAGCTTTAATTTCTATAGGTGTTGAGGATTTTGGTGAAAATAAAGTACAAGAATTATGTGATAAGTATGAAAATGTATCTAAACCGGTTAGATTTCATCAAATAGGTCATTTACAAACCAATAAGGTGAAATATGTTGTGGATAAGGCTGCTTTAATTCATTCTGTTGATTCAATCAGATTAGCGAAAGAAATTCAAAAAGAAGCTGCCAAAAAGGATATTATAGCCCAGGTTTTGATTGAGGTTAATATTGCCCGGGAAGAAAGTAAATTTGGTCTAATGGCAGAAGAGGTTATTCCTTTTTTGGAAGAGATTAAGGATTATGACCATATTCATGTAAATGGGTTAATGACAATTGCTCCGTTTGTGGATAACCCTGAGGATAATCGAAAGTATTTCCGAGAGTTAAAACAATTATCCCTTGACATCACTTGTAAAAACATTGATAATATTGATATGAATGTCCTTTCAATGGGAATGACAAATGATTATAGGGTTGCTATAGAAGAAGGTGCAACAATGGTTCGGGTTGGAACCGCAATTTTTGGACATCGCAATTATAACATTTAAAGGAGAATAAATATGGCAGTAAAATCAGGTATGAACAAATTTATGGATTTCTTAAAGCTATCTGATCCCGAAGAAGATTTTGATGATGATTTATTTGAAGATGACGATTTTGATGATGATGACTTCTATGAGGAAAAACCCAGAAAGTCACGTACAAAAACAAAAAGTACTTATGATGAAGAGGATGATTTTGATGATTATGAACCAAGAAGAACAAAACAAAGACCGGCGAAAACATCAAATCCAAGTAAATTAGTATCTATTAACAGTCGTAGTAGTAATAGGAGTAGTAATCAAGTGTATGTAATTAAACCACAGGAATTTAACGAAGCACAAAGAGTAACCGATTATTTAAAAGAAGGTAAAACAATTGTAATTAATATGGAAGGTATTGAGGTACATGCGGCACAACGCATTATTGATTTTATTGGTGGTGCCTGTTATGCATTAGATGGTTCTTTGCAGGCAATTTCTGCAAATATTTTCATTGCAGCACCTCGCAATATTGATGTAACAGGAGATTTAAGAGACGAATTATTAAATGACTCTATGATTTCTCCTGAATTAGGGGCTTTTTAATCAGATAACTTTATGTATTGGGTAGGAGGAGAAAGTGTATGTTAACACCGGTAGACGTGCAAAACAAGGTATTTAAAGGTGGTATTGGATTTGATAAAAAAGATGTAGAGTTTTTTATGGAAGAACTAACATCTGATTATTCAGAGTTATACCGTTCTAATGTAGAATTAAAAGATAAAGTTGCTACTTTAGATGAAAGTTTACAACATTATCGTTCTATTGAGGAGTCTGTACAAAAATCATTAACAATCTCAGAAAAAGCAGCGGAAGAAACAATTAATGCTGCTCAGGATAAGGCGAGACAAATTGGTATTGAAGCTGAGAAGAAAGCAGAAGCATTACTTGCTGATGCAAAGGAAGAATTGGAAAGAATTCAGGGGGAGATTTTCCGATTACAGAATCAACATCGTCAGTTTGTTGAGCAGTATAAGAAGATTTTGAATGCACAATTGCAGTTGTGTGATGGAGAAGTAATTGATATTGATTTAGGTGACGGATTTGATGCAGATATGTATTCGTCGGGAAGTTATGGTGGCTTAGGTTCTGAAGGCGGTCTTGGTGGCGGCGGATATACCGGCTCTAGTTCTTTTGATGATGGACGTGAACGGGCAGCCGGAGAGCCGGCAACAAATATTGGTTCTCTTAATCTTGATCCCTTTGCTGATGCAAAAAATGGTGGTGGACGTTTTAGTTCCATGACAACACAAAAGACATCATCATCTAAATCAGGAGATACCGGTAAGATAAGCTTAAATATTAAATCTGAACAACCGGCTAGTGTTAAGGTTAAAAGAAATATTCCTGCTTCGGCTGCTTCTGTTAAGTCAGAGAGTGATAATGTAGATCAGGCTGTACAGAATAAAAAGGATAGCAATAAAAAAGCTTCATCAAAGAAGAGTGATAATGCTCCAAATAAGGAGTCAAAATCTCAAAAGGCAAAAGAAGAAAAATTAAATCAAATGAAGGAGCAACAGAGAATTCTCCAGGAAGAAGCCATAAAAGAAGCACAAAAAGCTGAAGAGTTAGCAAAGATTAAGGCTGAGGAAGAAAGGAAGGCAGCTGAGGAGGCTGCTGCTTTGGCGAAACAAAAAGCAGAAGAGGATGCCCGTAATGAAGAAATGGCACAAGCTCATTTTGATAGTGAACTTGAGTCTACCATAAATGCAATTCGGGAGGCTGCTAAGAAACAAAATGAACCAAAAGTGAATCCGTATGTATCACAGACTGTTGTATTAAAACCGAAAACGGATGCTGCACCGGATGAAGAGGATACTGTAGTTGGTGAAGTGGAAGATAAGGTTGATGAGTCAACAATGATTGATTCTGAAGACAATTATTCTACCGGTTTTGATTTCGTTTCTGATGATTCAGATCCTTCTATAAATGAAGGAGTGGATTCTCTTACCTTTGAGGATGAGGATTCTGCTTTTGAAGGTGAAGTAGAGGATAAGATAAATGAATCAAACATGATTGATTCTGAAGATAATCACAATGATGGTTTTGATTTTCTTGTAGAAGAGGAACCTTCTGAGGAGATACCTGTTATTAATCAGGAATTCCAGACGAATTTTAATTTTAGTATTCATTCAGATGAGGTTGCATCATCCGAAGAAGAGTCTGGTGTTACTGAGGGACTGAATGCAAATATTAATTTTGGCAGCCAGTCCGATGATGTTTTTGAAGGAGATGTAGAAGAAAAAATCAATCAGTCTACATTAATTGGAAATGATGATGACGATGATGATGGTTTTAATTTCTTATAAAAGGTGATAATATATGTCTATAAATAAAAGAAATAATTTAAAGACAGGAAATAAGATTGCAGGTTGTTATATACCTGCAATTCTTTCGTTTCTGTTTTTGGTTTTCATAGACCAGCTTGTAAAATATTTGATTGATAAAAAAATGGAATTAAATTCTTCCATTGTATTATGGAAGGATGTTTTCGAGATTCATTATATCCATAATTCAGGTGCAGCATGGGGATTATTAGAAAACAAGCTGGTTTTGTTTTACATTTGTACCGGTATTGTTTTTATAATTGGAGTAAGCATATATATAAAATGTGTACAGAAAAATAAATTTAAAGATATTCGTATACTTATTGTTTTGATTTTATCAGGTGCAATAGGCAATTTTATCGATAGAATAAGATTTCATTATGTAATTGATTTTCTCTATTTCAAATTAATTAATTTTCCTGTTTTTAACATTGCAGATTGTTATGTAACTATAGGATTTTTTGTTTTGATTTATTTGATTCTTTTTAAATATAAAGATGAGGATTTTGAAAATAACTGATAATATTATTTAATACACCTTTTATGGTTTGATTCGAGTCCTCATTGTATGGAGTATATGTATGTATTATGAATTACAGGTTTCTGAAAATGAAAAACTAGATAGAATTGATAAATATATATTTAATCATATTGATGATATATCAAGATCTTATATACAACAATTAATTGAACAGAATAATGTGACTGTCAATAATCAGCCATGTAAATCAAATTATAAATGTAAAATTGGTGATTTCATTATTATTCAGGCAGAAGATAAGAGAGAGTTAGATATTATTCCGGAAGATATTCCCCTTAATATTGTTTATGAAGATGATTCTATCATTATTGTTAATAAACCCAAAAATATGGTGGTTCATCCTGCTGCAGGACATGAACATGGTACGTTAGTAAATGCATTATTATTTCATTGCAAGGACCGGTTATCTACAATTAATGGGGTGATTCGTCCGGGAATTGTTCACAGAATTGATCGAAATACAACAGGATTACTTGTTATTTGTAAAAATGATCGTGCCCATAAGGATATCGCTGAGCAATTAAAAATTCACTCTATTACAAGAAAATATCATGCAATTTGCTATGGTACATTTAAAAATTCTGAGGGTACAATTGATGCCCCTATTGGAAGACATGAGCATGATAGAAAAAAAATGGCCATTAATTATAAAAATGGCCGTTCTGCAATCACACATTATAAGGTATTAAAGGTCTTAAATAATCAGTATTCCTATATTGAATGTACGTTAGAAACAGGCAGGACACATCAAATTCGTGTGCATATGGCTTCCATTGGACATCCAATATTAGGAGATGATATTTATGGTCCTAAAAATCCAAAAATAAAAGGGTTAGAAGGTCAGACCCTGCATGCCAAAGTGCTTGGTTTTATTCATCCGGATACAAAAGAATATATGGAATTTGATTCGGAATTGCCGGATTACTTTAAGGAACTGTTGTCTAAGCTTTCCCATTAATTATATAATTATTTGTCTTTTGGTGGCATTTTTTCTCTTAATGTAACGGCATCCTTAGCTTTCATACGTTGCCACTCGTCAATGTCGGCATAATGTTTTTTTGTTGTATTTACATCTTTATGACCTAAGACATCAGCTACCAGATATATATCAGAGGTTTGCTGATATAAGGAGGTACCGTAGGTACTTCTTAATTTATGAGGAGTGATTTTTTTTAATGGTGTTGTAATGGTTGCATATTTTTTAACCATGTTTTCTACTGAACGAACAGATATTCTTCTTCGTTGAGAACTTAAAAATAAGGCTTGTTCATGGCCGTCTGCAGCTATAATATTTTTTCTTTGGCTTATGTATTCCATTAATGCATCGCGAGCCTCTTCACCGAAATATACATATGCTTCGTAACCACCTTTACGTACAACCTTGATTCTGTCATTGTCAAAATCAACGTCATTAATATCTAAACCAACACATTCAGAAACTCGTATACCGGTTCCTAACATGAGGGTCATAATTGCTAAATCTCGAATTTTTGTTTTTTCATGATATACCTGTTGTTTTTGGGTTAATTTATTACCATATTCTACATTATCTAAAAATTGAGCAACTTCATTAGGATCCATTCGTATAATGGCTTTTTCATGTATTTTGGGAGTTTCTACAATTAATGCGGGATTACCATTTATTTTTTTGTTTTTATATAAATAACCCATAAAAACACGAAGAGAAGTAAGTTTACGTTTAATTGCACGTTCTCCATTGGTATATTGTCGGCCGTCCTTTTCATATACCTTTAAATAATCCAGATATTCTTCAATATCTTCGGATTCCAATTGATTAATAATATCAATAGAAATATCCTTTGGTGTTTTTCCTTTTAATACAGGATTTGTATCACAAAGATATTCGTAAAATGATTTTAAATCCCTGGCATAACCAAGTCTTGTTCTTGGAGCTTTACTGTATTCGATTGAACGGAAAAAGGTTGTCATATAATCAGGCATATCCTTTAGAATATTTCTCATAAGTATGATATTTTTGATTTCCTGTTGTTCATGGTAATTTTTGTATGCCATAGAGTCCTCCTTAAAAAATAACATATATTTTCGTTAAACTATGGTTTTGCGAATAGTTGGATTTTACAAGTAATATATTACTACTATTTACTTTATTTGTCAATTTAAAAGATAAGCCGGGGCACACATCCGGCTTATCTTCTTAATCAATGCTATTTTTCATATTTATCTGTTATTATCATATATAATATTTACTACATCCGGTTGTAACAAATATAAATATTCATTTGGTTTCTTTTCGTAATTTGTGGATTCTTTCTTTTCAATAATTTCTACAGATAAAATAATGTTATCATCCATTTTATGATTTAGAATAATTTCTCTGTATTGTTCTTCATTGTTTTCATATTCCACATTCAGTCCTGAATATTCTATATTTGTCAAAGTATCTTTCGTTTGAAATTCTTCTTTATTCAAGATTTTGTTTTCATACATATTATTATTTAAATAGTTTGTTGTGTAGTTATTTATATGATTTTCCGTAATTCCTTCATATAAATGATAATTTATAATAATATTTTTCTTTGCTGAATAATATTCAATTAATGATGAACATCCGTATATTCTTTCAAAATCAGGTATATCATTAATTAATATTGTATACATACTCATAGAATCTGTTAACATTGCATTTTCTGAGTCCTGTGCCGGTATTACCTCTATCGAACGACTGTTCTTTGTTTTTTTATTTGTTGTATTTTCTGCAATATCCTTTTTTGTTTGTATATTTGTTGTCTTATGACTGTTTCTTACGTTATTTTTGTAAGAAGTCATAAATACGAAGAAAACAACACAAATAAGGATTATTGGAATTAATATGAGTTTATTTACGATTTTTTTCATGGAACCTCCTTCGTATTAAGTCTGATTTGAATCTTCTTTTATATGCATAGATAATAACAAATGAAAATACAGAAAAAATCATTAGGGAAATTATCCGGTTAATTATATGCATATCTCCTGTTTTTTTAGGCGGATTATCTTCCGGAGGGAAACTGATTGTTTGATTATCATCATTTATATCACAATGAGAACCTATTAAGTTATCATTTATATATATTTCTTCAAAACATACAATATCTTTGTTGGAAAGATATGTAGAATCAAAATTAAAATCAACACCAACAGTACCCTTACTTTTTTCAGGAATAAATGTTACTTCAGAAATGATTTCCTTATCGTTATATAAAAGTGGTTTATTGCTGCTTTTATCATATAGTTTTCCTTTTATGGCATATTCCTTTCCTGCAATTAAATTATCATAATATATCGTATCTCTTATTGTAGTTTCTTTTTTTAATGTTCCGCTATGTGAATTGGTTGCCATACAAAGGGCTTCTGTTTTAATATCCGGGAAATAGACTGTTTGATTCTTGTCCTTTATGTCTTTGTGTTCAAATATAATTTGATTTGTGGATAAATCCTTTAATTCTTCAAATGCAGTTATACAATCAATATCATTCATATTGGGAATATCATTGTAATTAACATTGAATTTTACTTTTACATTTCCATCCGGTTCTTTTGCAACAAATTTAACCGCACTTGTTACTATATTATTATTTTTATCTTTTATCGCTTCTCCGGTAGTTCCATTATATAATGTTCCGGTGGCTATATATTCTCTGCCGGGAAGGATGTTTTGATAATCTATTGTATCCTCCAATAATATTGTATTATTTCTGGTAAGATATTGTTCACTATTATTAGCGTTTCGCAGATGTGTTGTTCCTTCCACCTTTGTTATGGTTTGGGCTGTATTGTTTATATCTGCATGAACGCTCCATAAAGAAACGTCTTTATAAATATCCGTATAGTTTTCCAATGTATTATCTATAATTGCCTGATCGTGGTCAAATTCGCTATATAAATACTCATATGCCACAATTTGGGCATTTACCTCTTTTTGATCCTTACAAAACAAATCAGACATAAGATCACCATTAAATGTAAAGTTCACATCTACAGTTCCGGAGCTTTCCTGGGCTGTAAATGTTTTAGTACCTGTCACTTCTCTTCCATTTTCAACCAATGGCTTATTTGTTTTTTTATTCATAAGTTTTCCAACTATAGTATAGGTATCTCCAACATTTAAATTGGTATATTTTACATGATCTGTAATAGATAATTCTTTATTATAGGAATCAACAAATTGATAATTTGACAAACTGTTTACAAGGGATGTTTCTAAGGTAGGTAATAAAACAGTCTGATCTGTATCATTAATATCTGCATGGGTATAGATTAACAGATTGTTATAGCGTAACTCTTCAAATACCACAATTTCATTTGGTAAAACTACATTTTCATTTGTTTTAATCTCATCAGTTTTTATATCAAAATATACATTTATCTCACCATCGGACGTATCCGGTGTAAATGTTGTGATTGCTTCCACCGGTTCATTATATATATTATATAAGGTTTGTTCCTTACCCTGGGTGTCTTTATAATGCAGCGTGCCTCTCACTGTATACTCATGATTTGGTGCAAGCCCTTTATATGTAACGGTATCAACAATGTGTATGGTATCTTTTATTGGTATCGTTTTACTGCCATCTGCATTATGTGCATAGGTTTTTATAATGCAGGGAAAATATACAGATTGACGTTGATTATATAGGTCATCATCCTTCACATATACTTTGTTATTCCAAAGGAGATCTTCGTAGACAACAACATGTTTGCCCAGGTAGGTACTACTGTCAAAAGCGGGTAAATTAATATCTATTTTCATAGAATTTGTTGCAGGATCTTCCTTGTATACAATATTATTTGTTATTTTTGTGCAAGGGTTTCCGTCAATTCCGTTAATAATTTCACCTGTATCACCATCTACCAGGGTGGATTTGATTTTATATTCGTTGTTCTCAATTAGATTTGACAAATATATGGTATCTGTAATAACAGTTTTTGCTGAAACCTTATCTACATTAATGGTGTAATCCGATGTCCATGCATCTGTTTCTATTGACATAAATGAAACAAATTCATTTTCATTAGATAAATCAACATCTTCTATAAATTGTTTATTATTTAAAATCTCATAGGATAAAACATTGGATTTTTCCTTGTTGATTTTACCATTCTCAACCTCGATTAAAGATTGGTCAATTCCTTCACATAAAAAGGTTTGCCATACGCCATTGATTCCCTGAAGATTAGAAGAATCAAAATTATAGATTAAATTAACCTTTCCGGAAGCATTGGCATAATATACAGAATTATCATTTGAGGATGTTTTAAATGATACGTTATTACGCACATACTCTCCTGTCCCATCCATAATTGGCTCTCCTGCATGATATACGTGTCCGTCTTTTGTTTTGCAGTCTTTTCTGGCAACTAATATTCCTTTTATTGTATAATCCTTATTATATCTTAAATAATTATATGAAATAGAATCTATAATGGTTGTATCTTTTCCCGGTAGTGAATAGTGATCTTTAAATATACTATCATATGATGATGTGGAAATAACCGGGGTTGGCATATCTGAAATGGCTAGTGTAATGGATTCTCCGTTTTCTTTTATATCAAATACATAATCATCATCTATTACTAATTGGGTGGTTTCATTTCCGCAACTAAATATTTCTGATATAGAATAGGAATCGTAAGGAAGAGCACCGGCCTGGTCATCTATTGTATCCGGATTCCAATTTGACGGATTATTTGTTCCATAAAACCAGATTCCACTGGAAGTAATTGAATTATTTACGATATCGGGATTGTGTAAATCATCTATGTAGATATCATTTTTGTTTGTATTTTTAGTGTGTAACATTGTTATTGTTTCGCCATGAATACACATGGTGCTGTTAGACCTGGTTGTTGCATATCCATTATCGTCTGTTACGATGATATGTTGTTCCCCTGTTGTGTTTGATGTGATTAAAAAAGCAATGTTTTTCATGGGCCGGCCTGTTTTATAGTTTGTTTTAATAAAGGATAAATCTCCTCTTATAATATTGTCTGAAACATTAATTTTTAATTCAGGGTCGGTGTTTATATTATTATTGATATATATATCTGTAGCAGTTTTTGATGTATTACTTTTTATTTGTATAAGGATTTCTTCATTATCCGGATAGACTTTATCATTTATAATAATTTTTCCGGGAGCATTTTTGTCATTTACATTCAAATATCCTTTTGGAGGAGCTACCTCCCGAATGGTAACTGTGCCTAAAGGAAGTACCCGCTTATTATTATATGTATAAAAGGAATCAGATTGGTGTTTTGAGGATAATTTTCCTGTTTGAAAATCAATAATGCCATCTTCATTAGTGGAGAAATACCATGTTTTCGTTGGCTTTAAGGATTCTATTTGTTCTTTATTATATAATCCGTCGTAATACCGGAACTCAAAAACAGCGTTTTCTAAGGAACCATTGCCTTTGGAAATGTTACTATCATCTTCCATGTCCGTTTTGTTTATACGAAGGGTTAAATGATGATATAGCGGATTATCATAACAGACAAGCCTGTAAGTTATATCAGGATTATCCAGCGTAATCTTATGTCCGTTATTCATGCACATTGTATCGATGACAAAGCCTTTGGGAGATGAGACCTCTTTCATGTAATATTCTCCATAAAACAACTGTAAAGGACTATCTTCGGTAAATGTTAATGTATATGTATTATTTTGTTGTACAACATGTTTATAATAATCCGTAATATTTGCAGCATTACCAGAATATTCAAAAGAAACAGTTAAATTACCATCTTTATCTGTTATAAAAGGGTGGTTTTCTGTATTAAGCAGAATGGGTACGAGGTAATTGTTATCACCATTACCGGCTTCGTAACCTACAATAAAATTAGCAGGATTATTATCTTTGTTAAAAAGCGAATAATAGGCACCTTCCAAATTATACATGGAATTATCTTTGGATACAGAATCAATGCCCGACGTCTTTTTAAAATATAATGAATAGGGCTTAATGGAATCTGTTACATTAATTTTTTGTGCAGAATCAATGGAATTGATTTTATATTCTCCGGAATTAAATAAGTAATACCCATTATCTCCTTTATAATACTGGTTTCCGCATATTTCGTGATAATAATAATCAGTGTTTGCATCCAGTTTAATAATTTGTGGATTAGGACATCCGGTATCATCAAATGTTATGGTTGCAATGGGAGTATTTTTATTTGATGTTTTGTATATTCCATATTGTATTCCTGATAATGAAAAGTTTTGTAAATTAATATCATTCAGTATAATCTGTTCTTGAATATAATTCGCAATTCCACTTTTTTGCATTGTAATATATGAATCAGATGTATAAGAATACCAGACACCTCCTGCAACTGCCTGAACGGAAGTATTATGTCTGTTATAATCCGCATCGATATAATCGGTTCTGATTTCAATGTATACTTTATGGTTTGTTGTATCTACACTACGGACATAAAAATGCATGTAGCAGACATTATCACTGTTTTTTGCTATATATAAGCTGCTGTCAGTGTCAGAATCATTTTTATCATAAGGGGCAGAATCTGAGCTTCCTGTCATACAATGAAATAAAGATATCTGTTTACCAATTAAACTGTTTGTAGCATAAGCACCATTCACAATACTTGTAACAACAGCATTGGCACCACCAAAGGTAACCCCTGTAGCAGAACTGTTCCCTACATAGGTATATGAGAATTTAACCTTTGCAATCTCAATTTGATTATCCGTTGATGCATTAAACCAGTTAGCTGGAATAGAGGTATCAGGTAATCCGTATTCAGCACCATTTATATGGGTGAATGATTGAATTGCAGGGTGCCCATTGTAGTATACGCCATTAGAAGTTCCTAAAATATCTGTATCCTCTTCTTCAGATAAAATGAGAGCTCCATTGTTGTTATTATATAAATTCTGATTCTCTATGGTAGAATTCATCTCATAGGAAAATCCGATTAATTTATCATTTGCATCATAAAGATATAATGCAGTAAAATCTGTATCAGGTTCCGGAAGTGTATCTAATATATGAATATAATCCGTTACCTGCTCATTATATGAATCTAAATAAATATTGGTTAATAAATTATTGGTTAGTAATAATTTATTTTCTTCTGTGGTACATTTATGATTGAAATAGAATTCTTCAAAGATAGAATAATTATTACAAAAGCCCATTGAACCATAAGCATAATATATTGCTTTTACTAAAAATGGATTATCTATAATGTGACTTCTGGAGGCTTCGTCGTATATATTACAATTATCAAATGTATATATATACGGCAGTGATTTTGCTGCATCTTCATCATTTTCATAAATTGCAGCCTTAACGTTTGAAAACTGGCATACTACAATCACACAAATTATCAATGATGCCAAAATTCTTTGAAGCTTTTTGTTATTTAAAAATAATAATACTGGTAATAAAAAAGAAATATAAAACATAACACCTTGTCCTTTCCAAGATGTCACGTAAGAAAATTAGAATAAACAGATTATGCCACATCAAAATTGGAAAGTCAAGGTATTAATGCAAACCTATTATGAAAATAAAGAAATATAATTATCTAATTACATTCAATATATGATGGTACAATTAGATAACATCCGGTGTGAATAACAGAGTTCTTGAGGTTATTCATAGATTTCACTTCTGCAATATATTCATCCGGATTCTGTCCCGGTTTAGCATATGTGTCAGCAATTGATAATAATGTCTGTCCTTCTTCTATTTCGATTGTAATAAATGTTTTTTCATATGTAACGGTCTCTCTTGCATTTGCAACCTGTGAATATATTAAAACAGATATAAGAATGATAAAAATAAATAATGTAATATACATTATATCAGACTGTAGACAAAGTCCGCGACATTCGTCGCGGGCTTTTCTCGTAAAAAGAG
>JBJENX010000185.1:0-7153 GCA_051880415.1 Lachnospiraceae bacterium | reverse complement strand
GGATTTTTGATCGCTTCGTTATTGCCAGCGGAAAATCGTCTTTGTTCTTACTTACATTTTAGTTACTATTCACACATGCGTAGACAGTAACGTTTGGGGCAATGCGACCCATGCAAAATTGCCCCAAACAATCCTACGTTACTCCTTCTTACGATCTTTGCAACTTCATACAACAAATCCTGGTTCAAATACACTCTCTATTAGTCCTTCTCTTGTAAATGTTTTCTTCGGATATACTATGGAAATTAATTTGCAATTTTTGTGTTTCTTACAGTATCTCTTAGTTTGAGGACGTATGCAGGAGAAACGGAAAGTTCATCAATTCCCATTCGAAGGAATGTTTCAGTAAGTGTTGTATCTGCTGCAAGTTCGCCACATATGCCTATCCATGCACCGTTTTTATGTGCATTTTCTGCACTTATTTCAATAAGACGCAGAACCGCTTCATGGTGAGTATCAACAAACTCTTCAATTAATGGGTTCTGCCTGTCGCAAGCAAGTGTATATTGTATAAGGTCGTTTGTACCCACGCTGAAAAAATCTACCATAGGAGCAAGGCGGTCACTGATAATTGCAGCAGCCGGCGTTTCTATCATGATACCAATTTCAATTTTATCTGAATATGCAATCCCCTGTTCGCTTAGTTCTTTCTTTACTTCATCGCAAACTGCAAGAATTCTTGTCAGCTCTGATACACTCGTTATCATAGGAAACATGATACCTAGATTTCCATAAAATGATGCTCTATATAAGGCTCTGAGCTGAGTTTTAAATATTTCCGGACGCTTAAGACAAATTCTTATAGCACGACAACCAAGTGCAGGATTATCCTCCTTTGGCATATCAAAATAATCCACCTGCTTATCAGCACCGATATCAAGCGTTCTAACAATGACCTTCTTGCCTGCCATACTTTCAAGTACACGTTTATATACCGAAAGTTGCTGCTCTTCCGTTGGAAAATCAGAATTTTCAAGGTAAAGAAACTCGCTTCTGAAAAGTCCAATTCCACCTGCGTCATTAAGAAGAACTGCACCTATATTATCAACGCCACTGATATTTGCATAAATATTTATTTTTTTACCATCCTTGGTAATGTTTTCTTTTCCTTTAAGTTGCTGTAAAAGTTGCTTCTTTTCAATATCAGCTTTTTGCTTTGAAACATAAGATCCAAATGTTTCACTATCAGGATTTACATATACTTCACCTGTGAAACCATCTACAACAGCAATATCACCGTCATTTATTTCCGAAAGAAATTCCTTTCCTATACCAATAACAGCGGGAATATTCATATTTCTTGCAAGGATTGCAGTATGAGAGTTTGATGAACCCTGTTCAGTCACAAATGCAAGTACCTTTTCTTTATCAAGAGAAACAGTTTCGCTTGGTGCCAGGTCATCTGCACATACAATCATATTATCGATAGCTTCTGAGTTATTTTCAGACGCACCCATAAGATTATCAATAATCCTGTTTGAAATATCCTTTACATCAGAAGCTCTTGCCTGCATATAGGAATCGTCCATGGAAGAAAACATATCTGCAAAATTATCAGCAGTTACCGCAACAGCATATTCCGCATTTACCTTCTGAGTTTCTATAATATTTTCAATCGATTCATTATAATCTTCATCCTCAAGCATCATGAGGTGAACTTCAAAAATCTGTGCGTTGGTTTCACCAACTTCCTTAACCGCCTTTTCATAAATGTTCTTAAGTTGTAAGGCAGAAGCAGCTTTCGCTGCTTCAATCCTTTTCATTTCAGCCCTTGCATCATCAATATGCGTTCTGGTTAAAGTGGAAATTTTCTTTTTAAAAACAGAGATTTTACCAATCGCAATAGCACCATAAACACCTTTGCCAATATACTTCTTCATATCATCAACCTCCTAAAGAATTTATCAGAGATTTTCCTCAAAGAATTTTTTGATTTCATCACAAGCAGTGTTTTCATCTTCACCGTTTACCGTAATCTCTATCTCATCACCACACTTAATTCCCATACTCATAACCGCCATAAGTTTTGTCACATTTACGATTTTACCATTCTTACTAACGGTTATCTCGCTCTTGAATTCCTTTGCCTTTTTTGAAAGTAAACCTGCAGGTCTAGCATGGATACCTACCTCGTCCTTAATTGTATAATTGAAAGATTTCATAATAATCTCCTCCTTTATAATATTTCGCCGTTGGTTTCTATTACTTTTTTATACCATTCAAATGATTTTTTACGACTTCTTATAAAAGTTCCCTTGCCGTTGTTATCCCTATCCACATAGATAAAACCGTAGCGTTTTTTCATTTCGCCCGTAGTAAAGGATACACAGTCAATGCAGCCCCATGGAGTATATCCAATAAGGTCAACCCCGTCATCAATAACCGCTCTTTTCATCTGTTCTATATGTGCTTGCAAATACTCTATTCTATAATCATCCAGAATCGTTCCGTCTTTTTCGACTTTGTCAATGGCACCAAAACCGTTTTCGACGATAAACAATGGTTTTCCGTAACGTTCATACAGAATATTAAGAGCATACCGAAGTCCAACCGGATCAATTTGCCAGCCCCAATCACTCTTTTTAACATAGGGATTTGGAACACTTCCCGGAAATCCGTCAACTCCATTTCCGTCCACCTCTGCTCCTGCCTTGACTGCATTTGTCATATAATAACTGAGACCGATATAATCAACGGTACCACTTTTAAGAATTTCCTTATCTTCGTCCGTTATTTCAATATGATAGTCCTTTCGTTCCCATTCCCGATAGATATAGGACGGATATTCACCTCTTACATGAACATCACCAAATAAGAAACGGTCATGCATTGCCTCAACGGAATACATCATGTCTTCCGGATTGCAGGAATAAGGATAAATCGGCACGCAGGCTATCATACACCCAATTTTAAACTGTGGATTTATTTCATGACCTTTTTTTACAATAATAGCACTTGCCACAAGTTGATGATGAACTGTCTGATACATACATTCTTCAGGCTTCTCTTCATTTCCAAAAATCACTCCGGAACAGGTATAGCCAAACAAAGGGTAACTGTAATTCTTCTGATTGTTAATTTCGTTAAATGTCATCCAATACTTGACTTTGTTCTTATATCGTTCCATAACGATAAGAGCATACTTTACAAAAAAGTCAATTAGTCTGCGATTTTTCCAGCCGCCATATTTTTTCACAAGATTATATGGCATTTCAAAATGCGAAAGCGTGATAACAGGTTCTATATCGTACTTTAAAAGTTCATCAAAAAGTCTATCATAAAACTCCAAACCTGCTTCATTTGGCTCTTCCTCATCCCCGTTAGGAAATATTCTGGTCCATGCAATCGAAGTACGAAAACATTTGAAGCCCATTTCAGCAAAAAGTTTTATATCCTCCTTGTAATGATGATAGAAGTCAATTGCCTCATGATTAGGATAATACTCATTAGAAAGAACTGTATCTGTAATACGCCTGTCAACGCCATGAGCCCCTGCGGTAAGTACATCAACAACGCTTATACCTTTTCCGTCCTCATTCCATGCTCCTTCTACCTGATGTGCTGCAACAGCACCACCCCAGAGGAAATTTTCAGAAAGCTTACTCATCTGACCCCACCTCCATATCAACAAACATTATAGGCTGACCTGCATCAATATGATCCGTAATAACACATTCCATATCCTGTTCATCTTCAAGCTCTGTAACGATACATATTACAACAGGATCAAATCCTGATTCTGTAATAAACTTTTTGTTAAATTCAAGAAGTAAATCTCCTTTTTTCACGTGCTGGCTTTCCTTAACACAAACTGTAAAACCATTGCCATTAAGCTGAACAGTATCAATTCCCACATGGATAAGTAATGCTGTTCCCTTATCATTCCTAAGTCCCAAAGCGTGTCCTGTATCTGACACCACCTCTATTTCGCAATCATAAGGAGCATAAAGCTTTCCGTCATCCGGAATGATACCCACGCCTTTTCCTAGCGTATTGCTTGAAAAAACTTCATCATTAACATCCGAAACAGAAATGACTTTTCCGCTTACCGGTGCAAATAATGTTGTTTTGCAGTTTCCATTTTCAGTATTTTCAATTCCTGCATTATTATCAGCGGACTTGTCTGAACTTTCTTCCCCCTGTTCATCCTTAAAGCCAACAATATACGTAAGAACTGCACCGAAAATAAATGAAACAAGAATGGAAATCAAGAAGCCAATAAACTGTGTTGAATGACCTTCCTTGAAGTAGGCAGGTATTGTTGCTATTCCAGGCATATTATACCCCCAAGAAACGGCATTAAATGCACCTCCTATCGCACCGCCCACAGCACCGGCAATACATCCGCATATCATAGGTTTTTTATATCGAAGATTGACACCATAGATTGCAGGCTCTGTAATTCCAAAAAGTCCTGTAACCGCCGCGGATGCCGAAACTTGTTTCAACTCCTTATTTTTTGTTTTGAGAAAAACACCAAGCGTTGCACCTGCCTGTGAAAATACAGCAGAAGCCTGAAGTCCGGTAAATGTATCATATCCAAGATTAGCATAATTACCGACCGTTACAGGAGTAATTCCCCAGTGTACACCAAAAATAACTAAAACCTCCCATAATCCACCAACAATAATACCTGCAATAATCGGACTTAATCCATATAGGAAATTATACACATCACCTATCACACCACCTATGGCATTTCCAACTGGTCCAATCACAAGGAGTGTGAGCGGTACTGTAATTGCTATTGTAAGCATCGCAGAAAAAAGATTTCGAATCACCAATGGCAGTACCTTATCAAAGAACTTCTGAATATAAGAAGCTCCCCAGATGGCAAAAATAATCGGTATAACACTGGAAGTATAACTTAAAAGTTGTACGGGTATTCCAAGAAAAGAAATACTTTCTCCCGCATTAACCATAGCAATATAATCCGGACTCACAAGAGCACACGCAATTACCACTGCAATATAGGTATTCATACCGAATTTCTTGGCTGCTGTTATAGAAATCAGAACAGGAAGAAACGTGAATGCTGTCCAAGATGTAAAATTCAAAATCTGATAAGTTCCACCGTCCGTATTAATTGCACCCAAAGCCACAAGAACACCGAGAATACCTTGTAAAATACCACAGGCTGCAAGTGTGTAAAGAAACGGAGCAAAGATACTTGAAATAACATCAATTATTCTGTTTAGTAAGCTAACCTTCTGCTTAGGAACTTCTGCTACATTTTCATCAACATGAACAAGTTCCATTACAAATTCATATGCATCTCGAACGTGATTTCCGATTACCACCTGAAATTGTCCACCTGCCTGCACTGCTGTAATAACCCCGGGAATTTTCATCACCTTATCTTTATCCACAATAGAGTCGTCTTTCAACACAAAACGCAGACGTGTTGCACAATGTGCTACATTCACAATATTATTGTCCCCACCAAGCTCTTTCACAAGCAATTCAGCTGTTTTTTTATAATCAATAGCCATATAAATACCTCCTTCAAAATAGAATGATTGGAGAACGAAATTGCCGGCACGAACGTTCTCATAACTATGGCAGCATCAGATTATATTTCTGTTCTGCCTTGTAATTCTATTATGCTCCATCTTTTGAAGGAAGTCTATATGTTTCAGGTATTCGGGAACATATGCATGTGAAAGAAAAATGTTTCAGTTCAGAAACACCTTGTTTCAGGAAATCATCTTTCCAAGTGTTTCCAGAAGGTATATTACCGGCACCTGAGTAGTTATATTATACTCATTGTGTGTCGAACATTCTGTTACATAGTAGGGAATATTATAATCTGACATCTTCGCCAGCGAACAATCACTTCTATTGGTAATACTCACAAGCTTGCAGCCATTAAATTTTAATTTCTCAGCAAGATTTATTGTTTCTGGTGTTTCACCCGAAACAGATAGAGCAATCACAACAGCATTTTCAAATTCTTTCCCCACAGGAAAATAGGGATCTTCTATGTGAAGACTGAATTTGTCCAAATTCGAAAAATATCTTGCCCCATATTTAGCAAGACATCCAGATGTACCTATTCCTATAAAAATCAGCTGTTTCGAATAACTGATTACATTTGCAGCTGCGGAGAGTCTTTTTTCAAACACTGGATTTGATACATTTTGAAAAAAATTAGTTATTTCATCAATGCCATTCTTTGGCTGTTTTTTACGTTCTTGGGATAGATACATTTTAAATTTCGTGCGAAATTCAGAATATCCATCGCAACCGTTTTTCTTGCAGAATCTCATAATCGCAGATGTAGAAACATGAGCAGCCTCTGCAAGCTCCCTAATTGTCATATACTTTACTTCATGCTTATGCTCGTTTATATACTGGTATATTACCATTTCAAGGTCATTGAATGTCTGTAGTACTTCATAGCTAAACATGCTTTCACCTCCATCGAACTTATCGCTCCCTATAACAGCTATATAGTGGATATATTAAAATTTCCGTAAAACATCGCATGACAAATTATATCATATCATTTTGTTAATTTACAATCCAGATCCTAGGGGAATTCAATTCGCAATTCTTTCTGTCATTTTTTCATTAAACAAGTTCCCATTGTCCTCTCAACTGACAGGTGGGTGACTCCCAGTCCAAGTGCATTTCTGAAATATCCCGGTCTGTACGCACGCAGGCTTCAAGATAGAAATTCTGGAGTAGATTTTCAGTTTTCAACTCCATAAAGTATGCCCGGATTATATCAGAACGCTCCTTGAAAAATCTGGGAAGAAGATGTGCATTTTCGGTATTTATCTGTTTCAGCATAAATTTACCCTTCGCATTATTTCTAAATTGAACATAGTATAGAGTTAGTATACATGGATTTGTCAGTAGACAAATCAGGGCAGAGGTGGAAAATGCTTCAATATTTAAAATGATACAGATAAAATGAATCGCAGGATAATACTAAGAAAAATCAGTGTGGTTCAGGGCGTGAGCCTTTCGTCCAGTTTTTCGGATTGCTGTCATCTGGAACAAGCCCAGCAAGGATATCTTCATAGTGTTTGACCTTGTGTTCCATATAATCGACAGTGGCTTTTGCTTCTTCCAATCGTTTATATGCTTCATCACACTGTTTCAGAATAATATGATATCTTGCTTTTAAGTTCTCCTCGTTTTCTTC
>JBJENX010000184.1:10060-97533 GCA_051880415.1 Lachnospiraceae bacterium | reverse complement strand
CTAAATAAGTTCCGGGATGAATATATTTTAAATTTTGTTCTAATACGCCAACTGTTGTCCCGCCGGCAGTCTTCACAAGTTCCTTAAGTTCTTCCAAAGAAGCCTTCCCGGACCTTTCCAATCCCTCATGAACCGCCACCAGAATTACTTTTTCGCTTTTATTCCCATTCTCATGTAATTGTGACATATTATTTCCTCACTTCAATTATTCCATAACAAGCAATTGCGAAACAGTAATTATATATGATACGTATTATAAAATATATACGAACATAATAATTAATTTGTTTTTCTTGTATAGAGCAAATCATATTCATTTTTTCCATCTACATCATTTGGATAAGCTTCTACAAATGCTTTTGCTTTTTCAAAGGCTGTATTATAGTCATTTATTCTTTCGTAATAAACAATTTCATCAAAAAGCAGTTCCTTAATGCTTGTCTGGTCCTCCAATTGTAATCCGGCCTGTATATAACCATAAGCCTCATCCAGTTTATCCTGATCTAAGGCAATGGCTGCATACTGGGCATACATAAAACTGTTCATTTCATTTTTTTGTAAAAATACATCATAGTAAAGCTGCATATTTGCAGTATCTCCTGTTTGTCCATAACAGCTTCCTACATATAATACCAATTCTCCATAACCTGATTCATAAGCCTTCAAAAGAATTGGCAATGCCCCTCTGTAATCCTTCCATTCATATAATTGTAAGCCATAAGCAATGTCCTGCAATTGGGAAAGTCCTTCTATATCCTTATTATCATTCCAAACAAGAATTTTACTATATTCGGCACAGGCATATCCATACTTGCCTTCATTCACATAACAGTCTGCCAAATAAAAGCGTACATCATTGTCAAATCCCTCCATCAACGGAAGGGTAGGCTTAAGCGCTTCTTCAAATAAATCAATTGCGCCCTTATAATCCCCTTCCTTATAAAGAGACAGTGCTTTACTTCTCATACTATACTTCACGCCAAAGGATATCACATATGTCAGTATAATGATTGCGAAAATTATACATAACAATTTTACAATATTCGCCGGTGTTAATTTCTTTTTCTTTTTAACGATACGTTTTTTCTGATAATTGGGAATCTCATATATTCCATATTTATCTCTTTTATTTCTCTTACGTCTACCCATGTGAGTCTCAAACCCTCTTTATCATAATATCCACGATTATATCATAACCTTCAAATAATTCCAACCATACCTTTTATCATTTTGAATAAGGTGCTAAATATACTCTCACAAAATATCCCTGATCCTCACCACATAAAGGACATATTTTCGGTGTCTCTTTTGCTTCAAAGGTATGACCACAATTCAAACACATCCACGTTGTGGAAACCTGAGAAATAAACAGCTCATTGTTTTCCATCCACCTTTTAAATTCTCCAAACCTATTTGCATGCATCTGTTCAACCTTTGCAATCAGGGAAAACTTTCTTGCAATCTCATCAAAGCCTTCTTCCTTTGCCACCTCTTCAAACTCTTTATATACCTTATCATGCTCTTCGTTTTCATTATGCTCAGCCATTTCAAGCAATTCGGCTAATGATTCACTAATATCAACGGGATAAGTTCCTGTAATTTCTATATTTTCTCCTGAACATTCCGTCAAAAATTCATAAAAAACTTTTGCGTGTGCCATTTCCTGATCCGCCGTATATTTGAAAACCTCCTCTAAAACCTGTAAATTCTGTTCATGTGCCTTTTGGGCCGCCAACGTATATCTGTTTCTTGCCTGAGATTCTCCGGCAAATGCCTTCATCAAATTTTCCTTTGTTTTACTCTCACAAAACTGAACTCCCATAAATTGTCTCCTTCTATTATTAAAATGCAGTAGATAATTGCGAAACTCTTTTTCATAAAATACGTTTCGCATATTCCCAATTAAAAACTCAGTTTCAATATTAACTAAGTTATAATATAAGAATCCCCAATAATGGAAGTTTTAAACAGAAAAAACCTGCAAAACTCTTATATTCTACCTATAATAAGCAGAACCATGAATTTCACAGGTTATATCATTTTAAAGAATTCCGCCATATTCATACCGGAAAATATTTGTAATTATTCCACTGAATAGTTAGGTGCTTCCTTTGTAATCTGAATATCATGAGGATGACTCTCTTTAAGGGATGCAGCAGAAATCTCAACAAACTGTGCTTTTTCATGCAGCTCCTCAATAGTTTTCGCTCCACAATATCCCATACCGGAACGTAATCCTCCAAGTAACTGGAATACAGTATCTTCAATACTTCCCTTATATGCAACACGGCCTTCAACACCCTCAGGCACAAGTTTCTTAGCATTTGCCTGGAAATAACGATCCTTACTTCCGTTTTCCATAGCTGCAATAGAACCCATACCACGATATACTTTATACTTACGACCCTGATATAATTCAAATTCGCCGGGAGCCTCATCAGTTCCTGCAAAAAGACTACCCATCATACATACATTACCGCCGGCAGCAAGTGCTTTCGTAATGTCACCCGAATACTTGATACCGCCATCAGCAATAACCGGAATGCCATACTCCTTAGCAATATCGTAAGCTTCCATAATGGCAGTAATCTGCGGAACACCAATACCTGCAACAACACGGGTTGTACAAATGGAACCGGGACCGATACCAATCTTAACTGCATCAACTCCCATTTTTATCATTGCCTCCGTACCACTTCTGGTTGCAACATTACCTGCAATAACCTGAAGATCCGGATATTTCTCACGAATCAATCCAAATGTCTTTAATACATTTGCAGAATGGCCATGGGCAGTATCAATAACAATGGCATCTACCTTAGAACGAACCAATTCATCTACACGGTCTGTAATATCAGGTGTAACACCTACTGCAGCTGCACAAAGAAGTCTTCCCTGGGAATCCTTTGCTGCATGAGGATATTTGATAGTCTTCTCAATATCCTTTATTGTAATTAATCCCTTAAGATTATAATCATCATCAACAATCGGAAGCTTCTCCTTACGGGCCTTTGCCAATATCTTCTTCGCTTCCTCTAAGGTAATTCCTTCCTTTGCAGTAATAAGGCCTTCAGAAGTCATAGATTCTTTAATCTTTTTAGAATAATCTGTTTCAAACTTAAGGTCACGATTTGTAATAATACCAACCAGTTTTGTTCCTTCACAAATAGGAACTCCGGATATTCTAAACTTCGCCATTAATTTATCTGCATCATCTAATGTATGTTCCGGTGTCAGAGAAAATGGATCAGTAATAACACCATTTTCAGAACGCTTTACCTTATCAACCTCTTCTGCCTGTTCCTGAATAGACATATTCTTATGAATTACACCTATTCCACCCTGTCTTGCCATAGCAATTGCCATTCTGTGTTCAGTTACGGTATCCATACCGGCACTCATAAGCGGAATCTGTAATTGAATCTTCTTTGTAAGCTGTGTTCTTAAATCGATGTCATTTGGAATTACTTCTGAATATGCCGGTACTAATAATACATCGTCAAAAGTAATACCTTTTCCAATAATTTTACTCATTTCCTCTCTTACCTTTCTTCATTTTTTGTAAAAGGAATAAGCCAATAACTTTCGTTAATTGACTTATTGAATCCTTTATTTACCTATTAAAAGTCCACCCTATTCTTCATATACACAAATGTATAGCTCAATATATGTCTCACCATCCAAAATTAAGGGAACACATATAGGATCTATGTCTGACTGAACCTTCAAATTGGTACCCAGCATAGATATAGGGGGTGTAATATCTATAAGCTTACCCTGTGTTGAAAACAATGTAGCTGTATTACCCATTATCATATTACTAAGCTCATTCAATGCCGAGCAGGCCATCTCATCCAATTCTGCAACAGGCATTCCAAACATCATCTTGCTGGCAATATTTTTGGCATGGTCAATATCCATCGCCAAAACAGCCTGTCCCTTCATCTGGCCAACAATACCTACAGTAATGGTATATGTAGGTCTGTCAAAGGAAAAATCTGCCAATGATGGTTTACCAACTGCCAGCTTCATCTGGGTTACAGTTTCAAACACACTAATGGTAGACTGCAAAAATGGATTTATATTATTCACATCAAGTGCTTTCTTCATCACAATCCTCTTTCCAAATTATCTTTCGAACCAATCTCTTCACACTATTATACATGAATCTATCCTACTTCGCAAATATAAAATAAAAGATTTTAAAGATTTTTTATTTATAACGAATCTTACCCGTTTTTTTATTTAAAATGCACAACAGAAAGTATATTTCTTTCTTCTTTTTTATTTCTGTGCTATACTAAGCTCTAGTTGTTTTTAAATGAGATAATACTTAATCTATAATGGAGGCCAAAACCATGAGTTCCAATTTTCAGGAATTATTACCAAACATAGTGAAAGAGATTGAAGATGTATACTGTACCTCGGATATATTACTGGGCAAAACAGACAAACCATTACCCGCAAGACGGATTATTATTGATGCACTAAACGAATTACAATCAGTATTATTTCCAAGATATTTCAATACCGATCCTGTGAATATGAATAATGCAAATTATTATATCGGACATAAATTATCTGCCCTGCACACCATAATGAAAGAACAGATTGCACTGGCTCTTTCATACATGGAAGATACAGCAATTACCGCGGAAAATCCTGCTATTCTTGAAAAAGCCGAAAACATCTGCTGCAAATTTTTCACAGCTCTTCCGGAGATTCAGAAAATGTTACTTTTAGATGCGAAAGCAGGTTATGACGGAGACCCGGCTGCCTTTAGCAAAGAACAGATTATATTCTCCTATCCCGGTTTTTATGCGACCTATGTATATCGTGTAGCAAATGTACTGTACAGGGAGAATGTTCCATTCATTCCCCGTATCATGACAGAATATGCCCATAACAAAACCGGAATTGATATTAATGCCGGAGCAACCATAGGAAAATACTTTTTTATGGATCACGGAACCGGTATTGTTATTGGTGAAACTACAGTGATTGGGGATTATGTAAAATTATATCAGGGTGTCACCTTAGGTGCCCTTAGTACCAGAGACGGCCAGCATCTTGCAGGAGTAAAACGTCATCCCACCATTGGAGACCGGGTTACAATTTATTCCAATGCATCTGTATTAGGAGGAGAAACAAACATTGGACATGATTCTGTAATCGGAGGTGGAGCATTTATTACAAGCTCTATTCCGGCAAACACCAAGGTCTCTGTAACCCCTCCGGAGCAGGCAATTAAAAATGATAATTATAAAAGCGAATTATCAGCAACGGAATATATATACGAAATATAGCTATATATACAGGTAAAATCAAATACAACAGATAGGAAAAAAGATATGATACTTGCATGTCAAAATATTTCAAAGGCCTATGGAGCTGATGAAATACTTAACAACATTAATTTCCATATAGAAGCAAAAGAAAAGCTTGCCATTGTCGGTATTAATGGTGCCGGCAAATCAACCTTGCTAAAAATTATTATGGGAGAAGAAGAGGCTGACGAAGGACAGGTAATTATCGGTAAGGATATTACCGTAGGCTATCTTGCACAGCATCAGGACACCTACTATGATAAAACCATTTACGAGGAATTATTAAGCGTCAAACAAGATGTAATAGATTTACAGGAGCAAATCAGACAATTAGAAGTAGACATGAAGCATTTAACCGGCAAGGACTTAGAAGATGCTTTAGAACGATATAGCCGGATGAATCATACCTTTGAACAACAGGATGGATATGCTTTTGAAAGTATGATTACCGGAATTCTAAAGGGGCTTGGCTTTTTGGAGGAGGATTTTAACCGTCCCGTATCGGAATTATCCGGTGGACAAAAAACAAGGGTATCCCTTGGACGTCTCCTTCTCTCCCGTCCGGATATCATTTTACTGGACGAGCCAACAAACCATTTAGACTTAAATAATATCCGCTGGCTGGAGGGCTATCTGGCAAATTATGACGGTGCCGTAATTATTGTATCCCATGACCGATATTTTCTTGATAAAATTGTAACGAAGGTTGTGGAAATCGAGAATACAAAGGGAACCATTTATCACGGTAATTACAGCTACTATGCTTCCAAACGGGAGGAAGTCCGGCTTTCCAAATACCGTGCATATATGAATCAACAGGCAGAAATCAAGCATCAGGAAGAAGTCATCGCTAAATTAAAACAATTTAATAGGGAAAAATCAATCAAACGGGCAGAAAGCCGGGAGAAAATGTTAGACCGAATTGAACGGATTGAAAAACCGCAAGAAATAAATGATGAAATGCGTTTAACCTTAACCCCTGATATTGAAAGCGGCAATGATGTATTACTGGTAGAAGGACTTACAAAATCTTATGGTAATCATACTATTTTTACCAATGTATCTATGGATATCAAGCGCGGGGAACGGGTTGCCCTGATTGGTAATAACGGTACAGGAAAAACTACCATACTGAAAATCATCAATCAGCTGATTCCGAAGGATGGAGGAAAGATTGTTTTAGGAGCACAGGTCCATATCGGCTACTATGATCAGGAACATCAGGTGCTGCATCCTGAAAAAACAATTTTTGACGAGTTACAGGATGCCTACCCTACCATGACCAATACAAAAGTACGAAATGTCTTAGCTGCATTTTTATTTACCGGAGATGATGTATTTAAACAGATTAAGGATTTAAGCGGTGGTGAAAGAGGTCGTGTCAGTTTGGCAAAGCTGATGTTATCTAATGCCAACTTTTTAATTCTTGATGAGCCTACCAACCATTTGGACGTGACGTCAAAAGAAATACTGGAAAATGCGTTAAAAAACTATACCGGTACCTTACTTTATGTATCCCATGACCGTTATTTTATTAACCAGACAGCCACAAGAATCTTGGATTTAACACCTACAGGCATTACCTCCTACATTGGCAACTATGACTATTATGTGGAACAGCAATTGGTATCCACTGCAAAGCAGGAAGAAAAAACCACAGTTGTCAAAAACGAAACGGAAGCAAAAAAGGACTGGAAACAGGCAAAGGAAGAACAGGCAAAGGAACGAAAAAAACAAAACGATATTAAAAAATGCGAAGCACGGATTGAAGAATTGGAAACCCTTATCGCTTCACTGGATGAAGAAATGGCAAAACCGGATATTGCCACCGATGTTTCTAAGCTTACCCGGATATCAGGTGAGCAGGAACAGGCAAGGGAAGAATTAGAATCATTATACGAGCAATGGGAAGCACTTTCCGAATAAATGAAAAAACCTGTAGTTGTTGGAACATTCCAGGCAGCTACAGGTTTTCATTTATAAATGCAAAGCTATTTTATTCTGTTTTGGGTGCCCCACAGGAAGAACAGGCATTACCACTTGTAACACTTCCACAGTACGGACAAGTCCAGCTTGGTCCTGTTGTCTGCTTATCGGAAGCTCCTGCTACATAACCATTCCCGGGATGAATTACAGAAAACACAAGAGTTCGTTTTGGAATCTTAAACTCATTACATATTGCTTCTATCTCTGTATTGGCTTTCTGGCTAATGGAAATTGCATGTTTAGAGAATACTTCCTCCGGTGCCGTATGTTTTTGGGACACTTCATCAAGAGCCACCTGCAATCCGGCAAACACTGCATCAGAAAGCATATAAGCAACATCATCATTTCCTTCATATTTTCCGCTTAATTCCGTCTGATATGTCATGGCACCAATTGCAATCATATCAACAAAAGTATTAATTCCCTTCTCTTCATCTATATAATGATATTTTACTTTTGTCTTAGAGCCGAACTTTAATATCTCACTTCCTTCAGAATTTGGAACAATATCCGGCAGCTTCTGTTTGTCTGCCTCTTCTATAATTTTATCCCGAAGTTCCACCTTCTTATCTTCCACCTTTGTCTTAGCTGCCTCCGTATAATCATTCACTACAGAAGAGACTTTTCCGGAAATTGCCTGTGATGCATTTCTTTCTACCTGTCTTACAGCATCACCCAATACATCGTTGGCTACATTTCTAATCATTCGGTCCAATAATCCCATTCTTATGTACCCCCTATATTTTGTGTTTACATCGATATATGATTATCCATACGAACATATTATAGCTAACTGACGTATCATTGTCAAAAGGGACGTAGAGATTATGAAACCTTTTTGACATATAATATATATAATTATGAACTCTAAATCATTTTACTCAAAATGAACCTCTGTATGATAAGCACATTTTTTAAGCAAAAGCTCTTTAAAGGCTTTTATCTCATCCGGATTGGTAAGACCATTTTCTGTCTTCCACCATTCACTCTTTAAGTTATTAAGCCACAAATCTTCATCTATCAAAAATACATCTACTGTGGAAACATCACTATCATTAATAGCAACGGTGTTGACACTTCCGCCATCCCCGTAACTCATCAAACGACCGTCCCCATCCAGCAATACAGGGAAATATTCACCCATATCTTCCGGCATGGAATTTAATCCATATACTGTAATTTCAAACCGGTCTTTTGTAATTTTAGAAAATCCAATACCGTTTTCTGCTTTATCTGCCAAATCAATCACTTGAGCATCATCATTGTTTACTGAAACATCCAGAGAAAACGTCCATGGACCATTGTAGATTGCATCCTCACTGTCTTCAAAATCCGGATGTTCGTTATACCAATTTGTCATAAAGGTATTCCACTCCTCATCGGACATCTGCTCTAATTCTTCATCTGTTTTACCATAATCAGGAACCGGAGGATTCTTTAACATTCCTCTGATTTGGTCTATGGTCAAATCCAGTGTAAAGGTATCGGGTATTTCCACTACCTTAATATGTTCTTCAAAGTTTGGATCATCAATATCATAGTTCCAATCCTCACCCCGTTCTTTTGCCTCAATAGCAGCCTTTTCAAATTCTGATGTATCTACATTCTTATCATTTAAATCAAACCTCACCAGTCCTGCATAGGTATTTGCATCTACCAAATCTCCATTTAATACCACTGCATCACCAAGCATAGTAGGATTAAAACTGTATTGCTCTGATGTAAATAACTGTGGCTCATAAATATCCGGAAAGGCTTCCTCTGAATGAATTTCCAATGTAAGATAAAGAGCCTGTTTATTACAATAAACCTCAGACAGGGTTACAGTCACACCATCTACGGTCTGGGTATATTTTGAAGTCTCCTCCCCAGTTTCCTCTCCCGTTGCAGGAGCGGAGTCTTCACCGGTTTCTTCTAATGCTTCTCCAATTCCGTTATAATCACCGCCATAGGAAAATGTATCCTGCATGGTTTCAAAAATATGTCCAACTAAAGGTAAATCAGCAGCAAAACTTGGGTTTGCTACTCCCACCATGATTGTGCAGGCAAGAACTGCCGCCATCCCACAGCCTCCGCCAATCCAAGTTTTTTTACGTTTTTCTCTTTCCACTTCCTTTACCCTTTTTAGGCTTTGTTCTACAACTATATCTAATTTATCCGGTACTTCTATATTTTTAAATTCCATACTCATATATATCAACCTCCGTTAACAAATGTTTCAAATCCTCTTTCGCTCTATGTAAATATGCCTTCACAGAGCCTTCAGGAATATCCATTACATAGGCAATATCCTGAATCTTCAACTCATCAAAATATTTTAAAATAATAACCTTTTTATATTTTTCCGATAACAAATCAATGGCCTGATACAAATCAAGTTTTTCTTCCTTTGTTATCATAGTTTCCGGTTCCGGAATCTGTATGTTATCCAAATCTTCCATATAACGCTCACTACGATAATAATCTGATATGGTATTAAACAATATCCGGGTTATCCAGGTTTTAAAATATTCCGGCTGTTTTAATGTATGAATCTTACGAAATCCGTTTAGAATACACTCCCCAACCATGTCAAGGGCAACCTCTTCATTTTTTACGGATAACATTGCTGTTTTATAGAGATATTTCTTATAATATTCGATTAACCGGCCATAAGCATCTGCATTTCCACGTTTTGCTTTTACAGCCAATTTTTTTAAGATATCATTTTCCAAAAACTCACCTCATTTCTATCTGTCTCCGGAGTACTTTTTATTGTACACTAATTAGACGAAGGAATGGAAAAAAAGGTTACAAAAAACGCAGAAATTTAAAATAAATTTCTGCGCCCCTTATTCAATGTTATGTAAACCATTTCGAGTATTACATTAAAATATTACAAACTAGCCTCTAATGTCTTACGAATCTCTTTAATGAAATTCTCAGAATTTAAAACTGTCGGATTGTCGATTGTAGTAATTAAAGCCAAATCCTTTGTCATCTTTCCTGATTCAATGGTACCAAGAGTTGCTGCTTCTAACTTATCTGCAAAGGTCATAAGCTCAGGAATATGGTCTAACTCACCACGCTTACGAAGTGCCCCTGTCCATGCAAAGATTGTTGCAACAGAGTTTGTAGATGTCTCTTCACCCTTTAAGTGCTTATAATAATGTCTTTGAACCGTACCATGGGCTGCTTCATACTCGTATACACCGGAAGGAGAAACCAATACAGAAGTCATCATGGCAAGGGAACCAAATGCACTTGATACCATATCAGACATAACATCTCCGTCATAGTTCTTACATGCCCAGATGAATCCGCCCTCAGCCTTCATAACACGAGCCACAGCATCGTCTATTAATGTATAGAAATACTCGATACCTGCAGCATCAAATTTTTCTTTATACTCTGCATCAAAGATTTCCTGGAAAATATCTTTGAATCTGTGATCATACTTCTTAGAAATAGTATCCTTAGTTGCAAACCATACAGACTGCTTTGTATCCAATGCATAATTAAAACAAGCTCTTGCAAAGCTTTCAATGGAATCGTCCAGGTTGTGCATACCCTGAATTACACCGGGACCCTTAAATTCATGAATGGTCTCACGAATTTCTGTTCCATCCTCACCTGTAAACACAAGCTCAGCCTTTCCTGCACCGGGAACACGAATCTCTGAATTCTTATATACATCCCCATAAGCATGTCTTGCCAAGGTAATTGGCTTAACCCAGTTTTTAACACAAGGTTCAATTCCTTTTACAACAATCGGTGCACGAAATACCGTACCATCTAAAGCCGCACGAATGGTTCCGTTTGGAGACTTCCACATTTCCTTTAAATTATACTCTGTCATGCGGGCCGCATTAGGAGTAATGGTTGCACACTTAACAGCTACACCATACTTCTTAGTTGCTTCGGCAGAATCAAAGGTTACCTGATCGTTTGTCTCATTACGATACTCAAGACCTAAGTCATAATACTCTGTCTTTAAATCAATAAATGGAAGTAACAACTCATCCTTAATCATTTTCCAAAGGATTCTGGTCATCTCATCTCCATCCATCTCTACAAGCGGGGTTGTCATCTTAATCTTATCCATCATTTTATCCTCCATAAAATATTTTCTTATAGGCGTCTGCAAAACGCCTGATATTTACCCATACCTTACCGAAAAAAAGAGTCATAGGTTCTACACTTATGACTCCCTTGTCTAACTTAAATATATCAAGTCTTCCTATAGAATAGCAGAAAAATCTGTTTCTGGCAACTTAACTTTTTATATTTTTTATATTTCCGGCTATTCATTTATATTGGGCAGCTTAATATTTAATTCCTTCGCTGCTTTTTTCACTTCACGATCCAATTCATCGTCCGTAATAGAGGTCACACGTCCCTCATTATATTCTTTGTCTACCCATTCTTTCACTTTAGTGACAATCGGATCATTTTTATCAATCTTTTCTTCTACATGAAAACGATAGTAAGAATTCATCCAATGAGCAATTCCCGCAAGACCGGAGGTATTGGATACTGCCACACGTACCGGACGGTTCAAGAATTTTTCCGTATCAAAAATATTATATATTTCTTCATTCTTTAAAAGTCCGTCCGCATGTATTCCGGCTCTGGTCAAATTAAAATTCTTGCCAACAAATGGTGTCTGTTCCGGAATCACATAATCAAACTCCTTCTGGTAATAATCAGCAAGCTCTGTAATGACAGTTGTATCTGCCCCGTTTAAGGTCCCTTTTAACTGTGCATATTCAAAAATCATTGCCTCAAGTGGCGTATTACCGGTACGCTCTCCGATACCAAATAAGGAACAGTTCACACCACAGGCACCGTAAATCCAGGCAGTTGTGGAATTGGTTACCGCCTTGTAAAAATCATTATGTCCATGCCACTCCAAAAGCTCACTTGGTACACCTGCGTGCTTCACCAAACCATAGATAATACCCTGTACCGATCTTGGAATCACCGCGCCTGAGAAATTCACACCGTATCCCATAGTATCACAGGCACGAATACGAATTGGAATCTTGTACTCATCCATTAACTTCATAAGCTCTACACAAAATGGTACAACAAATCCATAAAAATCTGCCCTTGTAATATCCTCCAAATGGCATCTTGGACTAACACCGATTTCCAGACAATCCCGTACAACAGATAAATACTGTTCCATAGCCTGTTTTCTTGTTTTTTTCATTTTGTAAAATATATGGTAGTCCGAACAGCTTACCAGAATACCGGTTTCTTTTAAACCGATATCCTTAACCAGTTCGAAATCCTTCTTTGTTGCACGAATCCAGCTGGTTACTTCCGGAAAACGATACCCACGCTCTAAACATTTATACACCGCATCCCGGTCCTTTTTACTATATAAGAAAAACTCACTTTGACGAATCAATCCGTTTGGACCACCTAAACGATGCAAATAATCATAAATCGTAACAATCTGTTCTGTTGTATATGGTTCTCTGGACTGTTGTCCATCCCGGAAGGTGGTATCTGTAATCCATATATCCTTGGGCATATTATGCGGTACAATACGGTCATTAAAGGCAATTTTAGGAACCTCATCATAAGGGAACAAATTACGAAATACATTTGGCTTATCCACATCCACCAAATGATACATATGCTCCTCTAATTCTAGTAAATTGGTATTCTCATTGTTAATTACCGGTCTGTTATCCATAGGCTGTCTCCATTTCTTTATCAAATCTTCTCTTAATACCCATAATATATACGAGAAAAAATATGTTATCCCTTACATTACTCTTAACATATTAGATGATAAAAGCGTATCTGTCAAAAGTTTTCTCATAAAAAAATGAAGTTTAGTACTTTCAAAACTTCATTTTTTTAATTTAATCCATTATTAATTTAAAATAATTAATCCACCGTAGTTATCATTTAACATAAATTAGTCAAACAACATCTTCCCTTAACATATTTAAGAATTTATCACTACATAGCCATAATAATCTCTCTGGCAACATTTTCCTCAATAGGAATTGCAAAAACCCCTTCTGCGTATTCTACGATGTTACCAATACCTTTTTCCACAACAAAACGTAATTGTCCGTTTCTCACTTTCTTATCTGTATATAATTTCTTCACTAGTTTTTCCCTGTCAATATAATCCGGAATCTGAGTTGGCAGGTTTGCCCTGCTAAGAAGCCGGATCACAGCCTCTACTTCTTCAGAAGTCATATATCCTAATTTATTTGCCAGCTTTGCCTGTGCCACCAAACCAATAGACACTGCCTCTCCATGAAGTAACTGATACTCACTTACCGTCTCAATTGCACGACCAACGGTATGACCAAGGTTAAGAATCTCTCGAAGTCCGCTTTCTCTCTCGTCCTTCATAACTACCTGATATTTTACCTTACAATTTTCATTTGCAATATGGGTACAGCAAGTCTCATCAATCTGTAATATTGCATCCATATGTTCATCTAAATAATCAAAAAAATCTCTGTTCGCAAGACAGGCATGCTTAATGGTTTCTGCAAGTCCACTGGATATCTGCCTGTCCGGAAGGGTTTTCCATGTTGCAATATCCAGATACACCTTTTCCGGCTGATTAAACAAACCAATTAGATTGGTAGCAAGAGGCGTATCTACTGCTGTCTTTCCTCCTACAGATGCATCCGCAGCAGCTAAAAGGGTGGTTGCATAATTAATAAAGGGAACACCTCTTCCAAAGGTTCCTGCCACAAAGCCTGCAAGATCCGTTACCACACCCCCGCCTACGGCAATAATACAGCAGTCTCTGCGGTATCCTTTCTCTAACATGGCATCCTCTACCATTTCCTTCGTTTCTCTTGTTTTGGATTTTTCTCCCGCTTCAAACACAATTAAATCCGCCTGATACCCGGCATCTAAAAGCTGCTCATAAATGCCTTTGGCATATAAATCCTTTACAACACTGTCTGTTATCACTGCAAATTTTTTAATATTTCCTACTAATCCATTCTGTATATCTGTAATCAATTGATTTTGCAGGTGATATCCTATTTCAATTTCGTAGCTGTCATCTACCACCTTTTTTAATTCAACCTGAAACGTACTCACAATAGTTCCTCCCTACATTTAGATGTTTAAGTTTCGCAATCGCCTATTTATATGATGCCGTTACTTTTTAAAATAAATATTATTCCCGTCAATGTTACGGATGACAATACGGTTGTCATGACTACAATCCCTGATGCAAGCACGCTGTCATTTCCCATATTTTTGGCCATAATATAGGAACTGACCGTGGTAGGTGCACCGGTTAATATCAGCAGTGCAACCATTTCTTCGTTTCGAAATCCCATACCGACTGCAACAGGTAAAAAGATTCCGGGGATAACAATTAATTTGATTATACTTGCAATTACTGTAGGTTTCCATTTTTTTAGTGCTGCTCCTGTAGAGAAGCTTCCCCCAATGGCGATTAATGCAAGAGGGGTTGACAGACTGCTTACACTGACAATCGTTTTCTCTATAATTGGAGGAAAGGTTACATGCAAAAGGGCAAAGGGAATACCTGCAAAAATACCTATAATAATGGGATTGGTAACAATTCCCTTTAGCGTCTTATATAAAACTGCTTTTTTATCCTTTTCTCCTGCATTTGCACTTCTCATCAGTACAATCACAGAAAAAATATTAAATAAAGGAATGGATGCAACAATCATCATAGGAACCAGACCGGAGCTTCCATATATGTTTTGGGCAAATGCTATACCAAGAATGGCAGCACTTCCTCTGAAACTTCCCTGTACAAAGCTTCCAATCATTGCTTTATCCTTTATAAAAACCTCTGCTAATAACCAGGTCACGCCAAAAAATATGCAGGTTCCAAAAAAACAGAATAATACAAAGCTCCAATTAAAATCCCCTGACAAATCTGCCGAAGCAATATCTTTAAACACCAGAACCGGTAACGCAACCTTAAATACTACTTTGTCTGCTACCGTGACAAAATCATCTGATATAAAGTTTATTTTTTTAAGCCACCATCCAAGTATCATTACGAGAAAAACAGGCATCGTGGCATTTAAACTATATATAAAATCATTCATCCCCGGCTTCATCCTCATCATCTGATTTTCCTTTTTGACCAAGGATAAACAAAGCCACAACCACAACAATAGATACAATCATACAGATTGCAATTAACCACGGTTTTGCTGTATCCCCCGTATTAACCATTCCAACTAAACCCTGTATCATTTTTATTTCCTCCTTATAAGACCTTTCTTTACTCTTCCGGATAATAATTCTTGGTTACATCAAGGTCAGGAATCACTTTCTTTGTGGAATTCTTAAAGTTTCTAACTTCCTGCATCGCCTTATTAATCGGAATATTGGTACCTGCTCCCGCTACACAACCGCCGGGACATGCCATACCCTCAATAAGACATCCGTTTTTCTTTCCTGCTTTTGCCAGCATTAACATTTTACGACATTCATCTAAGCCTTCCGCATGCTCAATATGCACTTCCGTACCCGGATAATATTCATTAATACATGCCTCTATGGCACTGGCAACACCACCTGCAACTGCATAACCACGACCTGCACCACTGGCATCATTTAAAGGCTCCCCACTTCGGAAATCATCAAACTCAATATCCTGGGAAATAAAAATGGCATCCAGCTCTTCAAAGGTAATAACAAATTCCACATCACTTCTTACAGTTCTTCTCATTGCCTCTAATTTTTTAGCGGCACAAGGTCCAATAAATACAACACAGGAATCCGGATGCTCCGCCTTAATCATTCTGGCAGTCGCTACCATTGGCGTTAATGCATTGGATATCTTATCAATGGTTTCCGGAAAATGCTTTTTCGAAAGCATAGCCCAGGAAGGACAACAGGAGGTAAGTAAAAATGGTACTTCACCGGTTGCAACCTCTTTCACATAATGCTCTGCTTCCTCAACGCATCCCATATCTGCTCCCACGGCTACCTCATAGACCCCTTTAAAACCAAGCTTAAGCAGGGCTGCCTTAATCTTATCCGGTGTGGCATATTCTCCAAACTGCCCCACAAATGCAGGAGCGATTTCTGCATATATTTCTTTTCCACTGCGAAGGGCACGAATCAGCTGGAATATCTGAGACTTATCTGCAATGGCACCAAAAGGACAATTTACCATACACATACCACAGGAAACACATTTCTTTTCATCAATGGCAGCACGGCCCAACTCATCACTTCCAATGGCATTTGCACCACAGGCATCTGCACAGGGACGGCGTTTATGGGAAATGGCATCATAAGGACAATGAGACTTACATTTTCCACATTTAATACAAATATTCTTATCTATTACGGATTTTCCATTTTCCATATGGATGGCATGTACCGGACAAACCTCCATACAAGGATGGGCCAAACAACCCTTACACTGATTGCTAACTTCATATACATTATGTTCACATGCATTACAGGCAGCCGGAATTACCTGCATAAGAGGCGGCTCATAATATTTTTCATCAATATTACTTTCTTCAACTCCCTGAGTCAAATGAACCGGCTTATCCTCAGGACGAAGGGAAAGCCCCATAGCCAGACGAATCCGCTCTCTTGTAATGGCACGCTCTCTATATATACTCTCACAGTACTGAGGTGTATCTCCCGGTGTAATCTTATATGGAATTGCTTCAATATCATCATTTATATTCTTAGAATGATAGGCTACATTTGCCACCTCCGTAAATACCTGCTTACGAAGCCGTTTTACATTTGTCTCAATATTACGCATCTGCAGTTCCTCCAACTTACTTTTTATATAAGCATTTGCGAAACACTGATTTGGGATAATTGAGTTTCGCAAATACCTTATTAACCAAAGATAGAATATCATAAAAGAATCCTTTTTTCCACCGAAACATGATTAACTTTCCTTAATTCATTATTTTTCCAAGTTTATCATATACAAATGAATCAAAAAAATATATAATGGGAGAAGTGAGAAAAAGAGGAATATTTCATATAAAGGAAAGGACATAAATGCTATGAGACAGTTTGAAAAATCCCATAAATTAGATAATGTATGTTATGACGTTCGTGGTCCCGTTGTTGACGAAGCAAATCGTATGATTGAAAACAACATTGATATTTTAAAACTGAATATCGGTAATCCTGCTCCATTTGGTTTTAATGCACCAAATGAGATTATTCAGGATATCCGATATAATCTGTTAGACTCCCAGGGGTATTCCGATTCAAAGGGAATCTTTTCCGCAAGAAAAGCAATTATGCAATATTGCCAGTTAAAAAATATCCCCAATGTAGGAATCAATGATATCTATACCGGAAACGGTGCTTCTGAATTAATAACCATGAGTATGCAGGGACTGCTTAATGACGGTGACGAGATTTTAATTCCTGCTCCTGACTATCCTTTGTGGACTGCAGCTGCCAATCTTGCAGGAGGCAAACCGGTTCATTACATATGTGACGAGCAGGCAAACTGGTATCCGGATATTAAAGATATGGAAAGCAAAATTACAGACCGCACTAAGGGTATTGTTATCATTAATCCTAACAATCCTACCGGCGTGCTTTATCCAAAGGAAGTTTTATTAGAGATTGTTGAACTTGCCAGAAAGCATGAATTAATCATCTTTTCCGATGAAATATATGACCGCTTGGTAATGGATGGTAAGAAGCATATTTCCATTGCCTCCCTATGTCCCGACCTGATGTGCGTTACCTTTAATGGCTTATCCAAATCTCATCGCGTTGCAGGATACCGAAGCGGCTGGATGAGTTTAAGCGGAGACAAATCTTATTGTAAGGGATATATAGAAGGCCTTAATATGCTATCTTCGATGCGACTTTGTTCCAATGTTCCGGCACAGTCTATTATTCAGACGGCCCTTGGAGGAATTCAAAGTGCAGACGAATTATTACTTCCGGGAGGCAGAATTTACGAGCAAAGAGAATATATTTATAATGCATTAAACGATATTCCGGGTATCAGTACCGTAAAACCGGATGCCGCATTTTATATTTTCCCTAAGTTAGATACAAAGAAATTTAACATTACAAATGATGAGCAGTTTGCTCTTGATTTCCTAAGACAGAAGCATGTACTAATTGTCCAGGGAAGTGGATTTAACTGGAAGGAACCGGACCATTTCCGTATTGTATATCTTCCACAGCTAGATGATTTAAAGGTTGCAACAGAAAGACTGAAAGACTTCCTCGCGGGCTATCGTCAGTGATATTTTAGCTTTTTATTTCAGACAAAAGAACCACCATGAGAATACTTCCCTCTTCCTAGGAATGTATTTACCCAAAAGTGGTTCTTTTTTACTTACTATAGCTATTATAATATAAACTGTAATCTATTAACTTTAAATCGGTTACTACTGTGTTTTTGCCAGCAGTTCTCTAAGGTGTTTTATCTCATCTGACAGTTGTTGTATCTCATCCGCCTGCTGTTGTATAATAACATCCCTTTGCCGAACTTCATCTTCCCGTTCCTCTTTATATTTCTCCAAATCCCAATCATATAATACCATATTTTCCACCTCCGCCTTATTATTTAGCAGATAATCTTTTAAGATATCGTGGTCGATACAATAGTTTATTGCACTGTGAATCGCCTGAGAAATATCCAGTGTTTTATTAAAATCCCTCAATATCTGTGAGAATCTCGAAAACTCTTCAAGGGTTTTACATTTTGCAAGCAATTCTTTATTATGTCCCTGATTAATATTAATCACATGCACCGTAAGATCAAGATCATAACACTCTTCTTTTCGTTCATATGCATCTGACAAACGATATTCATAATTATCTTCCCTCTTTGTTTTTCCATTATATAGTACCACAAAGTGCGGAGTGGGTAAACTTATTTTACTGGAAGAATAAATATTCTTTTTTACAGTCATAACACGATATTGCTCTGCAATATAAAACAAATCTCCTAAAGGAATATTTTGTTAAATCTTACAACTCCTTAAAAATTCTACCGGAATATGCCGGCAAATCCATAAAGCATTGATTGTTCCTCACCTCTATCGTGGATCTTGTGGAAACTGTAGTCCCACCATATATTTCCCCGTCTGTATTCATAAGCTCCTCTAATTGATGATTACCCTGTAGCAAAATCCTGTAGTTTACATAATGTTGTTCACTTAAATTTAGCACTACAAAAATCCGTTCTCCGCCAGCACATCTTTCATATGCATAAACCAGATCCTCCGGTCTGTCATTTACGATATATCGGAAACATGCCGAATCATATTCTCCATCATATAATGCAGGATGATAGTTATATATGTGATTCAAATCCCTGAAAAACCGTTTGAATTTCTGATGCATAGGGTATTGCTCCAACACCTCAAAATCCTGTGGGCGATACTCTCCCCACTCTCGAAACTGCCCGATTTCATTCCCCATAAAATGAAGCTTTTTACCGGGATGGGTCATCATATATACGTATAATGCCCTTGCATTGGCAAATTTCTCCTCGTAATCACCATACATTTTATCAAGGATGGTTTTCTTCCCGTGTACATTCTCATCATGGGAAAATGCCAGCAGATAAAGTTCATTGTAAAAATAATGCATGGAGAATAACAAATCTTCATAATGAGACCTTCTTTCTTCAGGATTTCTTTTAAAAAAATCAAAGGTATCATGCATAAAACCAAGGTCCCATTTGTAATCAAACCCAAGCCCCTCATACTGCACCGGTGCAGTGACCTTTAAAAAGCTGGTAGAATCTTCCGCAATTAGTACTGCCTTTGGATGAAGATTATGGAGGCCTTCGTTAAAGCTTTGAACAAAGGCTAAGGCTTCCTTGTTTACACCCCGACTGACATCTCCTCCCCAATAAATAATATTGGAAACAGCATCAATACGAAGTCCATCAAAATGAAATTCAGATAGCCAGTAATTCCCACAGGATTTAAGAAAGCTTGCCACCTCGCCTTTCCCATGGGCAAAATTATAAGAGCCCCACTCACTACGTTCCACATCATCAAAGGGAAGTTCATAAAGGGGAGAACCATCAAAATACTTGAGTCCATAATCATCTACAGCAAAATGAACCAAAACAAAATCAAGAAGCACTCCAATTCCTGCCTGATGGCATTGGTCTATAAATTTCTTTAGTCCCTCCGGGGTTCCATAACGGGAAGTAGGTGCAAAAAATCCGGTACTCTGATATCCCCAGGAACCATCATGGGGATGCTCATTTATGGGCATAAGCTCCACATGGGTATAGCCCATTTCCTTAAGGTATGGAATCAATTCATCCCCCAGTTCATCATACCGATACCACCGGTTTCCCTTTGCTTTCCATGAGCCAAAATGGATTTCATAAATATTCATTGGTTTGTGATACATTTTATCCCGGCTATTCATCCATGAAGCATCTTCAAATTTATAGTTATTCTCATCTACAACAATGGAAGCGGAACAGGGCCGTAGTTCCATCAGGAAACCATAAGGGTCAGCCTTGTCCGTTACCGAACCGTCTCTGTTATATATCCGGTATTTGTACATGTGAGACGGCTTTGCATTCTTAACCTTTAAAGAGTAAATACCACCCCTGCCCTCTACATTCATCTCACTTTCATGCCACCGGTTAAATTCCCCAATTAAAGTTACCCGAACTGCATGAGGGGCATATACCCGAAACTGTACACCACCCTCTGTTACATGTGCCCCAAAGTACTTATATGCATACCATTCATTTCCATTATAAAAATCATCCAGATTCATGTCTAAATCCTCTTTTCACGGGATTCTGCTCCCAACATCCATGTTATTCCTGCTTCTGTCATAGAGATAAGTATATCATTTTCTTTTCATACTCGTCAATTTGGTGCATATACTAAATAGAAAAGAGTTTGAGCACATATATGGAACCAACAAATCGTCATCCATTAGAATGTATAACCAATAAAAGTGGGCTGTCAATGTTGGAATGTCTGATTCCTTATGTAGACTATCCCTTAAAGCTCCCTCTTGCCCTTTTTATCAAATTCAACGAGATTCGTATGATTATTAATGCGTTTCAATCTTTTGAATCTATAGCCGGACTTGGTCTTAATGCTGCCTCAAACTCCCCCACCGATATGTTATGTGCACTAACCGGAATGTCTCCAGATATGATAAACGCCATTATGTCCATGTCCTCTAATAGTGCCTCGCCCTTTTCCCCGGACCAGTTCTTTAACCTTTCCGGCATGTCATCCAATTCTTCTAAAGGGTCAGGTCATGCAAATTCTCTTGACGAAAACATTTCAAATATATTTGAAGAATACGACATGGAGCAGGCAGAAAAATATATGCAACAAAATCCACCCACATACGACACATCCAACCTATATAATAACAGCCAAAACTAATTTATTTAAGGGAGGTCATTATGAATTTTCAAAACTTTATTAACACACCTGAATTCAAAAATTTACATCCCATTAAACAAAAAATAATAGTGGAACTATCTAACAGCGGCATGACATCCTCTCCTGAAGCAATGCTGCCTCAACTTATGACAATTAATCGGGAACTAAAGAAAAGAAACCTAAGCTTCTCCAAAGAAGAAACAACATTACTTATAAAAGTCATGAAGTCTGATATGTCACCGGAAGAACAGAAAAAGGTTGATGTGTTACTTGGACTATTCCAAATATAACTTAAAAGAGCCTACTACATTTTTATCTGTAGTAGGCCCTATCAATATAATTAATTTTTCCTAAACTCAAGAAGCTCCAATCCCTCATTGTGTTCAAGAACCGTATTAATGGTCCATTGATTGGTAAACAGTAAAAGGGGATTTCCCTTCATATCTTTTACTTTCTTCACTTCATTTACCCGTTTCAAGGAATTTACATCTGTTGCCGGGTCTTTAATCCAACGGATAAAGTTATATGGAAGGGGTTCCAATTTCACTTCACAGCCATACTCATTCTCCAGCCGGTATTTTAACACCTCAAATTGCAAAACGCCTACAACTCCGACGATAATCTCAGACATACCTGCAGTATACTCCTGAAATATCTGAATGGCACCCTCCTGGGCAATCTGGGTAACTCCCTGCATAAACTGTTTCCGTTTCATGGTATTTAACTGAACCACACGACAAAAATGTTCCGGTGCAAAGGTGGGAATCCCTTCATATTCAAATTTCTTTCCAGGTTGACATAATGTATCTCCAATAGAGAATATACCGGGATCAAATACTCCAATCACATCTCCGGCATAAGCCTCCTCTACAATTTTTCTCTCCTGTGCCATTAACTGCTGAGGCTGGGATAATTTCAATTTTCTCTTGCTTTGTACATGATATACGTCTTTGTTTGCATCAAACTTTCCGGAGCAAATCCTCATAAATGCAATACGGTCACGGTGAGCCTTATTCATATTTGCCTGAATCTTAAATACAAAAGCAGAAAATGCCTCATCCATAGGATTAATAGGACCCTCATTGGACATTCTAGGAAGGGGTGATGTAGTCATCTTAAGAAAATGATTCAAAAATGTCTCAATACCAAAGGTATTTAATGCTGATCCAAAAAATACCGGGGTAAGCTCCCCTTTGCTTACTTTTTCCTGGTCAAACTCTTCACTGGCGCCATCCAATAATTCTATTTCCTCCATCAACTGGTCATAAAGGATTTCACCTATATCCTTCTTTAATTCTTCATCATCAATGGAATAATCCGTCTCTGCAGCCTTCTTGGCTCCACCGGTAGAAACTGCCTGAAACTTGGAAACCATACGGGTCTCTCTGTCATATACCCCCTTAAAATCATGACCGGAACCAATTGGCCAGTTAATAGGACATGTCTGAATTCCCAATACAGATTCAATATCGTCTAACAGTTCAAAGGAATCCTTGGCAAAGTGGTCCATCTTATTGATAAATGTAAATATTGGGATATGACGCATAACACAAACCTTAAACAACTTAATGGTCTGCGGCTCTACACCCTTTGCAGCATCGATTACCATTACCGCAGAATCCGCCGCCATAAGCGTACGGTAGGTATCCTCCGAAAAGTCCTGATGTCCCGGGGTATCCAGAATATTGATACAGTATCCGTCATACTGAAACTGCAGTACAGATGAGGTTACGGAAATACCTCTTTCCTTCTCAATATCCATCCAGTCCGATACTGCGTATTTGGAATTTGCCTTTCCCTTAACCGAACCTGCAGTATTAATTGCACCACCAAATAACAAAAACTTTTCCGTTAATGTAGTTTTACCTGCATCCGGGTGAGAAATAATGGCAAAGGTTCTTCTTTTTTCAATTTCTTTCTTTAAATCAGCCATAATGCTACTCCAATCATCTTATAACAGGAAAGAAGAAATGAGCGATATTCACCCATTTCCTCTTTTCTCCTTTTATCCATGGTCAAATTATATTATTTTGCAACAATATTAACAATCTTACCCGGAACATAGATTTCCTTAATAATGTTAAGTCCTTCCAGTTTGTCTGCAATTGCTTCCTTACCCTTTGCAAGAACATCATCCTTTGCAGCATCCTTGGCAATATCGATTGTACCTTTTGTCTTTCCATTAATCTGAACCGGAATGGTAATCTCATCATCCTCCATAGCGGCCTTATCATATGTTGGCCAGGTTGCATGGAATACAGAATCGGTTTCCCCTAACATTTCCCATAATTCCTCTCCCATATGTGGAGCAAACGGAGCAATCAACTTCACTAAGGTCTTAATGGTCTCTTTATCCACACCATCTTTTTTGGTAAGTTCTACAAATTTGTTGTTATACTCCATAAATCCCGAAATAACGGTATTTAATGAAAAGCTTTCCAAACGGGTTGTAATATCATAAACCATACGGTTACGAAGTTTAATAAGTTCCGGAGTCTCCTCGCCCGGATTCTCAATATTTTTCACCGCCATTGTATAAAGACGTGTCAGGAAACGATATACACCATCAATACCACGATCATCCCAGATAGAATCCAGTTCAGGTGGTCCGATAAACAATTCATATAGTCTTAATGAATCACAACCGTAATCATTTACCATATCATCAGGAGAAACAATATTTCCCAATGATTTACTCATCTTTGTAGCAGCTCCGGTTTCCCTGTCACGACCACAAACCATACCCTGGTTAAATAACTTCTTAAATGGCTCATCAAAATCAACCACACCAATGTCATGTAAAAACTTTGTATAGAAACGGGCATATAACAAATGAAGAACCGCATGCTCTACTCCACCGATATACATATCAACCGGTAAATACTTATCAGCCTTCTCCCTGTCGACCAATGCCTTATCATTTTTGTTATCTACGTAACGTAAGAAATACCACGAAGAACCTGCCCATTGTGGCATTGTATTTGTTTCACGTTTTGCAGGTTTTCCACAACATGGACATGTTGTATTTACCCACGAATCAATGGCAGCCAGTGGTGATTCACCGGTTCCCGTTGGCTCGTACTTCTCAACATCCGGAAGCAATACCGGAAGCTCCTCCTCAGGAACTGCCACAGCACCACAATCAGGACAATGTATAATAGGAATTGGCTCTCCCCAATAACGCTGACGAGAAAATACCCAGTCACGAAGCTTATAGTTGGTGGTTTTCTTTCCATAACCCATTTTTTCAATCATGGCAGGTGCTTCCTTCTTAAGAACCGCGGATTCCATGCCATTCCAATCACCGGAATTAATCATTGTACCAACTGCATCTGTATAAGCCTCTGTCATATTAGGAATCTCTTTTCCATCTTTGGCAATAACCTGAATAATTGGCAAATCAAACTTCTTGGCAAATTCAAAGTCACGGTCATCATGGGCAGGTACACACATAATCGCACCTGTACCATAATCAGCTAATACATAATCTGATAACCAGATCGGTGTTTTCTTACCATTTAACGGATTAATAGCATAGGAACCTGTAAATACACCTGTCTTTTCCTTGTCCTGCATACGATCTACATTTGAGCGCATTGATGAATCATAAATATATTTCTCAACTGCATCCTTTGTTTCCTCTGTTGCAAGCTTTGAAGCCAATGCATGTTCAGGTGCAAGTACCATAAATGTTGCACCCCATAAAGTATCCGGACGTGTAGTATATACCGTTATACTTTCATCCATGCCATCAACCTTAAAGTCTACTTCTGCACCATAGGATTTTCCTATCCAGTCAGCCTGCATCTTCTTAACCTTTTCAGGCCAGTCTAATTTATCCAAATCTTCCAGCAAACGGTCTGCATAAGCAGTAATTTTTAACATCCACTGACGAAGGTTTTTCTTCGTAACTTCTGAATGACAACGCTCACACTTACCATCAACAACCTCTTCATTGGCAAGACCGGTTTTACATGAAGGACACCAGTTAATTGGCATCTGCTTCTCATAAGCAAGTCCTTCCTTAAACATCTTTACAAAAATCCACTGGGTCCACTTATAGTAGTCAGGGTCTGTTGTATTTACTTCTCTGTCCCAGTCATAAATTGCAGCAATTTCATTCATCTGACGCTTGAAATTTGCAACATTTTTTTCTACAGCCACGCTTGGATGTACACCATTTTTAATTGCGTAGTTTTCAGCAGGAAGACCAAATGCATCCCAGCCCATTGGATGTATTAAATAATACCCCTGCATCATTTTATAACGGCTCCAGACATCTGAGATTACATATCCTCTCCAATGTCCTACATGAAGACCATTTCCTGATGGATATGGGAACATATCCAAACAATAATATTTTGGTTTCTTACCATCTTCAACGTTGATTGGATTCGCCTCCCAACGCTCTTTCCACTTACCTTCAATCAGCTTATGATTATATGCTGTCGCCATGCTTTGTTCCTCCTTGTATGTTGGCATTGTTTTCTATATGTTAAGTATAACAAAAACGTACAAAGTCCTTAACTCGAATATTGTATCATACAACACCGTTTTGTCAAGAATTCACTAAGTCTCTATGTTTCTGCAAATTAATTTAAACCCCAACCTTACTTAAAGAAATATCCTTACCAAATCTCTTCTTTTTAGTAAGATTTGGACATTCAACCTCAAACCACATTTACAAATAAATCTTCCAATGTAACCTCATTAGAAACATAACTATTATAAATACCCCGTTTTAATCCATATGTTGTAATCATGGTTAGCTGAATGGATTTTCTTGTTCCTGTTGCTTTTACAAAGTTACCAACTTTGTTGCGCAAAACCATATCATACGATTTATCTATCGTAAATTCATCCTGATAGAATTTAATCTCACACAAATTAATCACCCTATCTCTTCGATCTATCAATAAATCAATTTGAGCCCCACCGATTCCTTTATCCTCATCGGCCATAACAAACCACGATGATTCTTCTGACAACACACCAGAGATTCCAAGTTTAAATTTAATTTGCTTTATATGATCTTTACATAACTGTTCAAAAGTTAACCCTTCCCATATCCTCCTTGATGGATTATCAACAGAATTACTCCAAAAATGTTCATCTCTTCCATAATTGTCTTTCACAAAATGAAGATAAAACGCTGTATAATAATCGGCTAATTGATAGATTGTTTCTTTCTTTTTACGTCCATAAAATGCCGAAATTCTTAGAAATCCAGAATCAACTAAATTACGTAACATTCTGGAAAATGCTCCGTTGGAGGGAATCTGAGTCAATTCAATTATTTCATTCCTAGTCATTCCGCTAGGTTTTTTACTTAATGCCTCAACAACTTTTATATAGCTATCGCTATTTGAAAAAAGAGTGGCATATAGGTTTTCAAATTCATCCCACAATTCACCTTTGTTTTCAAAAAAAAGCCTATCAATATTTTGGTTGAATGATTGCTTTTTATTCAACAAACTTAAATAATACGGAATTCCTCCCATAATCATATAGCATTCGGCAATTTCGTATTTTGACCACAAAAAACCTCTTGAACAAAGGTACTCATCAACCTCTGCTAAATTAAAAGGATTTAAATATAGTCTACAAGTCTGTCTATTGAATAGACCTCCTTTATTTTTATCGATATTTTCAGTCATCCATGATGTTGCAGATCCACATACTAAAAAAACCAAATTATCCATAGTGCAACCAAAGTCATTCCAGAACCACTCAAACGCAGGCAAAAAACCTGAACGGTATGTGTCAAGCCAAGGCATTTCATCAAAGAACACTACCTGTTTTTCATCTTTAGGCAGATGTTCCAGATATTCTCTCAATAATCGAAATGCATGAATCCAATCAGAAGGTATCTCTTTTTTACTCTCTGTTTTTCTTTCTAATTCTGCAACAAAATTACGAAGTTGAACATCTTTCTTTTGACCATAAGCACCAGTTAATTTAAAAGCAAACTTATTCTCAAAAAACTGATTTACGAGGTATGTTTTTCCAACTCTCCTCCTTCCATAAATAACAATCAACTGTGCATCATCATTGTCCAAACAGTCCTGTAATCTTTCGCATTCTTTAATTCTTCCAATAATTTTTTTCTTTTCCATATCAACAATATAACTGTATCAAATGCATTTGTCAATTCTCAATCGTCCAAATCTATATTTTTTTACCACTTTTGGACGAATTAAGGGATTTCAATTTACTTCATACAAAAAAGGATATATTCTTCAGCTTCCATGCTGCTGCAAATACGCCTTTGCACTGTTTACCGCATTTGCACCATCTGATACCGCTGTTACAATTTGCCGCAGGTTCTTTGTTCTCACATCACCGGCGACAAAAAAACCCGGTGCCGATGTAATACAATCTTCATCTGCCACAATATAACCATAAGAATCCATTTCTACTACATCCTTTAATGGCTGTGTAACAGGTTCCATCCCAACAGCAATAAAAACACCGTTTACGGAAAGGCTCCTTCCGTCTGCAAGAACTACAGCCTCCACCATATCCGTTCCCTTTATTTCAATAGGCGTCGCATTCAAAACAAATTCAACATTTTCTTTTTGTTTTAGTTTATTAACTGTATCTGTCGCCCCTCGAAACTCATCCCTTCTGTGAATCACGTAAACCTTGTTTACAAAATCGCAAAGATACAACGCATCACCTAAAGCAGTATTTCCACCGCCAATCACTGCCACATCTTTCCCTTTATAAAAAGCACCATCACAGGTTGCACAATAAGATATTCCCATACCTGTCAGTTCTTTTTCTCCCGGAATATTCAAATGTCTGTGACCGGCTCCCGCTGCGTAAATAATGGTTTTCACTTCCTGTATTTCTCCATCCCCATATGTTACCTTCCATAGTCGGGAGGATTCTTGAAATTGATATGAAACCCCCTCTTTTTCTACAAAGGAAACCCCAATACTCTCCGCATGCTGACGGAATTTCATTCCCAGTTCATATCCATTTATTTCCGGAAGCCCCGGATAATTATCTATCTGATGACTTTCCGCAATCTGTCCGATTCCATAAAAGTTTTTTTCAATCATTAATACATTAAGTCCTGCCCGTTTTGCATATATGGAAGCAGATAAGCCTGCAGGACCACTGCCGATTATCAATACATCTGTCATAGGTTCTACTCCTTTTACATTTTCTCTAGGCATTTGCGAAACTTTTTGTTAAATACGTTGTACAAATTTAACAATTATGTTTTCCGGGACGCTCTCGCTTCGTTGTGAACGTAGCAGTGCTAAGCTCGAAAACACCTCGCTAATCACTGACGTTCACAAATACCCTACAAACATAATTATTAAATCTGTACAACTTACACTTTCATAAAAATAGTTTCGCAAATACCTATCTTTACTATATCATATCCGGTTTATGATTTTCCACACAAGCTTTTCATCCCGTATTATTGATGTTTTACTGCATCAATGGGAGATATTTTTGCCGCCCATTTTGCAGGATAAAATCCTGCCAGCATTCCAAGCAAAACTGCAAATACAAAGGCTGCAATTCCTAACCACAAAGGAATCACTGCAATATGTGTACCGGTTTCCAAAGATAGCAGCTTAACTGCAACGGGGTTAATCACCAAATGTATCATACCATAGGAACATAAAATTCCAATGGCTCCTCCCAGACCTCCAAGAATGCCTGATTCTAATAAAAATAAACACATAAGTTCATCCATATCACATCCAAGAACCTTCAGTATTCCAATCTCGTTAATCCTGTCATACACGGAGGTCGTCATTGTATTTCCAATGCCAATCACCGCTACCACCAAAGCAATCATTCCAATGCTCCCAAGCATAATCTGGATTACATTTACCGTCTTTTTCATGGTATCTAAATATTCCTTTTCATTTTCCGTTTGGAAACCCATGTTCTGAAGTTTTTTCATAACCTCATCCACATGCTCCGTATCATCCACAATAACAATAGCACTGGAATAGATCCATTCATTGTAGCTTTCTCCGTTTTCATCCACCGGTTGTCCTGATATTTTCCCATCCTCGGATATTCTCTTTAAATAACGCTTTAAAATATCCATGTCACAGTACATGTCATATGTTACGCTATTTAGCATTCCCACAATGGGCAATTTTACTCTCGTTCCATCATCATTTGTAAATCCAAACTGTACCTCAAGCTTCTGTCCTGTAAGGTCAATATTCTTCCGTTCCTTTTCATCTATAGTGTCAATATAAGAAGCACCTGTATTTTCATTAAAAAAGGTATATAATGCCCCTTGTCCCATTAAAATCTGAGGTTTTAAAGATTGTTCTTCGGGAAGTGTTCCATAGATAGGGTCAAGGGTTTGTAAATAACTTCTTGGAACACCTATGATACTACCATATCCTGTATAATTTTTATAAAATGATATGCCATCCACATATAAACAGGGGTATACATAGTCCACATGTTCTATTTCAGAAAATTGATTTATTTTTCCATCAGTAATCATCCGGTCTTTTCTCTTGCCCTCATTTACCCCTATAACAGTAATCTGATTCACCCTTTCATTGGACATAAATTCCGACAAAACGGTTTCCTTAACCCCAATACCAATGGATAACAAAGACACAATGGAGATTACACCAATCACAACACCTAAAATGGTAAGACCTGTCCTGATTCCTCTTTGTTTCATATTGGTATAACACAAATGCCAAATCCATTTCATAACATTTCTCCCTAAAATTCATCCAGATATGCCTGTTTTTTCTTTCTACGTTTCACTAAAAAATATACAAGGGCTGCAACAAAGAAAATGACAACCAATATCCATACAATTGTTTTTCCTATCCCTTTAAAATCCTTACTTTCTTTTACTACTTCAAAATTATCATATATGACTGCTGATACTTTTATATCATTTAATGCAATTTCATTTTCATACTGATTCCCTGCTTTGTCCTCATAATATACAATCATTTGATTTTTTATATAATTACCTTCCGATACCCTGTCAGCCTTTGTAAGCAAATCAATGGTTCCACTCTTTCCCGGTTCAATATTTCCTACATAGGTTTCACCGTCAGACAAATTATCGCCAACAATTTTTGCTGATACATTATACAAGCTTCCTGACCCTAAATTATTTACCACAGCACTAATTTCTACCGTATCACCAACTTCATAAGAGTTTTCTGCTGTATAAATGTCTGTAACAGACAGACGCTGTTTCAATGAAACCGGAATAAATACCGCTTCATCAACACTATATCCGATTCCACCTCCTTCATATTCCGTTTTAATTGCCAGCTTATAGGATTTTTCTTCCAAACCGTATGCAGCCGCCATAGGAAAAGAAACCTCCTGTTCCTCTCCTCCTTTTATCTCCTTAATATAGGCGGTTCCCGCTCCCTGTACCGGTAATAATTCTCCGTTTTCCGTACTAATTGTCACCTTTATATTCTTCACGGAATTAGCGGATTCATTTTTTATTGTTATATTTAAATCAAATTCTTCTCCCGATACAACCTGTCCACCTTTCACATTATAATCGGATACCATAACTCTTGGAGTTGCAGCCTCCACCTTGGTTGACATAAAGAGTATACATAACAATCCAATCAAACAAGTAATTTTTTTCATCAATTCCACACTCCTTCTTCCCGGTAAAAATAGGTAACAGGCATTTGCGAAACAACAATTTAACTTCATACGTATTGTATATATTTTTACAATACGTATATTCACATTATTAAGTTTCGCAATTGCCTGAAAATAAGTAAAACACTTCAGAATAATTTTTACGATACAATTTCTCCATCTGCTAACTTTATCATTCTGTCTGCTTCTCTTGCCAAATCAATATTATGGGTAATTAATACCAGTGTCTGATTTAATTCCTTTACTGACTTCTGAAGTAATGATATTACCTCATTTCCATTTTTAGAATCCAATGCTCCCGTTGGCTCATCAGCTAAAATTAAGGATGGATGATTTGCCAGAGCCCTTGCAATGGCTGCTCTTTGCTGCTGACCACCAGATAATTGATTGGGCAGATGCTTTCTTCTGTCCCAAATTCCTAACATATCCATAATATGTTCTATATATTCCTTATCCGGTTTTCTGTGATCAAGTAATATGGGCATGGTTATATTTTCCTCAACGGAAAGCACCGGAATCAAATGATATGCCTGAAATACAAACCCAATTTTTCTCCTTCGAAATACTGACATCTGATCATCATTTAATTTTGTAATGTCTTTTCCATCTACAATAACCGTACCACTTGTTGGTGCATCCACCCCTCCCATTATATGTAATAATGTTGACTTTCCGGAACCGGATGCTCCGACAATTGCAAGGGTTTCTCCCTGACTTACTGTCATACTTACATCATGTAAGCCCCATACCCTGTTATCTCCTTCACCATATACCTTTGTTACATGTTCCATTGTTACAATATCCATGATAAACTCCTCCGTTTCAATATTTTCAAACAGGCAATTGCCAAACAGTAATTATGTATAATACGTATTGTAAATATATATACGAACTTTGCTCGGCTAACGTTCCTAATGCCGTCGCAAAGTTGTATATATTTACAATACGTATATTCACATTATCAAGTTTGGCAATTACCAATTATTATTCGTTGCCTGTTTTTAAGCTGTCTGCCATGTTTTCATCCAGTTTCTTAAGTGGTATGTAGATAGAACCACAAAGCACCAGAAAAGATACAAGAAAGCTAATGATAATAGCCTCCCAAGGTAATCGGTATTGGAATCCATAAATCATAGTAAGAGTCATACGAAAGAGTCCATAACTAACGGAAAGTCCTATTACCGCACCAATCATATTGGCAAACACAGCAGATATAACACCTTCAAGAATTACCATTTTTACAAGTCCCTTTTTAGAAACACCAATGACCCGAAGCTGGGCAAACTCCTGTCTTCTTAAATGAATATTACTTGCAGTGGTATTTACTATATTGATACAGCTGATTAATACAACAAACAAAACAAAGAAGATTAACCCAATAATCATTCCCTTAAATTGTAAAAGCATATTTTTTAATTCCGGATACATGGAAGAATTACAGGTTTCATATTCCCCCATGGCACTCATGGAATACCCATCCTGATATATACCAATTAAGTTGTTATATTTTAATGTTGGGAATTTATCAAAATGGTATTGCATACCAATACCGGGTCCCTCCTCAGTTCCTGACATTGTATAATATTGTTTTAAAGGTACGATGATATCTAATTCTCCGGAGGAAGAACGGTTCACATCATCCTTTAAGATTCCTTCTATGGTGTAGGTCTTGTACGCACCCTCCTGAATCATCCGATTGTAACAGTCCACATAAAGCTGTGCCTTTTCCTGCAAATAATCATTATACCGATCTAACAGCTTCTCCCTTTCCTTATCCACCTCTTGATTTTCTTCGCCATTTTCAAATACATAATCTTCTCCATTATTAATTACGTCTGGATTATTCATTACATCCGAATATTTCCTGTTAATAGGTTCTACCTGTTCTAAATACAGTTCCCGGAACCTTTTGGCATCAACAATATCTATGGTATCCCCCACTTTGTAATCGGTATAATCTACCTCAACCATATCAATTCCATCCATATCCTCGTCAACTTCTTCTGCAGCGGTTTTACAGTGGTTTACAATCAGGATACCGTTTTCACTGACATCCAGCGTTCCATCTACCAGAACATCTTCATATCGTTTGATGTCCGCCTCGTCGTATCCATATACCCTTAAGCCTGCCAGATTATTAATATAGAGAGTTTGTTTACTTGCCGTCACATCTTCCCCAACGCCGGATAACACGTCGTCCGCCTTTTGATTAAGGTTTTGCAACACATTTCCTACCCACCCGTATTTTTTATAATCATCACTATAATGGGAATATACATCCTTCCAGTCACTTAATAACACCTGTGCACAATAAACCTGCTTTGCTTCCACAATTCCCGGAAGCTTACTCATATCTTCCAAAAGCTTGGGATTCACAACACTTCTGGCTTCATCTACACTCTGATTGGCTGACAATTGTCCCCCATCAAAATAAACCTGATAATAACCAAAGGAATCCTCCATTTCCTTTTCGATATAAGACAGAGTATGGGTAATTCCCACTGTGGCAATAAATGCTGCCACACCAATCCCAATTGCCCAGGTTGTTTTCCAAAATCTTGCGGGATTCCGCATCATGTTCTTATATGCATAATCCCCCTCCACACCAAATATTTTTCCAATTAAACCGGAATGACGACGCTTAATCTTTTCTTTTTTAATACGAAACTCTCCCCTGATTGCCGATACCGGTGTCATGTTTGAAACCACTTTACAATTTTCTTCCATCACAAAGTATAAATCACCTAAGAAAGCAATACATACCGGAACCACAGGAAGAAAATGGAATCCAGCTTTCATTTCTAAAATATATCCTACAATTGCAGATACGAGGGTTCCTGACAGGATACCAATTATCATACCGGTCACCTCTAATACGGCACCCTCCAAATAGATAACAGACTTTAACTGGTTTTTTGTGGAACCAATACACCGAAGATTCCCATAATCCTTTATCTGTTCTAATGTACATAACTGAATGGAATTACGGACAATTCCCACACCGAAAATGGCAAACACAAAGGATATAAGTAAAATAAGGCTGCAAACGATAACACCTAAGTAATCTTCTCCTCCTTGTAAATATGTAGCGGCCAGGGCACCATTATAATCAAATTCCACACCTGCCATATTTTCAAATTCCTTTGCCAGCTTATCCATATTGTAAGGATTTTTAAAATTAACAAATAATGCATTGTCATAGGTAACAGAATTATCATAATCGTAGTAATAATAGCTTCCCACAGATGCACTCTTTACTCTGTCATCCTGAATAATTGCATCAATCTGCTCCTTGGTTTCCGTCAGAAAAACCACTTCGTAATCCTGTTCCTGTCTTATATTGCTCCGTAAATTTAATACAGCACTCCAGCCGAGATTTAACAGGGCAAATAAAACAGTAACCGTAATGGCAGTACCGATTACGGTAATGATGCTCCTGTTTTTGTTAAGCTTTAAATACCGTAATGCAAGCTGTTTGTAATTATCCATTATTTCTCTCCCCTCTGCAAAAAAATAAGTACAGTCCTCCAACTGTACTTATTATAATCATATTAAGTTGCAATTCCGTGACAATTTAAGAGACTTTTCTTACGATTTCGTAAGATAACTTGGTAGTTATAACTGATTCTCTGCATCTCTACCTTGATACATAATACAGTTAATAGTTACGATTCCTGTCTCATTGTCCGGAATATAATACACAATATAATTGTCAACAGGCATAATCCTTAATCCTATACTAAACCATGGTTCTTTATCATATGCTTTGAATCTCTCCGGAAATTCCTCTAGCCCTATGATATTTTCCTCCAACCTTTCAATCTGACCTACTGCATTTTCAGGAGAATGCAACTCAAATGCAATATATTCATATATTCCCCTTAAAGCCTCTTCAGCCTGTTCCGTGACAATTACCGTATAAATCATATATTGTATTCTTTACGGATATCAGCAAATGCCTGTCTTGCAGGCTTCGTTTTACCCGCAATCATATCCGCATATCCTTTCTCCAGTTCTTCATTTAATTCTGCTTCGCTAAGCTCTGAAACATTAACAGGTTTCGCTGCCGGTAATTTAACCTCAAAGGGAAGTCCTCTGTTTAATATAATCTGCTTATAGAACATATTGATGGCATTGGATGCCGGAATACCAAGTGCCGACAGGATGCTTTCTGCCTGCTCCTTTACATCCGGTTCAATTCTAGCATACAGATTAGCTGATTTTGTTGCCATAGTAACACTCCTTTCCGTACAATAATATTTCCAATTATCGTTTATATTATACCAAGTTGTGCGTACATTAGCAATACAGAAAGTAGCTTCAAAGATTTTGTCCCCATCATTTTACAAAGGTAATTACAAACCAGGTATACTTTGAAACTTCACTTTGTACACGAATGGTACCACCCATCCCTTCCACAATAGACTTTGTAAGGGATAATCCAATTCCAACGCTATTGGGATTTACCTCCCGGTTGACACGGTAAAATCGCTTAAAAATATTAGGGATTTCATCCTCTGCAATACCAATTCCTTCATCCTTAATATAGATTCTGGTATATACATTACTATATTCAACCTCCACTGTGATGGACTGGTTTTCCCCTGAATAGTCAGAAGCATTTTTCAAAAGGTTGATAATGGCCTCTACCAACCAGTCTCCATCACAGGATAATTTGCAATTTTCATCACAGATTACTGTAAGGTTCTGATTACGGCTTGTTGTAAGATATAAAACCCCTTCCTTTGCCTGCAGCAAAATCGGCAATAATAACTGTTCTTTTTTGTCAAACTGGATAGCACCGGCTTCGATCCTGGCAAGCTTTAACATAGAAAGAACCATCCACTCCATACGGCTCAACTGGTTTTCTGCCTCTTTTAATATCTGTTTTTGTTTTTCCTTATCCTCCACCTTATCTTCTAAAAGTAAATCCATAAATACATTCAAAGAAGCCAACGGTGTCTTTAGCTGATGGGAAATATCAGATATAATATCCCGTAAAAATATTTTTTCATTTAATTCTTTTTCCCGGCTTTTTTGCAGGACACATACCATTTTCTCAAAATTGCTATATAAGATTCCAACGGAACCTTCCTGATATTCCCCAAGGTCCGGCTCCTTGTTGGTTTCCATTACCACCTGCATCTGCTCTGATACCCGTTCCACTTCCCCACAAATCTTATCTATATACCCATAACAGATAACATAAAGTATGCTCAAACCTATAAGGCTTACAAAAAGAATCATAACAACATATCCATGAATCCCCTGAAAACCATACACTAATGCAGCAAAAAGCAAACACAGAAAAAAAATGGTATATTTCCAGTATTTATTTCGAAATTGTTTTCGTTCGTAATCACTTTTCATATTAGTATCCTATCATCAATACATATGTATTATCTTTAATTCGTTTTGATATCTCTATTTTTAAAACGATACCCAACACCCCTGACTGTTTCAATCCACACCGCATCTTCCCCTAATTTACTCCTTAAACGCTTCATATACACCGATAATGTATTATCATCAATAAACAAACCATCTACATCATATAACCGCTCTAAAAGCTGATTACGGCTTAATACCTGCCCCTCATTCTGAATCAATTCTTTCAGTAACCGTAATTCACTTGGTGTACAATCCACCACAACACCATTACATACCAGCCGGAAATCATCAGCATAAAAAATATGACTTCCAAAAGGATACCCATCTGCTTTTGTATCAGTTTTAACATTAGCCCTTCTCAAATGTGCTGCAATTCTTGACAATAATTCCTTAACACGATAGGGTTTTGCCACATAATCATCCGCTCCCAAATCTAAGCCCTGAACAACATTTGCCTCTTCACTTACTGCAGTAAGGAAGATAATGGGTATCTTCCAGTTCGTCTGCCTTACTTCTCTGCAGAAATCATATCCTGTTCCATCCGGCAGCATAACATCTAACAAAATCAAATCCACTAAATCCTTAAGACTTTCTCTCGCCTGCGCTATGGTTCCGGCATGAACTACCTGATATCCTTCTGACTGCAGTGCATATTCTGTTCCCATCGCTAATGCAAAATCATCTTCTACCAATAGTATTGTTGCCATCCGGTTTCTCCCATATCTCAATCTAATCCATTGCCTAAAGACAATGGGCTTCCTGCTTTAAAATATAATACGGTTATTATACCATATATCAGACAAAAGAAAAAGGCATCCCAAAAGAGAGATGCCCTTACACTACTTACTTTATAAACTAATACTTAAATACCTGCATTGATCTTCTACCAAATGCCAACGCCTGCTCATGGGTTGCAAAGTAGATGTCAATATGATTACCTCTTACACCACTACCGCAATCTTCAACAGTATATACAATACCACCGATTACTACCTTCGTTCCATATGGCAAAACACTTGGGTCAGCAGCAATTGTTCTTCCCTGTGCCGGTACAGTACCGGTTGCAGTAAGATTGCTTCCACCACTACACTTTGTACATCCACAATAAGCTGTAATTGTAAATGTTCCAAGACTCTCACCAGCCTCTGCCGCAGTAATTGGAGGTACTGTGGATCCTTGATAAGAAGAATTTCCACCTGATATATTTCCTTTATTTGCGGATGGTTTTGTACTTGTCATTGCCTCAGCAGCCTTTTTTGCAGCCGCTTCTTCTGCTGCCTTTCTGGCAGCCTCTTCCTCAGCAGCCTTTCTCTCTAATTCTTCCTTAGAAACAGCTACCTGATATAATTCATCAACAGTAATATACTCAGCTGACACATATCCTTCCTGACCGTCCTCTAAGCGAACTGTCATCCAAAGAATATCATCTTCATCATTATTCTCTTCTTCCGTCTCATCCAAACCGCTTTCCTCGGCTGCATCCTCTGTAGAAACAGTTTCTTCCGCTACATCCTCAGCAACATGTTCAGATACATCCTCTTCCTTTGTAGGATCGTCTAATACGGTAACAACCGCATCCTTATCCAATATGGTAACAATATCTGCAGATGTTGATTTCTCTGCACGGATATTCACACCATCCTCTAATACTGTACCATGAAGAATAACATAATCCTTAGCAAATGCCTCTGCAACAGAACCTGTTAAGATATACTGGGATAATACATATCCCTCAACATCTCCTGACTTAATCTTTGTCCACTCGCCTTCGGTTCCTTCCACAATGGCAATGGCACCCGGCTCCATAGAACCAACAAATTCAGATTCAGGATTAGGTTCCTTACGAATGTTCAATGTATCTTCTACATTCGCAATACAACGGTCATCGAACAAACTTGGTTCTGTTTCTTCCTCTGTAGCCTCTACAACAGTTACTTCCTCTTCACTTGTTGTCATATCCTGTGTTGTGGCAAACTCTGTATCTACGGAAGCTACTACTACTTCTTCTGTATTATTATCTACATTCTCTTCTGTATTCTTCTTAGCACTTTTTGTGTTACTTTCATTACTTCCGAATAATGCTTCCTTAACGCTGACTTCATTATTCGCTTCGTCCGTTAACTTACCTGATGTACCAATTGCAACACATCCAATTGTCAATGCAATTACAAGCACTACACACATTACAATCTGCATATTTCTTGCAAAATATCTGCCATTGGTAATGTGTTTCTTCATATAAAGTTTATAGTGTTCTTTCATTACACGTCTTCTGCTATGCCTCATTATGCTCCTCCATCTAATTCCCTTATTGCCTGGGCAATAAGTTGTTTCGCTTTCATAAGCTAACTATGCATATCAAAATGTTACAAACTTGTTACATGTTGTAATATATCATTTAACAAAATAAATGTCAATCCCGCTTTTTCTATCATATTTTTAAAAATATCCACGTTTTCCCGTAAAAAACAGCAATTTATGTCGAATTATGACAATACCTTATACATTCTGTACACTTTCCCAAAAAATTATGTGCAAATTTACCATAAATATGAAATTATTAATTCACAAATTGTTCATATAAAAATACAATCTTTGGTAATATATTTTCTTTCCTATATATGTGTGCTATAATAACCGGGATTTTTAATGATAGAAAAAGGAGAGCCCATGGCACAGTTTCGTATAGATAAATATTTAGCCGATGCAGGTATCGGAACCAGAAGTCAAATCAAAAAATATATAAAAACAGGACTGGTACGTATAAATGACACCTGTGTTTCCAGACCTGAAACCAAAATTGACACTTCCGTGGATATTATTTATTTTAACAACCGGCCGGTACAAATAGAAGAACTGGAATACTACATATTAAATAAGCCTGCCGGATATGTAAGTGCAACAAAAGATAATATATTCCCTACGGTTATGGAGCTTATTTCTTCTAACAGAAAAGATTTATCCCCTGTGGGACGCTTAGACAAAGATACGGAGGGTCTGCTTCTTATAACCAATGACGGAGCCCTTTCCCACAGGCTGCTTTCTCCAAAGCATCATGTAGACAAAATCTACTACGCCAAGGTAGCCGGCATCATAACAAAGGAAGATGTAATTGCTTTTGAAAAAGGGCTGAAAATAGGTGACGAAGATTTGCAAACCGCATTACCTGCTGATTTAAAAATTGATTCTATAGATGAAAGTTCCAATCTATCCTATGTTTACATTACTCTCAGGGAAGGAAAGTATCATCAGGTAAAACGCATGGTTCATGCTGTAGGAAAAGAGGTTCTTTATTTAAAAAGAATATCTTTTGGGGGGGTGGAGCTGCCCAAAGATTTAGAGCCCGGTCAGTCAAGAGCACTCACCAAGCCGGAACTGGAAATCTTATTATCCAATTAAGTAGTTTTCCGCTGAACACTTTAACAATTTAAAGTGTTGACATCATTTAAGACATAACTTAAAATAATTTTATCAGATAATATATAAAATATCCCGGCAATATCAGTACATATTGTAATATACAAGGAGAACACAATATGAATAACCAACATTTTTTTCAAATAGGATTCGTAGGCTTGGGACTAATCGGTGGTTCAATTGCCAAATCAATCCGCAGACTATTTCCAAAAACATCAATTATCGGATTTGACGTAGATACAAATGCATTATCAAAAGCGACAGAAGACGGAACTTTATCAAAGGTTGTAACATCAATAGAAGCCATGGGGGAATGTGATTACATTTTTCTGTGTGCTCCGGTACATTACAACATTGCCTATCTACCTATATTAAAGAAAGTAATAAAAGATACCTGTATACTCACAGATGTAGGAAGTGTAAAAAGCGATATCTGTAAGGCAATTCATGAAAATCAGCTGGATAATTATTTTATCGGCGGACATCCAATGGTTGGTTCAGAACGAAGCGGCTACGATGCAGCAAACGACCGATTAATTGAAAATGCATATTATTTTGTAACCCCTTCTTCTGCTGTTCCTAACCAAAAGGTTGAAGAATTCAGAACATTTTTAGAAGATCTTGGTGCAATTCCAATTGTATACAGCCCTGAAAAACATGATGAAATCACAGCATACATCAGTCACATTCCGCATGTAATTGCTTCCTGTCTGGTTAACCTTGTTGCGGGCAAAGAAGATGATAACCAGATGTTAAAGCAGCTGGCAGCAGGAGGATTTAAGGACATCACAAGAATTGCATCCTCAAATCCGGTAGTCTGGGAGCATATATTATTAAGCAATCCGGAAAATGTAACAAAAGGATTAAGAGCTTTTATTGCTGACCTTAATAACATGATAGATGATATTGAAAATGAAAATGCAAGAGGCATCTATAATTTCTTTGACAGGGCAAAGGATTACCGCAATTCTGTTCCTGACCATGCTACCGGTGTCATACGTGTTAATTATGATGTATATGTAGATATTCCTGACGAACCAAATGCATTGGCAAAAGCTGTAACTTATATTGGAAATGCTAATATTAACCTAAAAAATATAGGCATCACCCACAACAGAGAAGACAATGAAGGAGTTTTACGGCTTTCCTTCTATAACGATGAAAGTGCAATACAGGCTGTTAATATCTTAACCCAAAAAGGTTATCAGGTTTATAAGAGATAAAGGAGTTACATATTATTATGAAAGTAAATAAAATTACAAAGCTTTACGGAGAAATCACTGTACCCGGTGATAAATCCATTTCCCACAGAAGTATCATGTTAGGTGCTTTAGCTAAGGGAACAACAGAAGTTACCGGTTTTTTACAGGGAGCAGACTGTTTATCTTCCATTTCCTGTTTTGAAAAAATGGGAATTACCATAAAAAATGATCCCGCATCTGACATTGTACGTATTACCGGTAATGGCCTTCACGGACTTAAACAGCCGGACTCTATATTAGATGTAGGCAACAGCGGTACGACTACCCGGTTAATGTCGGGAATTCTTGCTGCCCAGCCATTTACATCTACAATCGACGGGGATTCTTCTATAAGGAAACGTCCAATGGGAAGAATTATGACCCCCCTTTCAATGATGGGAGCAGAATTTGAAAGTCTGGAAACGGACCAATGTGCACCATTTAAAATTATGGGTGGTCATCTTAAGGGAATCCATTATAACTCTCCTGTTGCCTCTGCCCAGGTAAAATCGGCAATCCTGTTCGCAGGTTTATATGCAGAGGGTATCACCTCCGTAACAGAACCTAGTCTTTCCCGAAATCATACAGAGCTTATGTTTGAATCCTTTGGTGTAAATATCAAAAGCGAGGGAACAACAGCAACTGTTACACCGGCAAGCCAATTAACTGCACAGAAAATAAATGTACCGGGAGATATTTCTTCCGCCGCATATTTTATTGTTGCAGGCTTAATCACCCCAAATTCAGAGATAACCATTAAAAATGTTGGTATTAATCCTACCCGGGATGGAATCCTTACTGTTTGCCGCATGATGGGTGCTCATATATCGTTATCCAATGTAAAGGATGATATCGGGGAACCGGTTGCAGATATTACTGTTAAAACCTCCTCTTTACATGGTTGTACCATAGAAGGCGATATAATTCCAAAGCTAATTGATGAAATTCCTGTAATTGCTGTTATGGCGGCATTTGCAAATGGAACCACCATAATAAGAGATGCAGAAGAATTAAAGGTAAAGGAGTCAAACCGAATTGATGTCATGGTAAATAATCTTTCTGCTATGGGAGTGGACATCGAAGCAACAGATGACGGTATGATAATTCACGGTGGCAAGCCACTTCATGGTGCCACTATTGATTCAAATTTAGACCATCGCATTGCCATGAGTTTTACCATTGCCGGAGGTCTTGCCCAAGGGGAAACAAATATAAAAGGTGCAGAATGTGTAAATATCTCTTATCCTGCATTTTTTGATGATTTTCATAAATTGATGAATTAAGAAAAAGGTGTATGTCTCAAAAATGACATACACCTATTGTACTTCAGTATGTATTCTATGCCCACAACAACTTTTCAAACTCTTCTATGGGCATAGGCTTTGCGTAATAAAATCCCTGAGCAATGTCACAACCACAATCTGACAGAAATTCTGCCTGTTCTTTTGTCTCAACCCCTTCAGCAACCAAATCAAGTCCAATGGCTTTGGTCATATTAATGGTATGCTCAACAATCTTTTGTCCCCGGTCTGTCTCAATAAAGTTCTGTAAAAATCCCTTATCAATCTTAACAACATCAAACTGCGTATCTTTAAGAGTGTTAAGAGATGAATATCCCGAACCAAAATCATCCATCAGTAAAACGAAACCGCTCTCCTTAAGGGTCATAATATGTTCCATCATTAGCTCCGTATTATCTACAGTTTCCGTAATCTCTATTTCCAAAAGATGCTTTGGAATACCATATTGCTCTACCAGATTATTCAATGTGGTAATAAAAGCACCACTATCCAAATGCATTCTGGATACATTTACGGAAATAGGAAGAGGCGTAAGTCCCTTATCCATCCATTTTCTGATGGTTTTACAGGCAACCTCCCATATATAAGCATCCATTTTCTTAATAAAACCGTTCTTTTCAAAAAGAGGAATAAACCGGTCAGGAGGAACAATTCCATTGTCCTTTTGAATCCATCTTACCAAACCTTCCGCACCAACAATAACATTTTTCTCTATACTGTACTTAGGCTGTAAATACATTACAAATTCATTGTTTGCCAAGGCTTTTTCCATATGGTCTTCCACATATTTATTATTTAAAACAGAATTTTTCATTCCCTCTTCAAAGAAAGTCACATATTTCAGTGCATTTCCCTTAATGCTTTGCCTTGCCAGTGCCGCACGGTCACCATATTTTCGAAGAGAACTGTGAATATCACCAATCTTACATATACCAAACACCAGCCGGTAAGAAATATCCTTATAATGCAAAAGACTTTCATTAACAGTATCCACCAAATTCAAAATATCTTCATCTTTCTCATAAGCTGTTAATATCATAAATACATCTGCTGTCAAACGTACATATAACTGATCCTGATTACAGATTACCTTTAGGGATTCCAGAAAATAATTAAGAATCTCATCTCCAAAGCTTTCTCCATACATTTCATTTATGGCTTTAAATCTTGCCACATCAAACTGTATCAATGCATAATTCTTATCCGGAGCCTTGGAAATTACTTCATTTGCAACACGAATGAACATGGATGGACTCCTGTCATTGGTTATACTTTGTGCTAAAGTAATACGGTAAATCTCTTCCGCATCCAAAGGAGCCACAACAGCCATCATCCGGATAATGCCACCATTATCATCTTTCTCAAGATAACATTCAATCTTATGATAACAATAGTTCTCTCCCTCTTTCAAATGGACAGATACATTAACCCTGTTCTCCTCTATAGCCGTAAAGTCTGTAGCATGCTGTATTCCGTTACAAATCTTATTGTAAAAAATCATATATGAAGGACGGTCTTCCTCCAATACAACATCCTTAATAAATGATAAAACATCACAGGAACATTCCAAATTGACATTGCCAAATACGTTACAGTCATTATGTATCAGGTTCCAACCCTTATCTATATCATACATAGATACAAGAACTCCCGATACAGACTTAACAATCTCTAATATTTTCTCGCCCCATATTTCATCCAATGCCAGCCCCCCTTTTTACGTTCATCCCCTTATCCGTCATGAACTTTATCCTAAAAGGTCAGTAAACTAAAAATATAGTTATATTTTACCAAACAAAAAATGTTTTGTCACTTCATTTTTGTTTATTTTTCTTAATCATCATGGCATCTCCAAAAGAAAAAAATCTGTATTTTTCCTTTACTGCCACATCATATGCATGTAACATCTTTTCCCTTGTTGAGAACGCAGATACCAACATTAATAAAGTAGATTCCGGCAAATGAAAATTGGTAATTAAGGAGTCCACAATCTTAAAGGTGTAACCGGGATAAATAAAGATATCTGTCCATCCGCTTCCCGGATGAACAATTCCGTTTTCATCCGCAACAGACTCTAATGTTCTGGTACTGGTTGTTCCCACTGAAATAATCTGGTTCCCCCGGGCTTTTGCTGCATTAATTTTATCTGCTTCCTCTTCGTCTACCATATAAAATTCCGAATGCATATGATGTTCTAATATGTTATCTACTTTAACAGGACGAAAGGTTCCAAGTCCAACATGCAAGGTTACATGGGCAATCTCAACCCCTTTATCCTTCAGTTGTTGCAGCAATTCTTCCGTAAAATGCAGGCCTGCCGTAGGTGCCGCTGCAGAGCCTTCATGCTTTGCGTATACGGTCTGATAACGGTTCCGGTCCTTTAATTGATGTGTAATATATGGTGGAAGGGGCATTTGTCCAAGCTTATCCAGCAGTTCTTCCCAAATTCCTTCATACTCGAATCGAATCAACCGGTTACCCTCCTCCACAATATCAATGACCTCGCCAACCAACAGACCGTCACCAAAGGAGATTCTTGCACCAACTCTGGCTTTCTTTCCGGGTTTTACAAGGGTTTCCCACACCTTTTCTTCCTTACGTTTCAGAAGAAGGACTTCTATGGATGCACCGGTATCCTCCTTTACACCCATAAGTCGTGCGGGAATTACCTTTGTATCATTGATAACCAGACAGTCTCCCTGGTTTACATAATCTATTATATTGTAAAAATGCTTGTGTTCTAAGTCTCCGGTTTCCCGGTCTATTACCATCAGTCTGGAATCACTTCTCTTCTCTAAGGGATCCTGAGCAATAAGTTCCTGGGGTAAATCATAGTAAAAATCTGATAACTGCATTTTCTACTCCTTTTTCATTTCCCTTCAAAAAAACAATTTATCTGCTTTATCCTCTAAGCTCAATTCCTAATTTCTTAAGTCCCTCTAAAATCTTTTCTACCGCTTTGTCTACCTCCACAGATTCCAGATTCCGATCCTTTGCTCTAAAGGATAGTGCAAATGCTACAGATTTCTTTCCTTCTCCTACCTGTTCACCTTCATATACATCAAACAACTCGCAGGACTCTAATATCTTGCCACCATTTTTCTTAATGATATGCTCTATCTGACCTACGAAAATGTTTTTATCCATAACCATGGAAAGATCTCTGGTACTTGCAGGGAACTTGGCAATTCCTTCATACTTACGGTCAAAGTCTGCAATCATGGTAATAACATCCATATTAAGTACTGCTACATAAACTTCTCCCTTTATATTATAGTTATCCGCAACCTCCGGATGTACCTGACCTAAGAAACCAACATCTAATTTACCCTTTGTAAGTCTTGCCTGACGTCCCGGATGAAGATATGGAATATCATTTACCGGTTCACATTCAACCTGTCCTCCGACTCCAAGCTTGGCAAATAACTCTTCAACAACTCCCTTCATGCTGAAGAAATCACCTTCACCATACATACCAAGGGTCAGTCTCATTTTTTCCTCAGGAAGCTCTGTAAGAGGCAGTGCCTTCGGAATATATATATTTCCAAGCTCATATAGTCTTGCACTCTTATTTCTTCTATTATAATTGGTTGCAAGAGAAGTCAGCATTCCATTTAAAGATACGGTTCTCATAATTGAGAAATCCTCACCTAATGGGTTTGATATTACAATTGCATTTCTTTCCGGTGCGTCCTTAGGTAATAGAAGTTTATCAAATACCTTAGGACTTTCAAAAGAATATGTCATACCGCCGGAGAAACCATTTCTTTCGCAGATTTCCCTTGCTATATCCTCAACTCTTTGATTAAATGGTTTCTTACCAATTGTTGCCTCTCCCTTTGGAAGTGCAACCGGGATATTGTCATATCCATAGAAACGGGCAACCTCTTCTGCAAGATCAGCCATACAATTTAAATCCTGACGGAAGGTAGGAATAGTAAGAGTATTGTCAGTTTCGTTATATATAAGACCAAGTCTTTCAAAATACGTAAGCATATCCTCTGCCTTAATATCTGTTCCAAGCAATCCGTTATATTTATCCGGTTCAAAAGGAAGCACCTTTGCCTCAACCGGATTCGGATATACATCCACAATACCACCTACTACATCACCACAACCCATTTCTTCCACTAACTGGCAGGCACGGTTAATGGCCTCTATTGCAGTATTAGGATCCAATCCCTTTGTAAACTTAAAGGATGCATCTGTCTGAAGACCGATTCTCTTTGACGCAAGACGAATGTTGGTACCATCAAAACAGGCTGCTTCAAATAATACAGTCTTCACATCATCTGTAATCATGGAATTCTCACCACCCATGATGCCGGCAATACCAACTTCCTTTTCACCGTCACAAATCATAAGGACATCTTTATCCAGTTTTCTTTCCTGTCCATCTAACGTTGTAAAGGTATCTCCATCCTTTGCACGTTTTACAATTATTTCATGCTTTGCAATGGTATCTAAATCATAAGCATGCATTGGCTGACCATACTCTTCCATAATATAGTTTGTAATATCAACCAGATTATTGATAGAACGGATTCCCATTGCCTTAAGTCTGTCCTGCATCCACTTTGGAGAAGGACCAATCTTAATATTTTCTACAACTCTTGCACAATAACGGGAACATAAATCATTATCCTCGACGGATACCTTTATGAAATCATTCACATTCTTATCATTTGCCTTAACTTCTACAACCGGTGGATAAAATGGCTTATCAAAAGTTGCAGCCACTTCTCTTGCCATACCAATCATGGAAAAACAGTCTACACGGTTTGATGTAATCTCATACTCTACCACAACATCATCAAGACCTAATGCTTTCACCGCATCATCTCCGGGCTTCACACCTGACTCCGGTAAGAAAACATATACGCCATCCTCCGGAGCTTCCGGATAAAAATCTCTGGAAGAACCTAATTCTTCGATTCCGCACATCATACCATTACTTTCTACGCCACGAAGCTTACCTTTTTTAATTTTGATTCCGTCAGGATATTCATTATCATCTCCATGGGCAGCAGCTACTTTACCACCATCTAATACGATAGGAATCATATCTCCAACCTTAACATTCTTTGCTCCGGTTACAATCTGTATGGTTTCTTCACCTATATTTACCTGACAAACCACCAGCTTATCTGCATCAGGATGCTTCTCCATGGTTTCAATTTTACCCACTACAATTTTCTCTAAGTTTTTGTCCTTCTTCTCATAACCCTCTACATGAGATCCTGACAAAGTCATTTTATCTACAAATTCCTGTACATCCACGTCTAAATCCGGAACATACGCTTTAATCCATGATATTGGTGTATTCATATTTTTATTTCCTTTCTATCATACATACTAAAAATAGTTTTAAATATATTACTCTCCTCGCAATGCTAAGCTCGTAACCTGCGGTTACTCGCTTTCCGTGCTTCGCACTATACATCAAGTCATTTCTGCAACCGCCTGTAAGCAAGCTTACGCGGTTTCAGAATAACTTGATGTGCATTGCTCGGCTTCGCTAAAATTGCCCAAGAAATCTTACATCGTTTTCGTAGAGAAGTCTCATATCATCAATCTCATACTTTAACAATGTGACACGCTCAAGGCCGATACCAAAAGCAAAGCCCTGATACTCATTTGGATCAATGCCGCACATTTCAAGTACATGAGGATGCACCATACCACAACCAAGAATCTCAATCCAGCCGCTTCCTTTACACATACGACAGCCTTTACCCCCACACTTAAAGCAGCTGATATCCACCTCTGCTGATGGCTCAGTAAACGGGAAATGATGTGGTCTGAATTTAACCTTTGTACTCTCTCCAAAAAATTCCTTTGCAAACTGGTTCAAGGTTCCCTTTAAATCAGCCATAGTTATATTCTTATCAATAACCAGTCCCTCTACCTGATGGAAAGAAGGTGAATGGGTTGCATCTACTTCATCGGCACGGAATACCCTTCCGGCAGATAAAATACGAATCGGAAGATTACCCTTCTCCATTATTCTTGCCTGAACAGGAGATGTCTGGGTACGAAGCAGAATATCCTTTGTTATATAGAAGGTATCCTGCTCATCCTTTGCCGGATGATTTGCCGGAATATTCAGCAATTCAAAGTTATACTTATCATATTCAATCTCCGGTCCTTCCACTACCTCATAACCCATACCAATAAATACTCTCTCTAAATCCTCAAGGGCAATCTGGTTGGGATGTCTGTGACCACGAAGATATTTTTTTCCGGGAAGTGTCACATCAATGGTCTCCCTTTTCATCTTCTCTGTACGAATCTGTCTTGCTATTTTCTTCTTCTCTTCCTCCAGCTTCTCTTCAATAACAGTTCTGGCATCATTAACCATCTGTCCCACCATAGGTCTTTCTTCGGCAGGAACATCCTTCATTCCCTTTAATACAGCAGTTAGCTCACCCTTCTTACCAAGAACCGCAACCTTAATCTCATTTAATGCATCCAGATCAGCTGCTTCGTTAATCTTAGCAAGTGCTTCCGCCTTAATCGCTTCTAACTTCTCTTTCATAATTTATCTCCTTTTTAATAAAATACTTTTTTTAGGTAATTGCGAAACTCCTATTTAATCTATAAACGTTGTGCAGATTTAACAATATCCTCGCAGGCACGCTCTCGCTGCTCTCGCCTCGCAGCGGTACTAAACTCGTGTTTCACACTCGTTAAGTGCCGGCGGTCTCAAAGCACCTGCTTAGGATACTTGTTAAATCTACACAACTTAATATACATTTTTAAGAGTTTCGCAATTGCCTGAAATACTTTAACATATAAAAAGGCCACCCCGCCCCAAGGGACGAAATGACCGTGTTACCACCCTTATTCCAAAGCATATTTATAAACCTCTTTAAAATACACTTTGGCACTTCATCATGTTATAACGTACATGAACCGTCAGGACCTACACATATGAACATTACTTACATTTCAATCCTGAAACTCCGGTGTGAATTTGAAACCCTATCTGAACTGAAGGAAGCTTACAGCCGATGACCTCCTCTCTCTGGCAGAAAATAAAGTTCTTTTGCACCATCAACGTCATTAACATAAACTATTTTAACATCTTTTTTACCTCTGTCAAGTATCCTTTTGACAACAGATAATTTATAACAGCACCTATAAATAAAGAATACATACAAAAATATAGCCAGAGCATGGCAATTACAATACCTGCCAGGGAACCATACATAACCGAAAAATTAGGAAAATAACGAATATACAGCACAAGGATCTGTGAAATAACCAACCATGCAACTGAACAGAATGCTGCTCCCGACATCTGGGATTTCACTCTCTTTCGAAACTGAATTTTTTCCTCATCTCCCTTTGGAAAACCAAAGCCTCCCGGTAATACCACATACATCATTAATATGAAGGCATAAAACAGGATCCATCCCAAAGCATATCTTGCCATCAAAAAGAATCTTCCTACAAAGGTTCCCGTTTCAAAGGCAGAATGAACATATATTTTATAATAATGACTGACAAATACATAAAAGCTCATAATGGCAGCAAAGATTACGATTAAAAGCAATGTATATACAACAGAAACAAGTCTGGACATTAAGGGGGGATATTTCTCCCTTATCTGATACATACTGTTAAATCCGTCCATTAAAGCATAGATTCCTTTAGATGCAGACCACAGCAATGCAATAGCCGATACGGAAATTACCGTACCTCCGGAGGCATCATACCACTCCGTTAATAACCGGTCAATAGGATTTGAAAAAGATCCCGGTACAAAGCCCATAATTAAATCCATAATATCCTGCTGGCTAAACGGCAGATATGTTGCAACAGCCAGAAAAAGAGAAACCATAGGTACCACCGACAACAACAAAAAGAATGCTGCCTGAGCGGCACATGCTGCAGTATAACTGTCTGAAAGCATATTTCCAAATCTATATATATAATTAAACAGTAGCTTTACCTTTTCGATAAACGCCTCTTTTTTACTATGCTTCATTCTCATTTACCCATCAATTCATACATATCCTTTAATTCAACAGCCGTATAATAATGTTCTATAATATCCTTTGCAGTATATCCCATAGCCGCCATATCATTTGCACCATTCTGGCTCATGCCTACTCCGTGTCCAAATCCGCCACCATATAAAACAAAACTGTTTCCATCTGACACAACATAAAAATAAGCACTTGGAAGGGAGGTCCAGCCTGTTACAGAAGAACCATCCTGCTTATATATAATAGTCTCTTCCGGACTTAAAAGGGAACGAACATTGGTCTGACCCTTTACCAATATGGTTTCTTCGCTACCAACAATTTCCATTTCCTCAATAATCCCGCTTTTTCCACGCTTTACAACATTAATGCTTTGCACTTCTCCAATAGACTTAAGGGATTTCTTCTCATATTCTCCGGAAGCATTCTTAGCCAGGATATTCTCTGACATTGCCTGGATTCTGTCATACAAATGGCTGTTAACAGCATTTGTAATCTGTTCCTTTGTATAAGTTACATCCCATCTGAAGAAAGGCTCATTTTCCTCAATAAATCCTGTTCCCAATTCGCCATTTATAAATGACTGGAACGATTGTTCATTATCAAGGTTTGCCAGATCGTTAAGCTCCGTTTCCATAGTATCTAACAAATAAGCCTTGGGATTACCACCCCACACATCCTTATTATTACAGGTTGTTCCACAGGAGGTTGAGAAGAAAAATGCCTCAATCACTTCATCCTTATAGCATGGAACAACACCATAGGTATCATCTACTGCATAAATTGCCCTGTCATCTTCTGCAACATTGTTATACACCTGACTGGCAACACTGTCATCTAAATGGGCACCATATTGGGCATATACTTCACTTTCCATCTGCCTGTATGCATAAGCTCTGGCACATATTGCCTGTGCCTTTAATGCCTCCATATTATAAGAAACCGGCATTTCACTTGGTACCACACCATACAGATATTCCTCTACGGATAAATCATTTATGACAACAACACCTTCATCCCGTTTTGATAATTCTATGGTTCCTCTGTAGGCGGGAGCTCCGCTTTGTCTTTCAATACCGGATAAGATAATTTTTCCATCCGGCTCCTTTGATCTTATGAAAGCCGCACCGTCCGCCAGCTCCGTACTTCCATTTCTAAATTCCACCCTTTCTCCGGCTTCATATTCATCCACTACATCTCCATAAGAAATAGTAAATGGTGTTTCAGAGGAAACAAATACCTTATCATGGTAATAACCGGTATAATCCGTAGTGCTGATTAATACTCTGATATTTTTAGAATAAATATCCTCTGTTAATATAGCAGCCTCCACCACGTCATCCTTTATATACAGGGATACCTTATCATAACCAATTAAGGTGCCTGCAGACTGGGTGGTTTTAAATCCTCCCTTTGTTTTATATACATAAAATAAATCCGACAAAAGAATTGGGTCAGAAGAACCGTCAAGAGTCAACACTCCTTCTCCTACAGCCGTTACCTTTGTTTCAACCAATTCTCCCGTCAAATCATCAACAGACGAAACCCCGGCATTACTGATATGAATATCACAAAGACATGGTTCCAGCTGCTTATTAACGGAAGAGTCTTCCCCGATAAAAAACTCATGAACCATTCCCCCGGCATACGCCAGTAAAACCTGTTGCTCCTCTCCGTCTGTTACCTTTGTAGCATATGCATTTGGAATCACAACGGTACTGTCACTTTCTCCTAAACAAAGGATGATTTCATTATTGGAAACATATACCTTAACAACCCTTCCAACATACTGACTATCCATACCGTAGTCCTTCTCCATGTAATAATTTCCCTCATTTGTACTGATTAATTCATAGACAACACCATCTATTTCTTCATCATTGGCAGCATCTATATCGTATATGTACATATTCCGACAGCTTAATCGCTCAAGCTGTAAAACATCAATTAAATCATTATAAAGAGATTCAAACTGCTTTCTGGTTAATGGCATAAACCCCGGTTTTCCCTTTAAAGAAACACTGACTTCCTCATTCTTAACTCCTGCCGCATCCAGTAATTGTTTGGCAGATGCCACTGTAAAAGAGGAGCCCATACGGTCACTATATTCATAATCCGTAAGACTTAAATACCGAATCAACCGGTTTGCCTCCTTATTAGGCATGGTTCCTTCTCCCACCTTTTCATAAAATACTACCTTAATAAGGATTCCACCTATTATTCCTAATACCACTAATACAAATAGTAAAATCATGGTAATCTTTAATTTTTTCTTTCCGGATTTTTGCCCCTTCATAGTCCTCTCCTCGTCCATTTGATATCCATAAAGAAAGCAGCAATCAGACGAAATTGGAAGCTTCGTCGGTGAATGCTGCTTTTTCTTCTTTTGTAAATTAAAGCCTTGGCTTCTTATCTTTTATGTGAAACAACCGGCAATGCCGTTTCCTGCATTTTGAGTCCTAGCCAAGCTAGGTGGGTTACCTCACTGACTCCTCTGTCTTCCAGTCTAAGCAGGCATGACATCATAGCCATAAATATCGGTATCCCATGAAAATAAATGTAGGTTCAAAATCGCAAGAGCTGTCGTGCATACCAGAAGTTTCACATGTATAGCAATATAATCTTATTCCAAGTATATGTGAAAAAACAAATCTTTTGTATCTCAATCACTTCATCTTCTGTTCTACTAACTTTACATAACTTGGAATAAATTTATTATACAATAGATATGAAAAAAAGACAAGAAAATATTTGCATATTTCATCTTGAATTTTAAATGTTTATCACTTATCATGAAATGTAGAAAAAACTCTACAAAGGAGATTCTTATGTCAAAGAAAAATGTTATTGTTGCCCAATCCGGCGGACCTACTGTTGCCATTAACGCATCCCTTGCAGGGGTTATATCTGCAGCAACAGCCAGCAATGAATATGATATCATATATGGTTCCATAAACGGCATCCTTGGAATTTTGGAAGACAGAATCCTTAATCTCAGTGAAAAAGTATCTAAAATTCCTACGTTTATTGAAGCCTTAAAAGTTACACCTGCCATGTATCTCGGTTCCTGCAGGTATAAATTACCGGATTACGAGGATGATGATGCTACCTATGCATTCATTTTCAATCAATTTAAGAAATACAATATCGGTGCATTTTTTTATATCGGTGGAAATGATTCCATGGATACAGTATCAAAGCTTAGCAGCTACGGTGAGCGAATTGGCAGTGATATCCGCATCATCGGAATTCCAAAAACCATTGATAATGACCTGTTAATTACAGACCATACACCGGGATTTGGTTCTGCCGCCAAATATGTGGCATCTTCCCTATTGGAAATTGCCCATGATACTTATATATATGCCGTAAAGAGCGTAACCATTGTAGAAATCATGGGCAGAGATGCAGGCTGGCTGACTGCTGCTTCTGCTCTTGCAAGAAATTCATACAACAGCGCTCCCCATTTAATATATTTTCCTGAAGTTCCCTTTGACAAGGAGCAATTTCTACAGGATGTAAAAGACCAGCTGGCATTCCGCAATAATGTTATTATCGCCGTTTCTGAAGGTATCAGAGACAAGGACGGCAATTACTTCAGTGCCTCCAAACCAACAGAAGACCAGTTTGGACATGCCCAGCTTAGTGGTACCGGCAAATGCCTTGAATACTTCATCAAGGAATCTATCAATGTCAAATGCCGTTCCATTGAATTAAATGTATTACAGCGCTGTGCTTCCCATATCTCATCCTTAACGGATATTGAGGAATCCTTCTCCCTTGGTAAGGAGGCTGTTAAATGTGCATTAAAGGGTCAGACACAGTGTATGTTAACCCTTAACCGGGTATCCAATAATCCATACACTATAGAGATTGGAACTGCCGATATCAGAGGTATTGCCAATGAGGCAAAATCCATTCCCAGAGAGTGGATTAACAAAGCCGGCAATGATATTGAACCGGAGTTATTTGAGTATCTGTCGCCTCTCATTATGGGGGAACCTTCCATTCAGTATGAGAAGGGTATTCCCGTATACCTGCCGGTAACCCATTTAAAACCGGAGCGATAAAAAACATATATTTATAATTTTCTTTTTGACATAAAAAGACTGTCATCATTTGATATGTAACCTGCTTCCGGTATCATATCATTATGTGACAGCCTTTTTATTGTCTGTAATCTTTTATGCCTGACAGAAATTATCTTCTGTTATAGTTAATTAAACATCCCTTAAGAATAATCTCTCTCTCGTCATCTGTTAAATCTCCAAGGTGGAAGGTTAATTCCTTCATACCCTTATTTACCACATAAGCCTTAATATCATCATTCTTTTCTTTAATTGCCTTAGCAATATCCGGAACAAAAATGTAATCTCCATTTTCAAATGCATAATCCTCAGGCATCAGAAATGGAAGCATACCCCAGTTAATCAGATTTGAACGATAACGTTTTGTAGCATATTCTTTTGCAATATTTGCCCATCCACCAAGTACCTTCTGGCAGGACGCAGCCTGTTCACGGGCAGAACCATCTCCCGGCTTTACTGCAAAGATTGTGGAACCAACACCTACATTCTCATGGGTAACATCTGGATACTGTGCTTTAATGGTCTTCATAATATTCTTCCACTCATCATCATATTCGCACATACATTTTCCTGCTTCTCTTTCCTTCTCAACAACCTGAACAGCCTTTGCCCGGCCAACATACTCAGGGTCCTTACGGGATAAAGTAAACTCGGCAAGACCAAGAGGATTAGAACGATAAGATGATGTTTCACCGGAAGGAATCAGTTCATCCGTTGTTGTAACAGGATCATTAATTACGGAAGCAACCTTTAATAACAAATTATCTGTAAGTGCCACCATAGAAGGCCAGTCCTTAATGTTTGGACCAAACTTCACTTCAACACTTGGATCTGCTTTACCAACACCGTCATATACACGCTTCTCATAGATAGACTTCTCAAAGTAATACTTGGGATTACTGAAGTTTACATCCATATCTGTTGCGGCTGTTAAATAACCCTTATTTGCAGCTGTTGCCGCAATAGAACGGGCATCCATAAGTGCAACAGAAGATATCTGGCCATTTTGTACCTTGGAACCTTCTCTGTTCGGGAAGTTTCTCGTTGAATGACGAATGGAGAATGCATTATTGGCCGGTGTGTCACCTGCACCGAAGCAAGGTCCGCAAAATGCAGTCTTAACAATTGCACCTGTAGCAATCAAGTCAGCCAATGTACCATTTTTTGCCAGCTCCATGTAAATAGGGGTTGATGCAGGATAAACACTTAATGTAAACTCATCCGCACCAATATCCGAACCTCTTAAAATATCAGCAGCAGCACAGATATTTTCAAATCCACCACCTGCACATCCTGCAATAATTCCCTGGTCTACATATAATTTACCGTTACGAACCTTATCCTTAAGGGTAAAATCAACTTTACCGTCAAGGCTTACCAAGGCTCTCTTCTCACAATCATCTAAGATATCCATAAGATTTGCATTTAACTCTTCAATTGTGTATGTGTTACTTGGATGGAACGGCATAGCAATCATTGGTTTTACCTTTGATAAATCAACATATACCAATCCGTCATAGTATGCAACACTACCGGGATTTAATTCCTTATAATCATTACTTCTTCCATGAATATCATAGAACTCCTTAACCTTATCATCTGTCTTCCAGATCGATGACAGGCAGGTAGTTTCTGTAGTCATAACATCAATACCGATACGATAATCTGCTGATAAGCTGTCAACACCGGGGCCTACAAACTCCATTACCTTATTCTTAACATATCCATTATTAAATACAGCACCGATAATTGCTAAGGCAACGTCCTGAGGTCCAACCCCCGGTTCCGGCTTACCATCTAAATAAATACCAACAACTCCCGGCATCTTAACATCATAGGTCTGACAGAGCAACTGCTTAACAAGTTCTCCGCCACCTTCACCGATTGCCATGGTACCAAGTGCACCATAACGGGTATGAGAATCGGAACCTAAAATCATGGCACCACACTCAGCCAGCATTTCTCTTGCATACTGATGAATAACTGCCTGATGCGGTGGAACATATACACCACCATATTTTTTTGCACAGGAAAGACCAAACATGTGGTCATCCTCATTAATGGTTCCACCAACTGCACATAAAGAATTATGACAGTTTGTAAGAACATATGGAATTGGGAACTTTTCAAGACCGGATGCTCTTGCTGTCTGAATAATACCAACAAAAGTAATATCATGTGAAGTTAATTTATCAAACTTAATCTGAAGCTTCTCCATATTATCGGAAGTATTATGAGCCTTCAAAATACCATAAGCAATAGTATTCTTTGAAGCCTCTTCTTTTGAGACATCACTTCCTGTTTTACTCTTTAAAATTGCTTCGCAGTCAGCACCTTCTGCAATAATCTCAGTACCATTTACAAGATAAGCGCCACCTTCATATAACTGAATCATCAAAATGTCCTCCTCTTTGTGTATTCAATACTTTTACAATCGTCAATTATTGTAGCATAACAGTTGTTACATTTCAAATCATTTCATTGTGTACTGTGCTATCTTAAGGAAAAAAACCATTTCATTAAGTCGATACCCATATTTCCTTAAAAAGATAATGTCACACATTTAAAGCCTTCCAACCAATCATTTACAATTATATATTATCTTTATTAACACAAACCAACATTTTAAATTGACAATATCCTCTAATTTTCTTATTATCATATATAAGAAATAAAAAACCGGAAAACACATCTATGCATATTCGCTTGCCTATACTCCGGGGGGAGGTATCTTTGAATCATTCTGCCGTAAGCAAACTGTTGCGTGACAATCGCAAACAACAACATCTATCCGTAAATGAGGTGGTATATCTGTTAAACAGAGACTACCAGATACCCATATCTTCAAAAACCTTATACAGCTGGGAGAATAATCAGGCACAGCCTCCCATCAATACCTTTTTTGCATTATGTAACATATATAATATTAAGAGCATCTGCAAGGACATAACATTAGAAAAAGGACCGGTACCTTTAAAGCTTTCCGAGGAAGAGCGGGAAATCATTCTAAAGTACCGGTCCCGTAATTATTGTAACTCTGCAATCCGCAAATTATTGGACATTGACTAATTTTTAAATGGCTCGTTTAACAGTTCACAGCCCGGAAGTACAAAACGACCATCCTTTATAATATATGTTTGGGTTCCATCCTGATGAATCGAAGTAATCTCCTTAATTTCATCATAAGGTATGGTAATATCCGTATGACAATTAAAGTATGCCTTGCTTTCATCTTCATCCCGCAGCAAAGAACATTCATTATCCTTTGCAACAATCTCTTTTCCATCCGGATTATACAGACGAACCTCTTCACTGTGGCTATAACAGGTATCTCCTACTGCAAAATGGGGACCCATTTTCTCAACAATCAATATTGGCAGCTTGTACACAATATCGTAAGTATTTGCCATTACATATGCGGTTGTATTGGTTCCAATGGCAAATTCCCCAATTGGCAGGGTATCCCGGTTATACATAATGTTTTCCTTGATATAAGCCTTGTTCTCTTCTTCCCTTTCAAAGTTATCGCAGGTATAATCCCTAATCTTTCCCTCCTCAAAGGTTAACATAATATTATCATATTTTAAATCATTTAAATACACTGTAGACACATTCAGTATTCCCTTTGTGCCTGTAAGCTTAGGAGATGTAAATACCTCTCCCACAGGAATATTTACGTCAGCAGTACAATTTTCAAAATTGGTTTCTTTATCCGGATTCTTAAGTTCATGCATCTGTACCCATATATCTGTTTTGTTGTTTCCCTTTCCCAGAACATGAACTGTAACAGCCCTGTCTAATTCATCAATAATAACCTGCTGTACTTTTTTATAAGCCTCATTATCCAATGTATTTACTTTTACGATTTCCTTAAATATCTCCGGGAACTTATCACCAATCTCCGGAAGCGGATATGCAATAATTGTAAAACTGTATTCACTTTGGGGTATATACTCGTTGGTTATTTTTCCACATAAAGATGCGGACAAAACAGATAGCTCCTGCTGTTCTTTTGTCAAATATAAATTATGCTGTTTATTCTCCGGTTCAAAAGGTTTTTCTCCAAACACCTCAATCACTGCAGGACCGGCATACTCCTTTGCCATCTGTTTTCTTGTTTCGTATGAATTTTTTAAAACAGATACCTTACGGTCCACAAATGCCTTATCAAGAAACAGGGCATCATCCATTCTATGGTCATATTCATATTGCTTATTTGCAGAAGTTCCTGAATATCCCGGTTTTAATGTAAGCCTCCGGTTTACCCTTGCAATTGGACTTCTATAAATCACCGGAGATAATCCCATATCTGCAAATTGATTCATTGCCTCCCGAACCATTCTTTCCTGGCCGATTGCATAACGGATATTCACCGAAGATTTTTTAGATAAATCAATTCCTGCAATTTTAAAACCTTCCTCGTATCCATGGGTGTAGGTATATGCCATAGCCTTAATATCTTCCTCCGGTAACTGATTTAAGTATTGTGCCATTTGAATCTCATTATCCCCTATATATTCCCCATACAAATAGAGGTACCGTATATCATTTAAATCACTGTTTTTTATAATATCCACAGCAAAAGATAAATCCTTATCCAGCAGCTCTCTTGTACGGTAATCAATGGTATAGTCGGCATAATCATATTCAAAATAATATACCAGTTCTTCAATCTCTTTTTTGGATGGAACTCCATCCTCAAAAATACATAAAAGCTCTACAAACAATTCCAGATATATGGTAAGGTCAAACAGACGCTGCTCTGCTGCATACACAATACATCCCCTGATTTCCGTATATATAAAACATAAAAGATTACCTAAATCTTCTCCTAACAATGAGACACAATAAGAAGGATTTGCATAACTGGTTTCATAGTTTCCAGAAAGTATGTCTTCGTATAATCTCTTATTCTGCTTTGCCAATTCATCAATGGAAGCAGAAAGTAACGTCCCCTTTTCCACATCCTTCCGCCACTGTTCTACCATAAAGATAAACTCTGAAACATTTTTGAAATAATCAAAAAAAGGTGATTCTATATTCGTATCACCTTCTAAAAATGTCTCAACACGACATAACGCTAACTCATAACGCTCCCTTACCGATTCATTTTCTTCCTGAAATAACACCTTATAATCCACAAAAACACCCTCTCAAATCTATTTTTATTTCGGCAATTACCTTATCTTTTTTATAATACCCAACCTATAATATAAAATACAAGAGCCGCTATTAAAGGAATGGAATTTTCAACAAAAGCGATACGCTTCATCAACAGTCCTCCATCCGGGGATTTCCATGCAGCTACACTAAAACGAAGACCACAGGTGGACAAAATCAAACTTCCTATTCCCAAAAGTCCCACTGCAGCCGGACCATTGCCATCATATTTGTAAGATGCAATCACAGCAATTACCATTAATATAACTGCAAGCGTGCCTAAAATAATAGCAATAATGGCATCAAGACAATATTCTTTTACACTATATGCACTTTCCTTAATCACGCTGTTCCCTCCTGCGATTCATCAACAAAAGAATATAATATACCCAAAATCCAATAAGTCCCCCTAATGTGTTTAATATAATATCATCTACATCAAACACACCGACCTTCGCAACAAGCTGCAAAAGCTCTACACACAGGCTAAAAAAGAATGTATATAAAACCGCCTGATACCATCTGACTTTACGATTAATAACCCACCGGATTAATGCACCAAAGGGTACAAAAGCAACTACATTACCTAACAGATTAATAAGCACCATAAAAGGATTATCAATGGCTCTCCAATATACAACAAACCGCTTTATCTCCTTTAGGGGTATCAGGTTGAAATGATACTCCGTATAGCCACCTGCTCTTCCAAAGCCATCACTTAAGAGTAAAAAGTAAATCAAAGCCAGCATATATATAACAAATAATATAACTGAAATAAATCTGATACGTTTACGTTTCTTCATAGCTCATTCCATTCCATATAAAAACATTACTTACGACCACATTCTTTTTATTCTTCCTCTTCTTCAGTGGTAATTTCCTCTGTGGTAATTTCCGGTAATATTTCTGCCTGCTGTAAATCAACCTCTACATTATCCGTTACGGTAAGTACCACATGGTCATCTCCCTCCTGGGCTACATACATGGTATCACCATCCTCTGCATTTTCCAGCTTTATACGAAGCTTACCGGAATTTATATATTTTGTTTTAACCGATTTTCCATTTACATACACCTGTGAAAATTCATTGAAATTCTCCCCAAGCACAAACAGATATTCTCCCTGTATCTGAAATCCTGATATACTTACATCCCGTAAACCAAGCTTCATTTTTGTCTGTGGAAATGGATTATACCCGTCAAAAGCATAGTTATCACCGTATAAGGTGTCATATTCCAGCATTTCCATCTTCTTCAAATAATCTTCTTCGTCGTCACCATTCATGTATTTTTTATGGAATTTCTGCATCAGACCACCTTCTATATGAAGACGGTCAAACAAATAGGTACTGGCCTGATATGCCATGATATCCTTATCTCTTTTACTTAATCCAATATTATCCCACATGGCCCATTCTGTCTGATACAAGGTGATTCCATCCAAATCATCCTCTTCTATACTAAGACTTGGTAAATGGTCCCCATACATAAAAATAACTGTAGGTTCATCAAGCTTCTCAATCTGGTATATTAAAGAATTCAGCATATTATCTGTCTCATGTATCATATTAATATAATATGTCCATGCAATTCTTTTTTCTTCATCATCTGCATATTTCCCACCAAATTCACAGGTTAAATCCGTAAGGGTGTGGGTATATGCCTTTGGATATCTTCCATGTCCCTGTACTGTAATGGTTGTAATATAGTCACGTCCCTCTGTTGCCTTCATACGTTCAATCATTACATTATCAAGCACATCATCCTTAGCCCAGCCACGAGGTGTATAATTTAAATTATACATATGCTCCATGGCTGTAAAATTATCAAAGCCCAAATTAGAGTAATCAATATATCTCTCATAAAATGTAGCATCATTATTATGAAATCCTGTAGTTGCATAACCAATACGCTTCAAATCATATGCCATACTGTCACAGCTTACGGATTTCATAACCGTCTTAAAGGGATACTCTCCCGCTCCAAAGAACTGGGTACTCATACCTGTTTGTACTTCAAACTCCGTATTAGCCGTTCCTGCACCAACTGCCGGCACTGTAAACAAGCCGGAGGAAAAATTATCCTTAATCCACGTATATGTGGGCATAGGATCAGCAGAAGGATAGAAATCCTTCATATATTTTACATCAAATACGGATTCTAACTGAATAACAATAATATTGGGATTTTCTTTTGTAGCAGGCTCATTTTTATAGAAAGAAATCTCCTCATCCTCTGTGTCCTTCTCTATATCTTCCTCCGTATCTTCCTCATTCTGCTTTTCAGAAGATTCTTCAGGAATACCATTGGCAACTTTTTCATTCTCAGTGGTGCTGTCCTTTGTAATGGTTTTATCGGTGGTCTGGTCAATAATATCCAAATCTCCGGTTTCCTCCTCTAAAACCTCAGAAGCTTCCGTTACTTCCTCCGTAGTAGCCTCTATACTCTTTTCTTCCTCTTCATATTCCTCTTGTGTAACTAAAATGACTTCACTCTTGTCATAATCTAAGCCGTCAACAATCTCCTTTACCGCTTCCTCGCTGTAATCCCGTGGTTTGCTGATACCCACATCAATAATACTGTTTGAAAAACAATAAGCAAATCCATAATCATTGTATGCATAAGCAAGATTTCCGAAATTATCGGAAACTGTCTGGGTTTCCACTGCAATCTTTGTTAGTGTATATATGAAGAAGAGACTCATACATACATATGCCGATGCCCTAAAAGGTCTTCTCTTGCTGTTGGATTTTGGAAGTCTTATATATAAATACACTAACAGGGCAATTACCAGTATAATACCAATTGCACTTAACACCATCTGCCATTTATTTAAATACTTATCCAGCATAGTCATAACATTACGAATCATAAGTATGTCTACCGCAGAAAACGGGGTAGTACGGAAACATAATACAATGAAATTACCAAAGGCAGAGGCAATCCATACGGCACACACAAATACGGTAGCAAAAAATCTTCTTTTTGCAAACAACACCAATGACAGGGTAACAAATATAATCGACACATTATATAGAAATACCAGGGGCGACTGGAAAACAAATACAAACGCCTTCAACACCGAATGTCTGCTTAATATTTCCAAAAAGAAATTTAACAAAATGGCAAGTAACAAATATCCTACAAAGGGTATTTTAATAATCCGGATTACTTTACTACCAAACTTTGTATTTCCGAACTTTACAAAAGGTATTTTTACAACATCAATCATTTTTTGTATTTTTTCTTTTATGGGGGTAATTTTCTTATTAATCTTATTCAAAAATTCCTTCATAATATTCAATCCTTTTTCTTAACGCAAAACAGTAATGCTCCTACCACATCATATCATTCTTCCTCAAAAAAGCAAGTAACTTCACAAATGTTTAAGATTTAATACATTACGAAACTTTATACTGTGCATTGTAAAGCTGTGCATAGAATCCATTTTGGGCCAATAATCCCTCATGGGTTCCCTGTTCAATAATATCTCCGTCCTTCATAACAAGAATGACATCTGATTCCTTAATTGTAGATAAACGGTGTGCAACCACAAAGCTTGTTCTTCCTTTCATGAGCTTCGCAAATGCATTCTGTACACGTATCTCCGTACGTGTATCAATGGAAGAGGTTGCCTCATCCAAAATAAGCATAGGGGGAATATCCAGCATAACTCTGGCAATACACAAAAGCTGTTTCTGTCCCTGGGACAGATTACCTCCATCCTCTCCAATCACGGTATCATATCCCTGAGGCATTCTTTTTATAAAGCCATGGGCATGACAGGCTTTTGCTGCTTCAATAATTTCTTCTCTTGTAGCTTCCGGCTTTCCATAAGCAATATTTTCCGCTATGGTAGCAGACTTTAACCAGGTTTCCTGTAATACCATTCCGTAATTATTACGCAGGCTGTCTCTGCTTATATCATAGATACTGGTGCCATTGATTGTAATGCTTCCCTGATCAATATCATAAAACCGCATTAACAGATTAATCAGGGTTGACTTTCCACAGCCTGTAGGTCCTACAATGGCTACACGCTGGCCCTTCTTAACAGAAAGATTTAAATTTTTAATAAGAGGAGTTGTTTTATCATATGAAAAAGCTACATTTTTCAAAACAATATCACTTTTTTCCTTTACTTCCTCTGTTGTCAGCACTTTACAGTCTGCACTGTCTTCCACTTCAACAGGCTCGTCTAACAGTTCAAATACTCTGGCAGCACAGGCAATGGCATTTTGAAGCTCCGTAATAACACCGGATATTTCATTAAATGGCTTTGTATATTGATTGGCATAGCTTAAAAAGCAGGATAGCTGTCCTACAGAAATGCCTCCGCCTACAGCAACAAATGCACCTACAATTCCAACCCCTGCATACACAAGACTGTTAACAAATCTTGTCGAGGGATTGGTTAAAGAAGAAAAGAAGGTTGCATTTAAGCTGTATCCTGCCAGTTCATCATTAATCCGGCCAAAGCGCTCTAAGGCATCATCCTCATAACGAAAAGCCTGGACGATTTTTTGATTACCAACCATCTCATCAATTAATGCTGTCATTTCTCCTCTGCTTTCTGACTGGAGTTTAAACATATTGTAGGTACGGTTGGCAATAAAACTTGCCACAAACAGGGAAACCGGTGTAATAAGCACAACCACCAGTGAGATTTTCCAGTTAACGAAAAACATAAATATTAAAGTGCCAAAAATAGTAATGATACCTGTAAACAACTGGGTAAATCCCATTAAAAGACCTTCTGAAAACTGGTCCACATCATTAATAACCCTCGATACCACTTCACCATACTGTTTACTGTCAATATATTTAAGGGGCAGCTGATTTAACCGGTCAAACACCTGTGTACGAATGTCCATTACTACGGTGTAGGTAATTTTATTATTACATAAACTCATAAACCACTGGGAAAGTGCAGTAATACATACAACAATGCCTAACATAATAAGCAATGGTCTTAAGCCTTCAAAATCTACCCTTCCCTTTTCTATGATAAAATCATATCCATCACCGATTATAATAGGTGCATATAAAGTAGTTACCACTGTAATTAACGCAAATATAAGGGAAAGCCACATCAGGAACTGATAGGGTTTAATAAACTGCAGTACTCTTTTTATTGTAGACTTTTGTGTTTCCTTTGACAGTTTCTTATTTGCCATTACAATCGCCTCCCTTCATATCTTCCTGACTTTCAACAATTTCTTTGTATACTTCACAGGAATCCATAAGCTCCTTGTGGGTACCAATTCCAACCATTGCTCCATCATCCAACACAATGATTTGGTCCGCCTGTTTAATCGTGGAAGCTCTCTGTGACACGATAAATACCGTCATGCCCTTTGTTTCTTCCTTAATTGCCTTTCTAAGATTTGCATCTGTTGCAAAATCCAGTGCCGATGCAGAATCATCTAATATCAATATATCAGGCTGCATAACAAGGGCACGTGCTATGGTAAGACGTTGTCTCTGACCTCCTGACAAATTCTTACCTCCCTGTAGTATCATTTCATCTAATCCATTCTTTTTAGAAGCTATGACATCATCAGCCTGGGCAATATGAATGGCCCGTTCCATTTCTTCTTTTGTTGCATCTGCTTTACCCCAGCGAAGATTCTCTCCAATGGTTCCATTAAACAGCACTGCTTTTTGGGGAACAATTCCAATTCTTCCTCTTAAAGCGTCAAACTTATAATCTTTTACATTGATACCGTCTACCAGTATTTCACCCTTCGTCACATCATAGAAACGGGGTATTAGATTTACCAGTGTTGACTTACCACATCCGGTACCACCAATGATACCAATGGTCTGGCCCGGTTTTGCAGTAAATGAAATATCACTTAGAGACTCTTCCGTAGAGCCCTCATAAACAAAGGATACATTTTTAAATTCCACCTTGTACTCACTATTACCATCCTGCAAGCTGCAATCACAATCCGGCTCCACCACACTTGCCTTCATGTCAAACACTTCTCCTACACGTTTAGAACATGCAACTGCCTTTGTAAGCAAAATAATCAGGTTTGCTAGTTTCACAAGCTCAACCAGAATCTGGGACATAAAATTAACTAAGGCAATCACTTCACCCTGAACCAATTCTCCGTTATCAACCCGTAATCCTCCGATCCATAATATTGCAATGATTGCAATATTTACGATTACATAAGTAACAGGATTCATGATTGCAGATATTTTTCCCACAAAATTTTGAATATGATAAAGGGCTTCACTTCCCTCATGATAATCTTTTTTTTCACTTTCCTGCCGGTTAAATGCACGTATCACTCTTGCACCTGCAAGATTTTCTCTTGTCATAAGCAATACATGATCCAATGCCTTTTGTACTTTTTGGTATAAGGGAATAGAAAAAAGAAGAATTCCAAACACAACTACAGAAAGAAGGGGAATTGCAACCACAAAAACAAATGCAGATTTTGCATCCACATAAAATGCCATTATCATTGCACCAAAAACAATAAAAGGGGAACGCAGAAACAGTCGTAAAAACATATTAACTCCCGACTGCATCTGATTAATATCATTTGTCATACGAGTAATAAGCGTAGATGTTCCCGCCTTATCAATTTCTGTATAGGAAAGACTGTTTATATGGGCAAACAAATCCTTTCTGACGACTTTACCAAAACCTACGGCAGCCTTTGCCGCAAAATACTGGGCCGTAATGGAACAGGCAAGTCCTACAATCGCAAGTAAAACCAGTACGCCCCCCATTTTTATGATATATCCCGTATCCTGATTCTTAATACCTGTTTCTATAATTGCAGACATAACAAGCGGCACCAACAATTCAAAACTGGCTTCTAACATTTTAAATAGTGGTGCTATAATACTTTCTTTTTTATAATCCTTTAGATAATGGGTCACCTTAAACATATTATCTCTCCTTATTCTTCTTTGTCACACTACGAATGAATCTGCCTACCTCAATCCATGCCTGTTTTGCCTCAGGATACATAATAAGTCCCATCTGAAACACATGAAACATTCCCTGATAAACATGCTCCTTTACCAACACCCCAGCCTGCTTTGCTTTACCGGCAACACATAGGGTATCACTTAATAACATCTCATATTCCCCTACCTGCATCAGCATAGGAGGAAATCCATTATAATCGCCATTTACCGGTGAAATATAAGGCTTCTTGGGGTCATCATTTTCATAATATCCGTTATGATATACCAGACTGTCCGTTGACTTACCAAACATAGGATCTATCTCAAAATTCTCTCTGTAGGATTCCCCGCTTTGTGTTAAATCCGTCCATGCCGACATGGTAATAATCCCTGCAGGCATTTGCATATTATGATCTCTTAAATATAAGCATAGAGCAAGGGCCAGTCCTCCCCCTGCCGAATCTCCTGCCACAAACAAAGAATCAGGTTCATATCCCTGATCCAATATCCATATATAGGACACAATCGCATCTTCTAACGCCGCCGGATAGGGATGTTTGGGTGCCACACGGTAATCTATACTTAGTACATCAAAGCCGTTACTGACTTCATTATACATGGCTGCCATATCTCTATATGTGTTATGAAGTGTTCCATAATAACCACCCCCATGAAGCTGAAGAATGATTCCTTTTTTATCTTCTTTTGACTGTTTATTCTGTATTAGCTCCATGGAAAAATTATCTGTTTCAATCACAGTTTGCTCCAAGTGAGTAGGACACTCCCAGCTTTTTTCCTTCTGATTCAGTTTTTGTCTAAGTTCTCCACTTTGGGCTTTTGGACCTATTACCGGAAAATGGTTTGCCAGCCTTACCATCCGTCTTGCTGTCCTTCCGCGAATACTAACCTTTTCTTCCATACCATACACCTGATTTATACCCGAAATCTTCTCTTTAATTCCCGCTTCAACTCTCTGTCACCAAAGATAATGGTTCCTAACAGATAAATACCGGTTACCCCAACACAAATAACCGGCAGTATAATATTAGATATTGTGCCAACAAAATAAAGACTTATGATAGCACCACTGCAAATGGCAATTAACAGTAACAGCAAAGTATAGCTATACCAATGCTGCCGATTTAACATCATAAGGAAAAAAACAATTGCATCCCCAAACAAAATCACACCGGGAATTGCCCACTGCAGGGACCACCCATACATACCTGTAAAATAATCTATAAAAAACAGGAGTCCCATTGTAAGAATAAGCTGGGCTCCCACCTTTGCAGCAAATCCTGAATCATGGTGAATCCAGTATATCATGGAGCCGTAAATATATATCATAGCCACGCCGCTTATTCCCGACCATAAAAAGCCGGGTGTTACATAATGATTAATAATGACCAAAGCAATCTCCGCAACAATAAAAGAAAACAATAACAGCCGGGTTATAAAATGAAGCCGCTTTTGAAACCGTCTTACATCCGGATAAGGAGCACCATTTCCGAACTGTTTTTCTACATTTCCCCGTTCCTCGGTATCCAAATCATCCAACACCCGATGACAAAGAGGACAGGCCTCTGCATTATCATATATATATACATTACAATGTGGACATTTATACATAACTATCTCTCCTAAGCCTCATAGTAAATACCATTTGTTTCAACTGCAACTAAAACCCCATCCTCTGCCAACATTTGAAAAAAACGTTTTTGTATGGAAACATTAGCCAAAACCGAACTGAAGGTAATAGTTAAAATACCATTATAAGAACAAATCGCACCCTTCATATTCTGCCCTTTTGACATGGATAAGGTGGTATAAAAATGTTCCACATAAGGACGATATGCCTCTCTTAGTTCGATATTTCCAATATTCGTAACGGTAGCAGAGGTTGCATAAGCCGATGCCCCATAAACCTGCTTAATGAAAAAATTCTTTACAACAAGGGGAACAAGTCTTAAAATCCAGTTTTTTTGATTTGACACATTATAAGAAACAATATTATCCAGATTCTCCGGTGTAATCTGCTGTTTTAAACTATCTGCAACAATCTGAAGAACCTCCTCATAGGTATAATTGTCCTTTTCCGGTTTAAAATCTGTGGATACCATAGCAAAAAAATTCTTCATGGTATGGGAATCATAATATGGTCTGAGATTAACCGGAACACAACAACTGATTGCTCCCTTTGAGGAACCTTCTTTCCAGAATTCCCTGTATATTGCATACACAAAAGTTCCAACCAAATACTGATTAATTGTAATTCCATGTTTCTTACATGCGGTCTTTAACTGTTCAACAGGAAGGTATCCGTGAATAACTCCCACTTCTCCTTTTGGAAGCTTCTCACCCTGTAAGGTAAAAGCCCTGTTTGCTTTATATCCCTTTGCAACTTTACTGCTTTTTTTCTTAAAATTCTTTACATAGCTGTCTTCTTTGTCAAGAAAAATACCTGCTGATATCTTATCCTTTTCAACCTCTAGTATTTCCGGATACTTTAACCGTAAATACTGATATATTAATTCCTTTAAAAAGATAATGCCACCAAATCCATCGGTTAGCGCATGAAATACCTCTAAATTTATCCGTTTTTTATAATAGGTCACCCGGAACATATAATGATTATTTCTGCTTTTATCTATATAAGCACCGGGATATGAATTTTCCTGAAGGACAATAGGTGCAGAGCGCTCATTTTCCTCAAAATAATACCAAAAAACCCCCATACGAAGTCGCATACGGAATATGGAAAACTGAGGAAGAATACGGTTTAACGCCTCCTGTAGCAAAACCCTGTCTACGTCCTCTGTTAAAGTAGCAGATATCCGGTAAACATTGGTCATCTCCTGATTGGCAATAACCGGAAACAAATTTGCTGTATTATCCAGTTTATCCCATGCAAGTTCTTCCTTACGTATCAATCGCCTTTTCGCTTCTTCCGTATTTGGTTGTTTTTTCTCTACTTTTATATATTTTTTACCCATATTTATCCCCAAAAAGATTTACTTACCATTTATTCTTGCCCGTTTACGAAGTGTAGGGTCAAGAATCTTCTTACGAATCCGAATATTTTCCGGCGTAATCTCTAAAAGCTCGTCCGTATCAATAAACTCTAATGCCTGCTCTAAACTCAGAATCTTTGGTGGTGTAAGCTTTAATGCCTCATCCGCACCTGATGAACGGGTATTTGTTAAATGCTTTGCTTTACAAACATTTAACTCAATATCCTCTGCCTTTCCGGTCTGTCCAATTACCATACCTGCATATACAGACTCTCCCGGTCCAATAAACAGGGTTCCCCGGTCTTGTGCATTAAAGAGACCATAGGTAATGGAGGTACCTGTTTCAAAGGCGATTAAAGAACCCTGATTTCTGTACATCATATCACCCTTATATGGTCCATATCCATCAAAAATCGTATTTATAATACCGGTACCCCTTGTAGAAGTCATAAAGTCACCTCTAAATCCAATAAGCCCCCTTGCAGGAATAGAAAATTCCAGTCTCACTGTACCGTCGTGGGCAGGTGTCATTGCCTGAAGTTCACCCTTACGTTCATTTAACATACTGATAACGGTTCCCGAATATTCTTCCGGAACATCTATATAAGCAATCTCCATAGGCTCTAATTTTTTACCCTTTTCATCTTTTTTATATATAACCTCTGCCTTACTGACCGCAAATTCATAGCCTTCACGACGCATATTTTCAATTAATACCGATAAATGCAGTTCTCCTCTTCCTGAAACCTTATAAGTATCTGTTCCCTCTGTTTCTTCTACTCTCAGGGAAACATCTGTATTTAATTCTTTAAATAAACGGTCCCTTAAATGTCTTGAGGTTACAAACTTTCCTTCCTTTCCCGCAAGAGGAGAATCATTTACCATGAAATTCATGGAAATGGTCGGTTCAGAAATCTTTTGGAATGGAATAGGATTTGGATGATCTACATCACAAAGAGTATCCCCAATATGAATATCCGCAATACCGGATATTGCCACAATAGAACCAATACCGGCTTCCTTTACCTCTACCTTATCAAGACCTTCAAACTCATATAATTTACTGATTTTAACTTTTTTATTCTTTGTTTCATCGTTATAATTTACAAGGAGGACTTCCTGATTCAGCTTTAAGCTGCCATTATCCACCTTACCAACGCCAATACGTCCAACATACTCATTATAGTCAATTGTAGATATCAGCACCTGGGTTTCTGCCTCCGGGTCACCGGCAGGCGCAGGAATATGGGAAAGAATGGTTTCAAAAAGCGGAGCCATATCCTTTCCTTCGTCATCCATATTAAGCTTGGCAATTCCATCTTTTGCAGAAGCATATACAAACGGACAGTCAAGCTGTTCATCACTTGCTTCCAAATCGAGAAGTAATTCTAACACTTCCTCCTCTACTTCCTCTACACGGGCTTCCGGACGGTCAATTTTATTCACACATACAATTACAGATAAATCCAGTTCCAGTGCTTTTTTTAACACAAACTTCGTCTGTGGCATGGCACCTTCAAAAGCATCTACTACAAGAATAACACCATTTACCATCTTAAGCACACGCTCTACCTCTCCACCGAAATCGGCATGTCCCGGTGTATCAATAATATTAATCTTTGTATCCTTATAATGAACAGCAGTGTTTTTGGAAAGAATGGTAATTCCCCGTTCTCTTTCAATATCATTGGAATCCATTACCCGTTCAGCAACTTCCTGATTCTCACGAAATACACCACTTTGCTTTAACAACTCATCTACCAATGTTGTTTTTCCATGATCTACATGGGCTATAATTGCCACATTACGAATATCATCTCTTGTCATTTTCATTTGAAAACCTCATTTCTATCTATTATCAGACGATTACAAAACAGAACCGTCTAACCGGTCTACGCAACGGTAACAAGTTTAGCACACTAAAAAAGGGCTTTCAAGGATTTTGCCGAAAAAATATGATATTACTTTATCTTTTCAAGCAAAACAGCATAGCCGGATTATGATATGATTTCCCTTAAGTAAACAAGGGGCATATCATGCATCCCAACTATGCCATTTATTTTAGGAATAAAAAAATCTATAAAATACAAACCTTAAACTGACTGTTTCATTCCCCAATATTACTTCTTTGTTGTGTTTTTACCTGCTGTCTTCCCTGTACTTTTTGCTGATGCTGCTTTTGACGGGGTCTTTTTTGTAGTTTTTGCAGAGGTTTTTCTGGGGGCCGGTTTCTTTGGCTCTACGTAATCATACTTAAATACACAAACCGAAAGAGGTGGTAAATGCATGGAAATCGAATAATCTTTTCCATTCCATGGCTCTTTTGACGCCTTAATCGGTGTAGCGTTTAAACGATTATGTCCACCAAACTCTTCTGCGTCGGAATTAAGAATCTCCGTATATTTACCCTGACAAGGAACTCCCACAATAAATCCATCCCTGTCAACAGGTGTAAAGTTACATACAAATAACAACTGATTCTTTGCTGTTGAACCACGACGAATAAAGGAAACAATTGAGCTTTGTGGGTCATCACAGCTAATCCATTCAAATCCCATCTGATCCTGGTCATTGTAATACATTGCATCATACTGATTATAAAGACCATTTAATGCTTTTACATAATTCTTAATACCATTATGGCTTGCTGCGTCCTCTCCGTCTAATAAGAACCAGTCAAGACTTCTGGCTTCGCTCCATTCACGAAGCTGGGCAAATTCCTGTCCCATAAATAATAATTTCTTACCCGGATGTCCATACATGAAACCATAAGCTGTACGTAGATTTGCAAACTTATCATCATGAAGACCCGGCATCTTATTAATCATAGAGCATTTCAGATGTACTACCTCATCATGGGAAATAACAAGAATGAAGTTTTCTGAATATGCATACATCAGACTGAAGGTTAACCGGTTATGATTAAACTGTCTGAAATATGGGTCAAGCTTCATATATTCTAAGAAATCATTCATCCAGCCCATGTTCCACTTAAACAGGAATCCAAGACCTTCCATGGAAGTAGGTGCCGTAACCCCTGCCCAGGCAGTAGACTCTTCAGCAATAACAAATACACCCGGTACCTGCTCCTCTATGGTTTTATTTAATTTCATTAATAGCTTAATTGCATCATAATTTTCATTACCACCGTCTTCATTTGGCAGCCAGTTACCATTCTGCTTACCATAATCAAGATAGAGCATTGAAGCAACCGCATCCACACGAAGGGCATCAATGTGATATTCTCTGGCCCAGAATAAGGCATTGGCAATTAAGAAGTTTGATACTTCATTCCGACCAAAATCAAAGATATAAGTACCCCAGTCCGGATGCTCCCCTCGACGGCTGTCCGGATGTTCATATAAAGGCATTCCGTCAAAACGTCCGAGACCATGTGCATCTCTTGGAAAATGTGCAGGAACCCAGTCAAGAATTACACTAATGCCATTCTTATGCATATAATCCACAAAATACATAAAATCTTCCGGATCACCATAACGGCGGGTTGGTGCATAATAATTTGTAACCTGATATCCCCAGGAACCATCAAATGGATATTCGGCAATACCCATTAATTCAATATGGGTATATCCCATGTCCTTCACATAATCAGCAACCATTGGTGCCAATTCCCGGTAATTATAAAATCCGTTCTCATCATCTTCAATCTTTTTCTTCCATGAGCCTAAATGCATCTCATAGATAGCCATTGGTTTACGCATGGCATCTGTACGGCTTATTTTTGCACGATTCTCCATCCAAAGGTTATCCTTCCAGCGATATTTTGTAATATCCTTTACTACACTGGCATTATCCGGTCTGAACTGGGCACAATTACCGAATGGGTCAGACTTAAAGATCTCCTTACCATAACGGGTCAATATATTGAACTTATATACTGCATCTTCTCCTACATCAGGAATGAACAATTCATAGATTCCCGATGGACCAATTAAATTCATTGGATGCAGTGCGCCATCCCACATATTAAAATCGCCTACCACAGACACCCTTCTTGCGTGAGGTGCCCATACACAAAAATATGTACCGGAAACTCCGTCAATCTTCATAGGATGGGCACCAAATTTTTTGTACACATCCCAATGATTTCCTTCTGAAAACAGATAGATATCCATCTCACCAATCTGATTTTCAAAGCTGTATGGGTCAGCAGAAATTACGGTTGAACCATCCTGATAATGGGTTACAAGACGGTACTTACTGCCTGTAAATTTCTTTTTCGGAAGATATAATGCATAAAAACCTTTATCATCTACCTTTTCCATCTCATATTCTGTCTTTCCCGTGGGTGAAATCACTTTACAACTGACAGAGTGTGGTTTAAAAGCAGTAATCATCTGACCTTCTCCATAGTCATGATTACCTAAAATCTGTTTGGGTGCATTAATCCTACCCTCCATTAGCTCATCAAATAAGATCCAATTCATCCATTGTTCAATCTTTACGTTCATAGAAACCTCCCACATAGTTATTCAAATTCAAAGCTAAGATGATTCTACCATTTTTTTGAATTTGTGTAAACACAATCAAAGCTTTTTACCGACACAAACCTCGATTTTTATATCCGTCAAAAAAGAAAAACCTCAAACACCGGATTTTTTGTCCAATATCTGAGGTTTTATTCTCACAAAGACTATGTCTTATTTATTCTTATTTACAATTCTTGACTCATATTCTCCGGTTTCAATATCAATATACCGAACAAATAATGAAACTTTATTCTCATCATTTAAGCTGTTCCATACCATATCGGTAAAGCTGTCAATGTCACCTTTGATATCCACCCACTTTGGTTCTCCTTCAAAGCTTGGAAGGGGCTCCTCATTTTTTTCATATGTATGAATAAACCGTCCCTGACCCGGCTTTGGATTGGTATACGAGAAGGTATAACGGTTATCTGAATCCGGGTCACCGTTATTACTCTTTAAAATCGACATAGCAAAGTTAAACTTGCCATTTACAATATGCATGATGCCGGAAATACGTGGGGTATAATTCGGACCATCCGGTTCATACTGTCTTGTACGTAAGGACTGTTCAAAGGTTAACTGCTCATCCATACCTTCATAAATTGTATCTGTCTGGTCACCATTTGTTACAATGGTTTTATTCCCAAGTACACGAACCGGTGCATATATAATAAGACTTGGGTCTTCAAGCTTTGCCGGGTCAAATGCCTCAGTGCGAATGCCCTGTCCCTCCTCTACAAACACACGGTTACGGCTGTTTTCACTTCTACCCATAATAAAATAGGCGGTTACCGCTTTCTTTCCATCCTCAGAAACACCTATTACGATACCCCGTCCCGGATATGTATTAGATTTTAATTCTTCTTCCAACGAAATCTGCTTCACTTTCGTATTCCTCCTGTTTTCATTTTTATCGGACAATTGCGAACTCTGATTTTCATAAAATACGTTTTTAAAAATATACAATTCTATGTAAGACACGCTCTCGCTACTTGTCGCTCGTAACGGTACATAAGGTGCCGCATTACGGCACCTAAGTACCGACGGCTCCAAAGTGTCATTACATATGAATTGTATATTTAAAAAACTTATGCTTCTATCAAATGAGTTTCGCAATTGTCCGTTTTTAATTACAACACATTCCATAAAAGAAACATTTTACTGTTATGTAGTATGTTATAGGAAAACATGGGAATGTGCAAGGCTTTTATTTTATTATATTGATAAATCTAATTATGCCCGCCTATATGGTCCACATGCTTTTGTTGCATATATCCGTTAAGCACCTTAGTAAACACCTGCAAGGTCTCTACTGTTCTTGTAGTCCATTTTTCTTTATTGGAATAATTAAAATATCCAATATACGCAATTGCCTGTTCCTTATATGTAAACTTACTTTGAATAAACTCACCAACTCCATAATATGGACTTTTTGAAAAATTACTAAGTTTAACCAGCTCTGTATTAGCAGCATGAAAGGTTCCTGTTATGGTTAATGTATCCACTTCTTCAAATGAAACGGCATTTAAACATTCCGGAGAATGATCAACACATGGAGCAGTTTCAAGACTCCAGGTAAATGTCTTATAAAGGAAATTACGATCCTCTTCATATTCCCATATTGTAATACCATGGATTCCCAAAGCATTTCCAATATACTGAATCGCCTGATTTATACCCGAAAAAACATCCTGATTTTCATAAAGCATATGAAGTGCATTACTAATAACCACAGCATCAAATATACACTGATTATTATTACGTTCATTTTGATATTTTCCACGTTCCAGTGTTTCATCATAAAAAACATATCCGTTTTTTCCATTTAACTTGGCCTGATAAACCGCTGCATCCGCCTTTTCCATTAAATCACTATAAGGAATTGCATTATTAGTAGCAGCAATACCAATACTTAAGGTAACCTTCGGCTTTCCGTTATTACCGGGATATTTCTCAAGAAGCGCTTTGGCCACCTTTTCCGCCTTCTCACAGGCAAAGGTGGTGTCTAATACATTCTGCATATAAACAACAAACTCATCTCCACCGATTCGTCCCACAATGCCATCGTTAAAAACAAACCGCATGAGTGTATTGGCAATTTCAATAATCACTTCATCACCAACCAAATGTCCATAAGTATCATTTACATTCTTAAAATCATCAATATCAATTACCATTAAGATATCATTGGCACCGGACTGTAACTCCTTTAAATGCTCCTTAATATATGCTTCTGTGGTTGCCTTATTAAGCAGGCCAGTCATAGAATCCGTTTGTGCCCTTTTAAGAAGGGACTCCTGTTCCTTCTTCATTTGATGGATATTTCTTACAATTCCCACTGCACGATAAGGACGTCCTGCATCATCCTGAATCAGAGAGAAGGTTGAGTAGTGCCACTCATATTCTCCCTTCATATTTTTAAGCTTATATTCTGCACTATGGGTTTTCTCACCATTTCTTGCAGCCTCAAAAATACCTAAGAAACTGGCTGCTGTATCCTCTGATACATATCCCTCTCCAATAAAACATTCTTCAGGATGCCGGTATATACTTTTCCTGCCAAATATGGCTTCATATTTTGAAGCATAGGTAACAACATCCTCAAATATTTCATATTCAAAAGGAATTTCCTCGGAAATATCAGAAATAATCTCATACTTTTTTTCTTCAAGTCTGGCACGCATTTCCGCATACTTAAGCTTTGTCACATCATTTAACACAAAATTTGCAACAGGAAATTCATCAAACTCATCACCTTCCACCCTTGCCGCAACCAAATTAAGCCAGCGAAATTGCTTCGCCTTATGATGCACCCGGAAGGTTATATCAATCTCATGATCCTCCAATAGGCTGGTAATACTGTTTACTACCATTGATAAATCCTCAGGATAAATCATAGATATCATGGAATCGCCGAATTTATCTCTGTATTCATCTTTTGTATAGCCAAATAAAGTATAAAAATAATCATTTGCCCAAATAAGGGTTAAGGAATTATCACATATGTGTTTACTAAGTCCACAACGTACAGACTGGGAAAATATTTCCAAGTCTGAGAAAGCCTGTTCTGTAGCTAAAGTTGCAGTTTCCAGGTTAGACATTTCAATGCAGCTGCACTTTAATACTTCCCGGCCATCCACAAGGGTGAATGCCTGTCCGTTTATCAATACCCGTACACCCCGTCCCCGTCTGTCATTCAGATATACTTTATCATTTGTATAATTTGTTTTCTTAAGCTGATAGACTATGGCTCCAATATAATCCTCATAGTCCTCATTTGACACAATGTCTTTCAGAACATGGATTCTTTTTTTAAAATAGTCTACCGAATAATCCAACATATCCAAAAAGGCCGGATTACACTCCAATATTTTATATGGCTTCTTAATTTCAATAATAAACGTTCCTTTTTTCTTCCCCTGTTCCAAATGCATCCTCCTCACTCTATGCGGTTTCTTCAAATTGTGAATTGTATAGTTCGGCATAAAATCCGTTTTGTGCCATAAGCTCTTCGTGATTACCCTGTTCTATAATATCTCCTTCTTTCATAACAAGAATTAAATCAGCATCACGAATTGTTGACAGACGGTGGGCAATCACAAAACTGGTTCTTCCCTTCATAAGATTGTCCATTGCCTTTTGAATCCGTACCTCTGTACGGGTATCTACCGAAGAAGTTGCCTCATCCAGTATTAACAGCTTTTTATTGGCAAGAATGGCTCTGGCTATGGTAAGGAGCTGTTTCTGTCCCTGGGAAACATTACTGGCCTCTTCGTTTAATTCCATGTCATATCCACCGGGCAATGTCTGAATAAAACGATGGGCATGTGCTGCCTTTGCAGCTTCTATAACCTCTTCATCCGTTGCATCTAACCGTCCGTACCGGATATTTTCCATAATGGTTCCCTTAAATAACCATGTGTCCTGTAATACCATACCAAAACAATTACGGACCTCATCCTTATCAAATTCTTTCACATTGATTCCGTCAATATAGATATCACCATGATTCAAATCGTAAAACCGCATAAGTAATTTTACTAATGTTGTTTTGCCGGCTCCCGTTGGTCCAACAATGGCAATCTTTTGTCCCTCTTTTATCTTTGCCGAGAAATCCTTAAGAATAATTTTATCAGGGTAGTATCCAAAGCATACATGGTTAAATTCAACATTTCCCTTAATATCATTAATGTCTTTTTCCGTATGGCTTTCTGCCTTTAGCACCTCTTCTTCTTCCTCAAGAAATGTAAACACACGCTCAGCAGCAGCCATTGTAGACTGCAGCATATTGGATACCTGTGCCACCTGCTGGATTGGCTGCGTAAACTGTCTGACATACTGAATAAATGACTGGATATCTCCAACCTCAATCACCTTTTTAATGCTTAAATAACCACCTAAGGTTACAACACCCACATAACCAAGATTTCCTACAAACACCATAACCGGCTGGGCAAGTCCCGATATAAACTGGGAACGCCATGCGGAGTGATACAGTTTATCATTGGTTTCATTAAAGGCCTTTACCACCATCTCTTCTCTGGTAAATAGTTTTATTACATTGTGACCACCGAAGTTCTCCTCAATCTGTCCATTCACATCACCCAAAAGATTTTGCTGTTCCACAAAATATTTTTGAGAATGTTTTACTATTAACATAATACCAATTCCTGAGATTGGAAGCAACAGTAAAGCTACCAAAGTCATAAGAGGTGATATACTAAGCATCATAACCAATACACCAATTAAAGTGGCCACAGAAGATATTAACTGGGTCATAGACTGGTTCAGTCCCATAGTAAGGGTATCCACATCATTGGTAATACGGGATAACACATCACCAAAGCTATGTTTGTCATAGTAATTCATAGGAAGCTTATTAATTTTTTTACATATTTCTTTACGAAGCTGATATGCAATCTTTTGTATGACACCACTCATTAATATGCCCTGTACATAACCCATCAGCATAGACAGTACATAAATGTACACCATAATTAATACAATATGCAGCAGCTTATCAAAATCAATTCCGCTTCCACCCCGAAGCTTATCCATTAATCCGTTAAAAATCTCAGTCGTGGCTTTACCAAGCACCTTGGGACCAACAATATTAAATACCGTGGAACCTATTGTAAAAATAGCCACAACAATAAATGCAACATAATACTTTGATATATATTTAAGGAGCTTCTTCATTGTACCCTTAAAGTCTCTGGGTTTTTCAGTGGCAACCATTCCGCCTCCCGGTCCATGTCCAGGTCCGGGTCCCCGTCTTTTCTTTGGAGGAGATACCTTAAACTGTTCATTTCCCATATTTAACACCCCATTCCTTCTAAATCTCTTGCACTCAACTGAGACTGTGCAATCTGCTGGTATACTTCATTGCTCTTCATTAATTCCTTATGACTGCCTTCACCTACGATTTCCCCATCCTCTAGCACGATAATCTTATCTGCATGAAGAATGGTACTGATTCGCTGAGCAACAATAAGAACTGTAGCATCTTTTACATTTTCCTTTAATGCACGACGAAGTGCTGCGTCCGTTTTATAATCAAGAGCAGAAAAACTGTCATCAAATATATATATATCCGGTTCCTTGGCAATGGCTCTTGCAATGGCAAGACGCTGTTTCTGTCCGCCGGATACATTGTTACCACCCTGAGCAATTTCAGATTCATAGCCCTTTGACTTTTCCTCAATAAATTCTGTTGCCTGGGCGATTTTTGCTGCCTTTTTCATTAAATTCTCATCCGCACCCGGATTTCCAAAGCATATATTGGAAGCAATGGTTCCGGAAAACAGTGTTCCCTTTTGCGGAACAAAACCTATCATTTCCCTGAGTTCCTTCATCTTCATATCACGAATATCAATTCCGTCTATGGTAATATTTCCTTCCGTAACATCAAAAAGCCTTGGAATCAAATGCACCAAAGTAGACTTACCGGAACCTGTACTTCCGATAATCGCTGTGGTCTTCCCTGCCTCTGCTACAAAATTAATATCCTTAAGAGCATTTTCCTTTGCATTTGGATATCCAAAGGAGACATGATTAAATGAAACACTTCCTTTTACATCTTCCGGAATTGTTACTGTATCCTCTTTATCCTTAATTAAAGTTTCCGAATTAAGAACCTCTTCAATACGGTCTGCTGCAACTGCAGCTCTCGGCATCATAATAGAAACCATGGATATCATTAAAAAGCTTATAACAATATGCATTGCATATGTAATAAATGCAATCATATCTCCAACCTGAATATTTCCATTATCAATATTGTGTGCCCCCGACCAGATAATTAAAATGCTGACACCATTCATAATAAATGTCATGGTCGGCATCATAAGTGCCATTGTTCTTGAAGTAAATAACTGGGTTTTCATGAGACGTGTGCTTGCATCATCAAAACGTTCCTCTTCGTTTTCCTCACGGCCAAAAGCACGAATAACCGGAAGTCCTGTTAGAATTTCTCTGGAAACCAAGTTAAGCCCATCCACAAGTTTTTGCATAATCTTAAATTTCGGCATGGCAAAAAGCATTAACACCACAATTAATAACATAATAAGGACAACAGCCAATACAATAACCCAGACCATTTTCGTGGTTGTCTCCATTACCTTAAAGATAGAACCGATGCCCATAAGGGGTGCAAACAGCACAATCCTAAAAAACATGGTAAGTAACATTTGAATCTGCTGCACATCATTGGTACATCTTGTAATTAAGGAAGATGTTGAAAACCGGTTCATTTCTGCATTAGAAAAGCTCATAACCTTATTAAAAATCCTGCTTCTTACATCTCTGCCCACATTCGCAGCAAGTCTTGATGAGAAAAATCCGATTACCATGCTGACAATCATAGTCAATACTGCCAGTAAAAGCATTTTTACACCCATGGTTTTTAAATAATTCATTTGATAATCATCCATATTGATTCCCAGATTATCATATTCCATAATTACAAACTGAATTCCCATGGATTCTGTCATCATTTCAGGGTACTCCTTAAGCTGTTCCATAAAGGAATCCACCATGTCCATTCGCTGTTTATCAGGCATGGCTTTCATTACGTCAAGAATATCCATATTCTCCGGCAAGGCAGAGACATTATTTGGCATTTCTGACATCTTTGATTTTATTTCTTCCTGAACCTTTTTTGCATCATCACTGTCTGACGTGAAAAAATACAATATCATTTCAGAGGGTAACATGGAATTTTTTAGTTCTTCAAATTCTTCATCCTCTAATTTAGAAAAATGAATGTCGTATTCATCATTACTTTTCTTGTAATAACTCTCCACCAATTCAACCTGTTCATCTGTCATAAATAACTTAAGGTTATCCATGGTTTCTTCCGAAATATTTTCCGGAATGGGATATTCTACACCGGCATTTTGAATACCAATATCAACAATATCAGATGTAAATCCCGGTAATGTTAATTCACAAAATACCTGAACAAATAACAGTACAAAAATGAATAATACAATATACCAGTATCGTTTTGCATATTTTAATACCTTAAACATAGCTTACTCCTTTCCCAAGTCTTCCATAATATCAAATGCCTTATTAGCAAGCGTAAGCAACTCCATCATATCCTCATTTCCCATTCTGGATATTAATTCTTTTGTCCATTCATGCTTTTTGGCTTTCTCCCGCTCACAGATTTCTTTTCCTTTCCGGGTTAGGGTTATATATACATTTCTACGATCCTTTTTAGAAGGCTCCCTTTTAATATAACCCTTTTTTTCAAATATACTGATTTTCTTGGATGCTGCAGATACGGACATCTCACTGGTTTTAATAATTTCTCCCAATGTAATACCTACCTCTTTTCCATCCTTACTTTCCTCTCCACAATACAGATCCTCAAATTCAGGGCAGGCAAACCGTCCATTTTTTGCATCCAGCATAGTGGATATTCCCATCAGCATAAAAAATTCAACATTTGCCAAATCCCCATCACCCTTAAATTTTGGTTTACAGTTATGAAACCGGTGCAGGGTCTTATAAAACTCTTTTGTGATTTCATCTTGATTTTCTAACATTGGCTACCTCTTTTCATCTATATGATTGATACTTTTCATCTCCCACTGCCTGCAGGCAAATACTTTCCATAGGCAACTATTTATTATATGATATATTTAAAAAATGTCAATATAAAAAAGCAGTTTGGAAAATCACTTAATTTTCATATAATTCCCCCAAACTGCCTTTTTCATTATTATAAATTCTTACTTGTTATCTTTGTATACTACCTTAACTTTATTCTTCTTTTCCTTATAAAGTGCTTCGTCCGCATAACCAAAAATCTCATCCATATCCGAGTTTTCATCAATAATAAACTCGTATGTTCCTATACTCATATTTACATAGTATGGCTTGTCGTTAATATTCTTCTCCATAAGGGTTCCCTGAATCCGCTTCTTTATCTTCTCATCAAAATGATCATATGTAGCAAGGGCAAATGCCGCAAATTCATCTCCACCCATTCTGGCAACCACATCCGAGCTACGGAAAGATTCCACCAAAGAATCTGCAATGGTTTTCAATGCAAAATCTCCTTCGTCATGGCCGAACTCATCATTAACAATTTTAAGGCAGTCCATATCCGCATATAATGCCAATGCCCTTTTACCGTAATTGGCTTCATTGGAAAGAATTCCCCTTACTGCTTCTTCGAAGCCCCGACGGTTACCAATACCTGTAAGCGCATCTGTATGACTCATGGCATCCAATACCTTATTATACGCCTCCATCTTCGCCAGATTCTTTTCGAGATTCTTTTTTATCTCGTTCTGTTTTTCCATAATTTCCAAAACTTCCACAGATACTCCAACCTGGCAAACAATCTGTGATGCGTACCGGAAATATTCTAATTCTGCTTCTGTTAATATAATACCATACTGTTTAACGCTGGAAAAAATAGGCATAACCAGCATGCTGACTCTCCGTTCTTTCGGCATAATACCTGACATAAACAGATTAGAAGAACTTAATCTTTTTTCTTTTCCTGTATATAAATGAAGCTCATCCTGATTATGATATGCTTTTACATAAATATGACCGGGTAAAACCCACTCATTCTCTCTCTCATGGGTAATGCCCTCTCCATATGTAAATATATAGCTGGACAAAAAGTCCATTAACCGCAATTTGCTAATAATCGTTTCATATTTTTTGGCTTCAGAATCGGAATTTTGCAGCATATCTCTGGTAATATTGGTAAGGGCAACTTCAAACGCCTTTGTTTTCTCGCTATTAGAAAGATGCTCCTGGGTAATATCATTCATCAGTTCCTGGTTCACACTGGTAATCTCTTCTACTAAAGCCAGACGATCTTTTTCAGATAAAATCTTACCATTAATACAATGGTATAACATATAAATAATGGAAACCAGACAATCAAGCTCTACATAACCCTTTTGATAGGTTACTGCAAATTTCTGATACTTTTCAAGGAACTCTTCATGCTCTAAACATAAATTCCCGTTATCATCAACCAAATGCATATAGTAATCAAAGTATTCCTCAACAACCTTACGCATTTCTTTTGTTTCTTTGCTTTCAAAATAATTATTAAAATATTTATCAAAAATGCTATCGGCAAAATTCTTAATATCCTGCTCCGAATTGAAATGAATCTCTCCTTCTACTCCAATTCCTCCGGAACTTAAATTATCCCCGCTGGATTCTCTGATTATCATTTTGGTAGGAACATATTCATGAATGATTTCGCCCTTTACAACCTTCTCACATTCCTTAACCGCAAGATATGCCAGTTCCTTAGTATTTGCCTTTACACTGGTCAAATGAGGTTCTAACATTATTGCAGTCGAACTGTTATCAAATCCTGTAACATACACATCTTCTCCGGCCACTAAATCATGTTTTCTTAAGGTGTTATAACAACCGGATGCCATCTGGTCATTGGCACAGACAATGGCTTCCACGTCCGGATGTCTGGTAAGCAACTCTTCTACCACCTGCTCCGAGAACTCAGAAAAATTACCATACACAATCCAGTCCTCATCAAGAGCTAAATTATGTTCCTTCACCACAGACTGATATACCTCTAATCTTTCAATGGCGTCCTGACTTGTTTCAGGGCCGCTGACAAAACCAATCTTGGTACAATTCCGCTCCGTAATCAAATGGGTAATCACTTCTTTAAGACCTGTTTTATTATCCACGCAGACACTGGAATACCCTTCCTGCTCTCCTGCAACCAAAACAATTGGAATTCCCTTAAACTGTTGAAGGAATTCTTTCTTCTGTTCTTCATTTAAGAAGGAGGTAATTGTCCCATACTCAATTACAACTGCATCAATGGTTTTCTCATGAATCAAAGAACACAAAGTATTATATTGATAACGATAATAATTCGCTCCGGTATTTTCATATTGGGCATTTATAATTCCCACAGGGAAAATAAACAAATTGGCATCCATGTCCTTTGCACCTAACATGGCACCATCTATTACGGAATATGAAAATGCATTCTCAATCATCCCTATACAAAGTGCAATATTCAAGCGTCTCCTCATACGTAACTCCCCATTATAATCATAGCAAAAAATAATACGCACACTAATAACCTATTACATTATATACCATATATCGTTCAAAATCTAGCAAAACCTTAGTTTATAATTCAACATATGTTAATTTTTTTGCATAAAACCAAAGAGACCACATATCAAATATGCAGCCCCTTTTGATTTAACACATCATCCGATTTATTAGCGGCCAAAGAAAGATTCAAACTCTTCAATCATATCTTCATCCGGCGTTTTATCATTAGAGGAATCAATTTCTGTTTCATCCTCCTTATCCTCCTTGGTATTTGCCTGAGGCATATCTTTTTTTGCCCCTAAAGTAACCTTTAACTCTACTTCTTCATATTCACCTTTTTCATTATTACGCTGAATAACCATCTTGATGGTTTCTCCTGCTTTCTTATTTGATAATATACTTTGGAGATTTTCCATGCTGCTTACTTCTCTGTCAGCAAATTTGGTAATAATGTCTCCTGCCTTTAAACCGCAATCACTTGCCGGTGAATCATCTAATATTTTTACAACATATACACCCTTAGGCATACTAAATCCTTGTGCATACTCATCCGTAATATCATTGCCCTGAATACCAAGATATCCCTGTTCATCCTCAGCAATTACTTCCTGGTTCATCAAATCATTAATAACAGGAATTGCATCTGAGATTGGAATCGCATATCCCATACCTTCCACTGTACTGTCTACATATTTTGCCGAATTAATTCCTATTACTTCTCCATTTGCATTAAGCAGTGCACCTCCACTATTACCGGGATTAATAGCCGCATCCGTCTGAAGCATTTTAATGGTGGTGTTGGAATCTGTTTCCACGTCCCGATTTAACGCACTAATGTATCCAACCGTAACAGACTGACCGTATCCAAGAGAATTACCAATTGCAATAGCAGCTTCTCCCACTCTTAAATCATCTGAAGAACCAAGAGCCGCTACTTTAATCTTTCCTAAAGTATCTTTCTCCATATCCTTTGTTTTCACTGCAATCACTGCCAGATCCGAAATGCTGTCAACGCCCTTAATGTCTGCAGCTACAGAAGTCTCATCACAAAATGTAATTGTAATTTCTTTTGCTCCATCTATAACATGATTATTGGTTGCTATTAAAATCTCATCATCCGTCTGTCCAATAATAATTCCGGAACCTGCACCTTTCACTTCTCTCTCATAAGACTGGAACCATGAACGTACGGTCTGCACGGAGGTATTGGTAACTGAAACAATGGAAGGCATTACACTCTCAACTACATCTGCCACATCATCTTCCGAAGCACTACCCGGCTCTTTTGTAGTAGGTGCAACTGTAGCAATCTCCGTGGATGCTTTCTTGTCTTTATCACCAAATATCTTATTTCCTGCCACATTCACTCCAACCATTACGCATCCTGCAATAAGTCCAAAGGCCGCAGCTGAAGATATAAATAAAGCAATCTTTTTACCCTTTCCGCTCTTCTTTTCCTTTTTCTCTTTCTTATGGGAATAGGTATTGTTTGTATCAGGTTCAACCGTTCCACTAACAGTTTCGGTATCCGTATTGACATTCTCCTGATAGTTATAATAGGTCGGACCACCATTTATATTCTCCCTACTGTATGGACTCTCACCTCTTCCATAATGATATGTTGAATTATTGTTTTGATTATTATCTTCCATAATAAAGCCACCCTTCTTTCATTTAGGAACTATACAACTATCCTATCTACGTACTCTATACTAACAGGCCTTTGTGACTATTTTGTGATAAGAATGTTTTGTTTTTGTGTCGAAACTAATATTCCTCTTCAATTACCTCAAATTCAAGATAGTCAAAATCTATTGCTTCTATGAAACTGTCTTTTGTAAATCTGGTTTTTGACATTTTTATAAAATCTTCTTTATTTGAGCTAAGCCATATTGGTTTTGCCAAATCAAATTCATAACAAACTCTGTCTAATGCTTCGTAAACCTTTGCAGTTCTTGACAGGGCATAATCTTCTATAACAACTACATTATCCTTTATGATTTTATTGTCCTTTACTATCTTTCCCCAAATCCGAAACATAATTACTCCTTTTTAAATTGTAATAGTAGGTGATTGCGAAACGCAGGTTTTCGTAGAATACGTTGTGAAATTGTAACAAATATGTTTTTCGGGACGCTCTCGCTTCATTGTAAACGTAGCAGTACTAAGCTCGGAAATACCTCGCTAAGTACTGACGTTCACAAAGACCCTTCAAACATATATTGTTAAATTTGCACAACTTATATTTCGTAAAGATTCGTTTCGCAAACACCTAAATTATAATAGGGACCGAACCCTCTTTCAAAGCAGGAATTCTGTCCCTATTTTATTTATGATTTTTAATTATAGCTTGAGGCTTATATCCTCTCTCCCCAGTCATCATCCATTAAGCTTTCAGGATCCGGCGGAATAAAGCCTCCCTCTTCCTCCATTAACTCCTCAGGACTCGGGGGTGTAAAGCCTCCTTCTTCCTCCATTAACATCTCAGGACTTGGGGGTGTAAAGCCTCCTTCTTCCTCCATTAACATCTCAGGACTTGGGGGTGTAA
>JBJENX010000184.1:0-9960 GCA_051880415.1 Lachnospiraceae bacterium | reverse complement strand
AGCCTCCTTCTTCCTCCATTAACATCTCAGGACTTGGGGGCGTAAAGCCTCCTTCTTCCTCCATTAACTCTTCAGGACTTGGGGGTGTAAAGCCTCCTTCTTCCTCCATTAACTCCTCAGGACTTGGGGGTATAAAGCCTCCCTCTTCCTCCATTAACTCCTCAGGACTTGGGGGTACAAAGCCGGATGCATGTTCTTCCTGAGGTGCCGGAGAAGCCATATCCATTCCTTCAATATCTCTAAGACTTCCGATAATCTTGGCAATCTGGTTAAGTTCTCCAATAACACCAATTAAATCATCTAAATTGTTCTGTGTCAGCTGTGCTGAAGACTGGGCATTTGCTGCCATTTCTTCACTGGCTGCCTGCTGATTCATTAAACTATCTATAATAACATTATTACTGTCACTTAAATTGGTACTTAAGCTGTCTAAGCTTGTCATATTGCTATGTAATTCATCAACCACACCTGCAATACTTGCAAATGCACTTGTAACCTCGTCTATGTAGCTTGCCTGTGCCTCTGATGCCTGCACAGAGTTATTAACCAACTGCATGGTCTGATTAGACAACTGGGTAATACCCTGTAAAAGCTCTGTAATTTTATCAATGGACTGTTTTGTGTTATCCGCAAGTTTCCGAATCTCATCTGCAACAACAGAAAATCCACGACCTGCCTCGCCCGCTCTGGCAGCTTCAATTGATGCATTTAATGCCAATAAGTTGGTTTGTGATGAAACCTGATATATTAACTGGGTAATCTCTTCCGCAGAAGCAATCTTTTCCTGTAATTCTGAAGCAACCTCCGTTACACTCTGGTTTGCAACAGATATGGCATCAGATTTCTCTTTTAACTGGGAAACCAGCTTACCACCGGTTTCTGTGGCATATACAGCCTGGTCAGCCGAAGACAAAGTCTGATCCTTAACGTTAATCAGCTGGTCGATAATACCCTGAATCTGGGCAGTCATATCTGTCTGATTTTCAATATTAAGTGCAGTCTCCGTAACACCATGGGAAATAGCATCTACACTTCGGGTAACTTCATCCGTAGCATCCCTAAAACCATCAAGCTTTGTCTGAAGTGCAGCAATATGCTGATTACCGTTCTCAACAACACCAACCATATTAGATGTAACTTCCTCCTGATACATCAGATGGTACTGAATCTCCTGTTGGTCAGTTTTCTGAATACGTACCACATTGGATGCAGTTACATATAAAACATATGCCATTACACCAAAGAATATCAAACCAAACAACCACACGCCCCCGGTTGATGTATCCACCTTCACAAACATGATTATGGTTTTAATCAATAGAATTACTTCACATGCAGCCGCACACATTGCACTAAAGGTTTCATCCAAATATGTTAAGGTAACTATCATTACCGCACAAAGAGGTATAATATTGTGAGGTTCATTATTATTAAAAACAGAAATTGCCGATACCAGTATAAATCCGCCGCAGGCAATAAACTTTAACAGTTCACTTTCTTCCATCAGCTTATACATAGCCAAACAACCGCCTATTAATGCTACACAAAGCACTATCTGTATAACCAGCCATGCACTACTTACCAGATGTTTCCTTGCAAGCAAAGAAAGAACTCCCCTAACCACAGTAAGTATAATAACAAGTGTCACAGCTGTCTCATTATTGCGTCGTAATCGTACACCACTTGTATCCATACAAAACACACCTTCCTTCCGTTTATATTCTTATATAAGCAGCATCCACAAGCTGCTTTATCACGCATTTCACAAAATAATTATATCATAGCATCCTATTGTAATCTAGAGATTTTTTTCTTCTTCTCTTGCCACCGAAAGCATTAATTTTATTCGGTTTTCCTGGTTAACCTTGGTTGCTCCCGGATCGTAATCAATTGGCACAATATTCGCATTTGGATATATTTCTTTAATCTTACGAACCATACCTTTACCAACAATATGATTTGGCAGGCAGCCAAATGGCTGGGCACATATGATATTGCCGTATCCTGATTCAGAAAGCTCCAGCATTTCTGCTGTTAATAGCCAGCCTTCACCCATTTTATTACCAAGTCCTACAACACCTGTTACCAGTTCTTTTATATGTTCGTATCTTGCAGGAGGTGTAAAATCACTGTACTTCGTTACCGCATCTACAATATTTCCCTCCAGTACCTTGCAATACTTCATTAATGCCTGACATACTTTTTTCTTGGCAGGATTTCCCCCATATAAGTTGATATCTTCAATACGGTTATCTACCTTAAACATCATAAATCCCATAACACCGGGTACCATAACCTCGCAATCCTGACTTACCAAAAACTCCTCTAAATCATTATTTGCCATAGAAGAATATTTAACATAGATTTCTCCAACAATTCCAACTTTTGTTTTTTTCTCGCCGGATAATGGAATCTTCGCAAAATCCTCCACAATGGCTTTCATATTTTTCTCTACACCCTTTGGTGTGTAACCCTTTCTCTGACGGAACTGTTTAGAAAGAATCTTGCACCATTTATCAATCACGGCATCTGCATCCCCTTTGTTTACTTCATAGGAACGAATCTGATTTTTAAGCAGCATAAACAAATCACCATATGCAAGTCCAATAAATGCCTGATATATCATTTCTACCGTAAGCTTGAATCCCGGATTGCTCTCAAGACCGGAAACATTAAGGGAAATAACCGGAACCTGTGAAAGTCCGGCCTTTACCAAAGCCTTTCGAAGCAAATGAATATAATTGGAGGCTCTACATCCCCCACCGGTCTGGGTAATGATAAGGGCAGTTTTATTTACATCATATTTACCACTTTGCAGTGCACTTATCATCTGACCGATTACCAAAAGTGCAGGATAACAGGTATCATTATGAACATATTTAAGGCCTGTATCCACAACTCTTCTTCCTGTGTTCTTAAGCAGTGCAACCTTATATCCGTTCTGTGTAAATATGGTACGAAGTAAACGGAAATGAACCGGCAGCATATCAGGAATTAAAATTGTATAATCCTTCTTCATTTCTTTCGTAAACAAAACCCGCTCCGGAGATGCTGACAATCCGGAATTACATGTATCAAAATCCAAGTCCTTTTCCTTCATATCACTCATTTTTATTTATCTCCTTTCTGTTTTGCAGCGGCAAATAAGCTTCGCAGACGAATCTTTACTGCTCCAAGATTTGTAATTTCATCTATCTTAATCTGGGTATAGATTTTTCCCTTTTCCTCCAGTATTCGACGAACCTCATCCGTAGTAATGGCATCTACACCACATCCAAAGGATACCAACTGTACCAGATTCAGGTTCGGGTCATTCTCATCTGCAACATACTGGGCAGCGGCATACATTCTGGAATGATACATCCACTGATTTAACACCTTTGTATTAGCATGATGGGCAATATCAGAAATGGAATCTTCTGTAATTACAACCGCACCAAGATCACAAATCAGCTTGTTAATTCCATGGTTAATTTCCGGATCCAGATGATAGGGACGACCGGCAAGAATAATAATAGGTTTATTCTCTTCTTTTGCAAGCCGCAAATATTTCTTACCCTCCATACGGACAAGTCGCATATGCTTCTCATACTCTTCATAGGCATAATTACATGCCATGGAAACTTCCGAAAACTTAAAATCACCAAAGTAACGCTTCAGTAATTCATGGAATTTCTTTGTAAAATCTTTTCTTCTGTGAATTCCCAGATAATCATATATAAACTTCACATCCCTAAGTGCCTTCACATTGGCAGATAACACCTCCGGATAATAAGCCACAACCGGACAATTATAGTGATTATCTCCCAATCCTTCATCGAAGTTATAGCTTAAGCATGGATAGAATATGGCATCCACATTTTCCTTTAATAAACTCTCAATATGTCCATGCATAAGCTTTGCAGGGAAACAAACCGTATCCGACGGAATGGTATGCTGTCCGCTTAAATAAAGACTTCTGCTGGAATTAGGTGATGTTACTACATTAAATCCTAATCTGGTAAATAACGTAAACCAAAAGGGCAGTAACTCATACATATTAAGACCCATTGGAATACCTATTGTTCCTCTTGCTCTGTCTGCCGGGATATCCGAATGTCTGTATTCCTCCAGCAGCTGCAATTTGTATTCATATAAATCATAACGGTTTCCTTCTGCTTTCTTTGCAGTAGGCTTATCACACCTATTACCGCTTATAAAACGTCTTCCATTATTAAATGTATTAATAGTAAGCTTGCAGTGATTACTGCATCCGTTACAGGTTGTCATTGAAATATCATGTTGAAATGCAACCAAATCCTTTTCTCCAACAATGGTGCTTTTTCCGGTACTGTTTTCCTTTGCATAAAGTGCCGCACCATAGGCACCCATTATTCCTGCCATCTCCGGACGAACCACATCATGACCGATTTCCTGTTCAAAAGCCCGCAGGACTGCATTATTTAAGAATGTTCCGCCCTGTACCACAATATGTTCTCCAAGCTGTTTTGCAGAAGCCGCACGGATTACCTTATAAATTGCATTCTTCACAACAGATATAGATAATCCCGCTGAAATATTTTCAATGGTTGCCCCATCCTTTTGTGCCTGCTTTACAGAGGAATTCATAAATACAGTACATCGAGAACCCAAATCTACAGGCCTGTCTGCAAATAAACCAAGCTTTGCAAATTCCTCAATAGGATATCCCAAAGCACCTGCAAAGGTCTGTAAGAAAGAACCACATCCCGAAGAACATGCTTCATTTAAGAAAATATTATCAATAGCATTATTGCGAATCTGGAAACACTTAATGTCCTGACCACCTATATCAATAATAAAATCAACATCCGGCTGGAATTTCTTTGCGGCAGTAAAATGTGCCACTGTTTCTACAATACCAAAGTCCACGCCAAAGGCATTCATAATCATCTCTTCACCATAACCGGTTACAGCAGAGGCTTCAATATGAATATCCGGATACTTTTTATATAATTCCTCCAAAAACTCTTTAATAATGGGAACCGGATTACCACCATTTGGCAGGTACCGTGAACAGAGAATATTGGCATCCTCATCCACTACAACTGCCTTTACCGTAGTAGAACCGGCATCAATACCAAGAAAAGCAGAACCATTTAACGTGTCTACACTCTTGATATGGTCGGAATTTTTCTTATGACGGGCTACAAACTCATCATACGCTTCTTCAGAAGTAAAAAGAGGATTACAACTGGCATAACCGCCTGTTGCCGTATAGTCATTAATCTTATCCTTAAGCTCGGTAAGAATGAAGGGCTTTGTATCTTTTTTTAGTGCCGCACCCATAGCAACAAAATAAAGAGAATTATCCGGTGCAATACCCTCTAGCTTCAAAGTGTTGTCAAAAGCCTTCCGAAGCTCTGACAAAAAGGTCAAAGGTCCACCTAAGTACACTACTTTTCCCTCTATTTCACGACCCTGTGCAAGTCCTGCAATCGTCTGGTTTACAACTGCATAAAAAATGCTTGCAGCAATATCATTTTTCTGGGCACCCTGATTTAAAAGAGGCTGTACATCTGATTTGGCAAATACACCACAACGGCTGGCGATTGTATATATTTTCTCATAGCTCTTGGCTGCTTCATTCATAGCACCTGCTTCCATGTTAAGAAGGGTTGCCATCTGGTCAATAAATGCCCCGGTACCACCTGCACAGGAACCATTCATACGAACTTCAAGTCCGTCTGTCAAAAACAAAATCTTAGCATCCTCACCACCAAGCTCTATTACAACATCCGTTCCCGGAATCATTTTATTTACAGCAACTCTTGTTGCATACACTTCCTGCTCAAAAGGAATTCCAAGAGAATCTGCAATACCCATACCGGCGGAACCGGAAATACAAAGACTCATTTCCTTCTCATCCGGAAATTCCTTCATAATATCCTCAAGCATTCCTACCGTTTTCGTGGTAATCTGGGAGAAATGTCTCTGGTAATCCTTGTATACAATCTCATCCTTATCATCTAAAACAACACACTTTAATGTAGTTGAACCTACATCCAAACCAATTCTCATGTCACTACCTCTTTTTCTTCAGTTTTTCACTTTTTCGAAAAGTAAACATACATATTTATATTATCATATTCCAATACCAAATGCTATACTTTTATTCTTTGAGATTGGCTTCTTTTATTCTCTATTTTTAAGTGCATCCGTCATAGGAATTTTGTTAATACTTATCATATGTAATGCATTGATTACATAATATGCCAACAATCCTATTACAACTATCTCAACGTATACATAGGCAGGCAGATAAAATTCCATGTAGCCTTCTATCATACTGGACAAAATCACTAAAGTACCTTTAAACAATTCTATCTCTAAAGGAATACATATTACCAAAGATGCAATAACCACCATAGTTGTAGCTGTCAGATATACTTTTTTAATCTCCTTTTGCTCATAACCAAACACCTTCATATATGAAATTGAGATTGCATTTTTGTCAATGACCACTCTTGTTAATATGTACATGAGAATCATATACACAAGCACAGAGAAAATATTGATACTAACAATTACCGTTGCAAAGGAATCCATCATTTGATTTGCTGACCCAAGAAGGTCATCCCGTGATATCTGCTTTGCAATATAGCCATCATCTATATCAAGTTTCTTGTCAGATATGAGACAATTATAGGTCTCTTCTTCCTCATCAAGAAGTTTATTTAACTCCTCTCTTTCCATAAATACACAAAGGGTTGCATTATAAGGATATATATCAGCTACTTTAAATGTATATTCTTTATCCTTGGAAGAATCCTTTAACAGCAGTTCATCTCCTACTTTCAGGTTCATCTTATTAGCAAGAGAAGATGATATTGTAACGCCTTCATCAGACATTGCAGTTTTAAAATATTTACTATCATTTTCTATTCCCATTAAAGAGACACCAATATCTTTCTTTCCAAGTGAAAACCACATATCCATCTCATATACTCTAAGTTTCTCTCCACCTTCCGTTTCTACCGGTGCCTTCAATACATACTGGTATTCATAGGGCAGCGATTCATCAATTGTATCTGTGTAATGATTCATCAGCGGCTCAAGCCCTATACCAAACATCAGTAAAAAACTGGCAAGAAATATACCAATAAATAACATGATATAGCTGCTCTTATTTTGTAAAATCACACGAAGCCTGAATCGATTTAAAAATGACACATTTGGTAATTTTCCTGCTTTTTTCTGTTTTTTCTTTTTCAGATCACGACGAAGAAAATTAAGTGGTTTTAACGACAATTTCCTTATAAGCATCCAGTAATTAATTGCTACCATAATTACAACCGGAAGAATTGTGGTAGTTAAGAATGCTGAAACCGAAAAGTTAATATCAATAGGTCCAATGCTGTATGACGAATAATACATATCAATAAAAGGCTGAATCATCACCGTATAACCCAATGCGTTACCTATCAAAGAACCTATCACTGCAACGATAAGGGTTGGCTGAATATAATGCCATATTATCTCCGATTTCTTATAACCGGATGCCAGCAAAGTACCAATGATAACAGATTCATGTTCAATGGTATTGTTGGTTAGTATGGCAAATATAAATGCTATCAAGGCAACAAGGATATAAACAAATACCACCATAAAGGGACCGTCTGTCCCCATATCCATCTCAAGAAATGAAACACTCTGATTCTGGTCCGCCCTTAAGAAATTCTGAACCGTATTTCCATTTTCAATCAAATTCTTAAGCATATTTTCAGATGACGTAACTTTTTTAGCTTTACTTAAATCTGCTTCATTGTATCTATAACTATAGCGATATGTAATGTTTCCTTCATCAAATTGTTCAAAACACTCCCGGGTCACTACCGATACACAAAAATGGTTTGTGTTCATTACAAGATCTGTATTATTCATAAAAAGTGAAGAATAATCAGGAAGGGAAACTGTACCACTTACGATAAATTGCCTGTCCATTAATGTGACTTCATCCCCGGTCACAATTCCTTTTTGTCTTGCAAAAACATGGTCAATGGCTATTTCATTGTCTTTTTTGGGAAGCTCACCTTCAAAAATTACCGGTGTATCTATCTCATTTCGCTCATTGAAAATAAGAACTTTACAATCCTCATCAAACTCCGTTTCTGTTACGTAGAAATTCTCAGCTATCTGAATATTGTTTTCTTCGAAATACTTTGTAGCTTTATCATTTATCAGGTTTGTGGTTTCAAAGAAACCATCCTCTAAATAGTTTTCCGTCTTAATATCCTCTAAGTACTTAACGGCTCCATCTAAAACAGACTGAAAAGATGAACCTACACTGATTGTACATACCAGTATACATATCATTCCTGCATATTTAACAAAATTTTTAACAAAATCTCTTGGAATTCTTTTTGTAAGAGGACATCTTTTTATTTTATTCATAATCTTTCCCTCCTACCATTCAAGGTCTTTTGCTGATATTTTGTTTTTGTTTACTTTATTTGATGTAATCTTACCATCTCTTAACTTTAAAATCCTGTCTGCCATCATGCTGATTGCCTGATTATGAGTAACAATGATAATTGTGTTATGATATTTCTGATTAATTCTTTCTATCAGTTCAAGTATATCCTTGGATGTAGTATAATCCAGAGCTCCCGTAGGCTCATCACAAAGAAGAATCTGTGGATTCTTAACCAATGCACGTCCTATGGCACATCTTTGCTGTTGTCCACCTGACAACTGATTAGGAAATTTATCTTTATGGGCTGTAAGACCAAGTGTATCTAATAGCTCATCAATATCCAATGGCTCCTTGGAAAGATATGCACAAACCTCAATATTTTCTTTAATTGTAAGATTGGGTATTAGATTATAGAATTGGAATACAAAGCCAAGATTGTTTCTTCTGTAATTAGCAAGTTCTTTTTCACTCATGTTGTCTGTACAGAATTCTCCAATATCGATACAACCTTGGTCAGCACTTTCAAGACCACCAATAATATTTAGCAGAGTTGATTTTCCTGAACCTGATGGTCCAAGAAGAACACAAATTTCTCCGTCTTCAACTTCACAGTCAATCCCTTTCAGTACTTCGATACGTGATTCTTTTTCTCCATAGAACTTATGGATGTCATTGATTAATAATTTCATATCAGTTCCTCCTCAACAATAAAAAAAAGCGGCTACACTAAACTGTACCCGCCAAATTATTAATCAATATTTTGCCATAAGGTGAGCACAGTCTATTATTACTGCGCCTCAGTCTCATCAATTAAGGTAAACCAGGATTTACAGATTACTCCAACCATGATGTTGATTTACCGCATCCGCTGATGCCGACTACTCCCTAAAGCTTGGTTTATTATATTTTAGGTTTCCACATTTGTCAAGCAATAAGTTTTAATTTATCCAACAGATTTTTTCATGGATTTATACTTTAATTTGCAAGACGAATAGCCTTTTGAGCAATCTGGGCATCAACGCCTCGGTCAATCAGTTCCTGCGGAGTGGTTAAGTGCTCTTTCTTTGCAAGAATAATGGCATCCTCTAATAACTGCATTCCTTGTTCAATTCCTTGTTCGATTCCCAGCTCGATTCCCTGCTCAATTCCCTGCTCAATTCCCTGCTCGATTCCCTGCTCGATTCCCTGCTCAATTCCCTGCTCGATTCCCTGCTCGATTCCCTGCTCAATTCCTATCTTCAAGCCCTGTTCAATTGCTTGCTCCACTAATCCATCACTTACATTACACATCACATTCACACTCCCTTCTATTTCCTTTGAATATATTATTCCATATTCATGTTCGATTACTTCTCTTTTCTCCTGCTCGCTTAGAGATGATGAGAAAAATGTTTCAAGAAGCCTATGAAGTTTGTATTCATCTCTTTCATCAGCTATTTTTCCGGATAGTCCCACAAATATTACACTCAGCAAATCATACCGGTTTTCATCCGGCGAATTACCCACAATGGGATGATGTTCCATGG
>JBJENX010000183.1:0-34513 GCA_051880415.1 Lachnospiraceae bacterium | reverse complement strand
TCATTATAGATAATCTAGTGGTTGTAGGGAATCCACCCTAAAATTAGGCGCTTACTTTTAATATGACATTTATCATTTACTGCAACAATTCCCGAATCATGGCTGCATCATAGGTTACACATACCATATGCTCTGCCTCAATGCGGTATAACGCGTTGGCAGCAATATGCTCTGCCGCCTGCTCAATGTCACGTATTCCGGAGGTTTCTTTAAAGATATCCATGATGGCATCTAATGCCTCGTCTGCTATCACAATTTCCTCCTCCCGAAGACCAATTCGTTTTAATACCTTTGGCATTGCAAACTTCGTAAAAATGACCCTCTTTTCTTCCAGAGTGTAATCCGGCAATTCAATCACCGCAAATCTGGACATTAATGGTGCACTAATGGCATTTCTGTCATTGGCTGTTGCAATTGGATAAACTCCTGTTGTTGGAATATTACACTCCACATAATTATCCGTAAATCCAAGATTATCCAAAAGTGTTAATAATACATCAGCAGGATTTCCATTCCCTTTGCCGGAAGATGCTTTGTCAAGCTCGTTAATGATAAATAAAAGATTAGAGCTTTCTGCATTGGCAAAGGCCTCCATAATCAGACCCGGCTTTGCATTGGCATAAATTCTGGAGCTTCCGGTAAGCTGCTCCGGATCACTAATAGAGCTCATCTCTAAGGTTGTCCAAGGAAGCTTTAAAATCTTAGCTACCGCATATGCAATCTGGGACTTACCTGTACCTGCCGGACCAATAATCAGGATACCATAAGCAGGTAATGTATGGGTACGGTTAATCTGAATAATGGTTTCAATAATACGCTGTTTTACGTTATCCAGTCCATATAACTCTTCGTCTAAAATGCGTCGTGCCTCCACAGGGTCAATAGGCTGGAAGTCTGTGTTTTTCCACTGGATATTTAACATAATGGAAAGTGCCCGCTGTGCATGACGTCGCTCCTCCGGTGTTACTTCTGCAGATTTGGCCACAGCTAAATTACGTCTTGCCCAAAGACGGATATTATCCGGCAACGTACTTCCTGCACACATGAGATAATCGGTAATACTTTGAATACTGGTAAGCTTCATGCTATCCGAATCTTCAATCTCGTCAATATCAACCACTTCTTTCGATGGTGCATCACTTTGTAACAAGCGGTCTATCATAAATTGTAAAAATCCGTTTTCTCCTGAAATCTTCGTACCTCTCATGGATACACCGGTTTCATATATCTTATATACTGCATAGCCAAGCCCAGTATCTGCTCCGGAAAGACGCACCATAATATGATTTTCCCCAAGCCATTTAATAAGCTTCTCAAAACGTGCATCAATCTGTACAATATCATGGGATGACTTCTCATCATCAAATATAAAAGCTGTTCCTTTCGTAGGAGCAGTAAACATTCCGGATGAATGGTGAATTAACTTCTTATTACCATTATCCAATAACATAATCGGATGGTCTGCATCGGGAATCCGTTCATTTGAATAGATTAATTCGTATGTCTTATCAGCATCTACTGCTTCTTTCTTTTCCTGATTAAAATCAAATACAGGCATATTGTAACCTCTCTTTACATTTCTTCTAAAGTTTTTCTAAACACAGTTATATTTGTATATATTGTACATTTTTAACAAACCAAAATCTTAATGTGTTTCAAATTTATTTTTCATTCTACACTAGGCTTGTGAGGGATGTCAATATTTCTGCATGCTCCTTCACCTATACTGTCTCCGGCAATCCAGCCAGACATTTCATCTTCTTTCCAAACAATCCATTAAAAAGTGCTACGATTCTTCCTACCAAAATTGCTGCAAGCAGGGTTCCGATTCCGATTCCTACAGGCTTGCCTAATATCAACAGACCTGTAATGGTGGAGATCACCACACTTGTTCCATCAAAAATATTCTTCATAAATCCAATATTTTTCCCGGCATAATCCGCTACCGTTGATACAACACCGTCTCCAGGATTGGGTATGATTTTCATATTTACAGTAAGAACAATACCAAGACCGGTCAATATAAATGCCACCAGCAATGCAATGATACGACCTAAAAGACTACCCCAAAATAAGCCCTGACATTCCGTGGAAAGCTCCGGAATAAATCCGCTAAATAAATTCATTACTCTGGTAAAAACAAGACTAACAGGAAACTGCAGCAAATCAAAGAGGATATTCTTATATTTCTTTTGCAGCAGATGGATTACAATTTCAATGATGATATAGGAAGAATATAACACCAAGGTCATGTCTCCAAAATTCTGATTGAGAATATTGGAAGCCACGAAAGAAACCGATATCAGGGGAGATACACCTAATCCGGATTTGGTATTTAAAATGATTCCAAATGCCAGAACCAGCATACCGGTTATGTAAAAGGATATGCGCCATAGAGTAGCTATTGTTTTATTACCATTCTTCGTTATGTTGTCTGTTTCTTTTTTGTTTTTCTGCTCCATTTTTGTATCCTAAATAATAACTACAGTTTTTCTTCCCACTCAGCTTCTTTGAAGCCAACCAATATTGTATCCTCATTTACAACAATGGGACGTTTCACAAGCATTCCATTAGATGCCAGCAGTTTTAACTGTTCTTCTCCGTCCATTGTGGGAAGCTTATCCTTAAGCTTCATGTCTTTATAAACATTTCCACTGGTATTAAAGAATTTCTTTAAGGGAAGACCGCTTTTTTCATACCATTCTTTTAACTCCTCATAAGAAGGATTATCCTCTACAATATGACGTTGTGTAAATGTAATATTGTGTCCTTCCAACCATTTCCTCGCCTTCTGGCAGGTTGAACATCTTGGGTAACAAACAAATAACATTTCAATTTTCCTCCATAAAACTAACACTGTTGCATTTTAAAGTCCGTATCTTTATCAATTAGAGAAAGCATAATGGTAGCAATTTTTTCATCAAACTGCGAACCCTTTCCCATTACAATCTGTTCTCTGACTTTATCCTGAGACATGATGCCACGATAGGCCCTTTTGCTGGTCATGGCATCATAGGCATCAGCAACTGCGATTATCCTGGCGATTTCGGGAATCTCTTCCCCCTGAAGCCCATCCGGATAACCTTTTCCATCTATTCTCTCATGATGCCATTTTGCTCCATAGGCAAAATGACCCCGAATTGATATTTTCTTAAGTATTTCATAACCCATCAATGGATGTTTTTTTATTTCCTCATACTCTTCCTGAGAAAGTTTTCCCTGCTTATTAATAATCTGATTATCAATACCAAGCTTGCCAACGTCATGGATTAACCCTGCACAGTATATTTCTTCTAACTCGTCATCCGAATAGCCCATACATTCGGCAATCATTCTGGAGTATTGTGCAACACGTCTGGAATGACCTGCGGTATATGGATCATTGACATCAACAGCCTTGGCAATTGCCTCAAAGGCTTCATTCGACAAAATCTCTAATTCCCTGTTCTTTTCATTTAACTCGTCAATATATTTCACCTTCTCTGCCTGAATCAGTGCATTATTCAATTCCTGTTTTCTATTTACAAGAACCGTTATAATCATGTTGGAAAAAACACTAATCAAAAGCAAAAGTGAAATAGATATAATTGCCTCCGGAGCAATATCCCCGTTATACTGACTGTCACTGCCCCTTGCAAAAATCGGGATAAAAAGCAAAGCAACCACCGTTATTGTAATATTCCGGCACATTTTTTTATCCTCATACATAATGGTAAATAAAATCGGCACAATAAATGTCAAAAAGGTCGGTGTAAACTGATAATGGGAATATGCAGTATTCAGACATAACAAAACCATTGCAAGGGTTAAGATGTATTTATTTACCTGATCATTTTTGATACATTTACTTAATGACGAAGAAAGTAAAATGACTACCCCATTAAACAAAGTTGTCAGCAACAGATATCGAATCAGCTTATCAACAATCGTATCGGGATTATAGCCCTGTGACCTGGTAACATATAGGATAGTATTTACAATAATCTCAACAATAAAAACGCAGACTGCCATACCAATTTGAGCACGTATAATCACTTTTCTCCAATATTCATAATTAATATTTTCGTAACTCATGATACATCCCCCACATTCTCTTTCGTGTATACCTGCTACTTCTTTTCAAAATTTTTTCAACTTAATCAATCAAATCATTCTGAAAACGGGACAAATGCTCGTAGGGCAGAATCCATCTTCCCCTATACAAACCACAGCCGTCATTTATCAAACTGTTATCTACCGCTTTGAACATATTTACATCCAGCTTGGAAAGCTCCAGCTGTTGAAGCTTAATGCCCCGTTCAAAAGCTTCATCAAAATAAATGCATGTTCCCTCCGGTATGGCATCTCTTCTTGCCCTTTCGTACTCCTGCTTCTTTTCATAGTTAAGATGATTTGCCGATCCGATTTCCGCAATGTCATCCATATCCTTGGTCCGAAGCTGCATTTCCATATAGCATTTTGCACTGTTGTCATAAAAAGTAATGTGTAAAGAACGGTATCCGTTTGGACTCTCATCCGAGATATAATCTCTGTAATAGGGGCGTACCGAATCCTCAAGCAGTGGAGACGTACCTTCCTTAATTCCTCCCGAAGGTTCCGCAGTAAACCCATGTTTTTTCAGAAACTCCGGCAACACATTGGCAATTTTGTAAAGATATTTGATTTCCTCGGTCTCCCTGTCCTCTATATTATCCAGATGGCATCGAGGCATAGAAATCACAATCCTGTAAGCAATTAAATCCCGGAAACAATTCAGCCGACTCTTAATCTCTTCTTCCGTAGGAAATGCTCCGTTTTTCGTATAATAATCATAAATATATTCCACGATATAACCATTAAATTTTGCTTCCGCACGAATCAGAGACTTAATCCTTCCCTTAAATGTAAAGGAAAGATATGGATATTCTGCCACCATGTATTTATAAAACTCTCTAATTTTCTGAGACTGGGCAGTAAGGAAATCATTGTGTTCTAATAGTTCCTCAACCTGCAGAAGAAAATTACAATGAATCATATCTATTTCATTATGCTTCCTCTGTGCCTCTTCCTGCAAATCTCCTATGTAATTTTTTAAAATCCGAAGCACCGTATCTCCGGAATATAAATAGTCATTCAGGGTAATCATATTTCCTTATTTCCATTTTCTGTAAACTTATAGTTACCACCACTATATCATTATTTCTAATGACCGTAAAGAAAAACTAACTTTACTCCTTCTTTCCTGTCGCCTTAGGATTTCAAATTATATGATTACATGTTGGGAAACAACTCCGTTTCAACAACCTCAAAACGATATTTCTGCTTTACAATATCACCAATTTTAAAGCGTTCCATAATTTTCTCTCCTTGCTACTAGTAATCTATCGTTTTAGGAGGCTGACATCACATTCATAGTTTTCTCTATTACAGTTCATGCATTCTCTGTGTATCTAATAAAATAATACTTAATTATCACAATAAAACTGCTGCTCCATCCAATTATCAAAATGATATACATCATCTTTATTCAAATATTGGCCTGAAAATAAAAACATTATAATATCATCATCATCGAATATATCATATATCCACTCATCCCATCCACATTCAACTTCAAGATCACTATCGTCCAATAGGCCACGGGCTTCTTCTACTATCAAATACAATATTAATTCTTCAAGGACACTATGCGCCATAAATGCACTTCCATGTCTGGCTATCTCACGAAGTTGCTCAAGTTTCGCCCTCATTGCATACATAAAATCATAATCATATCTAACAAGAAACTGCTGAGGCATTTCATCCGCTAAAAAAGAAAAATCTATTTGTCCTATGTGTGCTCCCCGTGGCATCTTCGCAAGTTCCCTCAAATCCTGATCTAAGTCATCCAATAAAATATCACTTCCGATAACAAATGAAGCTGCTGCTTCTTCTCCAAATTGTTTTTCCAAGAAAACAGACCATATATAACTCTTCCGAAACTGAGAAATACTCATTTTATGCTCATCATCTAACTCATCTTCCGGAAAACGTCTCCAATTTAGTGCTTTACAAACCCCACTATACTTATCCTTACGTATTGACTCACCTGCTTCATAACGACACCATGTCTTTATCCCTACACCTGCCTTTGATGCTGCTTCTTCAATTGTAAGATTCAATTCATTACGTCTCATTTTTATAGCTTGTGCTAATTTTTGACTCCCCTGTACCTTTTTCGGTCCCATATTAACATCTCCCTTCCTTTTATTGTGACATGTCACTATATTGTCATTATATCACTATTATTATTTTTGTCAAGAACTTATATGCAATCCATACAAATAGAGATTTTCTTCCTACTTATTCAATCATATTTATTCATATGAATCTGTGTCGTTAAAACCGATTAATGTTAGTTGCACGCTCGTTTTTGTGAATAAAATGTCAAAAAAACGGCCACAATATGTATCAATCTAATTATTTTACTTGATTTTAAACATTTTTCTTGTTTTAGTTTTATTTTTGAGTTATAATGACTTTGGAGGTGAAATCTGATGAAATTATTATATGTGAAAGCAAACAACTTCAAAAATGCAAAAGATAATTTTATAATCAACCTCGTAGCCAAATCAAAGAAAACAACTGAAGATAAAGAGTATGAGCTTCAACAGATTGCGGAGGATTTATATGTATATAACACACTTGCATTTATTGGCAAGAATGCCTCGGGAAAAACAACAGCTGTTGAACTCTTAGACTGCTGCTACTCTATTCTGGGAGATTTCCGCTTAGAGGGAAAGCACTACGATTACAACGATATTGAACTGGATATGGTATTCTACCACAAAGAATATCTTTATCGTTATATTACAACCCTCCAGGCAGATACTTCTTTAGATAACAAAGCAATTTTTTCCAATCAGCACATCTATAGAAAGAAATACTACAAAACAAAGCTGAAAACAATATTCTCGATGGATGATTATATAGAATTAACAGATTTGGGAGAACTGCCGGAAGACACATCAAAAGTGTTTTTTGTCCTGAAGAAAAAGTGTACCAGAGCCATCTATTTTGACAGTTTTGGCGAGGGGATTGATACTTATGGTTTATTATTTAAAGCCTTACAGAATTATCAAATCTCAGATGATATTTTCATGAACATTATTCGTATCTTCGATGAGAATATCAAAACCATAGAAAAAAAAGATGACCACAATTATAAACTGTACTATCAGGAGCATATCCGAACCGTTTCTGATAAAGAGTTAGTTTATTTGTTATCAAGTGGTACTACTAAAGGAATCCTATTATACACACTCATGGTTGCTTCTTTAAAGAACGGTTTTGATTTAATTGTTGACGAGATTGAAAATCATTTCCATAAAACACTTGTGGAAAATATGATTAGTCTTTACAAAGATAAAACAGTAAATAAAAATCAGGCCACTCTCATTTTTACAACCCACTATTGCGAAGTGTTAGATCTGTTCAACCGAAGAGACAATATCTGGATTGCAAAAGCGGATGCAAAAGTTACATTAAGTAATATGTACGATGATTATGAGATTCGGACTGAATTACTGAAGAGTAAACAATTCTATAATAATGCATTTCAAACAGCTGTAAACTACGAAGAACTAATGAATATGAAAAGGAAGTTGATGCAATGAAATATTTAATCATGTACGAGGGACCAAATGAACTCGAAGTCGTCAAACTCCTTTTAGAAAACGATTGCTTTACCTTTACTATGGACGACTTGCTTGGATTGGTTCCATATCATGCCAGGCAAATCAAAGGTTCCGGACAAGTACAGACTGCATTGAATATGTACCATGGAAAAGTTGCCCTTTTTAGAATCGGAGATAAACTTAGCGACAAATTAGTAATTCCAAAGGAATATCAGGAAAAGATTATTTCCGTTGAAAAATACTGTACTAAACCGGAACTGGAAATGCTCCTAATCATTTCTGAAAACATGACCAATGAGTTCGAAAAAGTGAAATCCAAGAAGAGGGCAAAAACCTTCGCTAAAGAGAACATTAAATGCGGACGGAAAGCCTACAAAAATGATACCGCCTTTTACCACGACTACTATGGCAACAACATTCCATTACTGGTCAATTCTATAAGGCAATATCGTAAGCATCAAGGAGCTCACCAAAAAGACGAACATTACTTAGCTGAATTATTAAAATAAGAAAAATGTGTATGCTCCAATAACGGAGACATACACATTTTTCTTTTGTCTGCAATGCAGCCATCTGGAAATCCAATTGGTTATAGAATTTCTCCATTATCTGATTACATATTAGGAAACAGCTCCGTTTCAACAACCTCAAAACGATATTTCTGCTTTACATCCGGATATTTATCCCGGTCAACCTCGCTGATAAACATATCATAGGGTCTTGCACAGGTTTTATATGGCGGATATAAAGCCTGGTAAATTACAAGTTTCTCACCATTTTCTCTCCTGAAATGTTTTACAATATCACCAATTTTAAAGCATTCCATAGGGTTCTCCTTATCAATCACAACTGTCTACATTATTAACCTTTATAGCCAATCCGCTATTTTTTATATTAACATTTTTCCCATTAAAACAACAATATCCCCGTCAAAAACGAGGATATCTTCAATACTTGTATGTAAGCTTCTTACCCTTCAATAACCGCTTTAATTTCTTCCACGGTCATACCCGTTGCGACCTCAATCTGTTCCAATGTAAAGCCGTTATTATGCATATTCAAAACCACTTCTGCCTTGCCTTTTTCAATTCCTTCTGCAATACCGGCTTCCTTAATTCCCTGACTTAAATTACACATAACGCTTACATCCTTGTTTCTCCAGAAACACCCGAATTATATTCTTTAGTTGAAATTGCAAAAAATCACAAAGAAATCGAAAACCGGCTATTGGCATACGCTGAGGAGCTTATAAAGAAGTCTTAGAAAGAAAAATAGCTACCAAAGAGATTTACAATCTCTCTGGTAGCTCCTATAAATATAATGTGTACTTAGTCACTCTGACCAAGTTGTTGACCTACCATCATTATCCCCTATTTCTGTCAAGTAACATCTTAACCGCCTGCTTTAAATCTTCACTAAAATCAAACAAATCTTCATACGAAATAACACCAAGTCTGATAAGATCAACAATATCCCATATAGCTTCAGACTTGTTCATTTCCATAATAACTCCAGGATGTTTTTTATCCTTCTTTATCCGTTTTTCAAGTTTCCAAAACTTATCAGATGCATTTTTATCATCCTCACTTAATAAAGCTATGTACTCTCTGTTTAATTGAGCCATATAGTTCTCCTGCCACTCAGCCAGCTTTTCTCTAAATAACTTCCAATCTTTCTTTGATATTTCCATGATTACTTCTCCTAGTCTTTATACAGTTCAATAAAACAATGCTTAATTATCACAATATTTACATATCAAAATTATATCATGGTCTCTGGTCAAACTATGGCAAAAAGGACTTTTTATTTTCTCCCACAACATTTCTTATACTTTTTACCTGAACCACATGGGCAGGGATCATTTGGATATATCTTTTTTCCATTTAGTGCGGTTCTTATAGCATTTTCTATATATCTTAAACTAGATGCGGATATTCTACTATATTTTTGTTTTGCCTCTTCCTCATCCTCTAATCCATAAAAATAATCTGATCGTTCTTTATTCCCAAGAGTTCCATATTCATCTCCCAATTCTCTATATAAATCCACTTTATCCCGAAAGTCTGTACCCGATTTTATTTTTTCATATAACTCATCAAGAACTTCCTCATATCGTTGATCATTTTGTTCATTTAGCTGGCGATAATAACCAATCCACCCCCATCCCCATAACGGATCTTGCTCTAAGTATTCCTCATATAACTGATTGCACTTTGAAATATTGCCAATATCAGCATATTCATCAGCTATTTCTCTTTTGGCATTCTCATAAAAAAGTTCTCTATCCTGATTCCATGCAATTTTAAGAATATCCTCATTTACTTTGATACATTCTTTATACAACCCAGTATTATGTAGTGCCATTGTAACATCTGATGCCCAGTTACCAATCTGCCAATCTAATATATTACTTCCCAGCTTATTGGAATAATTGTTCTCTTTTTCCATCAGCAATAATAAATGCTGCCATGCTTCATACATTTTTTCAGCACCTTTTCTCTTACAAACTCTTTCCAATTCAAAGGCTTCAGTAAATTCTTCATCAATTTTTTCCGCATCTTCAACTGTAATCATAATTATTGCTTCTCCCTATACCTTCTTTGATAATAGTCCATCGTCCTGTACTCAATGACATCCTTCATCTGCTGTGCAAATACAGGCATACGAATTATATCCCGAAAATCTTCTTTAAGAGCCAGTGCTACCCCTTCCTGCTTCACAAAGAAACCTTTTCCGGATTCCTGCAAAAAATGTACCGGCATCTGCAGTATTTTCTTCACATGGTCTTTATCAGAAATAGCCTGATACTTTTCGTATGTAATACCAGTATCAAGATCCTTCCAATTTGTTCCTGTGGAAAAGAATTCTTTCCAGCTTGCTAAGAGCTGTTCTTCTGAGACGGTCATACGGACATTTCCATGATTATAAAATGTCATAAGCACCGGCATCTTGTAGACCTTAGTCATATTTGTATTTTCAATTAGATTTAAAAATTCTCTTCCAATTCCCTGATACAATACCTCTTCATCTATTGTCAGTTCATCAAGCTCCTTTAGAAAATCCAAATATCTCTTAAACGGATTATCCTTAGAATGAGAAATTGCCAACTGGTAGACATCATCATCCATATATGTGAAAAGTTCTATTCTGGAAGGTCGCTTTCCAATCAAATCCTTAACTCTGAAATACTCATTTCTGATTTGCTTTTGTATTGTGAGATGCTTCTTATCCATCTCGGCAAACAAATCAATCAGTTTCATATCAAAATCAACCAGACAATCATCCGGAAGTGAAGATTGGTCTGCCGGATTATACTGTGCTTTTTCTGATAGGGTCTTACCTGTAAGAAGGAATCTTACGCGTCCGGCCTTTTCATAATTTCCTATAAAATCCAGTACATTCAGATATTCTTTTCCCCTACTTCTTCGTAATCCTCTTCCAAGCTGCTGCAAAAATACAACCGGAGACTCTGTAGGACGCAAAAACATTACCATATCCACAGAAGTGATGTCCACGCCTTCATTAAACATGTCCACTGAAAAAATCACTTTGATTTCTCCGGTTTTTAACTTCTCAATTGCCACACTTCTATCTTCCGAAAATTCTCCATCTGCATTACTGTAAACGGCAACAGAGGGAATTCCTCTTTTACAAAATTCTTTTGCCATCTCTTTGGCATGTGCCCTGGAACAGCAAAATCCCAATGCCCGTTTGGAACCATATTTGCAATAATACTTGTAAATCAATTCATGCCTGTGAACATTTCCGATATAGGTTTCATTCAGTTCCTTCTCATCATATTTTCCTCTGACAATATGAATCCCGGAATAATCTGTATCATCATAAATTCCGTAATAATGAAATGGTACAAGCATTCCCTTGTTTATAGCATCCTGTAAGGAAATCTCGTAGGGAACATTATAATCACATATTTCATATATGTTCCTGCCATCCATACGTTCCGGTGTAGCGGTCAATCCCAGTAAAAACTGTGGATTAAAATACTCCACAATCCTTCTATATTGATCATTTACAGCATGATGAAATTCATCTATTACCAGATAATCAAAATATTCCGGAGCAAAATACTCTTTATTCAGGTATTCCGCTCTGCCCAATGTGGATACGGATGCAAATACAACTGATTTGTCTGTGCATTTCTCATCACCATTAAAAAATCCGTAGTCATCTGAATTCCTGACATTTTTAAATGAAGCTGCTGCCTGCTTTAATATCTCTTCTCTATGAGCTACAAACAAAACTCTCTTATAATCTTTTGAGTCAAATGCAGCTAAATATGTTTTTCCTACACCTGTGGCAGCACAAACAAGTGCTCTTTTCGCTCCTTCTGCTCTTGTATCCTCTAATGCACACAAGGCCTCAATTTGAGCGCCTCTTGGTTCAAATAACAACCTGACATTTGTATCATCTAATGCTTCCTCGATGTCATACTTATCCAAATCTTTTGATACCGAAGATTTATGCCAATTCTTTGAATATCGTTTTAATTCCTCATCATCTATAACAATGGAATGATTTTCGAACAAATCTTCAAATGTATTATGAAATTTTTCAAAATTATTCTGGTCAGTCTTACTACTAAACCTATAGTTCCATTCAATTCCGGAAGTTAATGCACTTTTGGAAATGTTAGATGAACCAATATAAATCTCGCCGTAATCAGCATAGTGGAAAATGTAGGACTTTGGATGAAAGGACCTGTTCTTCTCATTAAAAAAACGTAAATCAACCCTGTCTCCAAGTCTACTCTTAATCAGATACAACGCAGATGGCTGTGTAATGCCAAGATAATTTCCTGTTAGAATTCTGATTCTGGCACCTCTTTTTAGTGCATTATCCAGTTCATCCAAAAGCATTTTTACACCGGACTCCATTAAGAAAGAAACAATAATATCTACACTTTCAGCTTTCTTCAAACTATGTATTAGCTGATAATACAAATACATCCTTTTATCTCTACCACCAGTCATCACATCTGTTGAATACGCTTCATAATCCATGTTCAGATTTTCTGCAAAATGAGATTCAGCCATTTTTCTTCTCCTCTTCCGGGTCTCACATCTCCAGTCATCCAATATTCTTCCAATTTGAGATTATCTACATCCTGTATAAACTCCGTAAACATTTCTATTGTGAAATCCGTAAAATACCTGCCATTTCGTTCACCTTCAAAATCACCATATTTAAAGGATGTATATACGATACCATTTTCCTTTAATGCAGCACCCATATTTCGTAAAACCAGTTTCAGCTCATTCTTGGGAAGATGCAGTATTGAAGAACAGGCCCATATGCCATCATATTTTCCGATACTGTCCAATTCCTGAAATAACATCTGTTTTACTTCTAATCCTGTGTACTCACTGGCAATTTTACATAATTCACTAGAGCCATCTATCGCATCTACTAAAAAACCGGCTTCTAAAAAATACTTTGCATCTCTTCCGGAGCCACATCCAAAATCGAGAATATAATCACCTGGATTTAGTCGATTCATAAATTTATCTTGTGTCTCTTTAAAATCTACAGAGACAGTGCCTAACACGAAGGTTTCTGCGTTATTATTATAATAATCTAAGGTTTTGTTGTTCATATTCACTACTCCGCTGAAAGGATTTTTATTGTTTTGCTACCGTCTGTTCTAATATTTCTATAGTATCAAAAATCCGACTATATAATTGGTACTGCATTCAAAGCCATAGCAAGTTCTCTCTTAGGCTTCTTAATTCTCTTATTATATTTAATAACACTTTGCAATACATACTCGCACTCCACATCATCCATATCAGTAACAATATCCAGCATTAGACGTGCCCTTGATGTTCCCACATAATATAGTAATTTTTGTTCTTCAAAAATACTTTCATCCACGTCAATCAAAATAACCGCATCTGCCTCAAGTCCCTTAAATTTCCGACATGTAGTAAATTTAAATCCTTTGTACTTACCATTATGTACATATTTTACTAATGCACTTTTTTCCTCCGTTTTGCATGTTAATATTATTATATCAGATATATTTTCCGCATTTAATCTGTTTATGATATCTTGAACCTTTATAGCTGTAGCATCTTTTTCATTTATAAAATGAATATTAGCTGGAACACCTTTTACAGCACCTTCAAACAACCTCGGTGTTCTTTCTGATATAGGCTTTAAAGATGTGATAGCAATATTCTCTGTATTACGGCAATTTCTATATAATGTCAACTTACAATCTGCATCAGAAATATATTGGGGAATCTGTTTTGACTGAATCAACTGAAGTTTATCGTAGAAAACATAAAATGTCCCATCTACCTCATCATTATCCATAACCGTATCATGTATACACTGAAGAATATCTGCCTCTTCAATATCATCCATTCCAAAATCCTGCCCCTCGTCAACAATAACATGAACGTATGGAAATGCTCCAGATAAATACATATCCAAAATTTTATCACAGGCTTTTTTATAATCAGGTCGCTCTGTTCCACATAACTTACAGGCAAAACCAGAAATAGTTAAATAATCAATATGTTGATGCTTAAATGTATCGGCCAAATACTCCTTTAAATATGAATTATAACAAAGAAACAGTACTCGCTCCCCGTTCGCAGCATGCCGCATCGCTTTTTCAACCGCAATCATTGTTTTTCCAGTTCCTGCCGCACCATTAATAACTGCGGTTTTCTGTTCTACCAAATAATTTAATATATTCTGTTGCTCTTTCAACAATCTATGAAACACAATCTTTTTTAAATCGTGTTCAAAACCTGCTGGCGGAAAAATATTAAATTCAGGACAGAATACCTCCCGCAAAAGTCTTTTTGCTTCATTTTCACTCAAATCTGTTTTCACATGATTAGGCAACTCTATCGAAAAAATTGACAAAATTGCATCTTCTGGATTTTCCAACGCCTCCATTGTCATCGTCAGATTTCGATCAAATTCCTGTGGAAAATGATTACAATACAAATCTGCTTTTTTTACAGAAGGAAACCACACGGCATGCAAACATTTACATCTTCTTACCAATCCTTTTAACGAACCATTCTGCATTGAAGCCAATAATGCCCACTTATTATTCGCAGCCTGATTATATGGACCACCATGCTTCATATTCTCTCCACTTGCATATTTCCAATTACCTTCTTCATATCTTACCTGTCCTGCCTTAGCTTCAACACATAAAATACCTAATTTAGGATTAAAGATTATAAAATCAGTTTCCCCTTCATGCAGTACATTATCCACTACAAAAACCTGTTTAAATGAGTGAATAACGAGATAATCATCTGGTAATTTTTTTAATGCCGAAAACATGACCCCTTCAAGACTTGCTGGGTCATATTCTCTTGGTATTTCAGGAATCATTGTTGCCATACGCTATTTCTCCATTAATGTATTTATTAAATCTTTCCAATCAATTTTTTCTTCTATCAAACAAAAGCACTTCCAGTCTGATTTTTTTGCAAGTTGATATTCTTCCTCATTCTCACACGAAAAAAACATTACGCGTGACTTTTTCCATAACAAATCGACTGTATAGTATTCTGAACATCCCTCTACTTGAAAAGTTGCACCTTGACATGGATGCTCTTTGGTTAGATATTCATGTTCATGATTAATCAACTGCTCATAAAGAGTTCTTTCTTCGTTATCTTCTGAAAATTGCAGCATACTTGTCCAAATACTTGCAAAGCTTGAATTTTCCATATCTGTCCCCATATCCGTAATTACAATTTTCTTATTATCTTTGTCACTTTTCATTTTAGCAGAACCAAACGAATGCATTTTATCTGTCAGCCACTTTTTATCACCCAATATCTGTTCTGAATAGAAACCAATATTTCTTTCTTCGAATGTTCCAAGAACTACTCCCCTATCCAGAAAAACATTAAATTCTTCACAACTTGTTTCTGGAACCAAGGTACACGAATGACATGCAGAAAGATTTAAAGAATCTCTACCCTGCCCATTACTCAAACTACAAACAGGATCATTTGAACATGTAATCGCCACTTCCAGAGCCTTTTTAAATATAGCCGGAAATGTGTCCGCTCTTCCCTGGCGAACCAATCCTCCCATTGTCCCTTCAGAATCACCACTGGCAGTATAGATAAATATACCTGCCATAGCTCTTCCCTCAGATTCTTCACTGCAATACAAACGTTCTTTAATGGATGCAATGCTATACCCACATTCAAAACTTAATTGTTTCATCAATAAATGTGACAAGGTATGTAACAGTAAAAACTTTGCAGTAATCTTACGAGGTCTTTTCTCTCCATAATAAGATTTTGAATAATTCTCATTTAACAAATCAACTCTACGTTGAATTGCTTCATTTCCGTTTCTCCATGCATTTATTGCATCTTCATCAAACTCGATGAAAATCCCCTCACCTCGTACATCGTACCCCGGATACCAGTTGGTAGACTCTTCTTTTATGTTTATTTTTTTAATTTTCCCAGGCAATTCTGAGTTATCACTATCTACAGGTTCCAATCGGGAATATCCAATCAAAGCCTGAACTTCTCTTACCTTATGAATAAGTGAAATTCCTTTTACATAAGGCAAACCATAATCTTCAACATCTACTGACTCTCGAACAAATTCACCTTTATTATCATCTAATGACACTTCACCATTTAGAGCAACATATTCCTCTGCTCTATACTTCACACTAGTTGTCGTATATTCGTCATCATCGGTATCATTCCAACGTCTTTCCAAAATAGGACACACTTTTTCTACCGGTTTACCAATTTCTAACGATACCTTATCCGCATATTCACTAATTTTCTGAGCGATAAGTTGCTCTTTCATTTCTTGTGTAACAGGTATGCCAAGCGATACAACTGCTTTAATTGATTCAGTTATTGCTTTCTTTAAGTCAGAAAACGCTCTGCTATTTTGAACCATATTGGTAAGCATGCTGGAATACGGTGGAATTACAAGTGAACTTACCGAAATCGGAAAATACACTGATGAACCACCTCTCTGCAACACATGCGGATATTCGTCGCATGGCTCTTTTACATTTTTCCACGGATGCCTGCCTGTACAATGAAAATCATACTGAAACCCTGTTTTCTTATCCAAATTATCTAAGGCACCTTTATCAAATGCTCCCTGCAAAGTAGCTCTGGCATTGCATGAAACACAGGATATCGTTAAACCTTCCAAACCTTCTGTCGATGATGCACTTGTTGTAAATCTCAATTTCGGATTATCACATATTTTTTTTGCAACAGGCTTGTTTTTCGCATGAACCCATTTTATCCACGGAAAATCATCAATATGTCCTTGTCCACACGCAACAACAATACGAGCCACTACCAAATCCTGAGAACAAAATGGGCATCTTACCCTTTTAATCATATACGGATCATTTTCCAACAACTTCTTTTTCGCCGAATCTGTCTGATAATCCTTTAGCCAATCATTTAACGGTTGAAATTTACGACACTTTGGACAAAAATACCACTCTGGGAAACGAACATATGATATTCCATTTTGATATTTTCCATCATCCATACTTCCTGGCATGCCGAAGAAATCTACTTTCAACACTTTTTCTAAACGCTCATCATGAATCTCAACAACACTTTCACTCCACATTTCTGGAGCTGCTGTCATAAGCGTCTGCTCCGGAAAATCTACCATTGCACCTACACCATATTGCAAAACCGCCTGTGAAGCACGGACAGAATGTGTTATTTTATTTAATCGCACTTTATCTTTAAGAACCACTTTCTAATCCTCCCATATCAATACACTGCTTCCCACCGATACATCAACATTTCGCATTGACATCATTGTATCGAATGCCTGATCAAATTTGCTAGTGTTATAAGCTTTCAGCAACCTTGCCTCACCTTCATCAGGCGGTGTTACCATATATTTTTCGCCGTAGCTGAAGTGTTCCTCATCATAGCCATCTATTAACGACTCCCACTTTTCAAAAATATAGTCGATCTCCTGTCTAATATCATCTTCCTCACTATCCATGTTCGGATTTATCATGGAAATTATATTATTATTTCTGTCAACCAGATAATCTATGATTTTATCAATTTCCTTCTGATATTTCTCCCGAGAAAAATTAACCGCACTCTTTTCTGCCGATAGTTCCGGTAACAATTGACGCAATAATGATATTACCACCGAATGTAAAGCTCTTTCTCGCGCCGGTTTTGAAAAAGGAGTAACCCCTGTTGGTTCTACATGCTTGTAGAACGATTCATGATAGCTTTTGAACTGCTCATAATGAGATCTGTCTCTACTTTTAGAACCATCATACATTGTAAACGCAACCCCAGGAAAGGAACGTCCCACACGACTGGATGCCTGAATATATTCGCTTGTCAGTTTTGGTTGCCCTACCAATAACATCACATTTAATCTTGCGACATCAATTCCTACAGAAATCATATTTGTAGCAAGCAATACATTGATAGGCCATCTTTTGCTCTGAAGATTTTCCTGACTATAGCACAACTTTTCAAGTTTATCTAACGTTTCGTTTAATTGTGTTGTTGAAACTCTACTTGTAAGCTCATCAGCACTGGTAATTATTCTTGCATCTCTTGCACTGCCCAAACGATATGCCATTCTTTTTATAAAATCCTTAACGTCATCATCAACCAACGTTGAGCATTTACCCAAATCTTTTAGGCTATTAAAGTATACCGTAAGTGTCCAAAACTTATCTTTAATATTATCCGACAAATCCATCTCATGTATCTTTTGTAACATGGCGGCTATTGATCGAATTTCCATCATTGCCTTCGTTTTTCCGGATGGCATAAGTCCAACATACTTTCTACCATATATGCCTTGCTCATAATCAATTATTGATTCTCTTGCAAAAAATGAATCCTCTGCATTTATTCCGGGATGAGGAAATTGACATACTTTTCTATCATATAAAGAGGTACATTGTTCTGCAGCCCTTCTAATAGTCGCAGTTGACGCTATGATTTTGGTCTTTATTCCTTTATTTCTGCATATTGCATCTATTGCGGCTTCAAAAAGACCAACCATAGTTCCTAAAGGTCCTGATATCAAATGCAGCTCATCCTGTATAATTAGTTCAGGTGCTCTATTGGTACTATTTGCTGCAAAAAAGGCACCAATCTTTGCATTCCAAGGAAGCATTGCAAATTTATCAACTGTTCCAAATAACAATGTTGGGGGTGTTGCGTATAATTCTTCATCAACGATTTGAATCGGTAATTTTCCTTCCTGATTAAAGAAACAACTTTCCTGCGGACAAAATATTTCAAAATGAGCATTGTTTCTCATACGATAACCAAACTGACTTTTCTTTTCATTTTTGTCCTTAACCAACTTTGTACCACACCACGGACACTTTAGTACTTGAAACTTATTATGTCTATCTTTAATATAATCTAACTCTGAAGCACTTGCTTTATTTAGCTTTGTTAACTCTTCTTTTGCTTTTGCATTTTTATTTGGGGTATGTTCTCCTCCAATCCAAAGACCGATTGATATAGCTTTATCTCCCAACGGATATTTGCCATAAATTGGTCTTTGACTCGTCGCATCCACTCTTATGTATTCACATGCGCAGATAAGTGTTGATGCTCTTGTAAACTGTTGTGCTGCCAGCAATCTTAAAGTATATCTCATAATAACTGCTGTTCCCCCAGATTCTTCAATACGAGCTAGTCTTCTATAAAAAATCGTAAATGCTGTTAAACCCAAATAGGCCTCAGTCTTACCACCACCAGTAGGAAACCAAATTAGATCTACCAAATCTCTATCCTCAGATTTATCATTTACTATTGAATCCATGCTCATCAAAAGGAATGCCAACTGAAATGGTCTCCAAGAATAAAAATCTTCAATCACATTGTCAATTGTATAATAATTTATATCATCCAAAATTTTCGATAGTTCCTCGTCATCTGGATATCGATTCACATTTGACATCTTCTCCTGCAATTTCAAATGTACTCTTTGCATGAACATCCCTCTATTTGCTAATTGAAACGAATCCCATGCCAAGGAATTTTCCTTTAGTATTGCTATTCCATTACGCATACGTTCAGCTGATTTCTCGCATCCGCGAATGTTTTTATCAGCAATTTCGTGGTATAATTTATCTATCCCATTTCTTTCAGATTTTATTTCTTCTATCCAATTTTCATATGCTAATACCAATATTTCCAATTCAGCAATTTTTTTCTGCTTTTCCGTATCATCTAAATCGGACATATGCTTCATGGATAATGTGCTATCTTTCACATTATATTTTCCCTGTAATTTAAAATCCATTGATGGGACTTCGATTTCTGGGAAAAAATCATTATATATTTTTCCGTTTCCATTATCATCTATTTCCCAACCAACTGAAGTTCCCAATCCTGTACCATATACTTTTTTATTTCTGTACTGCAATATTAAGGATTTCTCTTCTTCATCTAACAATTCAAAATCTGTTTCCCCTGAATATTCCACAAATGAAAATGTATTGTCTTTCGTTTCAACAATAATTTCTGGTTGGTACAAACAATACTTTGCACTACTTCCCCCCTCTTCATCATTTACCAGCATTACAGTTATGGAATAAATGTCGTCCTTAATCTTTCTTCTAAGTGCTGTAACCTTTGCCGAAGTTCCATCTATTTCCCTGTTCTGATCAATATATTCCGATTCTCCAAAATCTAATAACAGACTAGTCTCATGTGGCTCTCTGACATATCCTTTGCTAAGCTGATCACTAAGTTTATACATCAATGATATGACACCATATTCATCTCCACCGAAACAATCTCTTTCCTCAACAGCTCTTACATTTTTTCTTGACAACCCGCCACTAGTCAAACGCAATGTACGCTCTTGCTTATCAATATAAATTATCGAAGCCACTTCATTCGGTAAAATATAATCTACTGCTTCAAACGGAATTCTACAATCCGTTGCAACAGCTTTTCTATAGGTCGCAAAACAAACTCTGCAACATACCTTTTCACAATCTCCCTTTACAAAAAAGGTAATTCCCATTGATGATGGCATATTTTGTGCAGCCAGTCCAATTTCCTCATCTAGATTATCTTCATCAGAAGAACTAACCGAAAAATTATGCTTGATAAACGCTTCTTCCTGATTTCTTTCTATACGGTCTTCGTCATCAATTTCAACTTCGGCTTCTACTTCTTCCACCATACCAGTATCGTTGTTGTCTGCATTCATTTTCTTTTTTTGGGCATACAAAACACCAATTGAGTATCTTGTATTAGGTGCATCGGAAATCAATTCATGTTCCGCATCCGGAATTGAAATCTCTGATCCTGGTCCTAACAATTCTGTCTTTATCAGTCCTATGTACTCATCTCTTACTTTTATCAATTCTTGCTTATTTTCCATATTTTACTCCTGTATCTAAATCGGTCTATTAGCCATATTCATTGGTATAATACTTTCAGCGAATATTAACTTTTCAATTTGTAATACTTCCGCCAAGGAATCAACTCTATCGTATATTGCTGCATACTCTACACCAGCACTTTGACTTTTACCACTCAATTTTCCAATGATGGCCTGTCCTACCTGTTCTAAAATCCGTCTTCTGATTGAACGTATCTCTCTACAAGCTTCGTAGTACATCTCTGCATTTTTGTTCAAATCATCATTTCCTACCAGAATACCTATTTGAGCAATTGAGTTTACACTTCTTGGTCCTACTGTATGTGCATCCTCATCAAGCCATCTACAAATAGTGGGTTCTTGTACTGATACTCCGTTTTCTATCATTCGATTAGCAACTTCTTTCATTGATATATTCTCTCTATGCATATATTCGATAAGTTCTCTTTTCCAAAGTTTGGACTTGTTATAGGTATCCACAACGGTATCGGTAACTTTTCCTTCTTGAATAAGATGTAAAAAAACAGAATCAACAATATCTTTTGTCTCATTATTGTTTTTGGTAAATACTATAGAATCACCTTCACAAAAATTTAGCGGACCTTCTTCTCTTACTATTCCTGTGTTTTCATCAAAAACATACCCCTTATAATTTTTGCTAAAAAATGCTTTTGATTCATCATTAAAAACTGCAATAGCAACAATCTCTGCATTCACACTATAACTTCCATCTGTATGACTAACCACGAATCGCTTTGTATCAACAAAAGAATCTAAACCTGAGATATAGTCATCAATCTCATTGTCAACTTCCATAGCATTTTCAATGTTTTCCTCTAATTCCTCTTCCTGTTCTCCTGTCATCTTTACTTTTATCGTGGATCTACTTTGAATATAATGTATATTCTTTTCTGCACTGCTCTTTTTGTAAGTGTATGCTTTCGTTTCCACGTGATATAAGAGCGAAATAATAGTCGATGCCGAACTACATCTAAAAACATTAAATCGCTTTCCTTCAACATTACCAATAGCAATTATCAAATCATATGTTACTGTGTCATCAAATCTTCCTGGTGTAGTAACGCATACATTTTTCGTAATTCTGTAGGAACAATTTTCTCTTATTATTGTTGCATAATAAGCTTTAGGTACAACTATGGCAATTTTTTTATACACATTTTTAGCTAAAAACTCATATAACCAACTTTCTTTTCCTGTTCCTAAAAGCAATTTACTGTATGTCATTTTCAGAATTCGAATTATGACATCTGCTTTTTCTTTCATATATTCTGGCAACAAATTGGACCAATTCTCTAGCTGTAACAACTTTTCCTTAGGTGTAACAATATCTATTATTCCTTGTTCTTTTGCCGCGTCCAATGTCTTCATTGAAAAAACTGCTGTAACGAATAAATTCATTAATGAATGCGCATGTATAATAAAATCATCTTTTTCATCAGAAACAAAATCACTTCTTTTTATCCATAATAAATTCTTCTTAAACAGGACATATTCTTCCCATTCAATTGGTGCATCCTGTATTAAAACAAGTTCGTTTTTTTTCTCAATAACTGTTTCAACCTGTTGCAACAACTCATTTGTATAATCATTTTTCACATCTAGTTCATTCTTACTGTTTTCCAACAAAAAATCTTTTGTACATGCAAAAACTTCTACTTCTTCATTTCCCTTCAATATCTCAAATCCAAGTTCAGAATCCATTGAAGCACATAAATAAACATATTGTAATGATTTTCTGTTTATTAGTTCAGGAAGCTCTGTAATCCCTCTGTTAATGCTTTCGTTTCCTAAAATCATTAACCCAATATGTAAATTGCCCTGTCTGGAATAAAGCAATTTTCTTGCAACCGAAATCTTCCCTGTAAATTTTAAAACTGGCTCATTTTTTCCAGTATTACCTCCATAGCAATACTCATCTTCCTCAGTGTAATATGACACAGTAACAAGTTCTAACAGCTTAATTTCTTTTTCACCAAATTGCAGACTAATCCCCTTCACCAGTGTATCTGCTCTATCCCTTGGCATAACTATTACACTCGAAGTATCACTAACAGACGGAACATTTTCCTTATTATATCCTAATACTTCAACAAAAAAGTCATCTCTATTTGTACTTTTTTTTCGTATGCCACGTCCATCCAAGCTTTTCGAACTTCCATTATACGGTTCAATTAAATGCCATCTTCTATCTGGCACATAGAATACCTTACCATTTCCCTGAAGCAGTTTTATATATGTTTTTCCAGCATAATCTTTAGACAAACAACTACCATCAATTTTACCATCAAAAACATATCTTTCTTTTTTCTTTTCACCATATAAGACAATGTCCCCCAGCTGCATTGATTTAATAATGTCATCCGCTCTGGTTTCATTCGAAATCAAATTTATTATTGCTGCATAAGTTAATGCAATGACATCAAAACAAACTGATCCTGTGTGCATTACAATACCTACATTATGTTTTCTCTTTTCAACTGTCTGAGAGAGAAACGACGCAAAAGACTGTATCAGCAGTTCTTTTGATATTATTTGACCATCCAACATGATGTCACATTTTTCCAAAATTGTTTCCATTATTTCTATATTTTGACTCATGTCGCCTCTCCCTTCTTTATGGACACATTCATCTTATCTTGTTCTCAAATAGTCTTCTATCGACCAAAGCAATATGTTACCTTAATTTCTCGTCAACTCATCTAAACATTTCAACATAAACTCCGCCATTGCTTTGATTACAGGTATAGAAACCGAATTACCAAACTGCTTATACTTCTGACCATCTTTCATTCCATCAGGAAACGTAAAACCTTCGTTTCCATCCTCATCTAAAAAAGCATAACCAATAAATCCCTGTAATCTCCCCCATTCCGTTGGAGTCATTACCCGAATTCCACGGTCATTAAGCGGTGAAATTTTTCCTGGAATTTGAAGATTAAAATAATCTGGGTTAGGCTGTAAAATCAAATTTCTTTCTTTTCCCGATCCCCCAGTTGCCATTATAGTATTTGCAATTTGAGGGTCTCTGTCAGGATCATTTACCACACAATAGCCAAAACCATTTCCGATCTCTCTCTGTCTAGCTCTGTGATTAATCAATGTTTGCAAGTATTGTGCTGACATATAATAACGAGCCGGAACATTCTCTTCCAAAATTTCATTTACATTCTCAAATATTATTTCTTCTGATTCTGTCGGAAGATAATTTGTCAATTCATTAACTGCATCACCATAAATTTCACGATTAAAGGCCATTATATATACTCGCGGTCGATTCTGCGGCAGCCCAAAATACTTAGTATTTCTCTTAAAAGAATCCGCTGTATACAAAAGTTCTTCATCATCTCCATAAGAGACTCCAATAACTTTATAATTTAATTCCTTTTCAAGCACATTCAATATAGTTTCTATAGTCCTCTTTTTATCATGTGACAACAAATTCTGAACGTTTTCCAAAAAAATCGCTTTAGGCTTTGTTCTTTTAATTATTTCTGCTATATCAAAAAAAATTGTTCCCTTAGTCTTATCTTCAAATCCCAACTGAAGACCTGCGCTGCTAAAAGCCTGACATGGAAATCCAGCAAGCAGAATATCATATCCTACCTGCTCAACTTTTTTCTTAAAATCTTCGCTTGTCAAGTCATTCCTTGGATTCTCTCCATATAAATGCTCATATGTCTGTGCTGCATACTCATCTATTTCTGCTGCTAGGACATTCCTACAACGTCCTGTCAATTCAAAACCTCTTCGTATACCACCAATTCCAGCACATAGATCTATAGTCCTGTACATATATTATCACTCACTATCTACTGTTATATTTTTCTTCGGTCATTCCATCTAAAGCATGCGTATATGCAATTCTCATAATACCTTCCAACTTCGTTCGATCATCTAAGAAAAAATCCCTTACAGTTATGTCAAAATTCACTATCGCAAAACACTGCAACCTTTTTCCCCAAGAACGCAACATCAGATTTCCCGACGCTCCTTGTCACATTTTTTCTGTAGCGTAACCCTCTTGACCACAATTCCCTTCTAAGCGGTTTTTTGTGTGCATCAATCTCATATGCCACAGGCTTCTCAATAATCTGCGGCATGGTCAGTCCGTGAGCATCATCTGTTTCTGTCTGCATGATGCGTGCAAGATATAACATTTTCAACTTTTGATTATTTCCCCTTGCCACAATCGCCCCTCCTGTAGTTTTGTCGAAAAATATTATAAATACTTACAAAGTATACCATGTTTTTCTGTTACAATAAAGAGACAGATTGAATTATCGCCTAATTAAACTTTACTCCTCCTCTATCCGCTCTCTTATACACGTTTTATAATACTTACAGGTCACACAACAACATCCACAATCCTTTTTGCTTTGCAGCCAGCAAAAAAATCTCTTTATCATTATCATATCCACCTCGATTAGCAAAAAGATAAAGCTTTATACTCCGAATTATTTACTTCTAATTTTGCAAAGAGTTTATCTATTCTTCTAATTGTCCGATTGGGAAGCTTTCTGTAATCATCCATGATTATAATTTTTGCCTTGTCATGTGCTATGATATAATTCATCAATTTAGTAAAAGATGAGGTCGGTTTTACATCATGCTGCCGATGAAATCCCCCGTGAATAAGGTTTTCATAGATCATAGATTCATCAATTCAGATGATATAATACTTTCTTGAGTCATCCTTTATAAAACACTTCAAAAATCCAATATTGGTCTTTACATAAATGGCATTGTTTCCACCATGAAAGATAGTTCCAATTTTTACGGTTATATCCAAATCTTAATATAAGCACCAATATCTATAATATTATCCTTTGCCCTTCTGGTAAAAATAATGTTATACTCTTTCAACTTTATCATACAGAAGATAAAAACCTCTCTTTCATAGAGGATTTGCTTCCCTGATCTCCACATGTTCAGAAGGAATGTCCAAGTAAATACAAAAAATATTAATTTCTCAAAGTTCATGAAATATATCTTAACCTCGCAGAAATGCGGTTTTTTTGCTTGTATGGTACTCAGGATTGAGTACTTACAGTTAGCCACTTGAGATAGTTGATTACAAGGATACGTTGAGGCGACGGGAAAATTTAATTAATGGCTCCTCCTTACACCTTCAACATATCATTCTAATATTTCCATATCATTTCCATATTCATCCACGATTTCTTCTTCACTACTTACCGTCAAATAATCTGGGACGTATCCCAATTCCTCAAACTCTTCTCTATGCTTATCTCTAAATGTCTTGTATTCTTCACTCTTTCGATACTGAATAAACAAAGGCCATTGTTCAATATAGCACGAAGGCATTTCTGTTCCTATTATTTTTTCTAATACACTCGAAACTTTTGCATGTTCATCTAAAAGTGCATACTTTGCCACCTTAAATTGTTCACACATAGCAGATACATCGCATCCATCAATTTCCTCTTTAATATCTTCGAAACGACCTTGATTTTTTACAGATATCCAATAATTAACCTTATTACAAAATTTGTCTGCATCACTTTGTCCCTTTTCATCCATCATAATCTTATATGCATATTCACTAATTAACCACTCTCCATTTTCCATATGTTTAAAAGCCATATCGAACATTCGCTTTTCTAGTTCCTCTTTATCTTTCGACAACTTTTTTAATCCCCAAAATGTTCCGTATAAGATTAATTGAGTAAGGTCAAATGCCTTAAACATATATTCTCGGCTTACTTCTAAAACATCTCCTCTTTCTACCGATTCAATTGCACATTCGTCCACATTTTTAATATATATGTCATTAACTTTTCCTTGATTATGAACCACTAAATTTCTTCTATAATAAATCTCTTTAAAACGTTCAAATTCACCATTCTCAAAGATAAACTTCGTTTTATGTTTTTGTGCAAACAAATTGTACCAGTCACTTATCGGCAATCTCATAAATTCATCTACTTCTTTTTCTATAAAACATCTTTTTACTTCCTTAATATCTGTATTCAAAGTCATAAGTTCCGAATATGTAATACTCTTTTCTTTCAAATAAGCATCAGGATATTCCATCAGAATATATTTAAATATTCCTGCAATAGCCTCTTCATAACGTACTAACAACATCATCAATGTAGATTCACTCAGGATAGTCGGTTGTTCTGATAGTTTAATATATTCCGTCATAGCTTTTTGAGGATTCAACTCATATTTTTTGTATTTTTCATCAAGATCTTTTAATTTGTATCGCACTACAACTCCATCACTTCGATCTTCAACTTCACATGCCTCTACAATTTGGTTAATTTCCTCTAATTCTTCTTCGGACAACTCTATTTCTAAATTTACACTCTTACTAAAAAAATATTTTTCTAGCAAAACTCCATACTTATATGTTTCTAATTCCTCATCTAAATGGTCATATATACTTACAAGTTGATGCTCGTAGTACTCTCGCAAATTCTGAATTTTATTAATTGCTTGTTCTAACAATAATGTAAATTCCATTGTTTATCACCTCGTATGTTATCTAGTTATCTTATGTCTATCCAACAAATTATTATTTTCAGTTCACTATATCTTCGATCAATCCTTGTTTCAATTCCTCTATTGTAGGCAATGTGCCCTTGAAATCTTTCGGCAGCAACGCATTTAATTCATATCCAGACATGCCTATCGGCTCTGTAGAATTCTCAACCGTATATTTTGCCAATATATTATTCTTAGTCTTACAGATAAGAAGTCCTATTGTCTGTGTATCACCTTCTTCCTTTCGCCATTCCACCAACCTTTCCAGTATCTCAACCAGCTTGTCTTTTTCACCGTTTCCATTTTTCTTTAACCTTAATAACGAAATTGCATATAGCTCCATTATATGATTCTTTAAAAAATTGCGTGAAGCTTGCACGGTATCTTCTTTATGGTATTCACATCCATCAACTTTGATATTTTTTGCGTTTTTGCAGGTATGCCTTTCTTTCCTCAGTATACTATTTATAAAGATGATCAAAGATTGAATAAATCTTGCTTTCGGCGACCTCAAAATTATTATAATGAATATAATCTATCAAGTCCGTTATATTGCGTTCTTTAGTCTGTTCATTTCCTGTTACAACCAGCATTAACTTCTTTTTAGCTCTTGACACAGCAACATTGATTAAGCATGGATCATCTGCAAAATCAGATATCTCATCATCTCCAAACATATTTTACATTATACAATAATATTTTACAATTTTCTACAAAGCAAATAATTTTAAAATTAAAAACATTAAAATTATCAGAAAGCATTCCTTTTTCAAATGGTTTTTGATATAATTTGCATATATTTCGGATTTACACCAATAGTTTTTTCATTTTATATCAGCAAAATAATAAATACGGAGGATTCACAATGAAAAGTTTTATTTATCTTGATACAGATACCGTTAATTCGTATATTGCACAAATTGATAATGGTCTAAAAACTTTACAGACGCAAACAAGTCAATCTTCTTCATCAATGGAAAATCAGTCATCCCATACTACAAATGCTGAAGGAGAAGCTGATTTTTCTATTTTAGGAAAAGGATTTGATGCTAAATTAGACTACATATATAATCATATAAAAAATAGAAGTAATTCCAACCTATACAGTGATGTTGAAACAAAAGTATTACACGACAATGCTTTTCATCAAGTTGTAGACTATCTAGAGGAAAAACATTTATTTTCAAATGATAATATAGAAATTGGAAAATTCATCAAAGTGAAAGGTCAATATCATCTTTTAGATTTGGACTACTACAAAAAGCTATTTGATGACAATGATTTTATACAAATGATGAACGAGCCAAAACTAGCAGAAATTGATAAAATTTGCGAAGAAAAATATAACGAAGCTACTAATGGTATGACCATTAATAGAGATATCAAACGTTCTCCAGAATTTAAGGAGCTTGAAAATAAAATTAAACAAATAAAGAAGGAAGCAATGGATGAATTGGATAGTGAAAATAAGGAGCTGCAAAAACAACTCTCCTTGTTGTTAAAGATTTTTCCATATAAATCCTTAATTTGTGTTGACAATTATTTGGTGATATTTGATGAAAAATTTCTTCGAGAAGATATTCAAAAGGCACCATTTAAATATGGTGGTAATATTAACCTAGTTGGATATGTAACTAACACCACCCATGTAAACAAAATTTCCTCATTCTTCTCAGGACCTAGCGACATGATAAATAGTATTTTAAAATCACTATTTGAAACTACGGATGATTTATTCATCATTCATCCCATCGCACTATATTACGAATAATTCCAAAATGTTGTCATTTGATTGTCACGCAACCAAAAACGAGCCAAGAAATGCCGTAAATTCGGCATTTCTTGGCTCATGTACTGTCAAAGGGCAATCCCCCTCATCCTCAAAAAGGCAATCTTGCATATTCTCTCTCATCTCTCTCATTGGACGACTATTATCGTCCTGTATCATTTACATCCAAGATACCTTCGACCAAAATATCCACCGGATTCTTAAAATGTTGTCTATCAATATAAACACTCATATATGCAGAATCATATTTTCCTTTTGGAGCGTTGTCCCTGTCATAATCTATCCCGATTATATGCTCGTTTCCCATATAAGAAAATGGAATCTCATATTTATTTCATTCTGCCTTTTTCAGTATATTACTCACCAATCTTTGTAAATATATATTCGCCTTCACTTGCTACATAGAAGGTGGTATTTCCGGCATAGGATGTGTCATCACCTTCCACATGCCAGGTTCCTCCTCCTAATTGGTAAGAATATTCCGTACTCAGTCTTACCGCCGAACCCACCGGAATTATTTTGTCTTTCATCCAGTCTGCCGCAACCACCACCTTAGTCTTACTTGTGTTACCTGCAACATCTGTACATATTATCTCGTAGGTTTCCTCTCCGAGATTGGATGAAAGCTTCAGGATTGCCATATTATTTTTAAATTTGACTTCTTCTCCATTTACAAGCACCTGAACAAGATTATCATCTTTAACCTTAATCTCCACCTGTTCACCATATAGTTTCTCTCCGGAACCCGCATTCAATATAGCAGGAGAAGTCATATCAATCTTGATTACAGGTATTTGTATTGCTGACGTCTTTTCTCCGGTGGCAATCTTTTTCAGATAAATGTTATATTTATCTTTATACTGGTTCACTGTCAGATTTTCTCTGTAATTACCATCAAGAGCCTCTGCGATTAAATATCCCTCTGCCGGTGTAATTATTACCTTAGAAGTATAATACCCGTTACTTCCCTGCTTACCGCTCATACTGTAAGGCGATTCCGGTGCTTTCAGGTATGTAATCTCAAAATCATCCGTCGCAGTTACTGCATTATAGATATCCGTCTGGGCAAAGGTTGCGCGCACCGTATATGTTCCCACCTTTGTCGGAACTGTCTTCGTATAAGTCGTGTCTGCTGCACCTTTTACTTTATATTCATAGGTTACATTATCGGTTCCGTTTGTTGCGGATGCTGGGACAGGACTTACTGTTTCCCCATAATGGATATCTGACACTGTAATTGTTCCGGAACCGGTTATTCTGGAAATCTTAAAATCATCTGTAGCTGTTACCGCATTATATCCCGGCGTCTGGGCAAAGGTTGCACGCACCGTATATTCGCCTACAAGTGTAGGTTTAGTTGCGGTATAGGTCTCATCACCGGCACCTTTTTCCTTATATTCGTATGTCACATTGTCATTCCCGTTCGTTATGGATATCACAACTGGTTTTATTGTTTCCCCATAATAGATGTCATCTACAGTAACCGTACCGGAGCCTTCTTTTCTAAGAATTGCGAAATCTGCTGTTGCCACATATTCTTCATAAATGTTCGTCTGGGCAAAGGTTGCTCTTGCCGTGTACTCGCCCACCTCAGTCGGAAGCTCTGTCGTGTATGTATCATCTGATGCATCTCTCTTCTTAAATTCTACAGTTTCACCTTCATCATTTGTAGTAGAAGAAACTGTACATGTAACCGGAGTTCCATAATATACATCATTAACTTCTATGGTTCCCGAACCTTCTTTTCTATTTACCTTTAAGGTGACTGGGATGTCTTTTGTAGTCATTAATGTATCATCAGCAGTCGTTGCCCCCTCCGCCGTGTATACATCAAAAGAAATCGAACCGCTATATTCATTAACCGACAAGCCTGATTTAGCTTTTACAGTGATTGTCTTACTCTCTCCTTCTGGCAATGTAATGGTACCGTCCTTTGACAATGCTGTAGTTGCATCATAAAGTTCCACAAACTCCGGGATGTTTGAAAGCTTCCATCGAATTTTAGATATACCGCCATTGCTTATAGTAAATGTTTCTCCTGTTACATCAGCCACAGCATACTGCACTGTCAAATCCGGCAATGCAATGGAGGATTCAGAAAAAACTGCCTTGTACATATCCGATAAAGACTTATCTGTAAACGTTGATGCAGGAAGGATATATTTTTTTCCATCACAATTTACAGACCAACCACTATTGTCTGTTTTTTTTGTAATCTTTGTACTACTGTCTACATTAAATGTAAGAGGGAAGGTTCCGTCCCCATCAAGAGAAAGAGAGTCGGTTACCGTCACCGTTCCGGATGAACCCGTATTAAAATTATCTGTGCGCAGTGTTGCATTTTTTATTATTGCTCCCACATCAGAAGTAATCACCAAGGGACCAGATCCAACACTAAATTTCTCTATCACGCTAGTGCCGGACATTGTTATTGTGGTGTCTGTACTACCCACACTAAGCTCCTGTGTCACAGTTCCACTATTTGTGATATTTGCGCCACCTACCGTCAAAGTAGCGATGCTTGCATAGCGTTCATTCTTCACTGAACCTTTTCTCGCTATTACCGTTTGTATCGTGCCTTCATTTGTTAGGCTGTCTTTGTCGGAATCTAATTCTATACGATCAATTGTGCGCTCGTTATATATAGTTCCACCATTTACAAATACTTCATTTATGTTTCCATGATTTGCAATTTCCATCAAAACTTCTACTTCATCATTCCCTGTATCTTTTACTTCAACACGCCCTGAAACACTTCCTCCGTACTGAACTATTAATTTTCCTCCTCTAGATACTTCAATATTCCCTGAAACACTTCCTCCTTTCTTAACATCTAATTTTCCTCCATTAGATACTATAATACTCCCTGAAACACTTCCTCCGTCCGCTATTGTCAAAGTAGCTCCATTCGGAACAGTATAGTCATTACTTCTGGATGCGTAAATAGTTTCATCCTTGTCTACATCCACGCCTAAAATAATAGTTTCTGCCCGCACATCCATCGGCGTCTGTATCAATGTCAACACCAAGATTACAACTATGATTATCGCTATCGGTTTTTTTAATTGTTCTCTCATATATTCCCCTCCTCATCTATGTCTACCATCTATTAACTTTGCCAACTTATATGGTTATCTCATAAATGAGTAACCATAATAGATTACTACTTCCAGGCATCTTTGTCAATACTTTTTTGAAATTTTTTTAATAATTTCTTCATCCCATCCATGAATGGTGTTTTTTATCCCCATACTATCCCCATCTCAAAATAAAAATCCTCACAAAGCCCATAAACAAAAGCTTTGTGAGGATTTTACATTATTCGAACTCTATTATCGTCAATACCGAAGAGAACTCCATTCTCGTTATCTGTTGCAAAGAATGTAATTCCTTTGTCACCTTTGATGACCCAGATGATATTGTATATCTATAAATGAATTTAACCGAAACAATTTCCATTCCATCGTACCAGTCTCATGCTTTTCATGGGGCTGGTGTAATTACCATTCAAAATCATCCGGATATTCAACCTTCGGATCATGTAATTCATATATCGTTGTCTTGTATTCTTTTGCCCAATATCGCAAATCAGCTTCCATATTCATATAGGCTTGAGGTTTCTTTACAATACGTTTGGCGATATTTCGAAGCTTGTCCTTTCTTTTTTCAACATCTGTTTTTAGCAATTCTATATTACATTTATCAATATAATGTGTGGCATAATATATAAAACTCTCATCCGCTCTTTGTCTTAATTGTATGAGCTTTTCTAATTCTTCGTCACCAATTGCTTCTCCGAGTGCCTGCCATATTCCCGCACACAAAACATCCAAATTTGCTTTATCTCTAATATAATCTGAATATGGAATCGGTGGCAATTGATCGTCTATATCTGTACGTTTGCCTTTCGCTCCGTAATATTCAGACGAGAAAATGTACATCTTTGGAACCGATGCCGCCACAAAAATTGCCTCTGGAAATAAAACCTCTACACTGTAATACACATTCTGAGTAGGCGTAATTTGTTCATGCCATTTCATAATGTCCTCTCGCATTCCATTATCTTCCAAAACAATATCTCTATCACCCATAAAAGCATGTCGTATATCATAGCATATTCCAAGCAATCGATTCTTAACTCCATAATAAATCTCAGTCTGGTCGCCGTCTAATCCCGTTATTCTGTATATACTTTCTACCAGTTCATAAAAATCCTTATAATCTCCTTGTATTGTGATGCCTGCCAAATGTTCTGTCGGTTTTGTCTGTAACACTTTGATACACCTCCGTCATATGTACATTTTCCGTCTCATATCGTTCCCCAAGCTGTGGAATAATTTAAATATTTCCGTACTAATTCTCTTTCCTAACCGCATCATAACCACTTTGGTTAAGATGTGATTATGATATGGAACATCATCTCTCAATAATTCTAAATTCCTATCGCAAGTATCAGCTTAGTCTCACATAATTTCACAATTTCATGAGACTACCTTGAGACTGCATGAGACTAAGTCAATTCAAAGTCCATCCATATTGTCTTTTGTCACGCATTACTCATCATCCTTAATTTCCCAGTGTCCGCTAAAACCACGTCCAACATAACATACATTATCCATTTCTTTTATATGTCGTTTAATGGTTTTTGAACTTACACCTAATGCAATTGCCATTTTCTCCGTACTAATTTTGTTGTCTTTCCGAATCATGTCCACAATCTGCACATCCAATTTATCTTGAGGGACATCTTGAGGGACATCTTGAGGGACATCTTGAGGGACATCATAGTTCAAATTAGGCATTACTACCGTAAACTGATATCTGTCTGAGCGGAATGATGGTTTTTTGCTCTCATTATAATTTATTTGAAATTCATATCCACTGATAATCTTTCCAAATCCACTACCTTTACGCTCCATATATCCAAGCCGGTTGAATACATCGGCAAGAACCGGATTTCTTCTGGTTGAAGGCACTGTAAGAGGGTCTCTGTCCTGAATCATGGAACCATCCGGCATTCCTCCCGGAGAATAGATTTCCATTCTGTCATCATATATGTCAATATGAACTTCACTACCATTTACAAGATAGTCACGATGTGCCAAAGCATTTACAAGGGCTTCGTGATAGCTTC
>JBJENX010000182.1:0-34529 GCA_051880415.1 Lachnospiraceae bacterium | reverse complement strand
ATAACTTAGTTAATATGTTAGATGGTTATGTAGAAAAAGGTGGATATCATCTTAATGTTAATGTATTAAACCGTGATACATTATTAGATGCTCAGCAGCATCCGGAGAACTATCCACAGTTAACAATCCGTGTATCAGGATATGCTGTTAACTTCGTTAAGTTAACTCCTGAACAGCAGGCAGACGTTATCTCTAGAACATTCCATGAGGGTATGTAATTCGGGATAGTTTATTACATTAACTTTATAGGCAAGGACATTATGTCCTTGCCTTTCTTATAAATTAATAATAGAAATCAGTACTTTTTTATATTCATAAAGAGTATTGATTAGTATTATTAAATAATAAAGAAAGGATTAGAAATATGATAGGACATATTCATTCAATAGAAACCTGTGGTACCGTAGATGGTCCCGGCATGAGATTTGTGGTATTTTTCAAAGGCTGTCCTATGCGTTGTAAATACTGCCATAACCCAGACACATGGGAAATGCAGGGGGGCGAAGATCATACGGTAGAAGATTTGTTAGAACAGTATGATTCCATGAAATCATTTTATACCAATGGTGGATTAACTGCTACCGGAGGAGAACCTCTTATGCAGATTGATTTTTTAATTGAGTTATTTGAGGCCTGTAAGGCAAAGGGCATCCATACCTGTTTAGATACTTCTGGTGTTATGTTCCACAGAGACAACGAAACACTTTTGGCAAAGTTTGACCGTTTAATGAAGGTTACAGATCTTGTTATGCTGGATATTAAACACATAGATCCGGAACAACACAAAATTCTTTGCAAACAGCCAAATGACAATATTTTGGATTTCTTAAAATATTTAGATGAAAATAATGTTGATACTTGGATTCGACATGTAATTGTAGAAGGTATTACATTAAATGATGAATATCTGGATCAACTGGGTTACTTTATTGGACAATTTAACAACATAAAGGCTCTTGACTGTCTTCCATATCATGGTATGGGTGAAGCAAAATATAATAAGCTTGGCATAGATTACCCTCTTAAAGGATTAAAGGATTTAACAAAAGAATCCGCAATCCATGCAAGAGAAGTAATATTGGCAGCCATGAAAAGACGCAGGCAGGAAGATAAGGGTATATAAAAAAATACTTGCTATCTAATAATAGTTGAGATAAAATATTCGTAATAAGGTTTTAACCTATTTATGAACACATATACATTATAAGGAGGACTTCTATTATGGCATTTGTAATTAATGATGGATGCGTATCATGTGGAGCTTGTGCCGGCGCTTGTCCGGTTGGTGCTATTGCTGAAGGTGATGGCAAGTTCGAAATCGATGCAGACGCTTGTATCTCTTGTGGCTCTTGTGCAGGAACATGCCCAACAGGTGTTATCTCAGAAGAGTAATTATTTCAAAGCAGACCGGTATTCCTATATGTTTTCGGTCAGCATTAAAAATACGGTATTGTCATTATGACAGTACCGTATTTTTTTACAACAAAATTTAAATTGTATAGGCGCAAAATATACTATCGCACATAGCTGATAAACACATTTCCGCTATCCTTAATTTTTTCTTCAAATTCTTCTCTTGGCTCCACTATATCCGTTGTCTCTAAAGGATTAATATATCTAACCTTTTCTCCATTATAACTGGTAACCAATACATAAGTTCCATCTGCAAATCTGGTAATTACCGGTGCATCCTTACATAAATAATACAAGCCATTTTCAAAATCACATCCGGTAATGTCTGTTCCCTGACGACCTGTATATTCCAAAATAATATCCTCCACAGGTATCTCTCCCGCTGCGATTTCCTGTTGCATTACCTGATAGTCCGGAGATTTTTCTTCATATACCCCCATCATATATATACAGGCCCCTAAGGTTTCCTCAATAGAGGATACGGTATGAATTCTTATTTTATCTGCAACCGTATGATAATCCTTAACTGCAATCTTACGCCAGACAATTACACCATGCTCATCCAGCACAACACCTGCATTTTCATAGGCAACCTTTACAGCCTCATTTAAGCTTAAGTAATCCTTCATATATTTTCCCTGACCATAAGCATAATATTTTTTGTTGGTGTGATCAAAGGTTATTTTGACTGTAGTATCCTCATCCTTAACAGAGGTTTTTGTAATCATTAATTTTGGATTTTCCGTTACAAAAATATAATCCGGGAAAAACATATATAACTGATTATATCCTTTATCGGTATTTTTATATGTTACATGTAACTTATTTACATCCTCTTCTTCCTTATAAGTAATGAAATCCTGGGTTGTTTCTTCATATTCACCATTTATTTTACGAACTCTGTTAAGATAAACCACGTTATTTTTTGCTGTGGCACTAATTACATATACACCGGTGGTTCCATAGGATTTCACAACATTATTATTTTTATCAATAATATCTATTTTTGATGCCGGACATATTACGGTTTTATCAAGAGCAACTTCAATATCTCCTTCCCGAATCCTGCCTAGAACCAAATCCTCTTCCACAAATCCGATGGCAGATAATCGTTCTCCTGCCGCTGCATCAATTTCCTTACTTTCCTTTGTTTCCAAATCAAACACAGTAACCTTTGTTGTATTTTCAGTAAGCAGTTCATTGGGATATCCAATCAAATGATTATCCTGGGAAACTGCCAGATTCTCACTTAAAACATCTTCAATAAATATTTCTGAGGCTAAGGTTTCCGTATTAATTTTCACAACACAATCATTGTCAAAATAGTAAAACTCTCCTTTATCATTTAAGTATAAAAGAGTCTCCATATCATCTTTTAATATATTATAAGGTTTATTATTTTCAACGAAAAGCAGCTCCTCAATCTTATCTTTTTCTGCATTAAAGCTATATACGGAAATACCAACTTTACCCTCATGTTTACCCCGATTCATATATCCGTAAACTGCAAAAATAATATTTCCATTGTCATCCATTCTTAAAATCTTAATATTATTTTCATCATAGGTTACCCGGACATCCGTATAATTATCTTCCTGACAGAAACCATATACATTTGTAATGGTTCCATTTTCATAATCATAATACCAAAGCTGTCTCGCCTGGGTAAATGCCACCTTTTTAGAATTGGAGCCGGTTACATACTGGAAATTATCATCTTCTAATATTCCCAGTTTAAATGTATTGCTATTGGCATCAATATTTTCTGTTGTAAACATAGCTTCCTGACTACGGTTATAATCCAATAAATATATATTTCCACCTTCTGCATATCGAACACGGTATTCCTCTGTCACATAGAAATTCTCTACTACCTTATTTTCAATGACAGATATTAAATACTTTAACTGAATAATGGCATAGCTGTCATCGATTTCCTTAATGCTTGGTATCGGCTTTGTAATTCTTGTTGGTTCAAGCTCTGCAAAAGTAATGGTGTCAAAACTTGAATGGATATTAATGGTTGATAAGTATTCATTATTACCATCTTCATTTGGTTCAATACTTTTCGTAATGGTCTGCTCAGCTTTTTCTTTGTCAAATAAGGAATCATTAAAATTCTCAACAAAGCCAAGTAATTCCTTTGCATGAAAATCATTCTCCACAACAACTCTGGTATAGTAACGCACCGTTGCTTCTTCACCATCCAACGCCTTAACCACAAGAACATATTCCTGCAGTTCTTCTAACTCTGTCCGGAATGTAACTTTCATTTTATCATAACCGTCAGCATGGGTTATGTCCTCTATTTTTCCGTTCTCGATTAAGTCTCCCTGATACTGGCTTCTCAACTCGTACTCATAGGAATATCCTTTTTTTCCCTGGTCAGCCCATAATTCGATGGTTCTTCCATAGTCCATCGGTGTTATTGTATCCCTGAAATACGTAGTATCTACTTTACCTGTATATCCATGTAACGTATTGATAAATTCATCCTGATATCTTACATAAACAATTGGCAGGGTTGCCTGTTCCATCTCTACTGAAACTTCCTCTACACCAGAATTATCTAATTTGTTTACCAGAAAAATGGTTGCAAAAAACACCATTACCAATACCAGTATTCTCCAAATTACTCTTCCGTCCATAAACAGTCTCCTAATTATATATCCAATATCTTTTACGGTCTGTAAAACCGTTTTAAATATCTGTCTCTTCTACATCTTCTTATATATATTTCCTGACATATCATTATCTGGATTATATCTTTAAATTTTGCAATTTCCTCTTTGGAATATGCATCCTTGTTATTTTCGTCTTCCTGTTTTTTTTGCTGACTATTAAACATATCATATATCTGACATGCCATTCGGTAAATGCTTACCTGATCCGGATATTCCATATATATGGGACTTCCTTCATATTCAAATCGGTCTAAATAATTCTCAATTATGGATGCCACCAGGCGAAGCTTTGCGGGGTACATCCGTTTAAAATAATTATAATCCGCTATATAGCGTTCTTCATCCCTAATACACTGAGGCATTACAGGAAACATTTTATCAAAATCCATATCCATACCATGCATATACATAGAAAATCTCCTAATATTCATTCCATATATACACAATATGCAACAAATGAAAAATGGTGTTTAGAATCAAAACGTCATAACGCGGGCGAATTGTAATCCGTCCGCGATTTATCATGACATTCTTTTTAAAATCTAATTATTCATCACCAAAAGAAATACCTAATGCTCTGGCATTTTTTACAATGCTATCCTCCGGTGATACATATTTTAACTTACCGGCAGATTCATCAAGTCCAATATCTGTAACATCATTATCTTTTAACACAACAAGACGTCCATACTTCTGTTCCTTAATAAGCTGTGCAGCATATGCTCCAAATCTTGAAGAAAGAACTCTGTCATAGGCATCAGGACTGCCACCACGCTGGGTATGACCCGGAACAGTAACACGAACCTCACATCCACAGGTTTCTTTAATCTGGTCAGCAATTTCGTATGCAACAGATGGGTATGCTCGATTTGCAATCTTTTCTTTTCTCTTCTTCTTTGGAAGGGCAGCATCTTCTTTAGAAATGGCACCTTCAGCCACCGCAATAATAGAGAATCCTTTACCCTGTTTTGTTCTCTTCTCCAGTGCGGCACATACACTTTTAATATCATATGGTATTTCCGGCAAAAGAATAACATCTGCACCACCTGCAATACCTGCATGTAATGTAATGTGTCCAACCTTATGTCCCATAATCTCTACGATAAATACACGGTTATGGGATGCTGCCGTCGTATGAATACAATCAATTGCCTGGGTAGCAATATCCACTGCAGACTGGAAACCAAAGGTCATATCTGTACCCCAAAGATCATTATCAATTGTCTTTGGAAGACCAATCACATTTAATCCCTCTTCTCTCAAACGATTGGCTGTTTTCTGAGAACCATTTCCACCTAATACTACAAGACAATCAAGCTTAAGCTTCTTATATGTGTCCTTCATTGCCTTTACTTTATCAATTCCATCCTCTGTAGGTTCATCAATTAATTTAAATGGAGTACGGGAGCTTCCAAGAATGGTTCCTCCCTTTGTTAATATTCCCGAAAAATCAGAAGACTTTAACAGCATATAGTTATTACGGATTAAACCCTTATAACCTTCGAGGAAACCGTATATCTCCACCTCTTTTTTGTACATGTTGGTTAAGCCCTTCACTACACCTCTCATTGTGGCGTTTAATGCCTGACAGTCACCACCACTTGTTAACATTCCAATTCTCTTCATGTTCATACCTACCTTTCCTGTGTATCTTCAAGTCCTACACAATATACTTATTACAAATCAACCCGGCCGTCTAAAGCTCGTAACAAAGTGACCTCATCAATACATTCCAAGTCTCCCCCAACAGGAATTCCTGAAGCAATTCTTGTTACTTTAATTCCTGTAGGTTTTACCAATTTACTGATATACATAGCCGTAATTTCACCCTCAACTCCTGAGTTGGTGGCAATAATCAATTCATCCACATCTCCCCGTAACCGGACAATCAATTCCTTTAATTTTATATCCTCCTGTCCGATTCCAAGTTTTGGTGAGATTGCACCATGCAGCACATGATATACACCATTATATTTACCTATCCGTTCATAAGCAGCTAAGTCTCTGGGCGTCTCAACAACCATGATTGTCTTTTTATCACGGTTATTGGATGCACAAATTGGACATATCTCTTTATCCGTCAAGGTATAACATTCTTTACAATATCTTACATTTTCTCTGGCAGATATAATAGAATCCGACAATGCCTTTACCTGGTCTAAAGGCATATTAATTATATGATATGCCAGACGCTGTGCCGACTTGCTGCCGATACCCGGCAGTCTGCCTAATTCCTCTACCAAAAGATTAACCTGTTCACTATACAAATCCATTAGAATGGAAGACCTCCCAGTCCACCCATATTTCCGGTGATTTTAGACATAGAGCTGTTTTGATCCTCTTCCTGCATACGAATGGCTTCATTTACTGCAGCCATAACCAAATCCTCTAACATTTCCACATCATCAGGATCTACTGCTTCCGGATCAATATGAACTTCAGTAATCTCTTTTTTGCCGGATATAACAACCTTAACAACACCGCCACCTGCTGATGATTCATAGGTTTTCTCTTCAAGAGCTTTTGCCTGTTCCTCCATCTGCTTTTGCATTCTCTGTGCCTGCTTCATTAAGTTATTCATATTGCCAGGCATTCCCATGCCTCCCGGATAACCTCCACGTTTTGCCATTTTATTGCCTCCTTATTATTATAATATCATTTTATTCAACCTGTATATCAAAATTAACTTTTGCAAAATTCACACTGTTAATATCCACTTCTTCAACACTGTCTTTTAAAAGGGCAGTAATATTAACAGATTTTCCTGTTTTTTGAGCCACAAGATCTTTTAACCTGTCAACAACCTCCTCGCTGCCACACCTTTGATAATCCATGTCTCCATATTCTGAATCCTTAAATACAATAACTATGGATTCCCTGTCGGGACCTATATTCATACTCGCATTCTTTAACATTCGTAATGTACCGGTTCCCATAGCCTCTTTCATGTCCGGATCCTTTTCCATATTTCGAATACATTCTATAATTGCTCCTAAATCTTCATACTGTGCCTTGGTTAATTCCCTTTTTACCAGTTCATCCCTATTTAACGGATCTTCCAAACCTTTAGGTTCTTCCTCACTTATTTTCGTCACAGCTAAGGAATCCGCACTTACAACACTGGCATTTTCAAGACGCTCCTCCAAAACACGAATTCTTTCCAATACGGATGTAATATCTGTTTCCATCTGAGGGGTTGTTAATTTAATAACTCCAAGTTCAAGTGTAATTCTTTTTTGTGTGGCATATCGTATCTGATTTGACATTTCTGAAAAAATCCGAATACTGCGCATAAGAAAATTCATGTCCGTATGCGTGGCAATCTCTTTCATACTTAAAAGATTCTCAGCCGATATATCTAACTGGTCATTCATGTCATCAGATGTTTTTATAAGAAGTAAATTTCTCATATACCATGTAAAATCTGTAACAAACTGGGATAATTCCCTTCCCTGCCATACAATCTCATTAATAATCTCTAATGCCGGCATGGTTTTTTGCTGACTTATACAGTCCATTAACCGGTTAAATACATCTACATCAACTGCACCCAATACTTCTAATACATTATCATAGGTTAATTTTTCTCCAAGATAAAAGGAAATGCATTGATCCATTAAGCTTAATGCATCACGCATGGAGCCATCCGCAGCTTTTGCCACATAACGAATCGCTTTTTCCTCCGCTTCTATTCCCTCTCTCTTTAACAAATCCGCCAAACGCTCATATATTGTTTCTATGGTAATTCTTCTAAAATCATATCTTTGACAACGGGACATAATAGTAACAGGAATTTTATGTGCTTCTGTTGTTGCCAATATAAAAATAACATATGATGGAGGTTCTTCCAGTGTCTTAAGTAATGCATTAAAGGCTCCAATGGATAACATATGAACCTCATCTATAATATAGACTTTGTATTTTCCTTCAGTGGGAGAATACTGTACCTCATCCTTTATCTCCCGAATATTATCTACACCATTATTTGATGCAGCATCAATCTCTATTACATTTAATGAATTACCTGCACTGATTGCCTTACAGGTGGGACATTCATTACAGGGGCTGCCATCCTCTCTGGGATGTTCACAATTAACCGCTTTTGCAAAAAGCTTGGCAACAGTAGTTTTACCTGTACCTCTGGTACCACAAAATAAATACGCATGGCCTATTCTGTCATGGATAATCTGATTCTTTAATGTTGTAACTACATGCTCCTGACCCTTTACTTCCTCAAATTCATCCGGTCTCCATTTTCTATATAACGCCATATATGACATAATGTTTCACTTCCTATTGTTTATTGAAATTGAAAAATATCATCTAACATCCGCAAAGTTTTAAAATTGCCTTTTGCAGAAATCTCACCCGCCATAAAACCTCTTTGGAAGGTATTATGTCCCTCAAGAATATGATGAAGTACATCAGTTGTTGTTCTTAAAATTACGTCTGCCTCATCTGTTGCTGCATAGAAGCATTTCACGTGCTGAGGGGTTGCCTCAATATGCAGGATTAAATCTTTGTCAGAAATAATAATTGCATAGGATGCCACAAAATCGGTCTGGGGGTGATAATGTTTAATAAATGACATAACCAGATTATCAGCGGCTGCATCTATTCTTTTTTCTTTCGGTGATTCCACGATTCCCTTGGAATCTCCCTTTTGTTCCAAACCCTCAGTCTCTTCATCCTCATCTACGTCTTCAATGCTGGATGGCATTGTAGTTGCAAACATTCCTGATGCGTTAGAAGATGCAAAACTATTATCTTCCTCCTCTTCATCTCCGTTATCGTGAAGCATTTTCTTAAACATGGCAGATAACTCTTCAATATCTTCTTTTTGCTGTTTTACGTAAGTTTCATCACTTACGAATTTGGATAATTGTTCACTTTCCTGAGGTGTCAGTTCAATGGTACGAGTCTTTAACAAATTGGTCTTAACAGCCAGATTACTGGTTGGCAGACTTTGGGTTTTCTGGTTAATGGAGCGATAAAGTGTTTCCGTCTTTTTCTCAATTATTTTTCTGTAATCATCATTTTCTTCAAACTCATCTAAATTCTCCACATAGGCAACCAATCCTGTGATTGGAATTCCTCCAAGGGTCTCCCATGCCTTTACAAGATTAAGCTCCGCATCCCGTTCTCCGTAGGTTGTAGCCATAACAACAGGAAGCATATATTTATCCCGTAAATCTTCCTTATCTGCGTATAACCAGCACATATCCAAAAACTGCTGCATATATCCACCAATACCAAACCACTCTACTGTTGTGGCAAGAATTACACCATCCGCCTCCTTAATTGTAGATGGTAATGTGGCAATGGCATTTTTATCCTCAAATATGTTATATCGGTTTACTTCGACACGAAGTTCCTTTAACACCTCTGTCATCTTATTTAACACATATATTGTAGGGTCTTCCATAACACCCCGTCCACCATAATAAATGTTGATTTTCGTGACAATCACCTCTTTTCCCATACCTTATATAAGTATACCTAAAAATAGGAGATTTTACAACTAAAATGCTTTATCTGTCACATAAAATTCAATCCGGGAAAATGCTACCATATCCCCTTCCTCCAATAAATATTCCTTTCCGCAAATAATCTGTTCACCGTTTAGATATGTTCCATTGGTCGAATTTAAATCTAATAAATACAATTCAAAGTTTTTCTTATAAAGCTTCGCATGAAGTCTGCTTATTTCCCGTTCAGCCAGAACATAATCACAATTTTCTTTCATACAACCTATAACAACTCCTTGTTCTAATGGAATAACAGGCTTATATTTATCCTTCTTAACCGGAGTTAAAATTAATTCTTTCCTTCTTTCTTCCACCACAATTTGTTCCATATTATATTCTGACAGTATACTTGTTTCACCATAAATAATGCATTCCTGTTTTTCTACATTATCTTCATTCATAATCCTGTTTTTTTCTTCTTTTAAATATGCTTCCATAATCTCATCGGGATTTTCCTCCTTTGTAAAGGATGGATTCATTAATAAAAATGTTACTAAAATCCCTAGGGATACAAACATTACAGGAAGATACTTATAGGGTATAACCTGAAAAACAAATAAAAAAATAATAACTATATTTGCAATTCCCATTACAAATATAATTATATTCATAATCCCACCGGCTAATATTTCCTTTTTTTCCTCTTCATGTTCACTACATATATCATTCTCTTCTTCCATTTTATCGGGTCTCTCCACCGGCTCATCATAGTATATTTTTTTCTGTTTTAATATGTATTTCTCTTTAAAAACCTTTAATTTATTCATATCAAAAAAAGGATCTGTAATGCAGTTATAAAATTGTATTATCATAACCGATAATTCTTCATTCTTTTTTCCTGCGTATTGAATCAGCTTTGTCAAAAACTCCCTGATATCATTTCCTTCCAGATTGTCAGGATAATAGCAAAACATCATATTTCCCGTTTCAATCTCAATAAAGATACAGTCCGGGGACCATATAATCCGGTTGTAATCCAACAGATATTCCCTTGAAATCTCCATGATATGTATGATTCCACTAATGATTTGTAGGATTTTGTTATCATCACAAACCATATTTTCCATGAAAACTGCAAGAGTTGTTTTATATCGAATCCGGTAATATATATATTTATTATCATTTATTGTTCTTATTTCGTAATTTAAAAATCCGGGAATCCTGTGATGCTCAAATAACTGATTGATATAATTATTCTCTGTAAAATGATTAACCGGCATATAAATATACTGATTCATGCCTTCCTTATGGTATTGTATGATGTGCACACTGCCACCTCCTTACTTCCTTTACCGGGTCATTGTTGTTTTTGTTAATTTCTATTTCCATCTGTGACGTATCACCGGCCTTCATTATGCCTTTATCCCATGAAACAGTTATACTGCTGCCATTGTTATTGTATAACTCCTCAGACTTTTGGGATAAATTCTTAGATAAATTAATACATAAAAGCAGATACATAATATAGAAATAAACCACAAACAAAACAATGGGAAATATAATTGTAATTTCAATTATGGAACTTCCTTTGTTATTCTTCATCTCATCCTCCTTTATCTTCCACATCTGCTACAGGAGGACAATCCTTTTACAGAGGATTTTTTCACCCGGGAAACTGTTCTCTTTAACCCACTGCAATTCCTGTCCTGATGATATATATCTGTTGTTCTTGCAACATATATCCTTCCTGTATCATTTTTCTTATTACCACAAAATCCGCAAGGGGTGTATTGGTTTATCTGATTACTGCTTATACTGTTAACAGATAGTTTTAAGTGGGTACATTCCCTGCTACAGTGATACACCGCCTGATTTGGAGTCACGTATACATATTCACAAACCTCCTCTTCCCCGGCACGATATCCCACAAATCCTTTTTGCTTAACACTCACGCTTCTGTTTATTTCAAAGGTGCCTATCATTGGAATGGTAAATTTAATACTATACTTTGCTTTTCCAAGAAATATTTTTTTATTATCCTTATCCGGTTCTACGTAAACAGATATTCCACTTTTTCCTCCTAAAATAACTTTATCTATGTAAAAATCTTCTCCTAAATATGAATAAAAGGTTTTATACAAAACATCTTCATTAACCTGTAATGTCTCACTATCTTCTAAACCCTCTAAATAACATAACTGGGATGTATATTCACAGGCCTCCCCTAAGCTCTGACGAATATGGACTTCTGCAAAAAACACCATAATCATAGATACAATAGATAAAAAGAAAAACAGAAATAAAGGAACCGTAAAACAAGCCTCTACAGTTACAGACCCCCTATTAAAGATATATCGATATGTACCATAATATTTCCCCACGTCCCGTCTCCTTTCCCTGTAAATATTTCATACACTCTTTTAAAAACTCTTATAGGACCTTGTTCATACTTGGAATTATTTTATTTTTTAGAATTGTATAATTTGGACTGCTTGTATATTTTTTTGATAAAAGAGGGTATCCTATAAGAGTTTTTAGAAAAATGTAATTATTTCATATCATAGGAAATATCTTCATCAAAATAATATTCATATATTTCCTGATTTCCCTTATTCACAAATAAGGGATTCATAGTTATTTTTCCTTGAATCTGAAGCTTACCTGCGTAATCTGCAACATGAAAATCCGGATTATTTTGCTGCATATTTAATTCAATTAAATCCAGCATTCGCAAAATACAATCGTCCATTTGTTTTTCCGATTTCATAATAAAAAGCATAAAAAGATAATCCTCATAATAGATTCCATCCTTCATACCTTCTACTTCCTTTGTATCTGAAAGGGTTTCCAAATCCGTTTTCCATGTTCCGGAATCTTTTATATAAGGTATTCCCTCTCCTGACAAAAGGACTTTAACATCCGACAAGGACTCTCCATATGCCCAGCATCCCAGTAATAAATACTTTACAATTTTCTCAAATTCCAAAGTTGCAGTTAACGTACATAAAGAAGCTGCCACGGCTTCTGCTTCCTTATTTCTCTTACTGTCCGTTACAAGATATGAAAAGTTTACCGGCATTCTTAACCATACTAATTCCTTTGCCACCTCTTCCATATTTTCCTTATCACTTCCTTTCCCCTCTAACAGATACTCTATTTCACATGACATCACTGTATTTTCATAGGGATGAACCCCATTGGAAAAATGAGAGAGAAAATAATTAACATATGAAGGATATTCTATTATATTATCCCATTCGGTATCCGGTATGGATTCCATCAAATCATTTTGAAATACTTCTACATCCCGAAATCCGGTATCTTTTTGTTTTTCCTGTTCCCCGGATATATGACTTAAATTCATATCTTTTGAAGAAAAAGAGTTATTTGGCATTACAATATTTAATATTCCCTTATCAAGCATGGAAGATAGGGTATCCCTGGGATCTTTTATTTGATTGTTTCTATCCTGTGTGTCCTTATCTTCATTTTCTGTATTTTCTTCATATATTCCCTCATTGTCATATATCTCCGGAATTTTCGTATTTTTACAGAATTCTTTTATGCCGGTTAAAGATAGATTAAGATCCGATTCTTCACTTACCTTTCCATAGTCCTTCATCTGTTGTTTTAAAAGCTTCATATCATCATCTAAAACACCCACCTCATCAGAGACTACAATATCTTCTATGTTATATTGATAGATTCTGTTTTCTTCTTCATTTAAGGAAGCATCTAAATATCCTTTTATTTTTTCCTCTAAATAAGCATTATTGTCTGTTCCATAGGTTGGGTTTATAAACAGTAAATCATACCTTTTAAATAATTCACTGTCGTAATCAGCCATAATACTGGTACGCATACTATGAACACAAGCCATTTCCACAAGCTTTCCCGTATGTAATCTGATTACTTCAAATGCCGTTAAAGTAAACAATAATAATGCACATATTATAATTGAAAAGAAAACCGTTGTCTGACCTTTATTGTTCATAGTACACCTCCATTGACAGTTTGCTGAGATAGATATAGTATCTATATCGATTATTTTTCTTTTATCATAGTTAACGGGTTACCTAATAAATCTTTTTGGCACCCTTATTGATAGAGTCCCAAATGTTATTTACCAAATCAGTTATCTGTTCCTTAAAAATAAAAACCATGGCTATTAGTACAACAATAATTAAGATAATTTCTACTACACCCATTCCGGATTCATCTTTAAAGAAATCGAGAATTATATTTTTAACCCATTTCACAAAATAACCTCCCTTCTTTTTCATAATATTTATCATTTCAGTTGAATTATAATTATGACATTTAGCCTCTTTTCCCTTAATTTATTGAAAGCTCATAAATGCCGGAATCATAATAATCAACATTATGATTATTAATAATAAAATCATTGGTCCTAATAACTTTGTCCCTGCTTCTTCTCCATATCTTTTTGCCATTGTTTTCCGTTCCTCTAAGGCATTTTGTTCCTCCTGTTCAATTATCTCGATTATACCCTTGGAACCCTTTTTGATATTTTGTTCTAAAAGTGTCATTAATCTTATGTAACAGGGAAGACCGATTTTTCTTCCCAACCGGTAATAAACCTGCTCTTCTGACATACCAACCTCTAATCCGTTACAGGCCGCCTGTAATTCTTCTATTAATTCTGTTTGGTATCCCTTCCCTTTTTGATTATCATATTCATGAATTAAGGTTTTAAAAATATTTTTGACCTGCATTCCTGCACCTAGCAGTAAAACCATTTCATTCACAAACCAGGGATAACTTCTTCTCAAATGATCAATTCGTTTTCTCTCCCGCTCTTTTTTATCCTCTACCTCTTTAACAAGTAATAATCCGGAAAGTATAAAACCAAATATTGTAACGTGAATTGGTTCTATGTTTTTATCATCTACTCTTTCTATTTTCGTTCCGTCTATGTCTGAAGGCAGTACCAGGGTTTCTTCATACAAAGCATCTTTTTGTACCTTATCAAGCTTATTTTTGACTCCTGAAAATATCTTTTCCCTTTCTGTCATTTCCCCTTCAAAAACCAATACGGATATACTGTTTTCTGTCTGTAACCTTCCATAATAAATAATCACTTTAATTGTTACGGGAATTCCTCTTTCGATTTCTTCCTTTTTGTAACCAAGACTTTTCAGGTACTTACTGTCGTTTTTTACAACACCATCACTTGTAATTAATGCATATATATCCGGAATATACTCTACATCAAAGGGATACTTACTCTCGTCCATAGAAAAATCCAGATTCTTCGTAATATGGTTTAAACTTAAGTTTTCTCCCTTTATATTTTCATTCAGATATATAAAAGCTTCCTCCATTTTTTCCATTGCCTGTTCATTGGTATATTGTCTCGGCGATACACTAAAATCTATTTCTTCCTCCATATCATCCTTTGAAAGCTTTAATAAAATATTTTTTTCCTGACCGCCAATACCTTCTTTTTCTATGAAAATAGAATCAGAAGAAGAAATACTTGAAAAGGACATAAGAAGTCCGATTCCATTTGTTATAATGATTAGGACCCATATAAGCAGGTGATTTTTAATAAATAGAATCTTTTTACTCTTTATCTCACCCTGTCTTTTTTTATAGAAAATACCTGTTCCCAAAAAAGAAACACCAAATAAAATTAAAACTCCATTCAATATTTTCATACATAAATCTCCATTATCTTGTTTGCCCACCAATTAGCAAATTGCATTAGTAAAATAAAAACGGTCATAAGTATAATTCCAAAACAGTTATGGTATAAAGGCTTCATAAACTCAGCATTTGTTATTTTTAAATAAAATAAAATTCCATAAGGCATTAACATCATAATTTTCGACTCTAATTTCTTAGAAGTAATCATTGTTTCAATTTCCTCTTCCACCGTTATTTTGTCAGAGATATTACAAACGGTCTTTTGAATAATCTTAATGAGATTTCCTCCTCTTTTCTTTGCCACGGCAACTACCTTTGCAAAATTATCAATATCTTCAATATCACTTCTTCTCCCTAAATCCTTAAGCAGTTTCTCAATGGGAATATTCATCTTTAAACCGGTTAATATAATATCGATTTCCTTAAAAATGTATGCATCCTTATCATATATCAGGGATAAATCCTTTTTCGCATCACAAAACCCATGCTCTAAGGAATATCCCGCATTTAATGAATTCACAATAGCCTCCATCATATCTTTAAATTGCATTGTTAACAGACGCTTTCTCTTTACAATTTTGTTTTTCTTCATATTTTTATAATCCATAACAAAAACCGGTATCAGTAAAATCACTGCCTTATATGTGTCATAAAACAAAAAACTGATTAGCCCGCTTTTAATTAGAATTGTGCCAATATATGCTGCCATATCCCATTTGGTAAATTGATACCTGTTATATTCCATTGATTATCACCTCACAAGTCCACTTTGCTGCAGTTTTTTTATGTGAAATAAATCTTCTTTTTTCTCCAGTTTTCCAACCACCCTTCCGTTACACTCCTTAAGCTCCTTAAATTCAAATAAAGGTCTCGTTACGATCTCACCATCTTTTATTCCCATAATTTCCGTTATTTCCATTACTTTTCGACTATTATCCCGAAGCCTTCCCAAATGTATTATTACATCTATAGCGGATGCTAATTGCTGTCTGATTGCCAAAACCGGCATATCATATCCCATTAATATCATGGTTTCCAATCGAAGTAACATCTCCTTTGCTGAATTTCCATGTCCTGTACTTATGCTTCCGTCATGTCCCGTAAGCATGCTGTTTGCCATATCCATGGCTGCTGCATCTCTTACTTCTCCTACAATAATCCGGTCCGGCCGCATTCGTAATGCCGATTTAATTAAAGCTGACATAGGGATTGCATTTTCCCCTTCCACATTTGCATTTCTTGTTTCAAGTCGTACCAGATTGGGAATATTCTTTATCTGTAATTCTGCCGAATCTTCAATGGTAATTACTCTTTCATCATTGGGAATGTAATTGCTTAACACATTTAGAAAAGTGGTTTTTCCGCATCCGGTTCCACCGCTGATAAAAAGATTATATTTTGCGATTACCAAAGACTTTAAAAACTGTGCAGCCTCTTTTGTAATAGATTCCATTTCAATTAATTTATCCATAGTAAATAATTCTTTTGGAAATTTACGAATTGTAAGTACCGCTCCATCTAAGGCAATGGGAGGAAGAACAACATTTACTCTTGAGCCATCCTGTAATCTGGCGTCTACAATGGGAACCGTTTCATTCACAATTCGATTGCAGCTGCTTACAATCTGCTGAATTATATTTCTTAAACGTTCCTCGCTGCTAAAGGAATCCTTAAGACCAATCAGACGTCCTTCTTTTTCAATAAATATTTTATCTACTCCATTCACCATGATTTCCGTAATATCTTCATCTTCCAATAAATCAGAAAGAACATCTAATCTGCGAAAAGTGTTAAATAATTCTTTTTTCAGCATTTGTTTTTCCTCCAATAAAAGAGGGCGTTTTCTTGCTCTTAATAAAATCTTTTCTTCAATATAATGATTTATTTCTTCATCCGTCATTTCCTGATTTAAATCAAAATGCTCCATTAACTCTTTTTGTAAATACATTTTTTCTGAAAAAAATCTGTCCATTATAGACCTCCCAAAGATAACAAGTCGTCAATTTTCTCCATAACACCTTCCGGATTTTCCATATCAAGATATGTGATTTTCTCCCATATTTCATCTATGTCATATAGCTGTAATACCTTATTGAAATTATCTTTTTTCATTTCTTCAGTCTCCCCAGATATATAAGGTACAAATACATAATCAAACAATAAAAACAACTCAAAATTTTTTATGATTCCGGTACCCATATCAAACAAAAATCCGTTATAGCTGGATTTTCGTAATATACCTTTTAGCCAGAGCATGTCATCCTTACTTATATTTCTTAATTCAAATGCCCCCTGACCAACTACAATTTTCCCGTCACAATTTTCTATTGCTGATAAAATCTCCGTTTCTCTTTTTTCTTTTAAGAAATATAGAAAATCACCGGTATCCGTATATGTTTCAAAGGAACAATAATCCTCCATATTCAGATAAAGCCATCTGCCGTATTTACCATTCTGAATAATATTTTGGGCAAGCTTTGTTTTTCCACACCTGCCAATTGGGGAGTAAAATGCCACAAAATACTTGTCCATATGTAAGTCCCTTTGCTGTCTAAGAATTATTTTTGTAATAGCCATACCAATTTCTTTTGCACTTTGAAATCTATATATCATATCTATCTGTATGTTCTCTTTTGGAATATTTTCTACGGGAGCAAGATATAACAGGGCTAACTCCTTATTGTAATCTTTTACGGACTTTAATATTTCGTAATCCGTAGAAATAAGAATATCTAATCTGTTTTTTTCTATATTCCCGGCCAACACCTCAAAATCCGTGTATCCCAGCATATTCCACTTTCCACCGCCAAATTGTTTTAAATAAGCAGTAAGTATTTCAATATATTCAATTTCTTCATCATATACACCAATCCGTACCATCTTCATATACACACCTGCTTTCTATCCCTGAAAAAAATAAGATTGCATAAAGACAAAACAAAATGCCGCTGCTATAGGAAAAGAAAAATGAATGGTTTCCCCTTTTTGATAAACAATCTGTTTTTTTATGACTCTATAAAGACTTCTCATGAAAATGAATATACCTGCCACTACATAAGAAATCACCACAACCTGCAAACCTATTTCCGGATAAAAGGCAGCAATCACGGAAAACAGTTTTATGTCTCCTCCTCCAAGACCTTTTAGGATAAACAAGATGAAAAGAATTAAAATCATCATAACAGAGGCCTTTATACTTATTATTGTTTCCAAAATTCCTCCCTTACAGTAAGCAAGTAAAAATGCCAATACATATCCTATTCCAATGACCGGATTTTCAATTTTTCCATATTGGGTATCTGTATATACCGTTCTAAAAAGCAATAAAAACATACACCCTATTTTGATTTGCTCCATTTTTGACAATCCTTTCTTTTGTTTTTTCGCCATTATAGGGGTATGTTTTTTACTTGTCTATAATTATGAACGAAACAGCATAATAATCATTTTTTGTTCATAATTGAGCTTTTTTATGAAAAATATTTCACTATTTTTTTAACTTTATATTTCATATTTTCCTGGGAAATATTCAGATGATTGAAATTCTTTTCACATTTATTGCAACAAAAAAAATCTGCCGTTATGTTGAAATAACGACAGATTTTTATAATGATTGATTTTATTTACAAATTTAGGACTCTACATATTTGTTTAATGTCTCAACTACATCATTTAAATTATATGGTTTTGCAATATAATCATCTAACTGTGCTTCCAAAATACGCTCCTTGTCGCCAAACATTGCTCTGGCAGTTACCGCAATAATTGGAAGACGTTCCTTTTTCTCCTTTTTCTCAATTTTACGAATTTCTCTTGTAGCAGCAAGTCCATCCATAACCGGCATCTGTACATCAAATAATGCTGCCTGATATTCTTTCTGCTTAAATAATTCAACGGCTTTTTCTCCATTTTCAGCAATATCATAAGAATATCCTGCCATACCCAGTAATTTACCAATTACCTGCTGATTAACCGGTTCGTCCTCAGCCACAAGAATTCTTGCCTTTGCATGTCCAACCAAAGAAAATACTGCAGGATCTTCTTCCGCTGCTGCACTTTCTAACATCTCATCCTCCGTTGCACCCTTAATAATACGAAGGGGAACCTCAACAATGAAGGTTGAACCAATGCCTTCTTTACTTTGTACATTAATGGTACCACCCATTAATTCAACAATCTGTTTTGTAATAACCAGTCCAAGACCGGAACCACCATATTTACGGGTATCTGAAGCATCAACTTGTGAAAAACGGATAAATAATTTGTTACGGTCTTCATCTGCAATACCAATACCGGAATCCGCAACTGCCATACGAAGCTTCATGGTTTCAAAAGTATCGTCCAAACAGGCAACCTTAACACGGACACCACCTTCACTGGTAAATTTAATGGCATTTGAAAGCAGACAATTAAGTACCTGCTGAATACGCTGACCATCTCCACGAACCAGTTCCGGCATATTACTGTCAAAGTTACAATCCAAAGTAAGTCCCTTACCCTTAGCAAGAGGAACCTGAGCAGCAACCGTTTCTTCAATTGCAGCCTTAACATCAAAATTCTCTTCCCGAAGATTATATTTACCGGCTTCTAATTTTGAAATATCTAAGATATCATTAATTAATCGAAGCAGGGTGTCAGCACAATTTTTAGCTGTAGTCAAATTGTCACGATGGTCAGCCTGCAAATCCTCAGACATTAATGTAAGCTGTAACATACCAAGAATTCCATTAATTGGTGTACGGATTTCGTGAGACATATTCGCAAGAAATTCTGACTGTGTCTTATATGCCGCATTGGAATCCTTAATGGCTTTTGATAATTTATTTTCTGTTTCCTTCTGCTCTGTAATATCAATAACTACCATATTAATGTAGTCATTTTCTGATTTATACATTACTGTGTTAAATACTTTCTCAAGCTTCTCCATAGTAATCTCAACATCTAATACTTCCCCAAGCTTTGTTCCGGAATTATTATATGCTTCAAACCATGCACTAATATCCTGTAAAACATCAATTTTGCTGTCAGATATTACTTTTCCATGATAATCCGATTCAGCCAGTCCAAAATAATTTGCAAAGGTTTCATTTGCATCCACAATCTTGTAACCCATATTTCTTCCGGATTGTGCATCTCTTAATATCTGTGCCTGTGCAAAACCAACCGGAAGATTTAAGAACAATTTCTTATATTTATCACTCTTCACGGTAGAATCCTTTTCCGCATCGGATACAAACTTAAACATTGCTGCACCAATTACAATTGCAAGTAGTATTATTATCATCGAAACAGCAATCACTGTACCCTTTACTCCATCAGCACCGGGTTCTAATTTGTTAAATACCATAACATCTCCTACGATTGTTACTACAATCAAAACCACGATTAACAGGAAATACACAATTTTGGTCTTCGTTACCCCATCATTCTTCACCATTTTTCTGGTCCTCCTTTATATCTTTTTGCTCTTGTATGATCCCTCTCCTCTTTGGATATCTCTGCTCAACAATACAGATCAACACAAAGCATAATACACCAATTAGCGTTAACACAAAACCTTCATTAAGTCCCGGACAGTGATACACCAATTTTATATCATAATCTCCCTTTGGAAGTTTTGCTCCTAAAAAACTATCCATAATAGACAGGGTTTCAACCCTTTCTCCATTTGCATATAAACTCCATCCTTCATCATAAGGAAGAGACGTCATAAATACCCCGTCCTCATTTACGGATATTTTACCTTCTATCTTTGTATCCTTAAATCCGGTAACTTCCATGGAATTACTCTCTAATACATTATAAAATGTATCAAACTGACTTTCAACAAATTCCATAGGATAACAATATAATTCTCCCTTTTGATCCTTACCGTCATTAAGTTCAAACTGAAGATCTACCAGCTGCCCAGCCTTCATTTTACCAACATGGAAAATCTGTCCCTGATACCGGTCATATGCAACCTCTGTACCATCAATCAATAATGCAATTTTATGAATATTGTTTCCTCTGCAATTCACATAAAGATCCATGTCACGGGGAACCGTATATATCATATCTATTCTGGCACTGTTATTGGCTTTTGAATAGGAAACCATATTATCATTTACCTGTCTTACAATGACATTTGTTCCGTAAGAGTCTGCCTGCATATCCTCATAAATAGTTGCAAATACAGGCTCTATTCCTGTTAAAGCCCCACATAACTGGTTCTGTACCGTAAAAGGACCATTGGTTCCTAAATCAAAATCTAATATACTGTCATTTACCATGTACCCAAGAGATAATGTTTTTGGATTCTTATACACACTAATATTTTCATTGGTAGAATACAAATCCATTGCCAGATTATTAAAATCCGTATCTCTGGTATATACATATTTAACCCCAAACAAAGCATTGGTTATGGGAGTTGCTCCATAATATAAATACTCATTGGCACCGGTGTAAAAACCTAGTCTTCCCATTGTTGTTACCAGTTCGCCCCTGACTGTAGAGCCGAATATTCCAATACTTTTTAGGTTATACCAGGTAGCTTCATCTACAAATTTGGGCTCCAATATATCTTCCCGATAAAATGAATTCTTACCTTCACTGTTCCTGACATTTTCTTTCAGCTCTTCAAAGTTTTTGGTATCTCCATAATAATAATTGGGGTCAGAGGTACCAACCTGAGAAAATCCGTATAAAGCATTTACAGCCATTTCCAACACTGCAAAACAGATAATCACATATCTTGGAATCCACTTCTTTTCCGGCAATTCAACATATAAAACAAATAAAACCAGATAAAAGGTTAATATCACCGCTGTTGCAATATATGTGCGTAAAGAATAAGTTGTTTCTGCATTAAAATAACAATATATTACAAATAACATACTTATAAGATACGATACTACCACCATAGGTAGTTTTATCCGCCGGCGCTTTAAATACACCTCATATCCCATAATCAATAATATAAATATGTATAAGAACACAAAACGATTGGGTATTCCAAACTGATTGTGAAAACCGTGCCATATATAATTTAATAATTGATTGTTGCAGCTAACAATAAATAATATAAGTAACAATCCATATTTAAGTTTTTTCTCTAAAGAAATGTCCCTCATAAAGAAGAACATAATCGCCAGCAATATGGTAAAAATGCCACAGTACAAATTGGTTCCGGCATCATTTACCTGATTTGTCATTACCTCAGAGCACCAAAGGGAAGAACGTAGAGTATCCGCAAACTTACCATAAAACTCCCACTCCGGCAGCTTAAATTTGGCAGATGCAGTGGTCATAATTCCCTTGTATGCAGGTAACAACACTACAGCACTCATTGCGGCAGTGGTTAAGGATGCAATGGCAAACCGAATTCCCTTAATAAAGAAATCCTTAATTCCCCTGAAATGGAAAGTAAAAAACCACAAAACCAAAAATAAACATATCATGAAGCTTATGTAGTAATTACAAATAAAACTATATAAAAGAGCCAATATGTATAAACGACTGTCTTTTTTGGTATACATTCGTTCCATTCCCAATATAATAAGTGGAAAAACATATACACAATCTAACCACATTAGGTTCCAATAATATCCTACCACATAACTGCTAAATGCATAAAACAGGGAAAATGCAATCATTCCCGGATTCTTTCTCGGATGTTTCCCTGCATGCATTAAAAAATAGGCAAAACACATTGCGGCTAATATAATCTTAACCGAAATTATTATATTAAGCAGCATTGGCAAGTGATTTTTTCCAAATAATATAATAATCAAATTAAAAGGACTTGATAAATAATAAGACCACAAGGATAAAAAATTATTACCTAACCCCACATCAAAAGTATATTGCATACTCCCTAGTGTTTTTAATTTTTCCTGATAATCAGAAAAAAAGGGTAAATACTGATGCACGCCGTCAACAACAACCAGACAACGTCCTCCAAAAGGTCCTACCTTTCCAATCATCCATGCACCTGACATAATAATTAATGCCAATACAAAAGTAACAACATACACATAGTTGCTTCTACAAAACTTCCAAATACGATTCAATATATTTTTTGTCATTTTATTCATCCATCATATCTATTATTTTTTCAAATGAAAGTGTCCCTCCAAATAAATCCAATGCACTTCCAACAGTTATATTAAGCTTCCCTTTTCCAAGGTCTTTCATCTGTTCTATATCATTGTATGAACCAATACCTCCTGCATATGTTATGGGAATTGTTGCATATTCTGACAACATAGACACCAAATCTCCCTCTATGCCATTGGCCTTTCCTTCCACATCTACTGCATGAATCAAAAATTCATCTGCATAATCCTGCAGTTTCTCTATGGTTTCTTTTGAAACCACTTCCTCCGTAAACTTCTGCCATCGATCTGTTACAATATAATACTGATTCTCTTTTTTTCTACAGCTAAGATCCAATACAAGATGTTTTTTTCCAACAGCGGAGACTAAATCCTTTAATCTGTCATAATTCACTTTCCCATCTGAAAATACATAGGAAGTAACAATGACATGACTTGCTCCATACTGCAAAAAAGTTTCCGCATTATTAGCTGTAATGCCTCCACCAATCTGTAATCCACCGGGATATTCAGAAAGTGCCAGCTTAGCCTGTTTAACATCTTCATCATAATATGGGGTTCCTGCTTTATTTAATAAAATAATATGGCCACCTTTAATATGATTTTTCTTATATAAACGAGCATAAAATGCAGCATCCTGTGTAGCAACAAAATTCTCTTTGGCATAATTGCCTGTATCTAATAAAGAGCCTCCTACAATCTGCTTCACTTTTCCATTATGTATGTCAATACAAGGCCGAAACTGCATCCCTGCTTCCTCCAAATGCCAATAATTGGTTAGATTATACCACTATTTTTGGTTAAATACAATGAATCTGTTGTTTGAAATTGTTAAATTATACCCACGGAATAAAACAAGCCCACGGAAGATATCCGGGGACCTGTATACAGCTTCCATATTTCATTTTCTCTCGATATTGGTAACTACCCAGTCGTCATCCCCTATTTCATATTGAGTACCGCAGTTTGGGCAGGTCTTATATTTCGTTGCATCATAACTGCCGGCACAGTTTTTACAGGTAATCCTTTTAATGGAAAAATGATAATCAATAGGAACCTGAATATTCTTTCGTAAATGCATCCGGTATTTATCAACCTTACGCTTCACATATCGTTCCTTATCATACATATTTTCCACATAGGCTTCCACATCAATCTCTGCATAGTCCCCTGTTACCTGAAACTTCTTCAAGGCAACTGCACCCATATAGGTGGAATCTATCACATCAGGATATAATTCACCTGTCTGGCTTCCCGTGTAATTGGCAAGCTCCTGCACATCTTCCGAATACAAAATCATTTTTAATAAGGAAAGAACTTTTCCGGTAAAATATTCATAGGAAAATTCCGGACTGTATTTTTTCATTTTATTAACAAATCTTCCCTTGGAACCAATGGTATTAAATAACATTCCCGTGGTATCCTTTGCCTGGGAAGCCACCCCAAAAAGAAGGGATGCCACAGATATTCCCCAGCCTACAGGTATACCGGTTATTACACCTGTCATGATACCCATTCCAATGGCATCAAAAAAGGAGTTTGTGGTAACGAGACAAATAATGGTTACAATAACAGACATTCCTATCATAGAACGAATGATATTTTTTTTCATGGTTGCATTACTTTCCTCTTCATTACCACTATCCGGAACAAAGAAATAATTGGTTACCTTTGGAAATAAATCATCCATTTCAAACCGGGTTCCACAATATGCACAACCTTCTTCTAACGCTTTTATCTTACTGACAGCTCCACAGCTTGGACAGGTATATAATTCCTCCCCCATATCACAGTCCTGCTTTGCATAGGTGATATACTGATAAAATATTTTCTTCTGTTCCTTATTGTAAAGCTTCTTCTCATCTTTCGTAAAACACTTTATGAGAGAGCATGGATGCCACTCCATCTTATTCACATAAATCTCGTCACTCCACTTACGATTTTGCTGTTCAATTTTTCCAAAATCCTTTCTCGGAGTAATATCATATGACATATTGATTCGTCTTTTCTTAAGACGTTTACTTTGAAGCTCCATGTAATAATGTACATCCTGGTCGCCACTTTCCGGCAGCCCTCCGGTTTTTGTAAAGCTCACTAACTCCTTCGTAAAATTTTCAAATATGTCATCTTCCTTATTCCATATATTCTGATTCATGGTGTCTCCCTTAATATGAATTTGCTCCCTGTCAAACAGACAGGGAGCAGGTCAAAGCTACAACGCTTAATTATTTATGATTCTACTGCAGATAATTCTGTTGCCAGACTACTTAATACCTCTACAATCTCTTCCACCTCACCGGCAATACTGCTGTTTCTTTCCGTAGATTCCAAGGTTTCACTGGAATGAGCTGTAACCTCTTCCGTCGCTGATGATATGGTTTCAATACCTCTGATAACCTGTTCATTTGCCTTACTTAAGTTGGTTACCAATTCTCTTAACTTATCTGACTCCTGATATACCATATTGGTTTTTGCTGCAATCTCTTCAAAGCTATAAGCTGTTTTGTTAGCAAATTCATTCTGCTCCTCTGCATTATGTAACATATCCTCAATGACATTTACCATATTAGATAATTCAGAAGATACATTCCCAATCAGTTCCGTAATATTAATGGTAGCTTCACTTGTCTGGGTAGCAAGGTTAGATATTTCTGATGCTACAACAGCAAATCCTCTTCCCGCTTCTCCTGCTCTTGCTGCTTCAATGCTGGCATTTAATGCAAGTAAACTTGTCTGGGAAGTAATTCCATTAATCAGTCCAATAATAGATTGCATTTTCTCTGCATATTCATTTAACTTTTCTATTTCTTCCGATACATCCTTATTTGACTGGTTAGATAATTCCACATGATGAATCAATTCATCAATATTACCTTTGGAAGTCTGAATTTCTTTTCTGGTAGCTTCTATATTATTGGATATATTGTTTGTGGAATTGCTTACCTCATTAATTGCCCGATGAATTTCCTCTGTTTTTTCCATCTGCATCTGAATGGAATCTACCGTATCACCAGTTCCCTGATTTACCTCTTCCATGGAAACTCTTGTTTTATTTGCTGTTTCATTAAGGATCTCCATCTTCTGGGATACGGTTCCGATGTTTTCCGTCATCTGGTTAGATACCCGCAGAATCTGTTCCATTAAATTAGATACCCGTTCCTTTTCCTTTTCAATCTCCGCCATACGGTTACGGTTGGTCAGTTCGGCAGCTACGGTACTCATAGACATAAACATGGTAAATAAAATCAAAGATGCGATACGAATTTCAAGGTCCGGCATTCCTTCGGAGGTAATCTGATGTGTCACACCTAAATAAATAACCTGTGCAATATTACCGAAGGTTACACCCAACATATACGTAGTAATCAGCTTATTATGATTATAACAAAGTAAAACAATGGCAACCATAATAGCATAGACATAAGCAATTGGCGATATGGTTGTAAATATGACAAACAGATAAAATACAAGAAATCCACCTGCAAATATGTACTTTACCTGATCCGATTCTTTATCCTTGGCAACCAATACCTTACATATAATGTATGGTACCAGTAATAGTATTAAAAATACGACAAAATATGATAGGGTTCGACTCTTCTTAATTACCTCAATGAGATAACTGATTGCTAAAATCGCAACTAACACCGTATAACAAAACATGGCAGCCGCATTAACACGTTGCTTATCAGAAATGTTGCTGTAATCCATAACTTTTCCTCCTATGTGTAAAATTTAATAAATTTGTGTTTTATTTTATCATATTTTGCACAAAAAACAATGTTTTTTGGGAATATAACGAGGTATTTTTACCTTTTACCTTTTTTGGGACATTTACACCTGTCTTTGTTTAATTCCCGATTGACGATACAAAAGCTTTCACCTATTCTCTCAGCAATTGGATATTGTTTTTTTATTTCATATAGTTTAACACAAAATAACCCGTTTATTTTTCTCATAAATTCCTTTTATTTTATGCTATTCCAAAAAAGGAATTCATGTTACCCATGAATTCCCCTTCTACTACTCATTTAATTCTAATTCCATACGGCATATGGCATTTCCTTTTGCCACAAACCGGGCTTCATATTCCGTCATAATATTCCCTTGCACATATTCCGAATTATGAAGGTCAAAAGTATAATTTAATAATGTCCATTTTGGTGCTCTCTTTTCTTCTTCTAAAGAAAAATCAAATAAATCCTTATTATCTGTTTTAAATATTACATGTCCCTTTGAAATTAAAATCTGTTCATACCTCTCTAAAAACTGAAGAGATGTAAGACGTCTTTTGGCATGCCGGTCTTTTGGCCAGGGATCTGAAAAATTAAGATATATCCTCTCAACCTCTCCCTTTTTAAATACATCTGCAATATTTTCCGCCTCCATACGAATAAAAAAAAGATTCGGTAAATGTTTTTCCTCCTGCTTTTCAATAGCACGTACTAAGACAGAAGAATACTTTTCAATTCCCACATAATTAATATTGGGATTTTCCTCTGCTAAGGTTGTAATAAACTGACCCTTTCCCATACCTACTTCAATATGAATAGGGTGATTATTTTGAAATATTTCTCCCCATTTTCCCTTACATGTGGTTTCGTCCTTTATTGTAAATTCGCTTTCTGCAATGGTATCTCTTGCACCCGGTACATTTCTAAGTCTCATAACTGCTCCTTTCATTTTCCGTTTGTATTCTACCATACCGTATATCTTGTTTCAATTACAATTTCCTACTACAAAATGTATGGATTTCTCCTATTATGAATAGTTGACACTCCTCTTTAGATATAATAAAATAATGATAATTATGTTCATTCTTAACAGAATTGTAACAATTAGCAAAAAGGAGCACATATAACAATGAAGAAAATTTTTTCCATATTCATGTCATTGTTAATGATATTAACACTTACAACTCCCATATATGCAACAGAAATGGTGGCAACAACGGAACATCCGGAAACAACTGAATATCCCGATAATCCATCAAAGGAACCGGATTTAGTAGCCAATGCTGCCATTGTTATGGATGTGGAGTCAGGTAAAATTTTATATGAAAAAAATGCCTATGACAAACATTATCCTGCAAGTATAACAAAAATCATGACAACATTACTTGCCATTGAAAATAAAGTTGATTTTCACGAAACAATAACCATGAGTGAAAATGCAATATGGGGAATTGACAGAGACAGTACCAATATCGGATTGGATGTTGGAGAAAAGGTTACTATGGAGGACCTTTTATATGCAACCATGGTCAAATCTGCCAATGAATGTGCTTACCAGATTGCAGAGGTTGTAGGCGGTAATGTTGAGGATTTTGCAGATATGATGAATAAAAAGGCTGAAGAATTAGGCTGTCAGAATACTCATTTTGTCACTCCTAACGGTCTGCATGATGATAATCATTACACCACAGCTTATGACATGGCTTTAATTACAAGAGAAGCGCTTAATTATGACCAGTTCCGTGAAATAGCAGGTACCCAGTCTTATACCATTCCACCAACTAATTTATCTGAAGATTCTACAGAGCTTTGGAATGGAAACAAAATGATTCTTCCTGCTTCTGAATATTATTATGAATATTGTGAAGGTGGAAAAACCGGTTATACTACTGTTGCCAACAACACCCTTGTAACCTACGCAAAAAAAGATGATTTGGAATTAATTTGTGTTGTTTTGGATGTTGATGGTGGTAAGTATGCATATTCTGATACAAGGGCATTATATAATTATTGTTACAATAATTACTACTACTATCACCCCCTTAAAGATTTTACCTTTGAAAATGAAGAAACGGAAGAAGAGATAAATAACAGTATTTTAAACAATTATTACTCAAATCTTGACCATGAAATGATTGACTTGGAAGTTGATAAATCCTTCAAAATATTAGTAAGTAATTCTTTAGATATTACACAGATTCATCAGGAAACAACTCTCTATGATGAAGCAAAGGATCAGGTTCTTGGAGAAATCACTTTCTCATATGACGATACACCTTTAGGAACCACCTATATTAAAAGCTCAAGTCCTTCCTTGTCTTCAACAATAGGGTCTCCGAAGCCGGAAAAAGAAAAAAAATCTGTATGGAAGGTAATAAAAAAGATATTAAAAACAATAGGAATTATTATTGTCTGTATCATAGTCCTATTGGGAATATATATGTGTATTGCTGCCTTTATCCGCAACAAAAGACGAAATAACCGCAGAAGACAATATGCCAGAAGAAGACGCAGACGCAAGGATAATGATTATTATTTTTAGATTTACTTTACTATGGAGATAATCGAATGACAAAAGAAGAAAACAATCCATTAAATATCATAGAAGAAGCCAATTCAAAAACTCTGGATTATTTTAACAAAACCTATGTTGAAAATCTTGAACTCGTTCAAAATTTAAAGACTGAACTCTTTGAATTGGAGGTTCAAATAGATACGTTAGAAAAAACAAGAGATCTTTATACCTATGACGTAGATGACAGACGAAATGTGTTTTCTCCATTTACAAGTAATACGGATCCTTCCAGTACAAAGGGACATCAGCTTGCCCTTCAGATTAAAGACTTAGAGGATGCAAAGGAACGATTAATAAAACGTATTGAAACGATTGAAAAAGATATTGAATTCTACAAAGAACAGGTAGCCATGCTTTCAAAAGCGGGGAAATGCATTCATACGGTACTTATTGGCAGCAACCATGAAGCCTCTGATTCACCTGAGGCTTCCGAAGAATTGATTGAATTTATAGAAACGGAAAATAAGGATGAAAAGATTACCCATCCTTATACCATGATGATGTTGGAAGATTATGAAAATCATAAACTATCTACATCTTTAGATCAGAATGTGAAACAGGAACTTATATCGAATCTGAATAAGCTGGATGTATTAAAATGGTTACTTCATTCAGATATTGGAAGAGCCCAGGTAACCTTAAACGAATTACATACTTCCCAGCAGTCCATATTAGAGTCCATTGATGATATTTTATATCGTTTAAACTATAATATTGATACAAAACAGCCAATATGGGATCAGGTTAATAAATTAGTGGATAATTACCGGCAATCCCACCCTGAATGTATGATTGATTCCACCTGTGATTGTACGGAACATGATATTGAATTACCTTCTGTTATTACAATTCGCTTAATTCAAATGCTTCGGGAGGTATTTGATAATATATTTAAACATTCCAACGCAAATCATATTACATCAAAAATATTTATAAGCAGCAGATTAATTGATGTATATGTAAATGATAACGGTGTTGGTATTCCGGAGGATTACCTTGACAGAGCAAGCTACAGCTCGGGTCTTCACAAATTACATGAAACCATTTACCAATTAGATGGAAATATACAAATCCAGGGAGATTTAATTTCAGGAACCAATGTAAGGTTCTCGTTCCCAATTAAGAAATAAAGGAAGAGGAGAATATATATGAAACAACAAATAATTGATTTACTTGTAAAAGCATCCCAACTGGATCAAAACACTGTGGAAAGTATTCTTGAAATACCTCCAAAGCCGGATATGGGAGATTATGCATTTCCATGTTTCCAGCTTGCAAAAACTTTAAGAAAAGCACCTCCTTTAATTGCCTCTGATATTGCAGAAAAAATTGGAGATAATGATATTATAGAAAAGTTAGAAGTACAAGGTGCATATCTTAATTTCTTTATTAAAAAGGATGTTTTTGTAAAATCCATGATAGAAAATGCAGATAAAGAAAATTTTGGTGCATCTGATATTGGAAAAGGAAAAACCATCTGCATTGATTATTCATCCCCAAATGTTGCAAAGAATTTTCATGTTGGACATCTTCGTACCACGATTATTGGTAACTCTCTATATAAAATTTTCTCAAAGCTGGGATATCAGGTTGAACGTATTAACCATTTAGGTGATTGGGGTACCCAGTTTGGAAAATTGATTGTTGCATATAAAAAATGGGGTTCCAAAGAAGCTATAGAAAAAAATGGTATCTCTGAGCTTATGCGCCTTTACGTTAAATTCCATGATGAAGCAGCCGACGATGCCACCTTAAATGACCAGGCCAGAGAATGGTTTTCCCAAATGGAACAGGGAAATGAAGAAGCTCTCTCTATATGGCAATGGTTTGTAGATATCAGTTTAATTGAATATAAAAGAACTTATAATTTATTAGGTATGGAGTTTGATCACTATCTTGGTGAAAGCTTTTATCGTGATAAAACCGCAGATGTTGTAAAAAAATTGCGGGATGCAAACCTTCTTGAAGAAAGTGAAGGAGCACAAATTGTTAATCTTGATGACTACAATATGGCACCTTGCTTAATTATGAAAAAAGACGGAAGCTCTATCTATGCAACAAGAGATCTGGCTGCCATTTTTTATCGTAAGGACACCTGGAATTTTGACAAATGCCTGTATGTAACCGGTCAGGAACAAAAACTTCACTTTGCACAGGTATTTAAAGTTGTAGAATTATTAGGAAATGACTGGGCAAAAGACAGTTTAGTTCATATACCTTATGGTCTGGTTAGTTTGGAAGGTGCAAAGCTTTCAACCAGAAGTGGAAATATTATATATGCCGAAGACATTCTTCTCCAGGCAATTGAGAAGGTAAAACAAACAATAATGGAAAAGAATCCGGATTTGGAAGACAAGGATGAAGTTGCAAAAATTGTTGGTGTTGGTGCAATTATTTTCCATGATTTATATAATCAAAGAATTAAAGATGTTTCCTTTAAATGGGACAAAGTATTAAACTTTGACGGAGAAACAGGTCCTTATGTTCAATATACCTATGTGCGTTGTGCAAGTATTCTCCGTAATGTAACTTATGATGAAAATGCTGCCATTGATTACAGTCTTTTACTTGATAATGAAGCTATCTCCTTACTTAAGGAAATTAACCGGTTTCCTGAAGTTATTCTGGATGCGGCAGAAAAATATGAGCCATGTGTAATTGCCCGTTTTGCAATGGATGTTGCACAATCCTTCTCCCGTTTTTATAATGCAGACCGGGTAAACGTTGAAGATGAAGCACTTCGCAATGCACGTGTTAAATTAGTATCCATGACAAAGAGAACATTAAAAGATGCATTGGCACTACTTGGAGTAGATTGTCCTGAACAAATGTAAATAATTTTCATAAATAAAAAATCCAAAGTGTCTTTACTTATGGATTTTTTATTTTTAAACTAAACATTATATTACCTATACCAATATATCTCAAGTAATTGCGAAACGCAGTTTTTTTTAAAATAAATTGTGAAATTGTAACAAATACGTTTTCAGGGACGCTCTCGCTTCACCCAAAACGTAGCAGTACTAAGCTCGGAAGCACCTCGCTAAGTACTGACGTTCACAAAGACCCTTCGAACATATATTGATACAATTTCACAACTTATATTCGTAAAGATGCGCTTCGCAATTATCAAACACCAATATATATTTATGAAAGGATATATTTCACTATTGTTTTTTTAATAATTCTATAATGAATTTAACCATAGTTAAATTTAATATAATTATCTTTTTATATTTATTATAATAAATGGAGGTTGCTATGCTTTTAATAAAAAATGGTTATGTATTAGATCCGAAAAGTGGTCGTAAGGGAATATATGATATTTTAATAGATGGTAATAAAATTAAAAAAATTGATTCTTTTATTACTTCTATTGATTTATCCCAGGAAGAAAAAAATAATTTAGAAATTATTTATGCTGATAATATGATGGTTGCGCCGGGACTTGTAGATGTTCATACCCATTTCAGAGATCCCGGATTTACCTATAAGGAAGATATCTATACAGGTGCAAAAGCTGCTGTAAAAGGTGGTTTTACAACTGTTATAATGATGGCAAATACAAAACCCGCAATAGATAATACAGAAACTCTTACCTATGTTTTAGAAAAAGGAAAAGAAACCGGGCTCCATGTTCTTACCTGTGGAACCATTACAAAGGATTTAAAAGGTAAAGAACTTACTGACATGGAAACATTAAAATCAAATGGTGCCGTAGGATTTACGGATGATGGAATTCCAATTCTAAGTGAAGAATTAGTTATAAAAGCAATGAAAAAAGCAAAGGAATTGAATGTTCCATTAAGTTTTCATGAAGAAAATCCGGATTTGATTACGAATAACGGAATCAATCACGGAAAAGCATCCTCATATTTTGATGTAGAAGGGTCCCCCAGAGTTGCAGAAATTGATATGATTCACAGAGACTTACAACTAGCCATTCAATATGATGCACCAATTGAAATTCAACATATCAGTTCAAAAGAAGGCGTGGAATTGGTCCGTCAGGCAAAGCTTCAGGTAATAGAGGAACGTAATTTACAACTTCCCCTTCCAAAGGCAAGTGAAGATATGACAGAATTATCTTCTTCCCAAAAGGGTGGAATCCAAATAATTCCTATGGATGTTGCACAACAGATTAATATTCATGCAGAAGCAACGCCACATCATTTTTCCTTAACGGAAGATGCTATCATTCAACATGGTACTCTTGCGAAAATGAATCCTCCTCTCCGTACAGAGGCAGACAGACAAGCTATCATTAAGGGATTAAAAGATAATACCATTGATATTATTGCAACAGATCATGCACCTCACAGCAAAGAAGAAAAAGAGAAATCTATTACGGAAGCACCAAGTGGAATTATTGGTTTAGAGACCTCTCTCTCTTTAGGAATTACAAATCTTGTAAAAACAGGTCATTTATCATATATGGAATTATTGGAGAAAATGACAATTAATCCTGCATCTATGTACCATTTAGATTGTGGCTACATTGCTGAAGGCGGACCTGCTGACCTTGTTATCTTCAATGATAATGAATATATTGTAGGTGATTATGCCTCTAAATCAAAAAATTCTCCATTTACAGGTCAGAAACTAAAAGGAGAAATACAATATACCATATGTGACGGTAAGGTTGTTTATAAAAAATAAATATTTAGTAAGAATTTGCGAAACTCATGCTTCTTCTATAAAAGTTGTGCAGTTTTAACAATATCCACGCAGGCACGCTTTCGCTGCTCTCGTATGGGTAGGGACAAGTGCTTGTTAGCACTTGTCATGTCGTCGGCGACATTCCAAAGCAACTCCGTTGCAGTCGCCTCCTCTCGCAGCGGTACTAAACTCGTGTTTCACACTCGTTAAGTGCCGGCGGTCTCAAA
>JBJENX010000181.1:0-35071 GCA_051880415.1 Lachnospiraceae bacterium | reverse complement strand
TCATCTGAGCCTTTTTTCTTCGTCTCAGGTTTTCATAGGTCATTTGACACTATCTATTATTAAAATATATTAGGTGATTGCGAAACTCCCTTTTTGAATAGTGTGAGTTGTGCAATTGTAACAAGTAACATTTTCGTGCCCTCTGAAAACGTCGGTACTTATGCCTTGTATTTTAAGGCATTAGTACCGCTACGTTTGAAGCGGAGCGAGAGCGTGCCGAAAATGTTATTGTTATAATTGTACAACGTATTCTATCAATACATGAGTTTCGCAATTACCTATTAAAATATATGCAACAACTCCACAAGAGTTTGTTTCAAATGAAATTCCTTTATTATAGAAGCAATCTCATTTTTTGCTTCCTCCCGTTTCTTTTGGGATATATCACTTCGTACTGCCCGAATCAATATATTCTTAGGGGAGCTTCCGTAATCCACAAATTCAAGCAACTGTGTTTTGTAACCACTGTAGGTAAGGGCATTGCCCCTGATTGCATCCGTCATTAAGGCAGACATTCTCTCTTTTACAATTCCATATCTTGTAAATAAAGAAAAGCTCTCACTTTGTATTTGTCCATTTACTTCTTTCTGGCAGCAAGGCACCGATAAGATAATAGAAGCATTCCAACGAATTGCATTATATAATGCATAGTCCGTAGCAGTATCACAGGCATGCAGTGTCACAACCATGTCAACCGGTTCGTCTGTCTGATAGCCCTTTATATCTCCAATTTCAAAATGGAGATTTTCATATCCGTACTTCTTTGCGGTTTCATTGCAATGACATATTACATCCTCTTTTAAATCCAGCCCCGTAATATGAACCTGATATCCTTTTATTTTTACAAGATAATAATACAGAACAAATGTCAGATATGATTTACCGCATCCAAAATCAATGATATGCATATCTTTACCGGGATAATCTTTCACAACATCCTCAACCAATTCCAAAAAACGGTTAATCTGCTTGTATTTATCATACATGCTTCTTACAATTTTCCCTTCTTTGGTCATAATACCCAAATCAATTAACGGCGGTATATCCATACCCTCTTCAAGCAAATATTTCTTTTTCCGGTTATTGGTCTTTAAGGGTTCTCCACAGGGGGTAATGATTTTCACATTCCGTTTATTCCAAAGGATTTTCCCTTTTTTCGTTACCCTGTAATCCCACTGACAGGCCTCACCAAATACATTCATCTGACCATATACACCAGGAAACAACATAAGAATAGTTTCCTCCAGCTTTTCTAACGGAATATTCTCATGAAAAACCTGTTTATCCGTAAATCCCTCTATCTGATATACCCATTCATTCCTTAGCCATATTTTTGAAATCACAGTTTTCCTATATCTGTATGTATTATCTTTTAAATTACTTAATACGATTTTGTCAGGACATATGGCTAACGACTCCAGAATCACCTTTTTTTCAACTGCATCCGGCATAACTTACTCCTAACATCCTCTACCAAACAGGATCATTACTATAGTCATAATTTGATTTGAAGATCTCATTATTCTCGTACATCTGGTTCCGCTCCTTTTGTACTTCTTTCTGTTGTTCTTCAAATTTTTGTTGCAACTCAGATTTCTCTTCTGTTGTACCACCATTAGGGTCTCCATTATTCTGCTCCGAAGTCCCCTGATTATTGTTATTATTCTGATTATTGTTGTTATTTTGATTTTGTTTATTTTCCTCCGGATCCTGAGGATTTTGAAGGGCATCAAGTATTCTTTGAAGTTCTATTTCCAATTGTTGTGCCTCAGCATTATGCCCGGACTGTTCATCCCTGTTGGCACAATTTTTCTCAACAAGCACATCAATCGCCTCATTAAGCACAGCAATGGCTTCATCCACATTTTCTTCAGTAATATTCTCGAGATCTAAATTAGCTACCATCGCAAGTGCTAAATTAATTCTTATTTTACATTCCCTGTCCTTGGGAGGAAGCTTATTCAGAGCACTTTTATATTCCTTAACCGCCTTATCATAATCCCCTAATTTATAATCTATATTACCTCTGTTATAAGGTGCAACGTAAGGCTGAAAAAAACCCAGCACATCAAGATTATTCACTTTATAATTGCCATGATTATAATTATCAATCATTTTTTCATTTGCACAGTAATTAATACCCATGCAAGCTAATAAAATTGAAGAAACGATTAAACAAACCACTAATATTTTCTTCATACACCCTATACTCTCTTTCTGGTATCATATATCTCAAACAATAGTAATAGAAGAAACGGAATTACAAACACATAATATATATCCTTGTGTCCCTCAATACTTTTATCTGTGTCCTCTGTACTGGCATTCTCTTTTATATCAGCTAAAACCCCATCCAAATCAGAAGCTTTTGTCATATGAATATAATCAATACCAACATCCTTGGCAATTTGCCTTAAATTACTCTCATCAATCTTTGATACCGCCGGTTTATAGGGATAACTGCTTCTATCCTCAATCACCTCCGGCTCATCACTGTAAAATGAGGTCATCTCCATTTGTCCCCCCTGGCTGGTACCATAACCAAGTACTGCACCGCCATCCACATACTGGGACAATTCGGAAAAGGATTCCAATTTTTCATTATTTGTGATTTCCCCGTCGCTGATAAAGAAAAGAACAACATCCCCGGTAGCATCCTCTTTGGCAGTTTTTAAAATGTCAGTGGTCATTTCTTTCCAGACATTCATGGAGCTTCCTTTTGCATAAAGACTGCTCATTGGATAAATGGCATCTATAACACCCTGTGCATACTCCGAATTATTGGTAAAAGGCGACAGGTAGTGCGCCTCATTATTAAATGATATTACTGCAAACTTAGCACCATCTAATTCTGTCAGAATATAACTGCAGTCTTCCCTTACCTTTTCCAGACGTTCATGCTCTCCATCGTCCTTTGCAACCATACTAATGGTGGAATCCACTACAAACAAAACCTTAGTACTCATTTTCTGTGTTTTTACAGTCATTTCCCCATCAGGAACCATAATTCTTAAATTAATAACAAACAGCAACAAAATCAATATTATCTGTCTTATATAGGGGAATATCCCTTTCCTTTTCAGCACCAAAAGAAAAACACAGATAATACTCATGAGCCATATGGGAATAATTGGATTTACTATCATAACATCCTCGCTTTTATCTACGTAATAACTTTGTTAAAATAACAAGAGACACCATACACAACAACAATATCTTAAACATAGTTTCCGGACATTCTATTTCCATTACCTGATGATGTCCCTTCACCAGATTCTGACTTTTTTTCTGAATCTCACTTACAATATCATTAAAGGAACCGGAATCCTCTTCCAGATAAAACTTACCTCCGGTATCTTCTACAGCGGATTTCATTTCCGCTTCCCTGTTATCATACATATTCTTTGTGCCGATTCCATATACAGTAATGTTGTTTTCCTTACACAATCCCGCTGCCTCTTCCAATGAGAGAAAGCTTTCTCCTTGAGGATCATTATCTGTGGAAAAAATAATTACCCTTGTACGTTCCTTATCGTCCTCTGAAAAATCATAAACACAGGATGCCAGCCCATCAGCAATCAAAGAGCTTCCCCGTTCTTCATTTCCAACCAATGTTCCGGAGGAAATATATTCTTCATAATAATAGTAATCTCCCATATTGGTATAAAAACCACTTAATCGTCGCTCCAGACCTTCCTGCACCATATCAAGCTGTTCTTCCACAAATTCATAATCATCCGTAAGGGGGACCAGCAAAACAGGCGAGGTATTAAAAATAACAATTCCAAAACGTTCTCCCTGCAACTGGTGAACCGTTTTCTTTAACTCTTTAATCAGATTTTTATTTACCTCATCCACAGATGTGGAAATATCCATGCATAAAATAATATCTCTTTGATATTTTTCTTCATCCACAGTTTCTGTTTTATAAGGTCTTGCAACAAGCAAAAACGCAGCAAGGGTGCCTATTAATGCAAACACAAACCATGCAATGGAATATACCCGGTAGCAAAGCTGTTTTCTTTTAAAATATGTATTTTTTTTCAAACGTTCAATATGGGCAACCTTTTTACCTGTGGAATAGGCCTTTTTCTTTGATTTTATAACCAGCCATACAATAAATGCCGTAACCACCACAAGCCCTATATAAAACACAAATTGATATTTTAATTCCATCCTTCAATTATCCTTCTCGTTTTTGCTAATGCATTTATTACATCACCTTCGGATTTGGTAGAAAACTCCGGCGCATAAAATTCTGCAATTAAGGATTCAAGCTCCGGCATATTCAGTTTCCTAATATCACTTAAGGTAAAGCTATGTACTTTAATACCTGTCATTTCCTGAACAAACTTACGAACAATGGTACTCATACTTTGATATGCCTTTCTAACAGATATTTTCTGTGTCCTAAATGACTCCTCCACATCATATAACTGCTTTAAATACTTCTTCTTAATATAATTACCATCAACAGGCTTTTGTACCTTAGGTTCTTCTTTAACAGGCTCCTGCTTTACTTTTTTAGGGTGCTTATTCAGTTTCAAAACAATCAGTGCAACTATAATCCCAACAATAATAAGTGCCAACATAATTATCGGCCATAATGCATAGGAAAAAGGCTCCTGCAATTCGACTGTAATATCCATTATTTTTTCTCACCTTTATGCTTACTTAACAATTCCACAATTTTGGTTTCAATATTATCCAAAGAATCCATAGTTATGCTGGCAATACCAAAATGTTTAAGTTTTTCATAACATCTGCTGTCTAACATTGCCTTATTTGTCTTTTCCATTTCCACCAGCTTTTTATCCTTGGTAAAATAATCCGGTAAATAATCGCCTAATTCCACATCATATACATGATCACCGGAAAGATCCGTGTCGCTAACCTGAACTACCAATACATCATGTAATACCAAAAGTCTTTTTATCATTACATCCGGAATGGAAAGAACACCTTCCGCATCCGTTACAATCAGAATAATCATCCTTCTTTTATAATGATGCAAAATATAATTAAGGGGGGCAACCACCGTTGACGGATTATCAATGGTAACGGTTTTGTGATAATGACATAAAAGACTTTCTATGTTAGCCAGTCCGTTTTTAAAGGGAAAATGGTTAATAGAACTCTTTGTAGCAAATGTTGCACTGACATAATCACCATTTTGGTTAACCAGACATGCCAAAGTACCTGCACTCATAAGTGCGACTTCTCTTTTTTCTGCCCCAAGGGAAGTCTCTGCCAGCATTCTTTTATTGGTATCTATTACCAGCATAATATTGTGCTTCTTCTCCGCAATATATTGTCTGACTAACATCTTCCTGCTTCTGGCAGATGCTTTCCAGTCAATATCCTTAATCTCATCACCTTCAACATACTCCCGCAGCTCACCAAAGTTATTACTTCTTCCTTTGTATACGGAATTATATGAACCGTCTAACACCTGAGCCGTTCTTTTTGTTGTCTGAATCATACGGTGTCTTTTCATATTTGATTGTATTCTGGACACATAATTCATTCTCATGGTGCTTTAACCGCTCCTATAATTGCATCAATAATAGTTTCCTCCTTAACGCCATCAGCCACAGCCGCAAAATTAAGCATGACACGATGACGAAGCACAGAATATCTCATAGCCTTTACATCTTCCGGTATACAATATCCTCTTCCATTTAAAAGAGCTACTGCCTTTGCAACCTCCATAAAAGAAATAGCTGCTCTTGTACTTGCTCCCATGGTTACATACTGTGCAAGCTCCGGTTTCAATATCTTATCTGTATTTCTCGATGCCTGTACAATATCAATAATATATTTTTTAATTGCTTCATCTATATACACACGTTTTGCAAGACCCTGAAGAAAACGAACATCATCAAGGTTTGCCACAGCATGATTTTCTGAAAAAACACCTGCTTCAATACGGTTTAATATCTCCAACTCTTCAACAGGCTTTGGATAATCCAGTTTTACTTTCAACAAAAATCTATCCATCTGCGCTTCTGCAAGTACATATGTACCTTCCTGTTCCACCGGATTCTGGGTGGCAATTACCACAAAAACATCAGGAAGCTTATACGTCTGACCTCCAATACTCACCGCATGCTCCTGCATTGCCTCAAGCATTGCACTCTGTGTTTTGGCACTTGAACGGTTAATCTCATCCAATAAAACAAAATTTGCAAAAACCGGTCCAATCTTATTCTCAAAAGTATTGGTTGCCATATTATAAATCTGGGTACCAATAATATCACTCGGAATCAAATCCGGTGTACACTGAATTCTTGAAAACTTACCTGCCACTGCATCCGTCATTACATTAGCCGCAGTAGTCTTTGCAAGTCCCGGCACAGACTCTAATAAAATATGTCCGTTGGTGATCATAGCAACCATAATAGACGCACCCAAAAACGGTTGTCCTACAACCTTGCTATTATAATAATTATTCAAGTCAGATATAATCTTTGATGCTCTCTGCATCTCTTCCGGCGAAATCTTATCCTGCATTGTATCCTTTTCCTCCCATACATTCTTAGAAGTTCTTTAATAAATATAACTTTTATTTTATTCTATAATGAAAAAACTTGCAACCTAAACAATTGCAACTTTATAAAAGAAATGGTATAGTAACACAATAATGCATATAATACAGTATAAAACGTAAATTTACAAAACAATAATACAACCCATGGGAGATAAATATGTGGATAGCAGATAATTGGAAAGACTATGAAGTAATTGATACATCCGGCGGTGAAAAACTTGAACGTTGGGGAGACTATATTTTATTGCGTCCCGATCCGCAGGTTATATGGAATACGCCAAAGAATAATCCTAACTGGAAAAAACTAAATGCCCATTATCACCGAAGTGCAAAGGGCGGGGGAGAATGGGAATTTTTTGATTTACCGGAACAATGGGCCATTCATTATAAGGACCTGACCTTCCATTTAAAACCCTTCAGTTTTAAACATACAGGATTATTTCCGGAACAGGCAGCAAACTGGGACTGGTTTTCCCGGTTAATTGAAGATGAAATTGTAAACCGAAAAGCAAATGCCAAATCTCCCAATGATATAAAGCCAGTAAAGGTGCTGAACTTATTTGCCTATACCGGAGGAGCAACCTGTGCTGCCGCAAAGGCAGGCGCTCACGTTACCCATGTGGATGCGTCAAAGGGCATGGTTGGCTGGGCCAAAGAAAATGCTGTGGCATCAGGATTATCAGATGCGCCAATCAGGTGGTTAGTAGATGATTGCGTTAAATTTGTGGAACGGGAAATTCGCCGGGGCAACACCTATGATGCCATCATTATGGATCCTCCCTCTTACGGCAGAGGACCTAAGGGGGAAATATGGAAAATAGAAGAAAAAATACATGCATTTATTGCTTTAACAGAGCAGATTCTTACAGAAAAACCTTTATTTTTCCTTGTAAACTCGTATACCACAGGTTTAGCACCTGCCGTTCTTACTTATATGATTTCAACAGAAATTGTTGCCAAACACGGAGGTCATGTTGAATCCCAGGAAATCGGATTACCTGTTTCAGACAATGGATTGGTTCTACCTTGTGGGGCAGCGGGACGATGGCAGCAGTAAAACAACCGTTTACCAATTAGTTATAAATACCATGGAGGACTGCATATGGCGAAACAACAAGTTATTGACAAAGAAAAAAAACATGGCGATTATACATTATTTATGGATAAACTCATATGGGTTATTATCTTTGTATTGCTCCAGCTTTTCTTTTTTATATACACCTGTTTTCAGCTAAAGGAAAAATATATCATTATCGAGGCCATCATGACCCTTGTCAGTCTTTTTGTAGTTTTATACATTATCAACCGGCCAATCAATCCGGCATATAAGCTTGCCTGGTGTATTCCCATTCTTTTAGCTCCCATTTTAGGCGGTGCATTTTATCTGCTGTTATCCGTCAACCAGACAAGACGTAAATTTAGAAAAGGTGTCCGGGCCAGTGTAAATGAATCCAAAAAACATTTTGTACAGGACCCGGCAATACTTGAGGAACTAAAAGAAAATAATCCCCACACCCTGCCACAGGCAAATTATATATATAATAAGGCTAAGTATCCGGTACATAGAAACCAGGGTGCCCAGTATTTTTCCAGCGGAGAGGAATATTTTAAGCAGTTATTAATCGAGCTTGAGAATGCACAGAAATTTATCTTTTTGGAATTTTTCATTATTCAGGAGGGAATCTTTTGGGATTCTATATTAGATATATTAAAACGGAAAGCCACGGAAGGCGTAGAAATCAAAGTGATTTATGACGATATGGGCAGTCTTCAGACATTGCCTCCAAACTACTACAGGCAATTGCAGTCCTATGGCATTGAAGCACACTGTTTCAATCCGGTGAGTGCAACCTTATCCCTGCGGCAGAACAACCGGGATCACAGGAAAATTATAGTAATAGACGGCCATACTTGTTTTACAGGAGGAGTAAATCTTGCTGATGAGTATATAAACAAACGCCAAAGAATCAATGGACATTGGAAAGACACCGGTATTATGCTCAAAGGAGAAGCCACCTGGAATTTTACCATTATGTTTTTACAATTTTGGGAATATCTGGACGAAACTCCTGTTGACTATGAACGATACCACATACATCCCCGGCAGCTTCCTTCCATGGAAGAAACCGAGAATATACACACAGACGGTTATGTACAGCCTTATGCAGACAATCCCTTATTTTCAGATATCATTGCAGAAAATGTTTATCTGAATATGATTCATCGTGCCACAAACTACATCTACATTACAACCCCTTATTTGATTGTGGATAACGAAATGATTACTGCTTTGACATTAGCCGCCGCCAGTGGCGTGGATGTACGAATCGTTACACCCCATATTCCTGACAAAAGAACGGTGTTCCGGCTTACCCGCTCCTTTTATGAGCCACTTACAAAGGCAGGGGTAAAAATATATGAATACACTCCGGGCTTTATTCACTCAAAAATGATGGTTGTGGATGACATGTACTGCGTAATCGGTTCCATTAACCTTGACTTCCGAAGTCTGTATTTACACTTTGAGTGTGCTACTTTCCTTTATCACTCTTCTGTCATAAAGGAAGTAAAAGAAGACATTCTAAAAACAATTGGTGTATCCGAAGAAATTACATATGAACAGTGTCTTGCACTGAATAAATCCCATCGTTTTGGTTTATGTCTTCTTCGATTGTTCGCACCACTTCTTTAATAGTCAGCTAAAAAGTCACCAAACTTTGCATTGGTGACTTTTGCTAAATCCTCAGGATTTAATATGATTTGCACACCAAGCTTTCCTCCGCTGATAATAATTTCATTGTATTTTTTTGCACTTTCATGAATCACCGTGGGATATAATTTTTTCATTCCAAGAGGTGTACACCCCCCACGGATATATCCGGTTATGGCATTTATATCCTTTACATGTATCATTTCAATGGATTTTTCTCCCACAAGCTTTGCCGCTTTTTTGAAATCAATTTCCTTATCAATTGGCAACACAAACACATAATATCCACCGGTCTTGCCCACAGTAACCAAAGTCTTAAAGGATTGGTCATAAGGATCTCCATTTAAATCGGCTACATGAATTCCATCAATAAATTCATCACATTCGTAGGTTTTCGTTTTATAAACAATTTTATTTTTATCTAAAATACGCATCGCATTTGTTTTGTTATCCTTTTTCGCCATCTTATATCTCCCTTCGGTAATTGCGAAACGATTACCTAAATCTTCTATAACAGAAGGGTGAGCAGATTGTCTCTACTCACCCTAAAACTCTTGATTATAATTACATTGTCTCAAGTATCTTATCGATACTAACCAGCTTTACACAAAGCACAAACAATTCTGCAGCTTCCTTCATCTCTTCCGGTGTAGGGAAGGAAGGCGCAATTCTGATATTACTGTCTAACGGATCCTTACCGTATGGATAGGTTGCTCCGGCACCGGTCATAACCACACCGGCGTTCTTACATTTTTCCACAATTGCTTTTGCACAACCCTCCATTGCATTAAAGGAAATGAAATAGCCTCCTCTTGGTTCAATCCAGCTTCCAATTTCAAGACCGCCTAATTCTTCATTTAATACATCTAATACAGCTTCAAACTTCGGACGCATCAAATCTGCATGTTTTTTCATATGTGCATTAAGTCCTTCAAGATTCTTGAAAAACCGCACATGACGCAACTGGTTAATCTTATCATGTCCAATAGTCTGTACTGTCATCTGGCTCTTAATAAAATCAATATTCTCTATAGATGTTGCAATTGCAGAAACTCCGGAACCCGGAAAACTAATCTTAGATGTGGAGGCAAAAATATAAACCATATTAGGATTACCTGCCTTTTCACATTCCTCTAAAATGTTCAAAATCTCATCCTGTTTATCATCATATAAATGATGGATGCAGTATGCATTATCCCAGAAAATACGGAAATCCTCTGCTGCAGGCTTCAAATTGGCAAAACGCTTCACCACCTCATCAGAATAAGAAATTCCGGTTGGGTTGGAATACTTTGGCACACACCAGATTCCCTTTACCGCTGCATCATGATTTACATATTCCTCTACCATATCCATATCCGGACCATCTTCATATAACGGAACGTTAATCATCTCAATTCCAAAATACTCTGTAATCTTAAAATGTCTGTCATAACCGGGAACCGGACAGAGGAATTTTACCTTATCCAGCCTGCACCACGGGGTAGAACCATTAACACCATGTGTCATAGAACGGGAAACAGTATCATACATAATATTCAGGCTGGAATTACCACAGACAATCACGTTGTCCTTCTGCACAGACATCATGTCCGCCATTAATTTACGACACTCACCAATACCATCCAAATCACCATAATTTCTTGTATCATTTCCTAAAACAGTCCGCATATCAGAAGAACTGTTAATCACATCCAGCATTGGTAAAGAAAGCTCTAACTGAGATGCCCCCGGCTTCCCTCTGCTCATATTCAGATTCAAGCCCTTACCCTGAGCATCTTCATATTCCTTTGTTAATGTATCTTTCAGAGCAAGCAACTCATCCTTTGTCATTTCCTTTAATGGTTTCATATTAGACCTCCTAATTCGACTTTATTATCTTAAGTATATATTTATTTTCTTTAAAAGCTTAATAATCCTAAGTATAATAACATAAAACTTATTCCATTGGAAGATAAAATAATAAATCCAATGTTTTTTCATTAATTTTTTTAATAATATTCTATTTTTACTTTTTATTTTTAATAATCATTCTTTTTCGACTTAACAAAGCAAATACAAAACAAACCGGAACTTAAAATACTTTCAAAGGTTTTCCAAATCCCGGTTTGTCAGTCATTTATTATTTACTAAATTAAAAATTAAATTTTTTAACTGCATTCTGCATATTATCTGCCTGCTCATTTAACACGGTAGATAATGCCACACATTCCTCTGAGGTAGCCTGGGTATTAGATGAAAATTCTCCCATATTGTCCACTGCCCGCTTCACATTTTGAATGGTATCATTTTCTTCCTCAATACAGGAAGATATTCCCTGAATCTTAGCATTTACGCCATTGGTAATATCCACAATCCGTTCCATCTTTTCAGACGTTGATACAACCAATTCATTTCCTTTTTTTACCGCAATATCCGATTCTGCAATCAAAGCTGTTGTACGGGATGCTGCTGTTGCAGTTTCTTCTGCAAGGGAACGGACAGAATCGGCAACTACAGCAAATCCCTTTCCTGCCTCTCCCGCTCTTGCTGCCTCAATAGAAGCATTTAAGGCAAGAAGATTGGTCTGGGATGCGATTTCATTAATAATATTATTAATGTCGGAAATCGCATTGGATTTTTCCGTAATCTCATTCATAGCATCAATTAATTCCTGTAAAGACTCATTACCTTCCTGTAAATATTGCATCGCATCGTTAGAAAGCTTACTTGCACTATCCACAATATTCATACTTTCATCAAAGCTATTCTGAATTTCCTCAATCCGATTTTCAATCTCTGCAACAATTTCTGTTACATTTTCTACATCCTCTGCCAGAGAACCTGCACCAGCTTGTACATTTTGTGCCGAATCATATACAGCCTCCGACGCCCGGGAAATAACAGAAATAGCAGCCTTCATGGAATCCACAATATAATTAATAGATTCTTTAAGGGGTGCAAAGTCTCCCACATAATCCCCGGTTACTGCAACAGTCAAATCTCCATTTGCCATATTCTCAAGCTTATCTGATATATCCTCAATATATGCTTTAATAGATCGATTAGATTGTTCCACTGCATTACATAGTGTACCAATTTCATCTGATACCATATAATCAGTTACATAATCTAATTTACCATTTTTCATATCCTCTGCAACCTGGGACAGTGCTTCCATGGGGCGAAGAGAGGTGGTAAGTACACCATATATCTTTCTTGTTGTTAACACATAAATCACAACAATCAATAAAATACTAATAATATAGAAAACAATCAGTCCGCCATAATAACTTCCAAAACTGGTAGCAAATAAAATCGTAATTCCCGCATCCTCAATATACTCTGAAACGTATACATATTTGGAAGTTGCATTGGTTCTTGTCTTCGGCGCAATTAATTTCTCAGGAATACCAATCTGGTCATAGGTAGTCGCAACCATCTCTCCATCTGCATCTGCAGTAGGAACATACCGACTATCCTTATGGGTTAATACTGTTCCATCCTTATCCACCAGTATTGCAAAGGAAGATGATGACGATAACGCTGTGGTCATATCAATCAAATCATCCACAAAAAAATCTGCAGCAAATACACCAACCGGTTCTCCATTCTGTACAATAGCTTTGGAAACAGTAACTACAATTCGACCTGTATATGCATCTACATATGCAGAAGAAACATCTATTTTATCCGGATTTGCAAAGGCTGTGGGATACCAATCTCTTTCTGTTGCCTTATAATCCTCCGGCACTTCCCAACCATCACTAAATACACATCTGTCGTCTGCAAGTCCAAAATAATATGCATAGGCTGCTTCGTTTTCTAAAATACAGTCTGCCAGATATGCTTCCGATTCATCATATCGTTTTCCCACATAATCTTCGTAAGCTAAGGTTTCAGCAATCAAATTCACCCTTGCAATCTGTGCATCAAACCAGCCTGTTGTTCCCTGCACAACAGAGTCCGCAGATGAATTTTTAAGATTACTACTCTTTGTTAAAATAAGATATGTAGATATACAACCAATCACCAGTGCAATTAAAATGGTTGTAAATAGAAAATTCTGAGCAAAAAGTTTTACAATTTTATTCTTAATTCCCATAGCCCCATAATCGTTTTTCACTTATGTATACCCCCTAATAACTTCTCCAAAATAAGATATAGTCTATAATACCACTAAAGCGTTCATATTCCAATCCACAAAATCAAAAAATAGAACCCCCTTGTCACAAAAGTGGCAAGGGGGTTTGTCGAAAAGCTTTACCTTTTCCTTTCCTTCTTACTATCACGAAGCATAAGTATTAGGAACACCAAACCGAGCAAAAAGCTTGGGATTGAAACAATCAGATTATCTGCAATGGTCGGCGAATAATCTTCGGGTATACCGCTTATAAAGAGCTGTCCGATGGCTTTTCCACCAAAATTATTGGAAGCGTGCATAATTGCGGCAGGATAAATGGAGCCTGTCTTTTTTGTAATCCACATAAGTCCCATACCCATGAATGTGCAGGTAATACACATAGCCAGAATACCGAGATAAGGATAGCCGCTATATTCTGTGCCGTAGTTATGTCCCACAACCGTCAGCTCTGCGTGCCAGAGCCCCCAGATGATACCTCCGACTACAACAGTACCTGTGGTACCCAACAGCGGCTCCATTTTCTGATTCATATATCCCCGCCAGCCAAATTCTTCTCCAAAGGTGTTGAAAGCCATAAGTGGAATAAGGGAAATGGTTAGCAGCACATTACCAATCAGCTGCATACCGTTCATACCCCCACCTATATCGGAGAAATCGGCGTTGCCGTATATAATTGTTGCAAGAACACCCTCGGCAATTCCCATAGCAACGATTGAGAATACTGCAATCAGGTAGTATTTTATATTTCCCTTTAAATTCAGGTGCAGCATGCTGTCATGCCAGCCCTCATGAGTGAGTTTACGGGTAATGACGTTGGCAAGAGCTGGCCCGAAGAGTACAAAAAGAGCAAAAAAAGACATTTTGTAGGTTTCGAACCATTCGTGAAAGCCGAAAGCACAGTTCATGATAATCGCAGGAATCCACGATATGCCGAATGCCAGCAAAAGGAAGATAATAAGTCTTTTTACTTCAAGCTTTTTATTTGTCATATTCGTTCACTCCCTTCATGAAGATTTTACAGGATACCTTGTAGGACAAAATATATGCCCCCACAGAGAAAGCCGGGAATATTCCAAGCAACAGCGTGGTAAGGTCGCCATGGTCGCCTGTTATAAAGCCTGCCAGCCATGCGAATACCTTATCCTGAATTTCCATAGGAATAAAGGACAGTACCATGATTGCTGCTATTGCAAGACAAAGTATTATGATAATATTTATGATACTTCCCTTCTTTTCGCCGAAACGAAGTATCATAGGAATGGAAATCGAATTCTGTAAAATCAGTACAAAGAAAATGATAATCAATATACCTGTAAAGCTGATAATTTCTTTTTTAAGGGCAAACCAGCTGACCGTAGCAACAAGATTTTCAGCAACATAGCTTGAAGCAAAATACAGTCCACACATAGCAAAGGATAGCACATATTTTGTGTACAGAAACTTTTTTACACCCATTGGCACAGAAGCTGTAAAATACGCCCAAAGCTTTTTGTCATCGCCATGAAAAACGCTTAGCAGCAAGCCACTTACGCTGAAAAAACCAAGAGCAATGGCTACAATACGAATTACGTCGGAGGTTAGCGTCCGTACTATCCAGCCATCACCGCCATAATCCTCATTCAGTGAAGCAATGGCAATACATACTGTCAGAAAAATCACAATAAAAAACGGAAGGAAAATTACAGCACAGATACTATTCCTATTCTGTCTCAGTTCCTTGTAAAGAAAACCTACAGGCTCGCTATGGGGTGCGGCAAGATTTATCATTTTTTCTTCCTTAACATTTGCCTTTTTTATTTTTGTGCCGCCCAAATACGCATACTGTAAACGGTAATGAATCACAGCAAAATAAACAGCAAAAAGAACAAGAGTAAGGGGTATAAGCCACAACAGCATTTCACCTGTCAGCATGGAAATAATACCGAAAGACAAAGGGTCATCGCTGTCTGAATTAAGCAAAGCCCCAAAATCAAAACCGATGCATTTAAATATTACTAAAACAACACCTGCGATGAAAACAATGGAGATTAAGCTGCCCTTATCCTGCATTTTGTTATATTCTTCGGTATTCCTTGACCGAAGCACAAAAAAGTCAGTGATAATTTTTGAAAGCATTAACAGCGCCAGAAGAATAAATTGTAAAATCACATATCCCATTTGAAATTGTGTACCTGCAATCTTATTGACTATGATAACACAAACCATACCGAGCAATACAGATATGCCAAGTGTTCCAATAAAACGTACAAGCTTTACTGCTGCACGCCGGGAAGCAGTTATGGGCAGAACATAAGAATAATTGTTCCAGCCACTGTTCAGATCGCTTTTGAAAATGCTATTATCCTCCGAAAAAAGAAACGTTGAGTAAAGCATAATAATCATAGAAAATATTTCAGTAAATGAATGAATTGTATTTTCCTGTTCCGGCAATTTTCCCAAAAAATCAGATAATAATAATATTCCCCCAATGGCAAATACGTAAAATGCAAATAAGACCAGAAATCTCATTATGTATAGCTTTTGGCACACTTTTAATTCCCGGAAAATCAGCGAACGGAATTTTATCATGAGTTCCACTTCCTTTCATCCTTGTGAACATAGTAAAGCATAATGTCGTCAAGGCTTGCGGGATCGATAATTGCACCACTGTATTTGTAAGACGCTGACTGTCGGTTGCAGAGCATAACTTCTGCACCGTAGTTATTCATACGAACACTGACAATATCTTCTTCATCAATATTTGCAAGCTCTGATTTATCGCATTTAAGAATACCGTGAGCTTCAAGAATTTCATCTTTATATCCCGAAATCAACAGTCTGCCTTTATCAATAAAGGTAACGCTGTCTGCAATCTTTTCAAGGTCGGAAGTAATGTGCGAGGACATAAGAATAGAGCGCTCACCATCCTGAAGATACTCCATAAAAATATGCAGAATTTCATCACGCACAACAGGGTCAAGACCTGTGGTAGCCTCGTCCATTATAAGAAGCTCAGCATTATGAGAAAGGGCACAGGCTATCTGAAGCTTCATTTTCATACCCTTTGAAAACTCGCCGATTTTCTTTTTCATAGAAAGTCCGAAACGATCTAAATACTGAGTATAAACAGCATTATCCCACTGGGGATAAATTCCCTCAAATATACGTGCCATATCCTTTGCATTGAACACATCGTGAAAGGGTAATTCATCAAAAACAACAGAAATTCGTTCCTTGATTTCCTGTTCCTTCTGAAGATAATCCAAACCCAGCAGCTTTATTTCTCCCTCGTCAATGTTTATGATGTTTAACAGACTGCGAATTGTTGTAGTTTTGCCTGCGCCGTTCTGACCGATAAATCCCATAATTGAGCCTTTCGGTACATTGAAGCTGATGTTATCCAGCGTAAAGCCGCTGTATTTTTTTGTAACGCCTGAAATTTCAATTGCGTTTTCATATGTCGCCATGGTTATTCTCCTCCATTTACAAGATCCAGCAATTCGTGAAGCTCCTGCATCGTAATTCCTGTCTTTCGCGCTTTGTCCCCTGCCTCCATAAGCAGGGATTCAATCTGCTTAATCTGTTCCTCACGAAATAACTCTAAATTCTGTGCCTTTACAAAGGAGCCTTTGCCTGTAAAGGATTCAATAAAGCCGTCACGCTCAAGCTCCTCGTAAGCACGTTTGGTAGTCATAAAGCTGATATGGAGTTCGACAGCAAGATTTCGCATAGATGGGAGCATTTCCCCCTCTTTCAGCTTACCCTCGAGTATCAGCGTCTTGATTTGGTTTACAATCTGCAAATAGATTGCCTCACCGTTTGCATTACTGATGTTAATATTCATTTTAGTGTACACTCCTTGGAATCAAATACTTGCAAGCCTTCCGGATGGCTGTGCAAGTATAAATTGTATAACCTCGATATATACAATTGTATCATTCAAGTTACAGTTAGTCAATAGGCTTGCAGAAATAAATCCTCTTTCTATATTTTATTCACTCAAATTCCTTAATGCAGAAGATGGGGTGAGGTGGATTCAGAAAAAGGTCCTGCGGACCTTTTTCCCACCGAACCGACCGACGAGCCATTCATGGCGAGGAGACCTTGAACCCTGGGTTCAAGGGACTCCTCGGCATAAAGCAAAAGGGCTAAGCCTAAGGCTTAACCCTTTTGGTTTCCTGCAGAAGATGGGACTTGAACCCACACGCCCTTGCGGGCACTAGAACCTGAATCTAGCGCGTCTGCCATTCCGCCACTTCTGCTCATAAATATGAAACACAACTTCTACATAATATCTCATTCTTTTAGAAAATGCAAGTAATTAATTTATGATTTTCATGGTAAAAAATCATGAAGCATATCAATTTGAAATCCCAATAGCATAACATCACGAAAAATTGCATAAACAAACACAAAAATCAAATAAACATATACCGGCCATGCATTTGCAATGTAATATTTTTTTCCATTCTTTTTTATTATTGTTAACAACACACCACATTCATAATATACAATCAATATAAGACCTATAAGCAAAATTGGATTATAACATATTGACTTAATAATATGCCCATGGAGTAAGGCAAATGCTGCCCTTGTGCCCCCACAACCGGGACAGTAAATATGAAGCAAATCATGCATCATGCAGGGAATCGTAGGAATCACATCAATCTGTTGTAATATTATATAGATTCCCATCACGAAAAGCGCCCCTGCCGACACAACATTTATTATTATATAATCTCTGGTTAATACGGGATAATTTATATTCCCCATTTGTTCATCCACAACAGTTCCTCCAAAAAGTGTTATAACATTTTATCAAATAACTATTCTTTTTTCATTCCCGATTCATGATTCAAATCCACAAAGGAATTAAAAATATCATCGCAACACTGAAGAATTTCCTCTTCATATTCATCCGTACTTTGCATATCCAATTCCCAGTAGCAATCCGGTGTAACAATGATACAACACCAGCAGTATTGCGTCATATCATCACTATCTATTTCAAAGCTTTGTCCATAAATCGGATATCTTCCATATTCAAATTCCTTTACATCAGAGGTAGCTTTACCATCATCAGAAATACTAATCCATGATTCCACATTTTGTTGAATCACATCCTCTATGGGATTATCTCTTCCATAATCATTGCAGGAAATCCAGATATTACCCTCCACAAACACACCGTCAACAGGATAAATGGCAACATCCGTAGCATAAGAGGTTACATTTTTCATACTGGATTGCAGGATACATTTTGAATTAATTCCCTCTAACTCCACCAATTCATATCCCGGCTGCTCATAAGCTCCCTGCACTTCAAAACTATTTACCATAGCCTCAATTGTCTTGTCATAGGTTCCTTTGCTCTTATTTTTTGGCGACATTCCAAAATCAATGGTATAACATCCAAAATCCCCCTGACCTTCACATACATATAAAACAGAATCAACCTCTCCGTCAGAATAATTATATACGTATGCAGTCTCTCCATTCACCATTGTAGTTGTCTTCTCGCCCAATGTAACATCTCCAATAAAATCATATATCTTATCTTCATTGGTCTCTACCATATTGGCAAAATCCTCTGCTGAATATACAAATCCATTTCCCCCAAGAGAACAAACATACTGTACAGTTGCTCCAAAATCATTTCCGTTAGAGATATAAACTGTATCATCCTCAACCTCTTCCACTGTAAAGGAAGGGTCGTAATCTATGGAAAATAATGCCACATCATTTGTATATTCCTTATAAGACGCAATATTGGCACTACTGTTTCCACCAAATAATCCTATTGCCATAACAATACCCAGAATTAATACCAGTACAGAGCCTACGCCAATAGAAACACCTACCAGAACTTTATTGCCATTCCCTTTCTTTACGGGAGCGGTTACATAACCATTGGCCGTATTTCCTGTCTGACCGGGCATTCCCGTTCTCATAGTATTCCCTGGTTGTCCCGGCATTCCCGTTCTCATAGGATTTCCCGTCTGTCCCGGCATTCCTGTTCTCATAGAATTCCCCGTCTGACCAGACATTCCCGATTGTCTGCTACAATTATACTGGTCACTTGAGAGTGATGCAGCCTTTACATTAAATGAAGCTGGTTTTACTTCCAAATTCTGTAAATCCACCCTTAATGCGCCCACATTATGATAACGGTCTTCCGGCTTCAGTTCCAGACATTTTTTAATGATATCCCAAATATCCGAAGGAATACCATATTCATTAGAAAGGAACTTTGAATCATCCTCCATTCTGGACATTGGATCCTTCAACACCTTACCGGTCATAGAATAATAAATAGTTGCTCCCAGAGAATATATATCCGTCCAGGGGCCCTGATTTCCCTGTCTTTGATACTGTTCAAGAGGTGCAAACCCCTGCTTTAACACAACAGACATATTTTGCTGTATTGTATTAGATACCGCCCTTGCTGCACCAAAATCCAGTAATTTTATAGTTCCATCGGTACACAACATAATATTATCCGGTGATATATCACGATGTAACACATTCATCCCGTGTGCCGCCTGTAACGCATTGGTAATATCCTGAATAATTCTTACAGCTTGTTCCTTTGAAAGTGTTCCATTCTCCAGCAGGAAAGACTTAAGTGTCTGTCCCTTAACATAGCCCATAACAAAATATGCTGTATTATTTGCATAGAAAAAATCCGACACATTTACAATATTGGGATTGCCGTTAAACTGTGCCACAAGCTTTGCCTCATCATAAAACTTCCTTGCACCATCACGAAATGTATTAACGGTATCGGGGTTCATTACCGTTACCATCGGATTCCCAACCTGCCTATTAACCATACCAACAGGATAATATTCCTTTATGGCCACCTTACAGGCAAGCTTCATATCATATGCCAGATATGTAATTCCAAAACCACCCTTACCCAAAAGTCCACCAATCAAATAACGGTTCTCCAATATAGTTCCAATCTTTAATAGGGTGTTATCCATAGAAAAATTGCCACTAACATACTTGCAATGCGGACATACATTACCTGTCACTTCGCTAAAACAATATTCACATAACTTTCTTCCATTAACATCAATCACTTTTGTCTCCCCTTTTATTCCAACAATTAATACCGGATTTAAATATTATATCACAATATTATTTTTATCTAAACAAGAATTTGCAATATAATTTATGGAACTTGGATTATTATCTGTCTCAATTGATTATAGTAGGTATTTCAACAAGCTTACCGCAGCCATCATAGGCAGACCAGTCTACAGATTCAACACCTCTTAAAGAATGTACGGCTGTCAATTCTGTACAGTTTTCAAAAGCCTTATAGCATATTTCATCAACAGAATTCGGGATATATATTTCCTGTAAACTGTAACATCCCGAAAAGGTTTTCTCCTCGATGGACTCTAAAGAAGAAGATAACTGCACCGAACTTAAGCTTGTACAATCAGCAAAACAATAAGAACCTATATAAGTCACCGTATCCGGTATTTTAATCGTTTCAAGAGTTTGGCATCCGTCAAATGCACCGGCTTCAATAACCGTAACCGGGACACCTTCTACTTCCGAAACAATTTCCACTTTTGTAGGTATCTCCTCATATCCCGAAACAGTTACATAATGATCACTGTAATTAATATAATATCGAACACCATCAATTACCTTATTATGCCTGTTATTATTCACAAAAAAGCCAGATATGATAAGCACAACAGCTACCCCAATAACGAAACAGATGCGACGGAAGCCTCTATTGGATTTTGTTTTTAATTTCCCTTCTTTATCCTCTACCGAAATCCATTCCTTATCTTCCGTATCCGCCTGCGGAATTTCTTCCTCTTCAGGAATTTCCTCATGTACAGGAACCGTAACAGATACCTCTGCTTCTTCCTTTAATGGCATCGTTACCGCTATCTCGGCTTCCTCCTTTAATGGCATTGTCGCCGGTATCTCTATATCTAAAGCACCATCCGTATCTTCCGTAGTCATAACCTTTCCTATTTCTTCTGTCTTTTCAGTCCGTTTCCTGTGCATGTTTTTTTTCACAAGGGGTTCAGGTACAATAGACATTTCACATAAGTCGTCATGTAAATCAAACACATCCTGATAGCGATCCTGCATACGAAGCTTTGTTGCTTTTTCTATAATTACCCAAAATTCTTCCGGAATCTGGTATTTATTAGATTCAAATTCCTCATCTCCATCAAATCGGGTCATTGGATCCTCTAACAAATCCCCTGTGATACAATAATATATTGTTGCTCCAAGTGCATAAATATCTGTCCAGGGGCCCTGTTTTCCTTTTTTCTGATACTGTTCAAGAGGCGCAAATCCCTGTTTTAAAATAACAGAAAGACTTTGAGAGCCTTCCGATATGACTTGTCTTGCTGCTCCAAAATCTAATAATTTAATCGTTCCATCATCACAAACCATTATATTATCCGGGGATATGTCCCTATGTAATACATCCGCACTATGGGTAACCATTAATGCACCGGATACTTCCCGCATAACATATGCAGCCTGGGAATATGATAAACGGCCATTTGCTTTTAAATAATGTTTCAAAGTGCGCCCCTTTAACAAATCCATAGTAAAATATACCGTTTCGTTTTCATAAAAGAAATCATGCACACCTACAATATTGGGATTACCGTTAAACCTTGCAACCAAACGTGCCTCTTCATAGAATCTTTGAGCACCACTTTTAAAGGTTTCTGCCGTTTCCTCATTTGCGGTACTTACAATAGTAGATCCCACCTGTCTGGAAACAATTCCAAAAGGATAATACTCTTTGATTGCAACACGACATTCCAACTTCATATCATAAGCAAGATAGGTGATCCCAAATCCACCTTTTCCAATAACGCTTCCCACCAAATATCTTTTTGACAGCACACTTCCCACCGCCAAGACACTAGCATCATGAACATAGTTTATACGTTGAAAACCACAATGTGGACACTTTTCTTCGTTTGTTTCACGAAAACAATTTTCACATAACTCTTTACCGTTTACCTTTACCATAATATCCTCCTTTCTTCTTTCCTATCGTTTTTGCTTCTTAAACAAACCAAACCTCTTTTTCTCAACTGTTTTTTTCTGTTCTTCTCCATGAATTATACCACATATAACAGTATAATTATCATCTTCATTTTTTGCTCTCAGAAGCTGCCGTTTTAACATATAATTCATCCACTCCTCTGCAGTATCAGATTTTAAAAGGTCAGTTTCCATTTCTCCTTCATATACAAACTCCCAAAATCCATCACTACAAATTATAAATGCATCCCCATCTTCCATTATAATCGGATCATACAATTTTTTTAAGTTTAAATCCCCTTCATTCCCCAATACTTTAAGCAATCTGGAACGGTCTTCACTTGTTCGAATCTCCTCATAGGTCATAGTTCCCACGTCTACCGCCGCCTGACATACTGAGTGATCCCTTGACTGTGCAAACAACTTATCCTTTTTAAAATAATAAATACGACTGTCACCAACATTTGCATAGTAAAAAAAATCATCTGAAATAAAAGAAGCTGCCACTGTGGTTCTTGCAGGACTATTTAAATCCTGTACAGCCTTATGGGCAGTTTCTAGCATCTCCATTATAGATTCCTTTGTATATTCGGTACAAACACTCTCCTGAAAACAACAAATGGCACAGGCCGACGCCACCTCTCCATTGTCATGTCCTCCCAATCCATCTGCTACAATAAACATATCCTCTGACACTAAGAAGGAATCTTCATTTATTTCATGTCCACCATTACAGGTATAATTTGCAATATCAAACCTCATTTCTCTTCTCCTTAGACAAAATCAATAACAACCGCAGTATAATTATCCTGATGAGGATGACCTAATCCTCGAATATAATCTTCCATTGACACAGCAGTTTCTATGGGTGGTAATTCTAACATCTTATTCATCTCCACCTTAGGAATATAATTATATATTCCATCACTGCAGATTAAGATTTTGTCCCCTGACTGCATTTCCAAAGGCCTCCTGTTACCATCAACAATAAGGTTCCCTCGAAAACCCATATAACTAACCAAAGAATCCTTTTGAGCATCTGAAAAGGCAGACTTTATCGGCATCTCGCCTTTTAATACATGAACAAACAGCTGGTTTATATAATCTCCATCTTCATTTAAGTGATTTAAGAAACCGTTTCTATATAAATATACTCTGCTATCACCAACACAACACCAATACAATCCTTTCGGATTACAATATATACATGCCAATGTAGAGCCACCGGGAATATTTCTTGCTATTGCTTCCTGATTTAACTGCAATACCAATGCGGATAACTGATCATATATATTTTCATTTAGGCTGATATCATTTGTGGCTTCCAACAGTTTATCCGCAACAAATTGACTAATCTCCTTTCCCCCTTCAAGGCCACCCATTCCATCTGCCACAATGGCAGTAAAATATGTCTTTGAACCACGGGACAAATAGGCATAACTATCTTCCTGATACTTACGCCCTCCCTGCCCGTGACAAACAGCCACTTCAAATCTATGAATCATTCTGTATTTAAATGGAATTTTTTTAATAATACTATTATCCTGTCCCATAAATCCCCATTGAAACCCGTCACTATATTACTTAATTTTCTCGTTATATAAATATGGATTAAGCGGCCCATCCGCATAACGTTCCCTTGGGAATGGCTTATACTCATTAGAATTATAGTGTTCACATACTTCATCTGCGAGAAATCCACCTATCTCTGTCAGCTTTACTACTTTTCCATTATCCTCAAGCAAGCCATACTTAATTAAGGTTTCTGTCTTCTCCTTTAACACATCATCAAAATCTAATCCGGTTCTCTTACAAAAATCTGATTTAATAACAGAACGATTCTTAAGGGGTAACACAATTGCCTGACGTACCTGCTCTTCTAACGGACGCTTATAACCCCTTGTAATTGGAAGCTGTCCATTATCAATCATATTATAATATTCCTCAAAATACATCGAGTTAATGTCAAAACGATCATGATAACTTGAAAAACCTGTCATACCAAATCCAACCTGGTCATATAGGTTACAACATTGATTGTATGCATAGTGAGAATACACCTTACGGTCTCTGGAATATACCCTTCGTAATGTTTCATGAAAGCCATTTTCTTCTAAAATATCAATGGCAATCTGCTTCATCATCATTGTTGTTTTAAAGTCAGGAATGTCCATAATATCCCCACCTCGATGAAAGGTATTAATAATCCCCTGCTTATCTCCATATGCCTGCACCTTCAAACGATATATCTGTATTTCTCCTACCGGTAATTGTGCCGCTTTATCAATTACCTCCATCCAGTTATCCAGGTTCTCACCGGGATGCCCAAATATAAACTCAATGTTTACATCAAATCCAAAATCCAATGCTTTTTTAATTGCATCAATTGCCTGTTCTGAATTATGAGGTCGATTCATAACCTTTAAAACACTATCATCCAAGGATTGGATACCAATGGTAAGCCTTGTAATTCCATGTTTTTTCATAATTTCAAGACGTTTCGTACCATCTTCACCAAACAATGAATTTGGATCATGATCCACATTGTATTGTTTACATGCAGATAAATCCAGCCGATTATTAAGTTCAGTTAGAAAACGATCAAGTAATTCCGGTGGAAGATATGTAGGTGTTCCTCCGCCCAACAATACAGATCTCGGTTTTATTTTATCTATATTAAATCTTTCTAAGTAAAGATCAATTTCCCTAATTAAATAATCAATATATTTTTCCTTCTCTTCTTTACATTCTCCAACTTTTCCGGGATAATGACAAAAAATACAATGCTGTACACAAAATGGTATATGTACATACACATCCATAAACCCATCCTCCGGATATTGATAATCTTTCAGATATTCTTCCGGATCACAGTCCGGATACTGGGTAATTGGCGGATAATGTACGGATGGGACAAAATCCCCATCATCACATATTAATCCTAACTTTTGATACTCCTCAACTTTTTCAAAAACTTCCTGAGCATGTGCAAGAAGTTGTTTTTTCTTTTCTTCAGTAATCATCGACTTACTCCCTTCTAAATCACTAAAAAAATCAACGGAATCCATAAAGAAATCACTATAATTATAGCTAACTGTATCCAAATTGTTGCTTTCGGTAAATCAAACATTGTGAATGCTTTTTTGTCATAAGCTACAATTAATGGTGCATCTAATGGAAACAAGTATATATTGGGCACGCATAATACACACGCCATTAACAACATTGTAGGATTTAACCCACTTGCCACAGCAAAAGACAAAATAATTGGTGATAATATGGTTACAACAGCCGGAGCTGATGGCAATAATGCCATAAAAATAAATGTAATCGTAGCAATCTGCGCAATCACCAACACAAGTGGCATATCACCATTAGAATGGAACAATACTTTTGCAAAATAATCACACAATCCTGTTGCAATAACCGCAGAAGCAATTGAGATATGATTACCGGCTATAAAAAAGGTTGCCCAACTATTGGTACCCGAAAATTCTTCCCACGTCATAACAGGAAACATTGGAAGGAACATTAATGCTAACCCAATCAAGGATGTTACGGTTATGTTAATGGCGGGAATCCATGAACTTATAATCCATGTAAAAACAATCCCTCCAATCAATACTCCGATATATATATCCATAGAGCGAAATTTCTTCTTTTCCTTTATTACCGATAAATACTGTGTCAACTCTGTTTCCCCCGGCTCTACCGGTGGAAATACCAACGTAATAATCAAAAATGCAATTATCAGCACCACAACCGCCAGTGGAAGACCCACCTTCATCCAATCAATAAAACGAATTCCGTTGCCTGTATAATTTTTTAGCATATCTATACTGATTAGATTCACACTGGAACCTGCAGGAGTAATCATACCTCCGGACATAGCTGCTACAACAAGTCCAATAAACATTGTCTTAGCAGTTTTCTTTCTAGCCGTTTCATCATGATAATATTCCAGAAACATTTCCACATAAGGAATAAAAATTACAACTGCCGCCACATTTGACATGATAGAAGATAAAGTTGAAGCACATACCATAAATAAAAAAGTCAGTTTTCTGACCGATATTTTTTTATTCGGTATCATTATGCTTAATAATTTTTTACTAAGGATAGATTTTTGAAAAGCCAGTGATACGCCAAAAGATGCCAATGTAAAATATAAAACATGATTGGTATACCCACTGAAGGCATCTGATATATTATCAACACAACCAAACAAATACAAAAGTGCAGATGATAACAAACACGAAACACTCAAATCAAATGATTCAAATATTTGTAAAAATAATGTTGCCAACAACACTCCCAAAGTATGCATTGCCTGTACAGTAAGACCATCAATTGTCCAAACATTTGTTATAACCAATGAAATCACAGCCATTACCATACCAAATATTTTCTTACTCATTACCTTATCTTCCAGTTTCATGATTTTCTCCCTTTAGAAAACAGAAAGCCTTTTTTTCTTTCCGGTAAGGAAACAAATAAAATTGCACCTTCCACCTCCATTACCGAATCAACCTGTAGCTCCTCACTTTGATTTGGCTTATTCGCTTTATATATTTTCTTCGCTTCTTCCTCTGTAATAGATAATTCTTTCTTATTACTACAAATCAGAAATTCATGTAAACCTGATGACAAATCAATTGGCTCTTGCAAATCAGAGTCCCATCTCATAGAACAACCATATAATTTATCATTTATCGGTTTAATTGTTTCTATCAGTTCTCCATCCAAAAAATGAAACACTCCCGTCATTCCTGTTAATGAATATCTTGCTTTTCCCTTCATAACAAATATAAAAGCTGTGCTGCAAAGAGAAGCCTGACGAGGTTCCTGAAGAGGAAATACGCTTTGATTCAAAAAACCATCTATATTAATCATTGCAATATCTTCTACAGATGGCCTTCTCATAAAGCTATTAGAAACTACAGACAAAACCTTCTCACATGCCTGGCCACTTATACTGTCCTCTGTAGGGCATGCGACTCCAATAAAAGCCGCTTTACCCCTCTCACTGACCTCATACCAGGTTTCTGTTCTGGCACGAATATTTTTATCGCAAAATATTTTTAATTTTATTTTGCCCATTCTTTCTCTTCTCGCTTTCCTTCCTCACTGGCGGTACATAATCCGGATTCTGCTTAAATACCAAAGTAAAACGTTGAGGAACCAAATATGATGAATCTACCAGATCAAATCCATAATGACTAAGCTGTGAAACAATTAATTTCGGCATGATACCCGGTCCATAATATGACGGAACTCCGTTTTCAGTGATATTGTTATCAACAATCACAAGCCTTCCATCCGGTTTCAATGCTTTATGAATACTGGCAATAAATTCATCCTTTACAAATTCAATATCCGTAATATATACAGCATGATACATCGAACACATATAAGCAACATCCAATGAATTCTCCGGCAAACAGGCATCATTCATCTTGGCTACTACTGTTTCTATGTTCTGCACGCCACTATACTCCACAAAGGATTCTAAATATCCGAGAGCATCTTTGTTAATCTCTGTGGCATACACTTTTCCCTTTGGACCGGTTGCCTGAGAGAATTTCCATGAGAAAAATCCTCCGCCACATCCAATATCAGCTACAACCTCACCTTCCTTGATATTAATAAAATCAAGCATCTCATAAGTTCTCTCCCAAAGATATCGATTAGGATTATTAAATATCAAAAACTCATTCCATTCATTTAAGGTTGGAATCGGAAAATCCTTTCCCGTATAATCAAAGTTCGTATCAATGGATGCGTCCTCCTGATTTGGCAACTCCAAATGAAATTTATATAATAAATATGTTTTTAATCTGTTATAATCTTCATCACAGAAATACTTGCAATAAAACTTTACCAAGGCATCTTCTGTCATTTCTTTTTTCTTATCAGTATCTGCCAAATAATAAGAAATAAACCACATTAATGCCGTATAATCATCACCAACACGTTCAAGAGGATATAACTTCTCAAATGCTTCATAAGCTTTTTGAAGCTTATCCCTATCTTTTTCTATTAATCCTTCATACATTATACGACCGGCACGCTTGCCCCGTATTGTATAACCGGATGTAGACGTTCCGATAATCCGATATCGAACCAGAGATGCAGCTGAATTAACTAAAACCACATCCGCCGGTGCCTTATCATTATCTCCACTTTGTGGTTCAGGAATGTCTACCTTGTCAAACATCAACACATATCTTTGGGGTGTAAACTGGAAGGTATCTGTTAATCGAAAACCATAATACCAAAGCTGACTAATCAACATAGCTTTATTAACATATGGTCCATGATATGGCAATTCTTCCTCCGTGACCAAATCATTGTCCACAATAATCAAACGTCCGTCATCATTTAACGCATGCCGAATACTTCCTACAAAACTATCACGCTCAGCATCAGTAAAAGCTGCATAAACATTATGATACAATGAACATAAATATACCACGTCAACTTTTACATCTTTTGACAATCCAATCCCCTCAAAGGTACTCTCTACAACCTCTACATTTGAAATATTATAATCAGAAACGTACCTGTTCAAATAATCCAAATGTCTTGGATTTGTCTCTATGGCATATACTTTTCCATTTTCTCCAACGACATCTGCAAAACGAAATGTATAATATCCGGGACCACAACCTACATCTGCTACAGACATTCCTTCCTGAATATTAAATTTATTCATATTCTCACGGGTAGTTTCCCAACGTTCACGATCCGGATTATTAAATAAAATAAAATCCTCAAGGAAACGCATACGGGCCTTTAACTCTGTATTATCTCCCGGTCCATACTCAACAATATGGTACTTATACTGTAAATAAGTAATTAAATTATCATATCCGTTATCCGTCATCATGTTTTTAAAACTATTAACCATAGGCGGAGCGGTTAATTCCTTCTTTGCGTCATCATCTGCAAGAAAATATTTACACAACCACTCAAGCGCAGTATATTCACCACCAAAATTTTCATTTGGGATGATTTCTTCGTATATTTTTATTGCCTTACGTAATTTATTTTCGCCCTTCCCCTGGATATAATCTAAAATTAATTTTGCAGCTCTCTTTCCACCTTCTGTAATATCAAAGGAATCCAGACTACCTAAATGAATCAGGGACTGGCGATCTTCAATTTTTATCTCTGTAGGATTATACTCTATCATCTTATCTGTCCTATCTAATATTATTTAACTTCTTCATATCCATCCGTTGATGGCAAATCAATGCTTACAGCTTCACCAGGGTTATTAAATGTAATTACAATATCGAAATCCAAATCATAAGAAGTCTCTTCACCTGATGCCATTAATGATGCAGGAACTTTAACTACCATTGTTCCACTATACTCAACCTTTGTAATCATATCATTTGAAGATGTAGCCTTATAGGTAAAATCATTTAACTCATCAATACTTAATGTATCACCGGAAGCTTCTCCTGTCTCATTTTCAATCATAAGATTTAAATATTTCTGAACAAGACTGTCTGAAAACGTTAATGTATATACACCGCCTTCTTCTGAAATATCCGTAATAGCAGCCTGCTCAATTGGTGATAACATACCCAATTCTTTAATCTTACCGGCCTCTAAGAAACTAGAAAATTGACTAATAAACTCTGAAGTATTAAATGTTCCTGACGAATCCTTCTGCTTTGTTTCTTGTTTATCTGAAGATGCTGATGGCTTAGAATTCATTGAATATTTTGTTTTATGCTCCTGTGCGTCTGTGTAAATATATTCACCATCAGAAAACTGTGTGATTGTGTCATCTCCCACTTCCATTTCGTAATATAAAATATTATTTCCATCAGAAGTGTCTAACTTAAAATTACCGGTATCATTTGAGGTCTCTCCATCCATTGTAATCGTAACGTCAAAATCTGCGTCCAGACCACCATTAGCAGTAACCTTATTGTATGCAGATGAATATCCTGAATATGCGCCACCTGCACCACAACCTGTTAAAACCATACTTGCAACTGTGAGTAACATAATTCCTTTTGTTGTTTTCTTCATAATTTTTACCTTCCTTCTTATAATTATTTTTTCTGTTTTTTAAAACGTAACAACAAGACTGCTGCTACGATACATACAACTGACATAAGTATCAATGCAACCCATGCACTTAATACCGGATTTAATCCAAATAAATAAGTCTTATACGCTGAGTATGCTTCATCAATACCAAATCCATTAGAAAAATCTGTCATCGTCCAAGAACCTGTTTCATATGTACAAGATTCATACATATCGTTAATTGCTGAAGATGCAAAATATGCAATACATGACCAACGGCAGGTTATAAAATTAGAAATCTTTTCAGTGAATCCCGACAAATCACATGCAACTCCTGCAAATAATATTTGAGGCAACAAACATACCGGACATATTACCAATGCCATATCATTTGAGGTTGCTGCAGATATGGTAAAGCCCAGGCTCATTGCACTAATGAGGGTCAATACCGTAGTTACAAATATCTCTAAAGGCAAACTTGAAAATACAATTCCGCTTTCATTCATGGAAAGCGTCAATGCTGTGGCAGATTCCATATTTCCATCTATTGTTGCAATAGTATTCGTCAAAAAAACAAATACCAATGTTAGTATAACAGATTGAACAACACATATCATTCCGGTAATAACCACCTTCGACATAACATATGGAAAAGGTTTAACTCCTGTAAATTGTTCCCTTCTATATATTAATTGCTCTTTGCTTATCTCCTGTATGGAATTAAATATTCCAACCCAGAAGGCCGCACAGGAGAATGCAAACATCAGTCTCATGGTATCTCCGCCCACAAGGAAAGGCAAGCTGGTTCTATCAACAGATAATCCTAAATAATTGTATAAATTACCATCCGCCTGGAACGCAATACACACCAGCAATGCCAAAATTAGTGGCATTAACATAAGCAATAGCAGCCGGCTTTTACTCCGAAATGTTATCTCAGCATATCTCTTCGTCATGACTATAAACTGATGCATTCCATTTTTCTTACTTTCTTCTTTTTTTTCTGTAACATCCTGTTTTGGAGACTCACCCTGCCTCTGATTATTGGTCATCCTGCTGTATCTTTGGGACACCTCTTTAGAATGCTCATTTAAATCCTCGTAGATGTCTGTCATATTTTCTTTTCCAAAGAATTTCAAGGCATGTTCAGGTCTTCCCGAAAAGCAAAGAAGTCCACCGTTCCCCATACAAATCACCCTGTCACACATCCCGATATTTTGAACTGTATGGGTAACCATAATAACAGTTTTTCCTGATGATGCTAATTTTTTAAGCAATGCCATAAGATTCTTTTCAGTTCCCGGATCCAAACCGGAAGACGGTTCATCAAGGAAGAAAAGTTTTGGCGATGCTAATAACTCAACCGCTATACTGGCACGCTTTTTTTGTCCTCCGGACAATCGGCTGATAACAGTATTGCGATGTGCTTTCAACTCAACCATATCAAGTGTTTCTTCAATCTTCCGATTTATTTCCTCTTTCGAAGTATCCTTTGGCATACGCAGCTGTGCAGAATAGAAAAGCATCTTTTCCAGTGTCAAGTTATCATATACAATATCATTCTGGGGTACATAACCAATAATACTTCGAATACTTCGACTATTGGATTTAATACTTTCACCGTTAATCATTACATCCCCATAATTAAATTTTGCCATTCCCGACAAACAATTTAAAAGGGTTGTCTTTCCTGCTCCCGAACCACCAATAATTGCAACAAACTCTCCCGGTTCAATAGATAAATTAACATGATCCGTAATATACTTTTCCTGTCCTTTCGACTTAACAATCTTACATATGTTGTTGGCAACTACACTGACACCACCGACATTCTGGATAAAATATAAGAAGTTATCACAGAACAAAAGAAATGTATCCGCAATTACAATCTTATCCATTTGTTGGAGTTTTGTCTTTTGGCTTAATGTGGTACCATTTAAAATCACACCATTCATTGAGTTATTATCTGCTATGTAAAATGCCCCGTTTTCCTTTGTAATAATACAATGATGTCTGGAAACAGAAGGGTGATTAATTCTCAAATCGCAATCTCTGTCACGACCAATTAAATAACGTTCTTTGTTTTGTAATGAAAACCGGTCAGGCAAAGTATCTGCATTTACCTCACCATTACTTATACTGACTGATATGACACATCTTTCATTTACCGATTTACCAATATAATACTTATCACCATCATGAATCTGTTGTTCAGATATTTTACTGTTATTAAACTCAATCCCATTAACACTGCCATCATCCGATATATACCAGCTATTATTTCTTTTATGAAACGTACAATGGGCACGAGAAACAAATACAACATCTTTTGCAACCCGAATATCATTTTGAGGTGCCCCCTCTCCGCCATGCAACGAACCACGACCAAAGGTGACATCATCTTTCTTAAACTCATCCAAATCATATATTTGAGGTTCTTGATTTCCTATAAATATTGTCAACTTATTCATAAACATTTCTCCTTATAAAACCCAAAACATATTATAACAAACCCCTCACTAAATTTTATACAATTTGCCAGTTTTGGCATTTGCCAATCATGACAATTATATATTTTTCACAATTTTCTGACCATTTTTTATATATAATATCATATATAGACTATTTTTTCATTATTTTTATTTAATAAATATGTGTTTGACTTTACAAAAGCCATTTTATAGTGATATATTATCATTATATTATTTACGGAAGGGGATAGATCATGGACGAAAATACAAATATGAACGGAACCAATTCAGAAAACACAAATACAAAGTTTACTATGGACGACATAGAACCTACTGTACCTTTAAATCCTGCAGTTCCTATCACACCTGCAACACCTGTTATGGACAGTACTCCTGTTGAGACCGCTGCTCCTGCTACTGACAGCACTCCTGTTGAGACCGCTGCTCCTGCTACTGACAGCACTCCTGTTGAGGCTGCTGCTCCTGTTACTGACAGCACTCCTGTCGAGACTGTTGCTCCTGTTACTGACAGCACTCCTGTTGAAGCTGCTGCTCCTGTTACTAACAGCACTCCTGTTGAGGCCGCTGCTCCTGTTATGGAAGAAACTCCTGTTACCATGCCTGTTGAGAATAATCCATTTGCAACACCTTATTCTCAGCCCGTAACCAGCGAAACATATCCATCTGATTATTCACAGCCAATGGTTTCAGAGACTTATGGATATAATAATCAGTATTCACAAGCTACAAACAACACAGCAAGTACTGCTTCCTATACCTCAACTCCTGCAGAACCTTTTTCACAGGGAATGGCAATTGCATCTCTTGTATTGGGTATTTTCAGTATCCTTTTTGCATGTTGTTGTACAATTTTAGGTATTATTCTTGGAATTGTTGGTATTGTTCTTGGATGCATGCAAAAACCAAATCCGGATACAGGTAAAAAACCCGGCATGGCTATTGCAGGTATTATTTGTTCAGCTTGTGGTATTGCATTTTGCATCATTTCAGGAATCCTTGGGGCCGCATCTGCAATTTATAACATGTAAATCATGTAATACAAAAACAACATTCATCCACGGCGATGAATGTTGTTTTTTCTTTAATTACATATTGTATTTAGACTAACAACCTGAATGTTATCAGCATTATTAGCATAACTCTCTGATTCATCTCCATGAAAAAATCTCCATCCCGAATCCGGATTATTAGGTGAACCATTCTCTCTATACATATATCCAATTCCCTTTTCCATAGCCATTTTTGTCACAAAACAGCCTGGATTACCTGGATAAATCTGTACCCACTCCCGTTCCTCCGGCTTATACCAAGCATAGCGCTGCCATGGTGCATCCTTTTCAAACAAGCTGATAATTATTTCTTTCTGTATATCTATAAATTGCCTAACACCATTCAAGTTTGGAGTATCATACAAAACGTTATACAAAGCACCGTAAAGACATGCCATTGCATACTCTTTAAATGAGTGGTAGAAGACTTGAGCTTTCCTAACAAAACGATCAACAATCTCATCAAAATCCTGAGCAGTAATAATTCCACACGATTTACACACTCTGCAAACCCCAATATAATCATCGATATCTATTGCATAAAAACCCTTTTCCTGAAGAATCGGATAAGATACTTCAGCTAAACTTTTACATCTCACAACAGGTACTTCAACATCAATATGATACATTATTTTCATGTTTGGGACAATAACTGGTTTCGCAATGGTTACACCTACTTACTCAAAAATAAGACATAAAAATAGGGCTGTTCAGACCGATTACTATCGTCCAAATAGCCCATAAAAGCAAGTATTACAAATTATATCACATTCTATCTGTGACTAAATGGCATTCTTTTTTAACAATCTCTGCTTAAAAGCTCTTATCTTTACACCATAGCGACTTGACATAATCAACCCTACTAATAACATACCGATTGCCATTCCCTGTGCAAAATCTGTTCCCGCCATAACAATAGAATTGTCATTATAAATAGCGGTATCCTTTAAAATTGTATATACTGCCACCAATAAAGTGGCAATTGCATTACATATACGTACACGCTTATTATATTTTTCAGCCTCTGTATTTGTATAATCCACTGCCTGTAATACTGTTTCCTTCATTTCC
>JBJENX010000180.1:0-35234 GCA_051880415.1 Lachnospiraceae bacterium | reverse complement strand
TCTTTTTACGAGAAAAGCCCGCGACGAATGTCGCGGACTTTGTCTACAGTCTGAAGTGAAACACATCATGGTGTTTCACCTTTTATTTCTCCGTATGCCTTATGACATTCCAAATCTTTTCCTTTGTAATGAGCCATCTCACTGACGGTTACTACCTGATATCCCTGTTCCTTAAGCATTGGAACTAACATTTCCACCGCTTCGGCTGTAGAATCATAAATATCATGCATTAATATAATATCCCCATCCTTCACTTTGCTCATTACGTTATCAACAATCACCTGTGCATTACGGCAATCCCAATCCTCTGTATCAAGATTCCACAACACAACAGGAACCTGTAGTTCATTTAGCACCTCATCATTATATGCCCCATAGGGCGGTCTTATAACAGTGGTATTCTCTCCGGTTGCTTTATTCACTGCCCGGTCTACAAGTGCCAGCTGCTCTTCCCTTCCTGCCGTATCCTGTTTTGTCAGGTCTTTATGGGAATAGCTGTGGTTTCCTATTTCACAGCCTGCATTTGATATCTCAGACAAAAGCTCAGGATACTTTTCTGCATTGGTTCCCACCACAAAAAATGTTGCCCTGGAATAATTATCCCGCAATACCGTTAATATTCTTTGTGTGGCATTGGTACTGGGTCCATCATCGAAGGTCAATGCAACCATAGGTGCATTTACATCGACTTCATTGGGATTGGTGGCACCAAAGCTTTGAAACCGGTAATTGGTTAAAAATATACCATAATTGTCCTCTGATTCTCTAAGCTCCGTTGCAATCCCCTTATTAATTATCTCATCATGGGTTAATCTGTACAGCCAGATTCTAAAATCACTTCCATGTGAAAGCTGGGTGGCAAGTATACAAAAAAGACTAGCCACTATGATATATGTGGGATACAAAACCTTTGGTTCCTTAATATGCCCAATCACATAATTTATAAATCTTTTAATACTGTGTTTTATATATTTTCTGTAAAATCTTCTTATCTTTATTAAGTACTTCATAGCATTCCTCAGTTTAAATAAGTAATTATGTAAACTACTTATTCAGTATATCACACTGTTATAAAAATACTATCATTTTTTTATTAAATATTTTATAAGAAAATGTTACCAATTTGTTACTATGCTATCCTCTGTTAATGATTAAGGTGTTATAGCCGTCCTTTATCAGCTGCTGCTCCAGCTTTCTGGCAGAATCAATATTAGCTTCGTCACCAACCACAACTGCATAATATGGCGGCTTCTCAATAATCTCAGCATCATATCCCCTGTTTATCAGTTCCATTAATGCATATCTGGCATTTTCAACCCGTCTGTACAAACCGGTCTGTACACCATATTGTATTGCGGGCGGTGCAGGGTCATTGTTCCCCTTTGCTCCAACACTTTGTTCTATTCCGGTTGCAATTGCATTTACCAGCTGGTCGAAATTATTATCAAACAACTGATTATCCTTATCAGAGTCAATAAAACCTGCCTCAATTAAGATAGCCGGCATTTTTGTTCTCCTTAAAACTGCCAGATTCTTTCGCTCCTCAACACCAAGATCCTTAAATCCAACACCTACCATTCCCTGATTCACATTATCTGCCAATACTTTGTTAATCCCCGAATCATTAAACACAAGGGTCTGCACCCCATTATATAGATTAGGAGATGCCGCAGCATTCCTATGGAAGGAGACAAAATAATCCCCGCCACTGGCATTTGCAATCATTGCTTTATCAACAGGTCTCTGATACATATCATTTGTTCTTGTATAAAATACCGGATAACCGTCCTGCTCCAGCTTATTACCTACCGCAAGTGCCAGCCGCAGGTTATCATTTTTTTCCAATCGTCCGTTATAGGATGCTCCGTTGTCCCATCCGCCGTGTCCTGATTGTTATTTGTGCAAATCCATTTGTTCTTCAAATAAATCACTTAATTCATCGGAAAAATTATAAACAATTTTCACTCTCTTATTTTCATATATATAAATAACATTAATCATCTCAACAACAATTGAGCGATCTAACTTATCAATCGTTTTATACTTTAATAACTTTTCCAACCACTCATTCCTGATTACATTTTCCTGTACGGATGATTCTTTCGAATAAAACTCAATTTGTTTATTTATATTTTCTTGTTTTTCTGAATAATCAATCTTATATGAAAGAAATTCCTCTTTTGTTAAAATTCCCTCCTTATAATCCTCATATAATGACTGTTGAATTTTCTGGCACCTTATCAGTTCCTTCTCTAACATTTTAATTTGATTATCTCTATCATGATAACTTTGTTTTCGTATTGAAGGCTTTGCCAACTCTTCCAAATCAGAAATATTTTGAATAATTTGTTTTAAATCATTCAACACAATTTTCTCCAGCACTTCACATTCTATTAAATGATTGGTGCAATACTCTTTTCCATTTTTTTTATAATTACTACAACAATAGCGAAATACCGGCTGACCTTTCTTCATATAAGAAACCTTACTCATTGCAAAATCGCAATCTCCGCATCTTAAAAAGCCTGCAAAAATATGTTGGTTCGTCGATAAATCTAACTTACGTGTACGACGTTCCAATAACACTTGAGCCTTATTCCATATGTCGATATCAATGATAGCTTCATGCGTATTTTTTACAATAATCCAATTATCTTTATTAACAGATTTCTTCTTTACTCCAAAACTCTGCTTATGCTTTCCCTGCACCATATTTCCTATATACATTTCATTATGAAGTATCACATTAATGGTGGAATAATGCCATGTTATTGATTTTCCGCTACGCTTATGTCCATTTTGGTAATTCGCTCCATTTGTTTGTTTATAAACAGTTGGTGATAGTATCCCTTCTTCATTCAAAATTCGGGCAATTCTTTGTTTTCCAAAGCCCTGAAGAAACAAATCAAATATTCTGCGTACCGTTTGTGCAGCATAATCGTCTACAATAAGCTTATTTTTATTATTGGGATCCTTTTTGTATCCATAACAGGGAAAAGCTCCAATAAATTCCCCGGCCTTCTGCTTAGTATCTATTGTATAATGAATCTTTTTCGATATATCTCTTGCATATTGTTCATTAAAAATATTTCGGATAGGAAGCATCAAATCATATTCACTCTTGTTACTATCAATTCCGTCTGCTATTGCGATAAAACGAATTCCGTGTTGGGGAAAAAACCGTTCTAAGTATTTTCCGGAATCAATATAATCTCTTCCAAATCTTGATAAATCTTTTACAATAACACAATCTATCACCTGATTCTCAATATCACGAATCATACGTTTAAAATCCGGTCTGTTAAAATTAGTTCCGGAAAAACCATCATCAATGTATAGATCCTTTACCAATAGGTCTTCTTGTCTGGAACAAAATCCCAATAGTAATTTACGTTGATTCGTCACGCTGTCACTTTCTTCTTTATCACCATCCTCATCTGATAATCGAATATATAATCCTGCGTTATAATATCTAAAATTATTATTCATTTCTCACCATTTACTGTATCTGTGTTATTATATCATACTTACATTACTTCTTGTAATTATTTTTCTTCTACTTGGTGGGATAAAATAATTTTCCTTATCATTTCAGAAACTGAAATTTTATTAAGAAATTCACGTTCCACTGTATATTCTGAACTATTCATACCTAAACCTCCTACGGTCTTAATACAACATATTCATTCATCATAATAAAAATGCATTCTACAGACAGCCGGCAGGCTTACCAGTCGACTAACAGCAGTGGTTTTAACGATCCAATTTATAATCTCCCACCAACTTGTCCTTCCTCCCCGCTCTTATACGGAGTAACATATCAATATCAGTCCGGTGATTCCTTACCTCCTATGCTGTCATCGCTCGCCATCGTGCCAATAGACTGGTTTAAATAGACATCCCTCATCAATTAATATCGATATATTAATAATGAAGGCTATGTATTCCGCTCGCAGGTCTCCCTACACATAAGAGGATCATCTGTAGTTTGCTATGAAATTATCCACGATAATTTTTTTGTCAAGGTAGGATGTCCATATTTTTAATATGAACGATAAATATATATTTTTACATATATATTTATGAATATTTCCTGTTCTAAATCGTCAGGACACACTCATAAATATATACATAACGAAAGCCAAGGTTTTTGTTGTTATATATATTCATTGTAATAAATACCAACATAACCATCTTTTTTTACCTAAGTTTATTGACTTTTTAACAATTTTTATATATTATACGTATATGAAGCAAAAGCCTTAGTTTTTGCTTCATTTTTTATGCATTGTAATAATACAAATTCATTATTACGAGGAGGTTCAATTATGAACAAAAAAACAGAACAAGAAAAAATCAAAGAGAATTCAGGAGCAAAGTATTGTTACATCCGAGTCTCGGAAAAAAAACAGAAAATCAATCGACAAGTTGATTTTTTTACCGGATTGGAAATCCCAAAAGAAAATATCTTTGTTGACAAACAATCAGGAAAGGATTTTAACCGGCCTGCCTACAAAAAATTATTTCGAAAATTGAAGTCTGGAGACACTCTGTACATAAAGGAATTAGATCGACTTGGCCGTAACAAGGATGAAATCAAATCAGAGTTAAGCAAGCTTCAAAATAAGAAAGTCCATGTTCGGATAGCCAATATTCCAACAACAATGCAAGACTTTGGTGAAGCAGACTGGGTTCTCGATATGGTCAATAATATTATGGTTGAAGTATTAGCTGCAGTCGCAGAGCAGGAACGACTCATGAACCACCAACGACAGGCAGAAGGAATAGCTGCAGCTAAAGCAAGGGGCGTACATATGGGAAGACCTATTGTTGAATTACCGGAAAACTTTGCTTGGTACCATGAACAGTGGAGAAGCAAGAAAATGAAACGTTCAGAAATCCTTAACGCTTTAGAAATTGATGCAGTTAAGTTCTATACATATACCAGAAGCTACGAAAACCATCTAAAAAAGTAAAAAAATAAAATGCCATTCCGCCCAGTAAATACAAGGGCTGGCAGGTTTTGTCCACCGGGTGGACAGAGCAAAAAAGAGGTATCGTGTTTGCGATACCTCTTACTATTTTTAATAATTAATTTAATTCCATTTCAATTTTACTTCCATTAATTGTAAATCCCATTTTTTCATAAAAATGATTTCGTCTATCCTTATGATCATTATCAACAGGTGAAAGTTTACCAAATATTTTTGTTGCATTAATTTCTTTTCCATAATTTATTAACGCAGACACTAATATTTCGCCTTCATGCAAATTAACCCTTCTTGGTAACAAATCAACAAGTTCAATTTTTTTGGTATCTCCCTGATATATTTCATAGTATAATAAAGAAGCACAATTCAAATTAAATTCATTGATTAGTAAAATAGTTTCCATTTTTACTTGAAGAACGACAAAAAACTCTTCCCCTTCTAAATTTTTTTCAATTCCAATTATCTTAGCATCTTGGTATTTTTCAAAAATATTATATATAATTTCCAAATGCCTATTTATTTTTTCAAGTTCATTATTTTGTTTTTTTAACTCCGCAATTTCACCATGTACTTTAGCATATACTTCTGATTTTGCATTGTATATTTCTTTACTAATTTCTTTTTGGAAAAATCTATCCATAATTTTTCTTTTGATTCCCATACACTTCTCCTTTTTCTTTCCGGTCTTTCATCTTTACAATTGTTGCCTGGTTAGGTATAATACATATATCGGCTCGTATGGGTCAATATATAATATCAACTATGTATTGTTTTACAATACACACATCAACTTGTACTATGCGCTCGCATAGTTTTTTAAAACCCCAGTTTTAAAAAAGGGCATAAGGGAAACGTGATATCATGTGCCATGATATGTTAGGCAAAGCCTAACGTTTCAGTGATAGCAATTTTTAGAGGAATAGTCCATATTTATGGACATAATATTAATTTTACGGCTGAGATTTTATCCAAAAAACATTTAAAACACTTTAAATTATTTCCTCGTAAATATTGAATTTACAATATTATACCATATCTACATTAATCATAGTATGTTTTCACGGAAAAAAGTTTAAAAAAACGTTTAAACCTTATATTGCGTAATCCATATAGAATCTATATTATGTCCTATTTAACAGACGAGTATTTTATTATGAAAAAGGAGTTGATGTTTTATGCTAATTAGCATTAAAGATTTTGCAAATGAAAAAAAGGTTTCTGTTCAGGCAGTATACCAACAGATCAAAAGACATCCTGAGCTGCGTATTCATATACGCAAAAGAAAACAAATCATGTATCTTGATTCTTATGCACAATATGTATTAACCGGTCACGAGATTCCTAAGACAATATCCATTGACCAATCATTATCAAATTTTGAATTATTACAAAAAATAGACCAACTGAATCTAAAAATCCAACAACTTGAAAAGGAAAACAAATCCTTACAGGATTTAATCCAGTATTACAACAATTTAATAGACCAATTTTATCAAAAAAAGGAAAAAATTAAAATGCCTGTCAGCCCAGTAAATACAAGGGCTGGAGAGTTCTGTCCACCGGGTGGACAGCAATAGAGAGGAGGAATAATATGGACATAATTATAAGAGATTTAGATCCAGCAACTGTACGGTCAATTGATGAAAAAGCAAAACAGATACATATTTCCAGACAACAATATCTTCTACAACAAATCAATCGCATGGCAACCGTAGATGTATTCCGGGAGGAACGGGATGAATACAGTACCTTAGTTAAAAATATTGCTAAAATCATCGGACAAAATACGGAACAGCTAAATGATTTTACAAAGACATTGGAAGAACTAAAAGAAATGATAGAGATGAGGTAATAAAAATGGAAAAACATATAAATTTATCGGATGAAGCAGAAATTATTTTGAAAAGAGTACAAAAAGAACGCAATATCTCATCAATCAATAAAACCATCGAGTTTATTTTACTTGATTACGAAAACAATAGAAATATTTCACAAATTGTTTCCTCAAAAGTATCTGAAGACTTATATAAAATCTTAACCAGAATCCGTATTAGTACCAATGCAACGGATATAAATTCACAAGTAATGTTAGAAATGCTGAATTCTATTGTTTATCAATTTAATGTCAAACCTATGACTACTGAGTTTAATGAAACCACAACCTTATCTGTCTGCCGGAAATATGTCAAAGATAAAATTGCTGCATTCAAGCAGAGAAAGGATTGGAAGAATCATGAGTGAGACCATTAATGCCGGTGTTGTTCTGGTAAGCAAATTTGTAAGACCTCATAGTTCTGTTTTTGCAGGATATATAGATTATCTGGATAGAGATGAAGCAATAAGAAATGAGTATTCTGATAAATGGAATGGATATGTAGACTACATGGGAAATCCGGAGAAAACATCAGAATTGTTTACAGAAAATTCAGATAGCATTCAAAAAAGCGAAAAAAAACAATTAAAGAAGCTTTTTGAAGCATCTCAAGAAAATGAGAACCTAATGTGGCAGACGGTTTTGTCATTTGATAATCGTTGGCTTGAGGAGCAAGGATTATACAAGTCTGAGACTAATGATTTAGATGTAGATAAGCTGAAGGAGCTTACAAGAAATTGCATGAGAAAAATGCTAAAAAAAGAAATGATTGATGATTCTGCTATATGGTCTGCAGCCATCCATTATAATACTGATAATATTCACATACATATTGCAACTGTCGAACCTGGAGAGACACATCGTCCAATCAGGGATGATGGTGAACCTAAAGGAGTTTGGAAGCAATCAACGTTGGATATGGGAAAGGCATCTGTCGTTAATGCCATCTTAATGCAACAAGAAGAAAATACTATCATCAATAATTTAATTAGAAATAGTATTGTTGGATCCAAGAGGGAGCAACGCATTGCTTATGATAAGGATCTTCGTCTTGCTTTTTTAAAAGTATATAATGAGCTACCACAGGATAAACGCTATTGGAATTATAATCATACAAATTTAGGAAACAAAACCCGATTGGATTTAAATGAATTATCAAAATTATACATCCAAAAATTTCACGCTTCAGAATACAGAGAATTAATGAAGGCGGTTAAAATCCAACAAGATAAATATACAAAAGCCTATGGAACAGGTACCAAAACATCTAACAATTATGCAACCAACAAAGAAAAAGAACTATATACAAGATTAGGCAATTCGATTTTGAAAGAAATGAAAGAGTATGATAGGGAAATCCATTCACAATCCGGAACGAAAGGCAGTGTAGAATTTATACATTATCATTTAAACTCTGAACTAAATAACAGAATAATTGCAGAAAACAATTTACAATCTGGTCTTCATACAATGCAGAATGCTATGCACAAAATCAACAGAGCATTCAAAAAGGATATCCAGTCGATAAAAAATCAGATCGAACATGAAAAGTTAGAACATCAAATTGAACAAAAAAATAAGAATGAAATTTATTATTAAAAATATGGCTTAGATTTAAAAATGCCTATCCTGTCTATAAAAGGGTAGGCATTTTTTTCATTTACTTCCAAGATATTTGTAATTTCTTTTGTTCCTTAGCACAATCCGACAAATATAAATTAATGAGTGTCTGATAAGGAATTCCATAACTTTCAGACTGATCCTTGAAATAATCAATTGTATCACTATCAATATTTATCGTTATCTGCTTTTTTGCTTTTCTTGTATATGGATTTTTTACTGCCTTAGAAAAATCATATTCCTCTCTCATACAAACACCTCTCTTCTAAAATTCATGGTATTGTCTTGCTTCAGTTGCAGTTGCCTTTCTTGCCGATATAATCCGGATTACAGTATCAGATTTCCGATAGCAATGTTTGTTGTTTATATAATACTACTATATTGAACTCTTATTATTTTTTCTTTCTGGTTATCGTATAGATAGGGTGCAAAAAAATTATTCCAGGTGAAAAATACTGCCAACTAGATTCATAAATTTTGACAAAAACCTTTTCCCTTCTTTCAAATCCCAGGACAAATATTTCCGGATTTCTTTCAGAATAATTCCGGTTTTTCTTCTTATATAACCTATAATTTGTCCCGGCAACCCTCGGAACTGATTCTTAAGTTTACTTCTTTTTATTACATTTGCACAATGATTATTCATATCCTGATGATGATCGACAACCTTATTTTGTCTATTTTCTATAGATTCTTCGTCTTTGTTAGTATATGCGATTCCAGTCAGCTTAATAACATATAACTCAACATATTCTAGTTGCTTCGTTTTAATCAGTATTAATCCTTTATCCCGGAGAGAGTGAAGAAGGCGGACCAACGTTGCCCTGCAGACACCAATGGAATCTGCATATGTTTTCAAGTCATCATATAATAAGGCAGATTTATTTGCCCGATGAATAAAATATACCATTAATAGCTTCTCGTATTTGGATAAATTCATATTGTATATTTTTAATACTTCCTTTGACTTGTACAATTCCTGACTATCTGCTGCCAGTGTTTTCATAAAAAATTCATTAATTTCATCTTTTTCCTGGGCTGAATACCTTCTATTAATCAGCTTTTCTTCATCCTTTATCCCAAAGTTAAATTCATAACTATTAGACAACTGCTGATGATTATACCACCTGTCTTTCCTAATAATATAACCTGCAGCTTCTAACTTACGCATATTATACTGTACAGTTCTACGACATACATTCATAGCCTTTGCAATTGTGTCAACAGATGGAAAGCACTTCATTCTATCCGATTTACTAATTAAATATTGCAATAAAGCCATTGCACTTTTCTTTATATTCTTATCTTTATATGCTGCATCTAACAAATCAAATTTTGTTTCAAAAGTTTCCATTTTTGTTTTCTCCTTTAATGTAATAAAATTTAACAAACTTCCAAAAATAACTCTTGTAAAACAAAATTACTTGTGATATATTTATGTGTGAACGATAAATATATATTAAGCAACTTTGTTGTTACGGAGTTTTCGGAAGACTCTTGTGACATTAAAAGGAACCCATGGGATCGGTATAACGTATGGGTTCCTTTTATTTTTGTTATTTAATTGTTGTTAATCAGCAATAGAAATATCTTTTTTGGTTTGCTGATTTTTTTGTTTTATTTGAGAATTCATTTGTATTTGATTCTCAATGTTCATCAATTTATTTGAATCAATTTTACCAGCCTGTAGTTTCAAAATTTCTGCATCCGCCGGTGCAATGTCCAATTTACGAATTTCTTTATTCAAAGCATCATTCGAATCCAATAATAACTCTGCAGTTTCTAATAACTGATCATCATTTTCCTGAGTATTTACAAATTCCATTAATGGTCTCAACAGATGCTCTTCGTTAAACTGAATCTGATCCTTATAATATTGTTTAGCAATTTTTTTACATAAATCCGGATCCTGCTCTTTAACCTTATTATAAATAGATAAATATACATCTTCTGTATCGTTGTTATCTATTTTATTGATATATGAACATATTTCCCGGTTATGTCTGGTAATTACTTTATATGTAACATCCAGTTTTTCCGCATTTGTATCCATTTGTAAAACATCCATGTTCTTCTTAAAATCATATACAGACATATATGAATCTTTAGGTAACTGTTCCTGGTTACTTTCTATAATCCGGATATACACTTCCTTTTGTCTCATTGGATTATTAAAGCGTTCAATTGATTGATTATGTGCCAATGCTTTAAAGTCTGCAAAACTCATACATACCTGATAATCTGCCTTCTTTAGCCTGCTATATAAATCATATGCTGATTCATCAGTTATCGGATTTCTCCAAATATTACCTATCAAATCAGTTGTGTATAAATAGGTTTTTTCTGGATTTCCAAAATCAACATATGCATATTTATCCTGGCATACATGACTTTCACTTATGGATTTAAATGCTTCTTGTGACGGTTCGGATTGTTCTAGTGATGCAGCTGCTTCATTAACAATTCCACGGTTTTTAAATAAAGAAGCATTGACATATGACAAATTATATATTATACTATCGTCATAGTTGATGAATGTGTTCTCTTGGGGTAATTGGAGCCCTATAGAATGAAGCATTTCATCAGCTTTTTTATTATTGCATGCAATCAAATTCCCCTGATCCAATTGTTTACTTATGTAATTTGTAAACTTTTCTTTTCCATACATAGATGTAATCTGATTCACTTCACAAAAAGCCATTTTTTTATCCAAATTAATTGAAATTATTATTTTATCATTATTTTTATCAACTAAATTAGATACGACAATAAGTGATGCATCATGACTTCCCTTTAGAATCATAACAGGATTTCTTAATTGCTCAGGTATTTGTTTTACTATATCACTGTCTAATTCATGTCCATGATAAACAGTCTCTTTTGAAGACATGCACTTTTTTATCGTAGAATAATTTATTGTTACGATTTTATTCAATTCAGCTCCTGCTAAAGCTAATGCATTTGAAGTTTTTCCCACAATAATAGGACTGGTTTTATCTAATGTATTATTTAAATACATATCGATACTGTTTGCAAATTTAATATCATCTTTTTTATTTGCTTCAACCAAATCATCATATATTACATTGTCCTGGGCATCCACCATGGGCTCTTTGCTCTGGCTTAATTCCCTGTACAAATCTATTTGTTCATCCGAAACAAATGTATCCAGATAAACTGCATTATCCTTAGAGTCTTTCTGTAGAAGCACCTCTAAATCCTCTACACCCATGAGCAGATTTCTTTTATCTCCACTGAGTTCATTTTCATAATACAATTTTGCATCCGATTCAGAATCAAATTTCATATCCGATAAACGAATCTCCGGAATATAATCATCCAAGATCACATCCGCAAGAAGAAATTTATCATTTTGCTTTACTATCGCATAATTTTTAAAACGCTCCATCACTTCATATTTTTGTATCAGCTTATATGCGTCTGTAATATTTTGAATTGATGTAACATTTTCCGTTAAAACCGGTAACGATGCATTATTGTATGCTCCTGTGGTTATCCGTTTATCTGACGATACACCAGTGGCATCCTCATATTCCGATATGGTCCATAACATATATTTAAGGGTATCCACGGCATGAAGTTCTTCCAACATCTTTTTCACAACACCTGGTTCTTTTTCTAACTGTTCACAATATTTATAAGCCCTCTCAAAATTACCGGTCCGGAATACATATTCATTTATTAATTCCCGGTTATTTACCGATAAGTCCTGTGTCATTAAATTTAACCGGGTCATAAATTCCTGAGACGAATAATTACTTTTTTGTTGTCCTAAATATCGATTAAGGTGTTTATATCGTTGTTGCTGTTCTTCTGTCAATCGAACTCCTGCCTGATATAACTCCTGAAGACTCTCAAATTCCTTCTGCATAGTGAGGCCTGCATTGATCTTGCTTTCCGGCAAATCGTTACTAATTTGCTCTGCATAGCTGCTTTCTAACGGAATCAATTCATTTTCTGTTACCTGGTAATAAATTGGATTTTCCATCACATTCTGTTTTAGTGCCAATATAGAACCCCTTGGTATATCTAATGATAAATATTCTCTACGTATCTGTTCCGGAAAACGAATCAACAACTTTGCAATTTTATCATCTAGTAGCTGAACGTCCATCAATTCATATGTCTCGTAAGAATCCGTTGTTTCTTTTCGGATGACTCCCAACTTCGGAACAAAAGAATTATTCAGTCGAATTTCATCCGATATTTTACGGTAACTTTCGGTATATTCATTCATTTGATTTTGAGAAGAACTTGTTAAATCCGGTATAATAAACTCACTTGTATGTTTATCATACGCCACATCCAGATTTGCCATATCTCTTATCAATTTTTGATTAACCGTTTTGTCCTTGTTTTTTGGCAAATGCAAATCCAGATAATGATTAATATCATCAATATAAACTTTAAACACCTTAGATTGCACACGGTCAATCAATTTTTCTAAAGCTACTTCATATGGATGTTCCTTATTTGCCTGTTCATCTTTATATTCATGAAAATGATTGTATAAATGTTCTCGTCTGGCCGGACTGATAGATAGTCCTAAGGATGTTTCCAGCATAATTGACATCACATCAGCTTCGCACTCCTTTTGTGCACTTGTCATTTTATTGTGAACATCGACCGAATGTAAGATACCATGTGCAATTTCATGACACAAGGTACTTAGAGCCTGAGTTGATTCAAGCCTATTATTAATTCGAATCACTTTGTTTTTCACATCACAGGAACCATATAAACTTATAGATTTAAGATCCTCCACGATTACCTTAAATCCAAGGGTATCTTCAGCAAATTGTTTCATTGCTTCAAATGCTTCCTGGTGAAATTCAGATGGAATTCCCATATGGTATAAAGATGGATAATCTTCTACCGGACAATCTGTTTGAGATATATCATAAAATGCAGCCACAAATTGGAATTTTCGAACAAATCGATGCTCCTTTAAGTTTCCATTTTTTATCTCTTGACGTATCTGTTCCGTATATTCATTCATATATATTTTTTCTCCATGCTCGTTTAATACATACTTGGAAAATACCGGAACTCTTGCTACTAATGGTTGTTCTCCATCTTTCACATGATATCCCATTGTACTAAATGCATTGGATGAGGCTACATATGTAATACCTTGATTCTGCTGCAGCATTAACTGAATGTTTTTAACAGAATACTTATAGAATTTCGCAGCAAACGCAATATCCTCAACCATTGCCTCCGGATTAGACTCATGTTCTTTTAAAATATTGTCTATATTTGAAACCCATTCCCTTCCGGATTCCTGAATATCAGAAACATCAATCTGACGTTTCTCATCCGGAATATCACTTGAGGACAATAATGTTTTATTACCATGTTCTTTTACAACATCTTTCAAATCTGCCGGCACATACCGTAATGCTTTACCACCACTACTTACATAGGCCTCAATGCAGACATCCTCATTTTTTAATTCATTTGGAATACTGCGAAGATTCATTCCATATTGTTTTACAGCTGCAAGGGCAAGTTCTTCTGTCATTAATGTTTCAGGAACCATACGAATAGCAGCTCCCCAATTATTTACTGCAGCAAGTAACAACTCCGGCGTATAAAATTCCTGTGGCACCTCTGATAGCTTACTACCATTTTCTGATACCAAGTTCATATAATATTCCAAATTATATGATGTGTCATTCTGAGAAATTGGTGTTGACGTATTTTTAAATTTCTCCTGATTGGCACTAATGAATTCATTATATGCAGCTCTTGTATTTTGTTCCGGCATATCAATCTGCAGTGTCTCAGCAATCTTCTTGGCATACGCAATCTGCTTTTTTGTAGCTGGTTCTTCGATATGATTGATCCTGTTGTATGTCGCAATTGAATTATTCACAACTTTGTCAATTGTCTCATGATTATAGGTACCAAAATAAATATTTTTTTCTGTGAGCAGATCCTTTATATCCTGGTCTATCTTTTGGCTTTCCTCTAAATTTTGGATTCTTCCTTCCTGTTGATATGAAGATGCATCTCTTTGCACAAAATATGTGAAATTCTCAAAGTCGTTATACAAACTGGTTACCATCTGATCATATTCCGGTGTAAGTTCTTTGTTATATACTCCATTAAGAAGAATAGGAGAATCTGTTACAATAAAATCAACCTTTCCATACAATCTGTCGACACGTGCCAACTGCTCCTGAAGAACCTCAAATTGATGTTCCGGTGATCCATCCAGTTGTTCCCAGTCTTCAGCATAAACCAGCTCTTTCGCATACTCCTGAACATACTCAGCGTTATACCCCAATTTTTTCAACTGCTGGCATATATCCATACAGGATACAGACTTGCCGGATCCCGGCCCACCAAATGCATTTATCACAATCGGTATACGATTGACTTCCTTTGCATCCATTCTTTCTTTGTGCTTCTGAGCAAACTCCTCATAATCAGATAACTTTTTATTGACAATATTATTGCTTTGATGTATTATTTTATCAAAGTCAAGATTATTTAGGCATCCGGGCAATTGTAGCCTTGACACCCTAAATAATTCTTGACTTTTTTGTTTGTTCCAATACAACAAGTCACCATTATTTACAACATCTGTTATATGTCCATCAAAATTTCGTCTACCGTAAACACTTGTAATAAAATTAGAATCAACTTTCTGCAATTCATAAGTTCCTTTTCCGTTTGTCTTAATACTTACGATCACAGGAAACGATCTAGCATCCAATTCATCAGTGACTACTACGATACTGTTTTTCTGACTTTGAGAATCATATATCATTACCGGATTCTCCAACAGTTCTGGTAATTTTTTTACCTGCTGTATGCTTAGACCATGCCCTTTTGAATTTTTGTCGGAAATAGGTCTTATTGCATTATGTAAGTGTTTATGTGTAAACAACATAGGTAATTGCTCACATCCTACATCTAAAAGGAGCCGTGGCGTATCACATACCTTCAATGCATTATACTGATTTGCATTACCTGCAAGCACCTCATCCACCTGTTCAGCAAATGACTTTTCCATGATAATATTTTTATCTAAATGTTCTGCCGGTTTTAATCCAACTCCTGTTGCTCGTTCCTGAAGTTCTCGTCTTCCTCCTTCATTATCTTTGTCGCTTCCCTCATATACTCCTCGAACGGAAGTTTTCGCAGTTCCTCCATTTTCTCCCAAATCTTTGCTGAACCTCTGTCTGCGCTCTCCATTGTCTTGTAATCCAATCCTTCCATTGTCAACAACTCCTTTCTCATTCTCTTTTAATCTTGCATTATTAATATATTCTCCTGTCAGATTATGGATCTCCACCATAAAAGGCTTTTCACCCTTTTCGACATCATTATCCCAACGTGAATATCCACTTATCAATTCATTCTGCTTTAACACCTCATATGTGCGTTCGCAACGATTATGTTCTTTATCTGGACTATACTTATCTATCAGAGCCGGGTCAAGAAACCGCCCATCAGTGATAAGTCTTCCTAGCATACGTCCTAATGTCTTATCACGTTCCAAATCCACGAAATGCACATTGACTTCATAGTTTCGTTCTTTTGCACTTGCAATGATATTGTCCAATAATTTGTTGGCATCACTGCCGACTTTTGGCAATACGATATTTTCATGCTTTGCAAGTGCATTTTCCAGAACACGTTCACAAACCATCTGTGATTCTTTGTGGACTAGTTTTGCTCCAAGACCATCTTGATACTCGACAAACTGTTCTTTTGCTATATCATTATCAATTACTTTAGAATGGAATTCTTGTGAGATAATATCCACCAGTGCAGATGACTTCCCTGCACCTGGTAAACCAATCACAATATCAAGGCGACTGCCTTTACTGACATCTCCATCATAAATCATTTTTCCTTCTCTGTCAAGTCGTCCACTGGCACACCCTAAACTTTCCATATATGCTATAACCTGTTTTTGTTTATCTGTTCTGCCATCTTGGAGATATGTCTCTCTTCCATTATCAGCAATGGAACGACAATATCGGATTTCTTTTGTATCATTGATTTCCTCAATGGATACATTTTCACCGGAAGTTAAACGCCGAAGAATATCCTGCATCTGCAGGCTGACTTTTGCTCCAGTTAATATAAATGTTGGGTCAGCATCATTTTTTATGGGTTCTGCAGGTGTTTTTTCCAATGAAGCAATTTCTACATTTCCATATGTTTCCTCAATTTGTTTCAGTGACATATTTTTGTCTATTTCTGATTGGGTTTCCTGAAGAACCTTTGCATCAAACGCCTCTAATGCCTCCCCCAGATTTTCCGTCATATACAGAATCGGTTCATCATTTTCATTCATTGCAAATGCCAAACGTTTACACATTTGTCTTAGAATATATTTTTCGTTTTCTCCTCTAAATATCTCCCCTTCAACAATATTATATTTAGGATCATTACTTAAAAATTTTTCTGTCGGAAATCCAATTCTACCTGTATCATTTTCTATTCCATTCACAAATGAATGCATTGTTACAAGTGTTTGATCATGAGCTTCCTCTCCCGGTTCTGTTTCTTCATAAGTCCGTTCTACAGATAATTCAATATATGTGTTAGAATTATTCGGTGCAGATAATCTTATCTTCCATATATCTGCCTTTTGTTCCTTTCGCATCTGAGTATTTGTACGTGCCAGCAAAAAAGTAAAATAATCGTTCATATTTCTAAGCATATGTTCAACTCTAGGAAGTCTTTTCATATGATCATGCAAAACACCCAATTTATCTACATCGTTTTTTCTTATATTTTTTAAAATCGTCTCTCCATCCAGATTTTCCGAATTTTCTATACTAAATTGAGCCAGTTCAATGAAATCCTTTCCATCAACCGAAAATTCTATGCTCTTTTGTACATCCTCTAACTTAAGATATTCATCTAATGCTGCTAAATAGGAAGTCATTCTATCATTGGTTAGATACTGTGTTCGTCCCTCCTTAGAATTTATATAAAATCGTAATGTATCTCTATCTTTCAGATAATCCAGCAATGCCTGGTAACTATAATGTACTGTTTCCGGATTTTCCATATAAACAGAAGTTGTTGAATCCTGCATCGATTGAACATGATTTCCATATTGATGAAGATAATGAATCATAATATCCTCATTAATCACAACACCATTACGAATATAAGAGCAATAAAAAAGTCGACCATCAGTATAATCTATAATATCCTGCATGATCGACAAAGCTAATGCTTTTGTTTCTGGTTTGTTAATAATTTCATTTATTTCTTTGGAATGGGTCCCGGCCAAACTATGTTCTTCTATGTAAGACCAAGCTGAATTCCATAATCCATGACTTTCAAGACTATCCGGATTTGTTTCCTCATAAAAGTTCGGCAAAAGAGATGCAACTGAATCCGGATTTGCATTTAATTCCTCCTTTAAATTTAATAATGTTTCCCTTAACTGTTTACCTCTTTTCTGTTGCCAATCCTTAAAGTCATTTCGTGTGTGTGCTTTAAACAGCTCCAGAAAGTCTTCATATTGACTAATTATTTTATCTAGTTTATCCATAGATGTCCCCTCCTTTAGAATTTGTTTCGGTGGCATTTTATAATTGACATTATCAAAAGAATATGCTATCGTTTCATCATAGCTGATTACTTCTCCACGCTGAGGATACCATTTCCCCAAGGGTCGTAGAAGTGGTTCAGCTTTTTTTATGTCAATAGCAAGTATATTTTCAGCACTAATCTGACGTTGAAGATATTGTTCAAATTTATCCCGCCCATAAACACTTGACACATCATTCACGCTGGCTCTACCACTTTTTTTATCTAAATTAATTGAAACAAGAATAGGTCTGTCTTTGTTATCCGTATATTCGCTTACAATCACTAATGAATTTTCATAATTTCCTTGTAATACCATAATCGGATTTTTAGTATTAATAAGTGCATTACAAAGTTGCTCTTCAGTTAAACCATGACCGGTCTTTCCTACAAGTTTACCCTCTTCATTTCGTATTTCAGGTCTGGTACACTTATCAATCACACTCTTACTTATTGTAAAGTCTATATCCTGTGCTGCACCACATAATACAAGTACATTTGGAGTAGCACCTATCTTAATTAAATCGTTTACTTTAACTTCTCCTGTTATAACTTTATGAATATATTCTCTAAATGTAGCATCTTCAAATATCTCATCTTTTGTTTCTTCATTTGTACTTTCTAAAACCTGATTGTTCTCTATCAAGTTATCCTGAGAATATTCATTATGATGTAAAATCCCCTGTTCCTTTAATTCGCCAATCAATGCATCCATAGCAGCATTAATACGCTGTCTTTCTTCACCCTGGGGGCTGGCAGAAGCTTCCACTATTTCTCCATTTTTAACATATGCTCCCTTCATCTCTGAATATCCAACAAGATAATCCGAATTAGAAGGCTTTAATTTGTCTCTTATATACGAAGCAAATGCTCTTGCAAAGAGTTCTACATCACTTTGCCAATATCCTTTATGTCCGGATTTCGTATATGAATCATCTAAATGTCTGGCATCTTCATAAAACTGAGTCCGGTTCGAACCATTATACTTCATAATTTGCAAAAGCTCCTTTAACTTTCCGGTTGGCCTTTCTGTTGCATAATTTACCTTATTACCTTTTTTAGACGCAATATAATAATCCAATGCATGTCCCCATTCATGTGCCAGAGCACCTGCTCCCTTCATTTTTGTAAGATTAATAACATTCGTTCCCGGTTCAAAATGTGCCAGGGCACTTGATATACCCCTTGCACCATATGCAATTGCGAGCTGTCCACCAAGAGAAATATCCGCATCCTCGATTTCCAATGCTTTTGCCAGATCCTTCAAAGCATCATATGACATATTTAAATTGGTCTGGCGGTCATTATCGCTCTCCCAATTACCAAATTCCCCACCTCTGAACTGAAAGACACTTAACATATCCTCACCGGTAATATTAAATCCTTTCCTATAATCTTCTGCAGTTGGGCGTATATGTGAAAGCTGAACCGGCACTAATTTTTTCTTTTTTCGGGAATCCTTCTCTGAAACCGCTTTATTCGATTCTAGGTCGATAATTGTATTCTGAAGTAATTCCTTATTAGCTATATTAGATGCAACAATCTGATTGGTATGATTATCAAGAGCAAAGTAAGATTCTTCAGCCCATTGTGATGGGTTTTCATCTGTCCGATAAACATAATATTTAGATCCACCCCGTTGTATCACTAATCGTTCCCGGTCTTTTTCATATGACTCTCTATATACGTTCTTTCCATCATATTGATATATAGTGTAATGACTAAGAATCTTCTCCTCCCTTGTATATAGGAATTCTTTTTCTTCCATCCTGGAACGAAATGCAGAATAACGATACGTTGAATCAATCCTGATTGCTTTTTTTAACTTTCGATTGGTCCAATCAATAGCCGGAAGATTTTCTCCTCTCATTGAATCGTAAAAATCTACACAATCCGATATTGTCTTTAATTGCATGGAGCGTTCATAAAAGCATCCAATGGACATAATATAATCCTCTTGTGCCTTATGTATCAGCTTCTCTTTTTCTTCGTCAGGACAGCTATAAGGTATGTAAACAACAGGTTTTGTTGGAAGGGCGTCCCTAACCTCCTTTATAAAAAAAAGAACCTCCCGGTTCATTCCTTCCTCATACAGTTTTTTATAATCCGGAAGGGGAAATACTTCCTTTTTGGTAATATATTTTTCCCTATCATACTCCGACCAATCAACTATATCCTCCAACCTTAGTTCTCTTTTTAATGCATAAAGATCTTTCCTTGCTCCGCCGATTTTTTCACCAAAATCTTGAATATTACTCATTAAAATCTTCTCCTTCCTCTAAGAACCGAAAAACCCACGTTCCAACATCTTCTTCATCAATCACAATTTCATCTAATTTAAGTCCGGGTTCTAATTTACTTTTATTAATTTCCTCCTTTAAAAAAGTCTCAATATGACATACAAGTGGGGTATTATTCGACAAAAAATCAACTATCATATGCTCTGGATCAGGAAACAGAAACACAAGGGTTCCTACAATCAAGTCTTCCGATTCTTCTATTAATTTTTGAATATTATCAATCGGTGAATACACTATATACATATTTTCTAACATAATTATGGTTCCTCCCTCTCAATAACTTTATGAAATTTCCATTCTTATCTGTGTCACAATATCATTTAATAAATTTATTAATGGCAGCCTGGTTTCATCAAATATGATACAAAGTAACCCTATTGATGCTAAAATAACCAGTACAACAGATGCTACAAAACGTATCAATCCTACCATACTGGTTATAGAAAACTTGATTATGTTATTTTTCTCAACAACAACGATATTTTCATCCTCTATCATATGTTTTTTATGAAGATGATTCTGCTTTTTATGAAAGGCTTCATCCTCCTCATAGGCTTCAATAAATTTTTTCATTTCTACTCCTTTCTGGTACCAAACAATGAAAATTTCTTTTTTTCCTGTTTTTTCAGCATCTGTAACTTATATTTAAAAAATCTGTCAAATTGGTTATCCGGGGAATATACAAACATATCCGGGGTATATGCTGCAAACAAGGTATGGCTTTCTAATTGCTTCATACTGGCCGCAATCTCCTTTGAATCCGATTCCGAAATAAAAGAAAAAAGATAATACATATTTTCTCTTTTCATATTCTCTAACAACGCAGCATTCATTTCACTATACTCATTAACTTTGCTCCCTCCAACAAGACAATTTATATCCTTTTCATAAAAACTCATTCGTTCAAAATCTATATCAAAATAACAACCATAATCATAGACCATGCAATCATATTTCTGTCGGATTATCTTTGTAATTTGATTTGGATCCAAATAAATCTCCAATCCTTTTATTTGCATCAATTTAAGAGAATCATCATATTTCACATCTTTATTGTCCTGTTCCATTTCTGCAATTTGTCTAAAATATCTGGTTGAATTCATCTCTACAATAGCAACTGTCCTTCCTGCCTGTTGAAAATGTTTGGCAATCTGTACGGTCTGCGTTGTTGTTCCTATGCAATGCTTAGATCCGGCTACACCGACCGTTATTTTCTTTTTTTGGGATTCCTTAATTGCCTTTAATGCCTTTTCTTCTTCCCTTTTAGAAATTGGTGTCTCCTGCCTGATTTGTTCTGCAGCTGCCACAATTTCCGAAGGCGGACCGTTTTTGACATAAACACCATTTAGACAATCTTCCAATTCTTTTTGCACAGCACCTAAGCTTATACCTAGGATATAGTCCGTATAGCCGGCATTATAAAATGCTTGAATAATTTGACTCCCCGGGGGATAACCCTTTGCCTGAATAATCATTTTACAATTAAGACCCATTTGAATTTGTTCTGCAGCAGCTACAATAGTTTGAATATCGTCAGTATATGGTGAAACATCGAGAATAACCACAGATGCTTTTGTCCTTAATACATCACTTATAATATTTTTTAGTTCAACCATCTGGTCTATCAACTGAAACTGTTCATCCCTGCTCTCAATAATTTTTTTTGCATAATAACTTTCATAAATAGTACCAACAAATACAACCACCTAATCATCATCTCCTTTTGTACATACAACATCATTCCAATCCGTTCCCTCCAAAAGAGGAAAATATGGATGAAATTTTTGTTTATAATTATTATCTACTGCATAGGAAAGCACTGTATGATAAGCCTCCGTTCCTGCCCGATCATGATCGAAAGCTATATATACATCTGTAATTTCCTGATGGATGTCAAGATAATTAAATATTGCCATATATTTTTCTGTCCCGGCCAAAGCCTGATAATGATATCCCGCCATCTTTCGCTTATCTATATCCTGTAAAACAAAAAAGGTCATTAACGACATCAAATCAATTACTGATTCACAAACATATAGTCTCTTTCCTTCTCTAGCCGGCAAGCGAAAACAATATTGATAATTACATCCTGGTACATCACCCTTAAATGGAATATCCGAATATGTACCTCTTTTACATGCAAAATCCGGAATATTATTCTTTTCATCATACGAAACAAAAACACAATTGTGTTTATCATCTTCATATAAGTGATGGGAAGCAAAAAAATAATCGATGATCCATTTGTCGATACATCGATTTTTATTTAGATAAGCATATGCATGTTTTCTATTACCGCCATGGGGTGGCAATATGACCATTGACTCCTTCGGTTTATTCTGTTGTACAGGTCTAATATAAGACTCCTGGTTTAACCGGCCGGATCCTATATAATCTGTCAGTTGTTTTACGGCCTGATTATAATCCATATTTCCAAAATACATCACGAAATTAATAATCGATCCTCTTGCATATTCCTCTGTACTGGAGTTACGAAAAAAACGATTAGTAATTGGATTAATCATCACACTATCATGTTCCTCCAATGTATAATATTTACCTTTTTTCAGTACATGATATCCCATATATGCAGCATATTCATGTATCATAACAAGCTGCTTTATTTTCTCAATCTTCTCATTCACAGGCATCCCTTCTTTCCTCTAATACCTTAATCGTATCCTGATAGCCGGAAATATCATTTTCATATTCGGATATTTGTAATTCCAATAATTTAATAGACTGGGTATCATTAGTGATAGTCTCATCCAGATTGAGAAGTTCATCTGAAGTTAGATTCTCCTTTCCGTCACTTAAACGCTCCAAATCTTTTTCCAAACTGTCAATTTTCTCTTTATTTGCAGTAATATTATCCTCTAATTCTGAGATTAGGGAATTGTAATAATTAATATCGTATACCTGCCGATTATAATAATATTCTTTCTCTGTCAAAACCGGCAATGATTTTACCTGATTGGTAATTCCGACATAGGTATAAAAACTGGCACTTGTTTCTTTTCCGTTCTCTTCATACTCAAATCGAATCGTTATTCGATTTCCTGATGCCTTTGGAACTTTATATAATTGAACAATTAACATATCCTGATTGCTATATACAATTTTTGAGTCTAACCGTTTGTTAGAAGAACGTGCTTCCATGGAAATACTTCCATCTTGATATAATGTGTTGGTTAAATCAAAAACCACTTCCATCGTATTATCAGAGGGTGCATAATCCCACCTAATCAGGGTAACAGAATTATATTGTGATAGATTTTGTACGCTTCGCAGACTGGATGCAGTATATCTATTGGAATCCGGAATAAAACTACTTGCCCAAAATAAGAGATGGACTATACAATATCCAATTACTATATATCTTACAGAAGTTCGATTATTGTATCCGTTTTTCTTTTTTATCAATCTCATCAATTTTTCTTTATTCATCATCCACCTCTTCATCATTTGCAGCCGTACCATTGGTATCCAAAATCAATGAATTATATTCCTGTTCGGAGATAAATTGTTGATAGCTTATAATCGAATTTACTTTCCATTTATCATCCTTGGCATCATAATTAAATTCTCCTATCCAAAGTTTTTGATTTGTTATGACATTTATATTTGGCCACTTTATATTTTCATCAAAAAAAATACAAGCATTTACGCTTGTACTTGTTCCCCCTTCTTCATCTACATATATACGAATATTATCAATACTACTTTTATATCCGTACATATTCTCATAAGTATCCAAATCACTATCATTGATTGCTGCTTGTGTCATCAGGCTTTCTAATTTATTTCTACGAAATTCCTGACTCACATCTTCTGATATACCATAATAGTACCTTATGAACTCTCTCGCATTTTCATATATGTCATATTGTACATCAGCATTTTCTACGATATTGGATATGGATACCAGCGATTGTAATTCATCAATCTGGTTTTCATACTTTTGGGTAAGTGATTTAATTTGTATCTGATAGGATATAATAACAAAAACAAATAATATAAAAATCAATATAAATAAACAAAACCCCTTCTTTTTATCATTCCAATTCATACGTCCTATCCCTTTCCTTTTTTCTTTCCTGCTCCTTTTTCATATTATCAAACCGATTAATGTAACCCTGCATTTGCACCAAAATCTTTTTAGTTATTTCATCCTCATTTAAATTGTCATATTCTTCAGGCTTTGTAATATATTCATTACAGAGTTTTAAAAAAAAACTTCTGTTTAAACTGATTCCCTGGGCCTGTCCAATATCCAACAGCTTTTGATATGCCTTTCTTGTTAATGAAGACTTTTTTGCCTTTATAAAATTTTTAGTATATATTTTCGTAAATTCCTGTATATTCAAATTTACTCCTCCTTCCATACTGCTATATAATATCCTTTTGATTCCTTTGCAATAAAATCCGGAGAAAATGATTTTGTATTATTCTCCTGTCTGTTTGGATCTGCCAATAAAAAATTACCCTCGTCATCAACTCCCCTAATAATCATCACGTGCCCTGCAGAACTGCTGCTGAAATATCCCGTATGACATCCCCATATTATATATGCATGTTTATTTGATATATATGAGGGAATATCTGATATACTAATTGACTGATAAGATAACCCATACAGCCTGCTTGCAGAAGCAACCACAACCGGCATAGATGACCCTTGTCCTTTTATGTATCCATTATTTTTAATAGATAAATCTGCCATTGCCGGTGGTGCAACGTTATTATTACACAAAGAGGCAACTACCATTGCCATACATGTTACACCACAACCACTACTTTGTATCGTTCCGGCACCATATGGATAGGCCGCCCACCTGGAATCCCATTGACAATAATAAACAATATTATCAAGTGTGGTTCCTCGATTTCCATTAACTCCATTTGCTATCCCTGCAGTATAAGCAGCCAAAAATTTTTGTCCATGAGTAGGCGTTCCTTTTGCATTGGCAGGCATTTTATCTCTTGAATACTCTTGTGCAAATGCTACCGTATATTGGCAATTGTTTTTCTCTTTTATCCAGCTATACCACCCATCAATTCCAAAATTGTAGCCCTGTGCTGCGGCAGCCAATTTATCATAATCCTCTGCACTTTTCACTTCAAACTTAATTAATACATCCCGCATATACTGTACTCCGCACCTGCAACTATATTCTGCATCTTTGATGGCATTCGGACTGTTTGCATACTCTGTATTGTAATTACATTCACTGGCCTGCATCGGATCGGTCCCGTTGCCGTTTGTTTCAATCTGTATAAATGCTAATGCAACATTCACATAATCCGTAAGATTTAATTTCTCAGGCTGGGTATTATATTCTTCACACAAGCTTTCAATCAAAGTACGATATGCTTCTACCGCAGGAGGAAATCCCCCGGTTATATAACTGCCATAGGCATCATTATTTGCTGTATCATCTGATCCGGCAATAGCCCCTTCTATTATAACACTGATAATCAACAATATCATTAATAAAAGGAGTGCAATCCATTTAACCGGCAGTTTTGATAACATCCTTGCCACTTCTTTAATATTATGCACCCCCTTTAAATAATTGCTTTTCTTCATCTGTTACAAAAACATTCATCATTACATTGGAATCACCCTTTATATTAATAATACATTGACCTGTTTCAAACGTGGGTATTTGCTCAAGCTGTGAATCAGGAATTTCTCCATGAAATAATTTTTTAAACTTTGGTAAAGTCGAACTATCCTGTTGCAATATGATTTTATACTGACACAACTCAAAAACCTTCTTTATCTGTTCCACTCCATAATCATCTGTATTATCCGGAACACTATCATTTATCGACTGTGATGCAAACCAAATTCCGCCAAAAAACTTTCTGGCCTCTCTCTCATACATTAAAATTTGTTCAATTGCCATCAGTTTATGGGCATTGATAATACGATGAAACTCATCCACAATAATAAGGGAATGGATAACATCCCATATATGTAATCCGTTCTCGTGATCACCGGATTCCCATTGCTCCCATTTCCGTTTCATAACTGAACCAATACGGATTACATTATCATAATTCAGGGATAATGCTTTAAATAGTACCGCATCGAAAATATTATCTTTCATTTTGGCCAATCCTCTTATATCATAAAAAACAATCTGTGTATTTAAAGGATCTTCTATCGTTGTAATTCCATCAAATATCTCGCCATAATTATCAACCAAATTTTTTATTACTCTCTTGATTTTTACGTACTCGGCAACAGAGGATTCAACTTCTAACTTTTTAGCATCACTTAATCCCTCAAACGAAGTTTCCTGAATTAACTTATCAACATACGCATAAAAATCACTGTATGTTGGATATAAAGAGTGATCAAGCTGCGTAATTTTTCCATTTACGGGACGTCCCATATCATCAATAAGATTTTTTTGAACATAGATTTGAGATATTAAATTCTCATATTCAAACACCTCATCATCAGTTGCAGAAGGCTTTAAATATCGGTATATGGTACTTAATTTCCCTATATGCTGCTTATAACAGGTTGCTTCATCCTCTGCAGTCTTTAATACTTCCCAATCATTAATTCGTCCTTCTGTACCATCTAATGCAATAATTGTGCCACCAAATTCATTAACTAAATCGACCCATTCTCCTGATACATCAAATCCTCGAATGAAATCTCCTCTAATAACCCTGCTCTTAAATTGTTTCTTTAGGATTGTTGACTTACCGGAACCCATTTCTCCCCACAATACAGCATTATAATATTTCCTGTAATTGCTTTTTAGAAAAGCATCCAGCATTACCGGTCCTTTTGTTGAACAGGTTAGTCCAAAATAATCTCCAGAAGGATCCATCAAAGATGAATAATGGAAAGGATCTCCAAATGCAAGTGTTGTAGCTTTAAACGGATTTCCTTTCCTCATTGTCAATGGATTCAATTTTTGTTTACTATAAGGTGTATATACTGCTTTCCAGTCTGCTTCCTGTTCATTTAAGTATACACATGCTTTATAATTATCTCCGTCTAAATCTGCAATTACACCTGCAACCAGGGAATCCAGTTCCCCATATGTCGGAGCAGATAAATAAATCCTGATTCCCGTAGATAAAATAATTTCACCTAAGGATTGTATTTCCTCATATAACAATAAATTTTCCTGATAATCCTGCCGTGCATCTCTTATCTCAGTAGCACGTGTAGCCATTGATATTCTGGACTCCTGCTCCCCTAAACTTTTATTTATGTTTTTCTTAACTTCCCTCATATTTCTGGGTGAAATATGTAACGCAGTAATAGCATTATCAATATTAAATAATGCGGTCAGCCAATGTCTGTCTAATTTTTCCGGGTATTCATATATATACACACAGGCTTCATATCCTGTTCCTGTCTTTACGTATCTATCATCTGTAGGAAATGATATATTGCCAACCACTCCTATATTTTTCATAAGTGAAACATTATAATCACTATCTTGATTTTTCTTTTTCTGGTCTTCAAGCAGGTCAAATTGTTCGGGACTACAATCTATATGGTTCCGGACTCGTTCTTTCGGAACAGACAGATTTTTATTATTAATTTTAAACAACACCAGTTCTTTATAAAACCTTGGTAAAACTTCTACCAAACCTGCTTTTCCCAATTGGTATAATGTTTTTTCTCTTTTTTGACATAAATCATCAATTGTCTCAAAAAAAAGAAACAAATAAAATTGTTTCTCTATCATTTTCCGGTCTATTGTTTTTAATTCGCTTAATTTCTGATTTAAATAATACAAGTATTGAGGATTTTCCGTTCTTTTGATTATATGTTCAAAATAAATCTGTTGCTCTGTTGTATCAATTGGAAAATTCATACCAATTATTTCGTATTCACCCGGGTATACCTTTATCCATTTAAGAAAAGAAAATATTTCATATAGAATTTGGTCTTCATCACTGTTTAATAAATCATGTCCCTTAATTTTTATGATGTCCAGATATTTCCCATCATTCATTATGAAACATTCATTTATATCATCATAGTCCCTGATGTCTGTAAGTTTGTTCATATTATCTGCAGATTTATCAAATATCTTCATCATCTGTCTCCTTTTCAGAATAATATATTTTTCCCGTATTCATATTTAAAAGTGTATTTAATATATTCTGCCAGTTTTTTCTCTTCCCATTTCCAACGGCTGGCCATATAAAAAACACACCCCATAATAAACAATTTATCAAATACAGAATTTGGAATTTACTGTATATATGATTCACTAAAATTTTATATGAAATAAAAGTATATGTACCAATAAACAGTAAATCATAAAAGTATAAAAATCTTGTTACCTTGACAGGGGGATCTAATTCTCGAATTGTAGTAAATTGTTCCATAATTTCCTCCTATTTATCTTTTTTATTATTTCTGTTAATTTCATTAACGGTATTTCCTGTTGCACGTCCAAGTCTTTGTCCGCCTGAATATTGTTCAGATAAATACTGTCCAGCTTTGGTATTATTCTTTGCCCAATTAACAAGATTATCGCTTTCCTTGTCCAAATTATGATTCAATGCACTGTTTCCCATCTTATTCAAATCATCATTTATCTTTTGATTTATGTTTTCACTATCGTGGGCCAAATTATTTCGGCCTGTTGGATCCAATGATAAATTTTGCATAGGATTCATATTGCCGGGTTCTTCTGTTTTTTCAGAGTTATGTATTTGATTCTGAACACTTTGTTTTTCATTCACTGAATTAGAACCAGCCTTATTACTCGTTTTTTCCTGGCTGGATGCAGCCATTTGATTTTGAACTTTCTCATTATTTGATTCAAATACACCGGTATCCTTCATACCCGAAACTGCACCTGCAGTTTTTACTGCTCCCCCCAATGCTTTCTTTGCCAGAGCGGCTGGTGTCTTTGCTACATTTCCTGTCTTATCTGCAGCACCCTTTATTGTATTCATTGCTCCACTTAACATTTGTGAACCGTAATATGCGGACTGTAATGCCTGTCCTACGGATTTTAAACCGGCATCGATGCCAAATATCTGTTCAAAAAAGTTTGGACCATCAATAATAAACAAGGCGCCGGCCAAAATTAAAATAACTTTGATAATACCATTTAAAACAAAATTATCAGTCCATTCCCTTGTATTAATGTATGTGGTAGAAATAATAAATAACTTTTGCAAAAACAAAACACATATAATCGTTATATATCCGTTTAAAATACCAATAAGTGCTTTACGGATTTTTTGACCATTTGTCAAATCACCTGCAGCGATAAATGGTGAAATTAATTTTTCTGCAGCCAATTCATATATAAGTTGAACCAACTTAAAAGTTGAAAACAATAATACTAAAATCATTGCCAAGAGATACAAAATCGCAAGAAAAAAATTTACATGATACCGGTAGTAATATGGTGTCGTATCCTTAAAGAAAAACTTACTTTTCTTAATATTATCTACAGAAATGGTGTCCTTTCCATCTTCTATGCTTGAAGTTAATTCCTGCTTAAATAACTTTTCATTCTCTAAATCATAATCTCCGGGATCCAGCACTTCATTTATTTCCAAATATTTAATATTATCGTAATTTGTATTATCAAATCCATTTGTAGTACCCTTGCTGATTGTTTCCGAATCAAAATCAATGCTATCCAGATATAATAAATCTGTAATATATGGATCTAACAACTCATACCCGGTTTCTGTCTGGCTAATATCAAGAATTTCTTTTCCATCTCTTACCAAACTATTCATTTGGGACATGAAAAATGGCAGTATAACCATAACACCTGAAAATATAAATATATTTGTCACAACCCCTTTGGGTTTTTCATGTGCAAAAATATAACAGTAGGCCAAATATAACAATGCAAACAGAAGCACGGTAAAAACAAATGGCTTTACTGTTATATAAAATTCATCCATTGCATCACTATTGATAAAATCCAAAAATTCAAATGCAAGGTCTAACAGTTTAACAATCTGATTCGCTAAGGCAACTAATCCTTTTAAAATCAACCAGCCAAGACTCCTTAACAGGTCAGCCAATACATTAAAATTTGAGAAGAAATCACTATATTCCTTATATATATCCAGATATTCTGAATTGTCTATCTCTAAAAATAATAAATTACTTACACCTATCATTTATTTGCCTCCTTTTCAAATTTATCGATTGCAACCTTAAACTGAAGAATATTACTTTCCGGAATATCCTGATCCTCCAGGATAGTAATTGCATCCTCAATACTGGTATTAAGTAAAACCTCCTCATCCTCAAATCCATAGATATCCCACACATCTGTTACCGCATCACCTAAAATCATTTGAAAAAAGTGAATGAGATTATTACTATATGAACGAAATGTTTTACTATCCACTCTGCTCCAATCTGTTACCTCATACATTCGTTGTCTAAATGCCGGCAGATTTGATTCGTACTGAATATAATAATTTTCAATATCACTGATAGTTAACTCTTTAAACTTACTATCCGGTAATTTTCTTAATTCCGGAATCTGCGTTATCAATTTTTTACATATATCCTGACTATTAACAAATGATTTTAAAGGATATTCTTTATTAGATTCATAATTATGTACGATTGTCTGATACATTACCTGATATTCTTCTGTAATACTGTTTTCTATATCAATTAACAATTTGTCAAAGTCCGAAACATATTGATTAATATCCAATCTTGCACAACTGTCCGCATGCAGATTTTCCCATTTGTTTTCGGGATTATACCAATCTGCAAGATATTGATATCGAAGGGGAAAAACGGTTTCTCCCGTATTAAAAATTGGTCTGGGTTTAACCTTTTGATTGTACTGGTCTTTCCTCATCATTACTCGCTTAACTACACATTCCCCTTCTACTAATTCCATTAATTCATTAGGGTTCAGCAATGGTTTCTCTTCTGTTGATTCCGTATATTGTTTCTGAATAGTTAAGGAAATTTCTCCTCCCATTCTGGTTACGTTAACGATGGTTTCTTTTCCAATCAAATTAGAGAACTGTTCTGCAGTATCATAATTATCAGTTTGTATATATATCTGGTTACCACAGTTACCATAAATCGTGTCTGAATCGTGTTCCCCATATTCCTTATCTAACTGGCTATACGACTGGACAATTAAGTTAAATCGAATATTTCTGCCAAGACATACAGTAATCATGGATGCCATATTGCTAATACATGGGATATTACCAAATTCATCCAACAAAAAAATAACCTCACGTTTACATTTGCCTCCACACCCTGTAGCCTTTTTTGCAAGAGCATAATAAACCTGAGATATAAATATACTTTGAATAAAATTGTTACTGTTATCATAGTCGGGTAAAGCTACAAATACAGCAATGGGTTTTCTCCCAAAGCCAATATCCGACAAATGAAAGCTGGAAAATGCTGTCATTTTTCGAATCTTATCATCCATAAACCCGGTAAGCTTGGAAAGAACAGTTGAATACACAGAACCTTTCGTACGTTCACCTCCGGCAATTCTAATTGCAGAATATAAGCATCTGGCCACATCCAGGCTATCCCTGTTTTGGAAAAATACATCTAACGCATTTCTTGGTTCTGCACCTTCTACTTCCGGAGGTAATGTTTTTTCTGCCAGCCTTGTAAATTTCATCAATACATTAGGCAGATTAATTTTCTTTTCATTATCATGCCTCGGAACAAAATCTTCCAGCTTGTAATTATATCCGGATATATCCTTTTCTAATTGAGAAATTTCCCGATCTAACATGACCAGATTATATTTATTTAATTCCTGATAACGCTTTCTCTTCAACTCCTCAAGATGCTGGCCCTTTTGTAACACCTGCTTTTTCTCCACATCTGATAATTTTTTAAAACGATTTGTTGCTTCTATATGCTCCTGAAGGTATTCTTTATTCATCTCTTCATCCGCATGAAGCTGGTCAATCACCTCACTCATAATTAACGCTGCAGTTAAAAATGCTGCATTATTATAGAAAAATTCATTTTCATTTCCCCCGGTTTCCGTTGCAAATATTGATGTTGCTAAACTTCTTGCAATTGCAGATGCCTCGGCCGGATCACCGGCTTTATATGTATCTGTAATTAATTGTACGGGGTTATATCCACTGCTTTCATAGGGATTTATTAAATTAATACAATATACATCATATCCCCTCAATTCTAAAATTGGTTTTGAAGCAATAAACAATTCCAGTTTTGGATCAGAAACCACTAATGATGCCTGGTAATTCCTTTCAAATCGAAAAGCTCCCGGATTTACCTTTTCATCATTTCCTTTTTTCGATCCATGTATATGATTTGTATGAGCAATATCTTTTAAAACCTGAAGGTAATTTATCTTCTCCTTTGGATTTTCTATAATGCCATCCTGAATCTCTTCAATTTCTACGTCCTCATAAGCATCAGATTTCATTAAGATATTATTGTCTTCATCCCTTATCATATCCTGTTGTTTACCTGCATCAACATAATTGATCGTATTCATCTTATCAATTCTAACCGGTATTAGTTCCATATCAAATCCCATTGCTTCCTGGTAATAATTATATTTTTCATTATCATGGGAAAAAGGATGATTAATTTGCTGCAAATATAAAAATGCCTGGTCTAATGCATCTTTTTTACTGTCAGGATCTTTTTTGTTAAAGCTATATGATACTTCCTGATTTGATTCTTTATCACTGATAATTAATTTTGATGCAGTTAGTTTAAATTCTATATGTTCATCAGAGCTTCTTTTGGGTTTTATCTTATCAGAAGTATTAATAATTACCTGCTCCATTACAACATTATCCTGATTATCCTGTATGTTATCATAAAAGCTGTATTCTAACTCATCTTCAAAATCTGAAGGTAGTTCAAGCCTTATGTTATAGTCATTTTCATAATTTTTTAAAACCTGATAAAATTCTGTTTTACCAAATTTTAACTGTTCTTCACTAATCTGAATTGGTATATCAGTTCTCCTTATACCACCGGCTCTATAATCATAATAAATATTGGAAGCATATATTTTTAAGCATCCGTCTTTATCATAATTTAAATAATATTCCTTATTTTCTGCCCTACTGTATATATCAATAATGATGAAAACAAACATTTCTCCTTTTCCGGATCGTGTAATACCTATAACCAGGTTGTTAACGGGAGTACGGTCAATAAATATAACTCCCTTATCTATATCACATAATTCCTGCTGTTCATTATAATACGTTCCATACTGACATACAGGAACACCGCCTTTACCAAAATATGTTTCATATGGATGTTGAAATTTAAGCGGAATAGCAGGATACTGTTCTTTTATTTCATCTAAGGTAGACCACCGGGTAGAACCTTTCTGGTTCCGGTTAATATCACGATAATTTGAATACAGGATAAAATATACCTTAACATCTACGACAATTAAAATGAGTATTATAAATAAATACCACATTCCGGAATGTACCGGACTTAAATTCTGTAGTGAATACCATGTGTAAGTTGAGGTTCCACGTAATGTCTCCCGCAGATTTTGCAGGGAGAATTTTAACAGATTTGTTATATAACTGCTAAATATATATATAACCAAATCCATTATTCCAATAATTGCATAACGTACCCACGTAATGGATAGCATATGGGACATCTTCATAATTAGTAATTCATCTTTTAAATCTCCCAGTTTCTTCTTACGTAAATATGCCATAGCCTGTCTTTTATCTTTTTTCAAATTATCACCTCCTTGTAAACATTTTTATTCATAAAGAATGTCCCCCCAAAACTGTTTATCAGGGGGGACATATTCCAAATAACAAATCAACCAAATGTTTCCTCAATATAACCGGTTATTTCTTTTGCAAAAAACAGAATTGCAACTCCAATTGCAATATAATAAAAATTTTCCTTAACCGCTTCCTTCATTTTTTGTGTTCCGATAACTAAAATCAATCCACAAACTGCAAGCACAACCACAATCAGTGATAAACATATCGCTTTTATTAATCCATAAACTGATGTAGTACTTGCATCAACTTTTGCCTCCACCTCTGATGCACTTGCATAAGCCTGCATTACAATTGCATTACAAAATATAATGGTTTCCACAAACGATGATACCAATAATAATACTTTTACCTTAATCCTATCTTTCAAACTGTTATCTGTCTTTTTTAACATATTTTCTCCTCCTTTTATTCAAACGGTAATTCATCCTCAATACCTTCCGGTATTTGCATAAATCCATCTACTCCATCTACTGATGGCTCATTTGGTATATTCTCCGCTGAAGCTTTCCTTTCTGCAAATTCCTGATTTTCTACAACAACATCTGTTGTATATACTTTGACACCATCCTTATTGGTATAGCTGCCTGTCTGAATTCTTCCTTCAATACAGATTTTGGTACCTTGCTTAAAATACTTCTCAGCAGTCTCTGCAAGACGCCCGAAGGTGACACAGGAAATAAAATCTGCCTGTTGCTCTCCATTCCTTTTAAACCTACGGTCAACCGCCAGTGTATATCTGGCAATAGCAAGTTCATTTTCACCATTTTGTGAATATCTTATTTCGGGATCTCTGACTAAACGTCCCATTAAAATTACTTTATTCATTTTTGACCTCCTTTTTTCTTTTTCCGGCAAACATGTAAATAATTACAACAATAAAAAATATAACCAATGCAACTGCGAATATAACATTTATCACTATGGATTTCTGGTACAATCCGGTTGCCCGTATTTTATAAATTGGTGCAGCTTCCTCATCCATAATCTCTGCTTCATAGGTAGCTGTTGCCTCATATACGGTCCCGGTTTCTACCGTATCCGCATAATAAGCAGAATAACGTGATGCATACTGCTGAC
>JBJENX010000179.1:0-1522 GCA_051880415.1 Lachnospiraceae bacterium | reverse complement strand
TCCAAATGGACTTTTTATTTTTCTAAAGTGTTCAATTTGATTTTACAATCGGCGAATAATTTTTTTACTTTTCTTCCTTCTCTTCGGCGTATAAATCAATGGCCGAATTTCCGATTCAAACTCTTTTCTACTAATCGGCTTAATCAGATCATCATCAACATTGAAGAGCTTGAGCTGACCTTTCACATGAATCGGCTTGATCACATCGGCAAGTTCGATATTCCAATAGTAGAGATCTTCAAGCGGAAAATATTGAATGCTCTTCAAATTCACAACGCAAATCGCATAACCAGGTGCAGCCCCTGCTACCTTCTTAGCGGTCGAACACATCATAAGTGGTCCACGATAGTTTGTTTTTCACGTTCTATATTCAATTTTCTTCTTGTCGGCAATTATATCCATGATGTAATCGCCACGTACCGATAGTGCCTTCATTGCTACCTCCGTATTTTGCTTAGCTAGCACTAAAATTAGTGTTTTATATAAAGCCAACTAAAAAAGAGAACATTGTTCTCTAAATTAAATGTTTAATTATCTTTCTTATCAAAGAAGTCATTATCAATTTCAAACAATTCGTAAGTCTTCTGGACTTGAACTCCAACCTTGTAATCAATCATCAACTTAGTTAAAGTATCACCATCAATCAACTTTATATTAAAAGTCTTAGCTGCCATTTCTGCACCTTTAGTAAACGAAGATGTAGTGATAAACACGCCTCTATCAGCACCTTGCAAATCAAGATCACCATGAAACTGACTGATAGTTTGACGACCTTCATTGTTTCCTTCTTCATAGCGTTTTACTTGTATCAAAACTTTGCGCAATCCAAGTGGATCTTGATTAAGAATCCCATCAATTCCGCCATCATTGGTTTTCTGAGTGACCCATGCATCACCATCTGGACCTTTATAGCCCATCTTACTTAAAAGATTAATCATCATTTTTTCGAATCTATCCATAAAATTTGACCTTTTTATTTTTTAAATAAGTAGTAAGCTGAGCCGAATAAACACCTGCAGTTTCAAATATTATTATTGTACCGGGTTTAATATAAGAATTTAATATTTGGAAACCGCTCTTATTATGCTTAAATTTAAAAGCTATTTTTTCCGCTTCTTTTGTTATCAAAGTGGCATGACTTTCACCTTGACTAACATCAATACCAATAATATTCACCTAATCACCCCGTTTTAAATCAATTGAGGCAAATATTTATTTTCAGCTCCATTTCTTGATTATACGACCTCTGAGATCCACACCCTTAATCTAGTTTGATTGAAAATAAACATTTATGGGCCCGTTTGACAGTCGAATTTAATATTCCATTCTGTTGTCGACCTCAACCTCAATCTAAGTATAAGAAAAAAGGTAGATAAAAACATCGTCATGTTTCTATCTACCTTTATACTTTAGGGTGTTTGACAAAGAGCCAGAAAAATTTTCAATTAAGCATCAATTTCATCAATTTTGATATTGACTACAAATGCATTAGGAAACTTGGTGTCCTTTAAAATATTTTTGG
>JBJENX010000178.1:0-7532 GCA_051880415.1 Lachnospiraceae bacterium | reverse complement strand
ATACTTTTTAATGGTTGCAAGGGAAGAAAACATTACAAAAGCTGCAGAACTCTTGCATGTTACTCAACCCACTCTATCGCGTCAACTTATGCAGTTAGAGGAAGAACTAGGAGTTAAACTATTTAAAAGAAGCAACCATAGCATACATTTAACGGAAGATGGAATGCTTTTAAAAAGAAGAGCGCAGGACATTGTTGCATTGACAGATAAAGCAGAGAAAGAACTACGTCATGAAGAAGAAGCCGTGACTGGAGAACTTGCGATAGGAAGCGGAGAAACACGAAGCGTGCAGGATTTAGCAGAGGTAATTGCTTTGTTTCAAAAAGAATATCCTGGAGTCCAATATGATTTCTATACTGCAAATGCAGATGATATAAAAGAGAGATTGGAAAGAGGATTATTAGATATTGGGCTTTTAACGGAACCAGTAGATATATCAAAATTTAATTTTGTTCGACTTCCAAGAAGAGAGAAGTGGGGTGTGCTGGTTCGGAAGGATTCTGAATTAGCTAAAAAAGAAAAAATTAGCCCAGACGATCTGGTACAGGTGCCATTAATATTGGTAAAGCGGACGCTTGTTCAAAATGAGCTTGTAAACTGGTTTGGTGAATATTATGAACAAATTCATGTAGTTGCCACTTATAATTTAATTAACAATGCAGCTGTTATGGTGGAGAATAATATAGGGGTTGCGCTTTGCTTTAATCTTGAAAATACATATAAAGATCTTTGCTTTGTACCACTTTCGCCCGCTGTTGAGACAGGAGCGGTGATTGTATGGAAGAAGGATCAATTGGTTTCAAAGGTAGCATATCGATTTATTGATTTTTTAAAGAAATACAGAACGAGCATTTCTGATAATTAAATATAGGTATTAGACATAAAGAAAAATGTAATGGTATATTGTAGATGTCCATAAGGGCATCTACTTTTTTTGTTTGGAAATTATGTGGAAGGAAGTGCAAAACGATAATGACAAAGAAGGAAGCAAGTGAAAGATACCAGATTCCAATCGAGATTTTGGAGAACTATGAAAGATGGAATTTGCGCGAGGATGCAAAAAGAGTAATGGGGGAATGGCAATATGATGACTCGGATTTGGAACTATTGGGAACGATAATTACACTGCATGATATTGGATTTGAAGAAGATGAAATTGAGGAGTACATGAGATTATATTTGCGAGGGAATGTAACATCGTCAGAACGAGAGAGAATATTGAAGAAGAAAAGAAACCAGACATTGGATGAGATTCATTTGCAGGAAAAGCGGTTGGAGCTTTTAGATTACTTTCGGTTTAAAACACAGAGTGGCAGTGAGGATCATAAAAAATGAAAAGGGCAAAACGTATTTTTATCAGAATGAGAAGATATTTTCTGTTTTTTTTACAGTATATGTTGTATGAAAAACCGCGGGGATTAGATTTTACTATGCGAGATGTAGAAGTGTATCAGAAAAATGGGGGGGCTTATCATGGTTATAGTAAGACAAATGAAAAGCATATTCAAGAGATTTTCCAAAGGTTATCCTTTGAGGGAGCTGGGCTGTTGGATGTTGGGTGTGGAAAGGGGGTTGTTTTAAAAGAAGCTGTAAAATTTCCTTTTGAAAAAGTGGCGGGTATAGAAATTCGCCATGAATTAGTTCAGATAGCAAAAAGCAATTTTAAGATTCTTGGAATTGCAGATATGGTGAAATGTATGGAGGCTGATGCTGTAGAGTTTGAACAATATGGAGAATACAATGTATTTTTCTTCTTTAACCCATTTTCTGAGGAAATTATGAAGAAAGTCGTTGACAAAATAATTAAGAGCAGGAATGAAACCGAGCGTATTATTACGGTGATTTATCATAACCCACGGTTTCTGTCAGTTTTTGAAAATAGATTACAAGTATTGAGTAAAGAAATATTATATGATGCACTAAAAGATTATGATACCTGTATTCTGAAACTGAAATTATGAAACAATACAACTCTTCCACACGATGTAAGTGGGAGAGTTTTTTTAGATATACAGTTTGAGCATATCTAAAGGAACATAATAGGTATTAGACATAATTGGGAACATTCTATATTATAAAATTATCAGTACTGAAGAAGGTTATGGTATAGCAGGACAATGTATGGGAGGTAACAGAAGATGAGTAAAGAATATGAAAGTCTGGCACAAAAAATTATTGAGCATGTGGGCGGTATAGAGAATGTGAATGATGTTTACCACTGTCAGACCAGGCTTCGTTTTAAACTGGCTGATGAAGGAAAGGCAGATCAGGCACAGTTACAAGCTCTTGATGGGGTGTCTAAGGTTATGATTGGCGGAGGTGTTTTTCAGGTAATTATTGGGACGCATGTTAAGTATGTGTTTGAAGAAATTGAGAAAATTGTGGGACCGAGAAAAACGGATAATAGCGTAATAGAAAAGAAAGAGAAAAAGTCAATTCCGGGAACAATCATAGATTTTATTGCAGGTACATTTCAACCGGTTATCCCTGCATTATCCGGAGCAGGTATGGTGAAGGCACTGCTTGCTTTATTGGTAGTATTCCATGTGATTGCTACAGACTCGCAGACTTATTACATATTAAATTTTTTTGCAGACGGTGTATTTTATTTTTTGCCGATGATGCTGGCATTTACAGAAGCACAGAAACTGAAATGTAACCCTATTTTAGCAGTATCTGTTGCGGCAATTATGCTTCATCCAAACTGGGGAGCACTGGTATCTGCTGGAGAAGCGGTGCATTTATTCGGGATAATCCCTCTAAAGCTGACACTTTATACATCATCAGTTATCCCCATAATTCTGGTAATTCTTGTTCAGTCATATGTGGAGAGGTGGCTTGAAAAGCATATACCAAATGCTGTGAAGCTTGTGTTTGTACCAATGTTTACTTTTTTGATAATGGGAACTCTTGGTCTTGCGGTTTTAGGACCAATTGGCAGTGTGGTAGGAGATTATCTGGCAGTATTCTTTAACTTCCTCAGTGCGAATGCAAGCTGGGCACCTGCTTTGATTGTAGGAGGATTCTTACCGCTTATGGTTATGTTCGGACTGCATAACGGAGTCGCACCGTTGGGAGTAATGCAGATGGCAGACTTGGGTTATGACAGTATTTTTGGACCAGGATGTGTCTGCTCAAACATAGCACAGGGCACAGCAGCATTGGTTGTGGCATTACGCACGAAAGAAGCAAAGACAAAGCAGTTATCCATATCAGGTGGAATCACGGCATTGATGGGAATTACGGAACCTGTTTTATATGGTGTAAATCTTCCTAAAAAATATCCGTTAATTGCAGCAATGATTGGCGGTGGATTTGGTGGATTATATGCGGGATTGACACATACGCACAGATTTGCAACAGGCTCTTCAGGACTTCCGGCAGTACTACTCTATATTGGAGATGATTCCTTAGTGTGTCTGATTAATATCTGTATCGCACTGGCAATTACAGTTGTTGTCACTGCAATTGTGACCTATGTTCTTAGTCTGAAATTTGAGACAAGAAAGGTTACAGAGAAAGATACAGAGAATAGTCCTGAAATTACACAGGATGAAACCATCATAGAGATTCAAAGAGAGCATGGTGAAATAAAGGCTCCGGTCAAAGGAAACTTGATTCCACTGGAACAGATTGGTGATGGAGTCTTTTCAGAGGGTGTTTTAGGACAGGGCTGTGGCATACAACCGGAAGAAGGATGTGTATATGCTCCGTTTGCAGGGACTGTTATTTCGGTAGCAGAGACCGGACATGCGATTGGACTTGAAAGTGATGATGGGATTGAACTGTTGATACATGTGGGAATTGATACGGTGGCACTGCAGGGAGAGGGATTTTTACCTAGTGTAACGACTGGTGATAAGGTGGTTTGCGGACAGAAGATTATGGCTTTTGATATAGAAAAAATAGCAGAGAAGTATCCAACAGTAACAGCCGTGATTGTTACAAACAGCGACGATTATGAGGAAATTACATTAGGTACTCCGGGAAAAGTGAAAGTAGAAGATACGGTACTTAATGTGAAGTAGAAGGGAGGAAAGGTAATGAAAGGTTTACCGGAAGATTTTTTGTGGGGTGGAGCCACAGCTGCTAACCAGTGTGAAGGCGGCTGGAATGAGGCAGGAAAAGGTGTAGGTCTGATTGATGTTGTACCTTACGGAGCAGACCGCATGCCGGTGGCAAAAGGTGAAAAAATCATGTTGGATTGTGATGATGAACATCTGTATCCCAGCCATGAAGCAATTGATTTTTACCATCATTATAAAGAGGACATTGCACTGCTTGCGGAAATGGGATTCAAATGCTTCCGTATGTCAATCAGCTGGACACGTATCTATCCGACCGGAATGGAAGAGGAACCAAATGAAGAAGGACTGCAGTTTTATGACTCTGTTTTTGATGAATGTAAGAAATATGGAATTGAGCCGTTGGTAACTATTTGCCATTTTGATCTACCAATTGCATTGGTAAAGGAATTTGGTGGCTGGAGAGACAGGCGGATGATTGATTGCTTCCTGAAATACTGCCGCACAATTTTCGAAAGATATGGGAAAAAGGTTAAGTATTGGATTACTTTTAATGAAATAAATATGCTCAACCATTTGCCATTCTCAAGCTGTGGGCTGGTAGCGAAGGACGGAGAGGATGTAAAAAGTATCAAGTACATATGTGCTCATCATGAGCTGCTTGCCAGTGCCAGGGCAGTTAAAATGGCACATGAAATGATGGACGGATGTATGGTAGGGTGCATGCTTGCCGGAGGCAGTTTTTACCCATACACATGCAATCCACAGGATGTGTGGCAGGCGAAACAGACCGAGCGGGGAAATTATTTCTTTATTGATGTACAGAGCAGGGGAGCTTATCCCAATTATGCTCTGAAATGGATGGAGAAGGATGGTATCAGTCTTGACTGGATGGATGGAGATAAAGAAACTTTAGCATCTGGGACAGTTGATTTTATTGGTTTCAGCTATTATTGCAGCCGCTGTGATACAGCTGATCCGGAAGTGTCTGAAAAGCGGATGGCAACCAATGCTTTCAGAACAGTGAGGAATCCTTATTTGAAAGCAAGTGAATGGGGATGGCAGATTGATCCATTAGGACTTCGGATTACGATGAATGATCTGTATGACCGGTATCAGAAACCCCTGTTTATTGTGGAAAACGGTCTTGGAGCAAAGGATACGGTAAAGGAAGATGGGACAATAGAAGACGATTATAGGATTGCTTATTTCAGAGAACATATCCGGGCAATGATTGAAGCTGTTACAGAAGACGGTATTCCGCTGATGGGATATACCATGTGGGGACCGATAGATCTGGTCAGCGCATCGACCGGTGAAATGAGTAAACGATATGGTTTCATATATGTGGATAAAGACGATCAGGGCAATGGTAGCCTAAAGCGTAGCCGCAAGAAAAGTTTCTATTGGTATCAGAAGGTCATTCGCAGCAATGGAGCAGACTTGGATGACTGAAATAGATAAATTAAGCAAAAGTATAGGAGGAAAATACAATGAAGGAATTTAATTATGTAATCACAGATGAAGTAGGGATTCATGCAAGACCGGCAGGATTATTGGTGAAGGAAGCAAAAAAATATCAGTCTGAAATCACAATTTCATTTAATGGAAAAACAGCAGATGCCAGAAAATTAATGGCGTTGATGGCTATGGGAATTAAGAAAAATGATGAGGTTACCGTTTCGGTTGAAGGTGATGATGAAGATGTAGCTCTGAACGGAGTCCAGGCTTTCTTTGAGAATAATTTATAGGGATGAAAGGGGGGCTGGCTATGGAAATACTGGAAGGTAAGAAAATATTTCTTGGGACAGCAATCGGAAAGATTCATTTTTACAGCAAAAAAGAAAGCACCATTGAAAGATATCGGATTGATGATCCAGAAAAGGAATGGAAAAGGTTCGAGGAAGCAAAGGAACAGGCTATTCAGGAAATTTCCGAGCTGTATCAAAAAGCGTTGAAGGAAGTTGGGGAATTAAACGCGGAAATATTTGAAATACATGCAATGATGCTGGAAGATGAAGATTATCTTGACTCAATTAAGAACATGGTGTTCAGCCAGAACGTAAATGCAGAGTATGCAGTGGGAATTACGGGAGATAATTTTTCTAAAATGTTTGCGGATATGGAGGACGAATATTTCAAGGCCAGGTCAGCAGATGTAAAAGATATCTCTGAACGTGTAATTACTGTTTTAAATGGCTCAGGAAAGGAGCATGGTTTGGGAAAGGAGCCGGTCATACTTGTAGCCGATGACCTTGCTCCCAGTGAAACAGTACAGTTGGATAAAAGTAAACTTCTTGCATTTGTTACCCGGCATGGATCTGCAAATTCCCATACGGCGATTCTGGCAAGAACCATGAATATACCTTCACTGGCTGGAGTAAATATCTCACCGGAATGGGATGGGAAAATTGGAATTGTGGATGGAAAAAACGGCAGGTTTATCGTAGAACCTAATCAGAGTGTACTGGAAAAGTACCAGAAAATCATCAAGCAGGAACAGGAAAATAAAGCCTTGCTTGCTACACTAAAAGGTAAAGAAACCATTACCATGGGCGGAAGAAAGATTAAACTGTACGCCAATATGGGAAATGTTTCGGATCTCGGTGCTGTGCTTCAAAATGATGCGGAAGGAATTGGGCTTTTTCGAAGCGAGTTTTTATATCTCGAAAAAGACAGTTTTCCAACAGAAGAAGAACAATTTCAGGTATATAAAAAGGTAGCTGAAACAATGGCTGGGAAACGGGTTATTATCCGTACTCTGGATATCGGAGCAGACAAACAGGCGGATTATTTTGAATTGGAAAAGGAAGAAAATCCGGCAATGGGATATCGGGCGATTCGCATCTGTCTGGAACAGCCGGATATTTTCAAAACACAACTCCGGGCAATTTTTCGGGCAAGTGCTTATGGGAATATTTCCATTATGTATCCGATGATTATTTCGAGGGAAGAAATCATCAGGATCAAACAAATTGTTGCAGAAGTAACAAGTGAATTGTCAGACCTTGGGATACCTTACGGCAAAGTGGAGCAGGGAATTATGATTGAAACACCTGCGGCTGCTGTCATCAGTGACGAATTGGCAAAAGAAGTTGATTTTTTTAGCATCGGTACAAATGATTTAACACAATACACATTGGCTATTGACAGGCAGAATACAAAACTGGATGCATTCTATAATGCTCATCATGAAGCGGTCTTGAGGCTCATTGAAATGACTGTGGCAAATGCCCATAAGGCTGGTATTTGGGCAGGTATATGCGGGGAGCTTGGAGCAGATACGGAACTGACAGAACGATTTGTAAAGATGGGAATTGATGAATTATCAGTTGCCCCTGGATGTATTCTTCCTATAAGAAAAATTATCCGGGAAATGTGATAGAAACTGAAAAGGATAAAACAAATGCCTTTGGGCAAATTAATTTGAAAGGATTTGATATAAAATGAAGAATTTACCTAAAATTGCAATGGGTGCATGGGCATGGGGAAATGACGGCACCTTTG
>JBJENX010000177.1:0-7551 GCA_051880415.1 Lachnospiraceae bacterium | reverse complement strand
GAGGAAGAAGCAAGACGTAAAGCGGAAGAAGAAGCAAGACGTAAAGCAGAGGAAGAAGCAAGACGTAAGGCGGAGGAAGAAGCAAGACGTAAGGCAGAGGAAGAAGCAAGACGTAAAGCGGAAGAGGAAGCAAGACGTAAGGCGGAGGAAGAAGCAAGACGTAAAGCGGAGGAAGAAGCAAGACGTAAGGCAGAAGAGGAAGCAAGACGTATAGCGGAGGAAGAAGCAAGACGTAAAGCGGAAGAGGAAGCAAGACGTAAGGCAGAAGAGGAAGCAAGACGTAAGGCAGAAGAGGAAGCAAGACGTAAAGCGGAGGAAGAAGCAAGACGTAAGGCAGAGGAAGAAGCAAGACGTAAGGCAGAAGAGGAAGCAAGACGTAAAGCGGAAGAAGAAGCAAGACGTAAGGCGGAGGAGGAAGCAAGACGTAAGGCAGAAGAGGAAGCAAGACGTATAGCGGAGGAAGAAGCAAGACGTAAGGCAGAAGAGGAAGCAAGACGTATAGCGGAGGAAGAAGCAAGACGTAAAGCGGAAGAGGAAGCAAGACGTATAGCGGAGGAAGAAGCAAGACGTAAGGCGGAAGAGGAAGCAAGACGTATAGCGGAGGAAGAAGCAAAACGTAAGGCAGAAGAAGAAGCAAAACGGAATGCTGCGAATACTTCGGGATTTTCATTGCCTGTTGGTGCGGAACAGTTCCTTGGAAAGTATTTGTCTGTAAACTCAATTAATGACCAGATTGTAAACACAATTAAATATATATACGATAATCCGAATGAACCAAGAAATATTGTTATTTTAGGACAATATGGATTTGGTACAACTGCTATTGCGGAAGATTTTGCAAGGAGTTTCCATGCATTAGGTATATGTAAAACAAAGACAATTGCAAAGATTAAGGCAGGAGCACTTAACAGGGCAAATATTAGTGATGCTATCGGTAAGCTCCAGGGTGGTTGTCTTGTTGTTGAAAATGCCGGTGTTATATCCAATGAAAAGCTGGATGAAATATATCAATTGGTAAGTAATCCTAACAATGATGTTGTTGTTATAATGACAGGGCAGATTCAAACCCTATCTAAGCTGTTTAAGGATAATGCGGTTATCTCCACACAGTTTAAACATTTGATACAGGTTCACAGAATTACAGATATGGATGTATTTGCAATTGCAAAGGACCACGCAAGACAATCAGGTTATCCTTGTGATGCTGATGGCGAAAATAATTTGCGTAGAAGAATGCAGGAAGTTGAAAGTGGTAATTTGGATCGTGTACTTAAAATTGTTGATAATGCCATATCAAAAGCACATAATCGCGAAATGAGTTCCGGGGATGAAGATCATAGACTGACCGGAGCTGACTTTAATTAATTTTTTTAGGGGAGAAGTTTTTCTCCCCTTTTTTTGGTATTTTGAAAAAAAGGGTTTGTTTTTTTTGTTTTTTTTGGTAGTATATAAATTGAGTAAATTTGATTTAGTGTAGATTTTTGTGTTTTTACTTTTGACTGGTATATTGGAGGATAAGATTCATGTTTGATATGGACATAGGAATAGATTTAGGTACTGCTAATGTTTTGGTGTATGTGAAGGGAAAGGGCATTGTTATTAACCAGCCTTCTGTGGTTGCATTTGAGAAAAAATCCAAAAGATTAATTGCGATTGGTAATAAAGCAAAGCAAATGATGGGAAAAGAACCGGATTATATTGAAGTAATCAGACCACTCCGGCAGGGTGTTATATCGGATTATACTGTAACTGAGCGTATGTTAAAGACATTTATTGAAACTGCAATGCAGAAAAAAAGAATGTTGAGCAGACCAAGAATTTGTGTTTGTGTACCCAGTGGAGTAACAGAATTGGAACGTAGAGGTGTTGAGGATGCACTTTATCATTCCGGAGCAAAGCATGTAGAGATATTGGAGGAACCCATTGCCGCTGCCATAGGTGCAGGCATTGATATCGCAATGCCAAGAGGTAATATGATTGTGGATATTGGTGGTGGAACTACGGATGTAGCGGTTATTTCTCTGGGAGGAATTGTTGAAAGTAATTCTTTGAAAATTGCCGGAGATGATTATAATGAGGCAATTATCAAGTATATTCGTAGAACTTATAATTTATTGATAGGAGAACCCACTGCTGAGAAAATAAAAATGACCATTGGAACGGTTTTTCCAAGAGAAGAGCCGGTTACTATGGAAGTAAAAGGACGGGATTTAGTTACCGGCTTCCCGGCGAGAATTATTGTTACCTCAGAAGAAACCATTGAGGCATTTGCAGAAGTTACATCTCAGATACTTGATACAATTCATAATGTATTGGAGATATCTCCACCTGAATTGATTGCTGATATTGCTGAATCCGGCATTTTACTAAGTGGTGGTGGCAGTTTGATATATGGAATGGATAAACTGGTTGAAGAAAGTACCGGTATAAAAGCAAATGTATCTCCGAATGCTTTGGAGGCAGTTGTAGTTGGTGCAGGTAAATCGTCATAGTTTTTGCATACAAGGAAAATTATGATATTATTTAAAGAGTTTTTAATGATAAGCGTCAAACAATGTAATCTATATATACTTGTTGACGCTTATTTTATGAAGTGGAGTGTGTATGGGATTTTTACCGATTTCAAAAGAAGAAATGGATAATTTGGGATGGGACAGACCGGATTTTGTTTATGTGATAGGTGATGCTTATGTGGACCATTCCTCTTTTGGACATGCTATTATAAGCAGAGTATTGGAATCAAGAGGATACAAGGTGGCTATTATTTCCCAACCGGACTGGAAGGATGGGAGCAGTATTACTATTTTTGGTGAACCCCGGCTAGGTTTTTTGGTTTCTGCCGGTAATATGGATTCAATGGTGAATCATTATACGGTTTCTAAGAAAAAAAGAAAAGAGGATGCATATACCCCCGGAGGTGTTGCCGGTAAACGACCGGATTATGCAACAATTGTATATTGTAATTTGATTAAACGTGTTTATAAAAAAACACCTGTTATTGTAGGAGGAATTGAAGCAAGTTTGCGACGTCTTGCCCATTATGATTATTGGTCGGACAAGTTAAAACGGTCGCTTTTGCTTGATAGTGGTGCCGACATATTAATGTATGGAATGGGAGAACATGCTGTTGTTGAGATTGCAGATGCACTAGACAGCGGTTTATCTGTTTCGGATATAACATTTATTAGAGGAACTGTCTATAAGACCAGAGAGGTGGATAATGTATGTGACGGCATTATGCTTCCGGATTATGATTCCATGAAAGCTGATAAGTTAAAATATGCTCAAAGCTTCAATATACAGTTTTGTAACACCGATCCTTATATTGCCAAACCCTTAATAGAGAAGTATGGAGAAAAAAGATATATTGTCCAAAATCCACCGGCATATCCACTTTCTATGCAGGAATTTGATGATATATATGAATTACCATATATGAGGGCATATCATCCATCCTATAAGAAAGCCGGAGGTGTTCCGGCAATGAATGAAATAAAATTTTCCTTAACCAGTAATAGAGGCTGTTTTGGTGGATGTAATTTTTGTGCACTGACATTTCATCAAGGCAGAATTGTACAATGCAGAAGTCATGAATCTTTGATTCGGGAGGCAAAACAAATGATTGCAGATCCGGATTTTAAAGGATATATACATGATGTAGGAGGACCTACGGCAAATTTCAGGTTATCATCCTGCGATAAACAATTAACGAAGGGTGTATGTCCCAATAAACAATGCTTGTTTCCTAAACCATGTTCTAATCTGAAGGTAAGTCACCGGGATTATATTGAATTGCTGAGGAAACTTAGAAATTTGACCGGAGTCAAAAAGGTGTTTGTCCGTTCCGGTATAAGATTTGATTATGTACTTGCGGATGATGATGACACCTTTTTAGAAGAATTGTGCAAATATCATGTGAGTGGGCAGCTAAGAGTTGCACCGGAGCATGTTGCGGATAATGTTTTAAACATGATGGGGAAACCTGATAATTCAGTATATTTAAAGTTTGTGGAGAAATATAATTCTATCAATAAAAAATATCATTTGAATCAGTTTCTCGTTCCGTATCTTATGTCTTCCCATCCGGGTTCGGGACTAAAAGAGGCTGTTAAGTTAGCAGAATACATTAGGGATATGGGCTACATGCCTGAACAGGTACAGGATTTTTATCCTACACCCTCTACCATATCTACATGTATGTACTACACCGGTGTGGATCCAAGAACCATGAAAAAAGTTTATACAGCACTAAATCCTCATGAGAAAGCTATGCAAAGAGCATTGATTCAATATAAAAAGCCGGAAAATTATGAGCTTGTAAAAGAAGCTCTAATTAAGACCGGAAGAAATGATTTGATTGGTTTTGATAAAAAATGTCTGATACCTCCACGTAAAATAACGGATAAAACAAAAATAAATAAAAATAAGAGTCATGAGAAAGAAATAAAAACAAGAAATTCTTCAAAAAAACGAAAGAAAAAAAGATAGGATTTATAAAAACGTATTTTCTATTGTTTAAAAAAAAGAACATAAAATTGCTTCAATTTTTAGTGTTTGATTGACTTTATTCGGTTGCAAGTTACCTTGTAATGTGCTAAAATGTGAGCAGATTGCGTTGTGGCATAAAACCATAACAGATGAGTGAAAAACGTCTTGGTTTTTTGTTAACCGCAAAATTATAAACGGAGGATGTAATATTATGTCAAAGAAAGTTGTTTTAGCTGGCGCTTGTCGTACAGCAATCGGAACTATGGGTGGTGGATTAAGTACAACACCGGCTCCTGTTTTAGGTTCAATTGTAATTAAGGAAGCATTAAACCGTGCAGGTGTACCTGCAGATCAGGTTGACCATGTATATATGGGTTGTGTAATCCAGGCTGGTCTTGGTCAGAATGTAGCTCGTCAGGCATCTATTAAGGCAGGTCTTCCTGTTGAGACACCTGCTGTAACTGTAAACGTTGTTTGTGGTTCAGGTCTTAATTGTGTTAACATGGCTGCACAGATGATTATGGCCGGTGATGCTGATATTGTTGTTGCAGGTGGTATGGAAAATATGTCTATGGCTCCATATGCCCTTGATAAGGCTCGTTTTGGTTACCGTATGGGTAATGCTACAATGAAAGATACAATGGTAAATGATGCATTATGGGATGCATTTAATGATTATCATATGGGTATTACAGCAGAAAATGTATGTGAGAAGTATGGTATTACAAGACAACAGTTAGATGAGTTTGCTGCTAAGTCTCAGCAGAAAGCTGCAGCTGCTGTAGAGTCAGGTGCATTTAAGGATGAAATCGTTCCTGTTGAGGTTAAACAGAAGAAGAATACAGTTATTATTGATACAGATGAGGGTCCACGTCCCGGAACTACAGCTGAGAGTATTTCTAAGCTTCGTCCTGCATTTAAGCCGGATGGTATTGTTACAGCTGCTAACTCATCAGGTATTAATGATGGTGCTGCTGCAATCGTAGTTATGAGCGAAGAGAAGGCAAAGGAATTAGGTGTTAAGCCTATGGCAACATTTGTAGCAGGTGCACTTGGTGGATGTGACCCTTCAATTATGGGTGTTGGTCCTGTAGCTGCAACAAATAAGGTTATGGCTAAGACAGGTTATAAGATTGAAGACTTTGACATTATTGAAGCAAATGAAGCATTTGCTGCACAGTCAATTGCCGTACAGATGGATCTTGGATTTACAGATGAGCAGTTAAATCCAAATGGTGGTGCCATTGCATTAGGCCATCCTGTAGGAGCTTCAGGTTGTCGTATTCTTGTTACATTACTTCATGAGATGGAGAAGAAGGATGCTAAGAAGGGTCTTGCAACACTTTGTATCGGTGGTGGTATGGGTTGTGCTACTATCGTTGAGCGTGACTAGTTTTTGGTATTTCTTTCATAATTCAAATATACTTGAATATGCAAAATATGAGAAGACAAATGCATTTTTGCATTTGTCTGTCTCATGTTAATAAGATGATATAAGGAGATAAGCATATGGAATTTATCACATATGAACAGGATGGATTTGTAGGAACAATTACAATTAATCGTCCAAAGGCATTAAATGCATTAAACAGTCAGGTTTTAGACGAGTTAAATGAGACATTAGATGCAGTGGATTTGGATACAACAAGAGCTTTAATTTTAACAGGTGCCGGTGAGAAATCCTTTGTTGCCGGTGCTGATATTGGAGAAATGTCAACTCTTACAAAGGCTGAAGGTGAGGCTTTTGGTAAAAAAGGTAATGATGTATTCCGTAAGTTAGAAACATTCCCGATTCCTGTAATTGCGGCTGTTAACGGTTTTGCATTAGGCGGTGGATGTGAGATTTCCATGAGCTGTGATATCAGAATCTGTTCTGATAATGCAGTGTTTGGTCAGCCTGAGGTTGGACTTGGAATTACACCTGGTTTTGGTGGTACACAAAGACTTGCACGTCTGGTTAGTCCCGGTATGGCAAAGCAGTTAATATATACAGCTCGTAATATTAAAGCTGACGAAGCATACAGAATTGGTCTTGTGAATGCAGTATATCCATTGGAAGAATTAATGCCTGCTGCTAAGAAAATGGCTGCGGGAATTGCTGCTCAGGCTCCGATTGCGGTTCGCAATTGCAAGAAAGCTATCAATGACGGATTACAGGTTGATATGGATCAGGCAATTGTAATTGAGGAGAAATTGTTTGGTGACTGTTTTGAAACAGAAGATCAGAAGGCTGGAATGGGTAACTTCTTAGAAAAAGACAAAGAAAAGAAGTTAAAGGTTGTACCTTTCCAGAACAAATAATAAGGATTTTAACATATTTAGGATGGCCCTTTGACCATCCTAAACGTGTGAAATAGAAAATAATTTTATAGGAGGATATGAACATGAAGGTTGGCGTTATTGGCGCAGGTACTATGGGCCAGGGTATTGCTAAGGCATTTGCTATGGTTGATGGTTATGAGGTTGCACTTTGTGATATTAAGCAGGAGTGGGCTGACGGTGGTAAAGACAAAATTGCAAAGGGTTATGCAAGACTTGTTGAGAAAGGTAAAATGACTCAGGAAGCTGTTGACAAAATTCTTAACAGCATTACAGCAGGTTTAAAGGAAGATCTTTGTGCTGATTGTGATTTAATCGTAGAAGCAGCATTTGAGAATATGGAAGTTAAGAAGACTACATTTGGAGAGTTGGATAAGATTTGTAAGCCGGAGTGTATTTTTGCTTCTAATACTTCAAGTCTTTCTATTACTGAGATTGGTAATGGATTAACCCGTCCTATGATTGGTATGCATTTCTTCAATCCTGCTGATCGTATGAAGCTGGTAGAGGTAATTGCCGGTGTTAATACACCTCAGGAAACAGTAGATACAATTGTTAAGATTTCAGAAGAAATCGGTAAGACACCTGTACAGGTAAATGAAGCAGCAGGTTTCGTTGTAAACCGTATCTTAATTCCAATGATTAATGAAGCTGCTTTCATTAAGATGGAAGGTGTTTCTGATATTGCAGGTATTGATGCAGCTATGAAGCTTGGTGCAAATCATCCAATGGGACCTCTTGAGT
>JBJENX010000176.1:0-1544 GCA_051880415.1 Lachnospiraceae bacterium | reverse complement strand
GAAAGACTAACTATTAAAAGTCAAGTCTAAAAATCAAAAAAATGTTGTGAATTGAATGACGATAAAAAAGGCATAACGAAACAGACGTCAAAGACGCCGAATTTCAAATAATTAGGAAAGTTAGGTTTTGGCTATGTAAGGTTGTCCGGACTTTTGCAAAGCAAAAATAATGCGAACTAATTTCTTGGCAGCGTGTGAGATTGCGACATTGTAATGCTTACCCTCTGCTCGCTTTTTGGCAAGATAATCAGCAAATAAAGGATTCCAATTGCAAACAAACTTGGTGGCGTTGAAAAGAGCATATCTCAAATAACGGGAACCGCGTTTCTCCATATGGGCATAGCAATTATTGAGTTGACCGGATTGGTAGGTAGACGGTGACAGACCTGCAAAAGCTAAAATTTTGTCAGGAGAATCAAAGTTGTTAAAATCGCCAATCTCAGCAATAATCATTGCACCCATACGAAGACTAATGCCCGGAATTGTAGTAATAGGAGAATCAATCTTATCCATTATGGATTGAATAGCCGATTCAATTTCAGAAATCTCGTTATTAAATTCTTTAATGAGTTTAATGGTATGTTTAAGTTCCAAGGCTTTAGCGGGCATATATGTGCCGATGGAATTTCTTGCAGCTTCACGGATTTGCACAGCTTTATCACGGTCGTAACGTCCTTTAGAAGCTGTATAAAGCAAATTTGTAAGGTGAGTGAGGTGAACTTCGGCAATGTGTTTTGCACTTGGCAACTCGCTTAACAATGCATAAGACGAGGCTGTGTGCAAGGTGGGTAACAGTTTTTCTAATTCAGGGAAAAGGATATTAACTAACCTTGTAACCGAAGATTTTAATGCTGCTCGTTCCTTAACCTTGTCAAATCTGTATCTTGTTAGTGACTTTAACTCAGAATTGTGGTATGCTATGTTTGTGTAGGGCTTGAGGCTCACATCAGACATTAGCATAGAAGCAATTGTTCTTGCATCCACACGGTCGGTCTTAGTTTTTCTAAGGGTTTGGCACTTACGGTAAAGGTTGGTATGCAATGGGTTAATGACATAGGTGGGAAGACCGTTGTCAAGAAGAAACCCGAGAATGTTGTAACTGTAATGTCCGGTCGCCTCAAGCCCTACCTTTATTTTTGAGCCGCCAATACCTGTACAGGTATTGATTGTTTGAAGAAGATGTTCAAAACCTTCTTTACTATTTGTGATAGTAAAGACATCGGCAAGAACCTCACCTTCGGAACTTATGATGAAGCAATCGTGCTTGTCCTTTGCAACATCAATTCCAACGAAAATCATTTTTTTACCTCCGATAGATTTATTTTGATGCTGTTATCCACAGGGCACTTTGCTTTGTAACCTCGTTCTAAATAAACCGTCGGGCGGTATCTAACTGATTAACAATACTGCAAAGGTCTGTGGTTGGAGCCTTTCCGTAACCGTCTATCCGGTAGGAATGAAGTACCAATCCACAGCACCATTTACAGTGTAGCATATTGTCCTTGGAGAGGGACACTAAAAACTACTACTTTATTATACGAGGA
>JBJENX010000175.1:0-1545 GCA_051880415.1 Lachnospiraceae bacterium | reverse complement strand
GGTAGTGACCCCTTAAAGTTAGAGTTTTATTACGCAGCTGATTGGCTGGTTTGAGTTCGGAATTGTACCGGGCTTAAGCCAGCCAATTTTTGCTTAATGCGTTTGTTGTTATAGTAATCGATATACTTCTCGATCTGTCTTTTTAGTTCATCATACGATACCAATTTTTCACCATAATACATTTCTTGTTTCAGAATGCCAAAGAAATTTTCCATCACCGCATTATCTGCGCAGGTGGCTTTTCTCGACATACTCTGGAATATGTTATTGTTCTTTAATGTTTGGACCCATTTGTTGTGCTGATAATGCCATCCTTGATCAGAATGAATCGTTGCTCGGTACTCGGCTTCATTTTTAATGATTTCTACTGCTTGATTCAGTGGCTCCAAAACGAAATCTAATGTAGGTTTATTTGAAATCCCAAAAGAGATCACTTCACCGTTATATAAGTCTAGAATGGGGCTTAAATAAAGCTTTTCATCTCCTGTACATTTAAATTCTGTCACATCTGTCGCAAGCTTTTGAAGACGAATCAACGTATGAAACCTGCGATTTAGTCGATTCTTAGCTGTTTTACCTACCGTACCTTTATAGGAGTTATAGCGAGATTTTCGTGTGAATTTGACACATTTCAAGCCTAACTCTTTCATGATCCGTTGCACTTTTTTATGATTAATCACGTAACCTTGCGTTCTTAATGCGGAATAAACACGGCGATAGCCGTATTTCCCTTCGTGCTTTTGAAAAAGTTCAAAAATGATTTCTTTCCATTCTTTATCTGGATCTTCTTTCTTCAACTGTTTCACCTGATAGTGATACGTCGCCTCAGGGATCCCAACCATTTCTAGCACATCTTTTAATTTGAACCCTTCTTCTTTGAGTTCGAATGCCAACGCTGCTTGTGCTTTGCGAGGAAGGCATTCGGATTCTCCTGAAAAGCGTTCAACTTTTTTAAATAGGCATTTTCTAAGCGAAGAAGCTCATTTTCACGTTCTAACTGTTCTTCGCGAGATAATGTTTTTTCTTGTTTTACTGGTTTGGCTTTCGGTTTTTTAGACATAGGAGGCCTTCCTTTCGTTTTTCCTAGCAGGCCTTCTATACCTTCCTTCAAAAATTTTCTATACCAATTCGCAATCAGGGTTGGATTATTCATATTAAACTCAATCGCTGTATCTTGGTAAGAAGCACCTGTTTGTTTCATAAAGTTTAATACATTCATTTTAAATTGAATAGAATAAACTTGTTTCGTGTATTTTCTACGTATACCCGCCTCACCAAATTCTTTATAGGCACGTACCCACCGTTTAATGGGAGATTCATTTGGTATATTAAATCTTTTAGCTAAAAGTATATATCCCATAGAACCTTCTAAGTATGCCTTAACAACTCTCAATTTAAATTCATCGCTATATTGCGCCATACAAAAAACACCCCAAAAATTAGTTTTTTAACTCTAACTTTTGGGGTGCGGCACCTATTGAGCGGTGCTTTTCATTTATCCAAGATAAAAAATTCATACTCCACAACAAATCGGCACAAATTAAA
>JBJENX010000174.1:0-1549 GCA_051880415.1 Lachnospiraceae bacterium | reverse complement strand
TAGCCCTGAGCAAAACTAAAAAAGCGTGATAAACACAAAGGTTTTGCAGGGTGTTTTCTAATTTTATCACTATAAAAATATAGAAACAGCCAACCAAATATCGTATAATTAAATTGAAGCAAAACTAACGAAAGGGGTTGGCTGTTATCTATCGCCAAGAAATTTTACAGGACATTTCATTATTTACTTCAGAACCAAAAGCAAAGTTTTACTCCGATTTGTTTTTAAATTTAGACTTATCGGAAATTTCAGAAAGAACTTCAAAAACAGGTCGTAGAGGTTTTTCAAACCAAGCCAAACTTCGTGCTGCTATTGTTATGAAGTGTGAATGTTTTTCCTGTATTACAGACCTTTTGGATTATCTCCAAAATAATCTTTTAATTGCACATTACTGCGGCTTTGATATTATGAAACCGTTGCCGTCATATTGGACATTAGACCGTTTCATAAACAGTCTGGATAATAATTTGTTGCAAAATCTGATGTGTTCTCAGGTTAAAAAATTATATGAACTCGGTGTTATTGACACTTCATTCATTGCTCTCGACTCCACACCGATTATGGCTAATACTTTTCAGAACAATCCTAAATCATTTAAGAAGAATAAGTTTAATCCTGACAATCATCCTAAATCAGATAAAGACTGTGGTCTTGGAGTTCATACTGCATCAAATCAGCATAATGAGCAAAATTTTGAATTTTATTGGGGTTACAAGAATCATGTGCTGGTTGACTGCATTACAGGTTTACCGATTTTCGAGCTTACAACTACAGCTGATGTTGCAGATAGTACTGTTGCTCTCGATATTCTAAACCAAACCAATAGTTGTTTGCCTATTAATGAATGTACTTTTATTGCTGATAAGGCTTATGATGTAAAAGCTATTTATAATACCGTTAAACATCTATACAACGGTAATTGTGCTATTCCTATCAACAAAAGAAATACTAAAAATCCTCAAAAACTTCCGTCCGGTCATCCAATTTGCGAAGCTGGTCTTGCTATGAATAAAGACGGAAAATGCTATGATAACGATAGAGTAAGACAAAAATATTGTTGTCCCTTCAGACAATCAAATTCTTCCGTTTGCCCCTGTAATCATAAAAACTGGAACAATGGCAAGAAGAACAGAGGATGTACAAAATACATTACTATTCCTGATGATTACAGACTTTCTATAGATCGTGAATGTATTTCCTTTAAAAAGATTTATGCTCTGAGAACAGAAGCGGAACGCTACAATGCTCGTTTCAAAATGACCGGACAAGAGCGTCTTTGGGTTCATAGTTTCAAAGCTGCTCAAAATCTTAATTCTATTGCTCACATTGCTTTACTTGCCGTCGCATATGCTGCTTTTATCACTAAATCAAAATACTCTGTTCGGTGCTTAAAATCAGCAAAAAGAACCGCTTAGACTTGAATTCTGAATATTTTTTATTCGAGTTTTGAACATTTTGTTCAAGGCTTGCTTTGCTATGCCCTCTTTTTCTTTTTCCTGCTTTTGCTCCATATTAGATTTATTTTTCTATCTCATTTTGCTCATCTCTA
>JBJENX010000173.1:0-1559 GCA_051880415.1 Lachnospiraceae bacterium | reverse complement strand
ATAATTATAAACAAGCCCTTGCCAACGCGGTGCGTGAATATCGTATGGAACTCGGTCTTTCACAAGAAAAGCTGGCCGAAATTCTTAATCTGGATCAACGTACCATACTGAACATTGAAGCAGGACGTGGTAATCCGAAGTTTGAAGTGCTTTATCCCCTAATTACATATTTGAAGATACCATCGGATAGAATTTTCTATCCAAATAAAGAGAATCAATCACCTAGCCTTCAAAAGCTCCTAGCCACGTTAAATGACTGCACGGAACAGGAAGCACATGACTTACTTCCTATGATTCGTTACATTCTTGATTTACTGAGAGGACAAGACAGTCCAAGAAAATAAGAAAAACCAATAGAATCCCATGCGAAGCTATTGGTTTTCTTTTTGCTTCCAATCAAACTATAACAATCTGTATGCAATAATCCTTTACAATAAAATTATCTCGCACACTGCCATACAAATTGGCTGATGTAGCAAATAAATCCAAATGCTTTTTTGCCCTATTTGCGTTAAGACCGGTATATTTCGGTAAGCATACTCTCCAAGTTTACCGGTTCTATTTGCATAAGAATAAAGATAGTATCCAAACAAGAATAATGCTAACCAAGGCAGGACAGGAAAATAGTCACTGGACGTAAAGCCACGAAACGGGAAACCCAGTGGTGTCAAAATTTTGCTTTCATACAACCAATCCGGTAATTCTATAACAAAAATATTTTTAATACCTATAATTCCCTCTGTAATATTCCTACAAATCACGAATATCGACATACTCAAAATCATACCTAACAATGATGAAATCTTGCCTGCAATTCTATTCAGTGGTATCATAATCAATGAAGCACATCCCATAAAGTTCAGGATTCCAAACCAAACTATCTGCGACGGAGTGAAAACTGTTGTGACTAAAGTAATCACAATCCCGCAAATATTTAGAATTACTCCTCTTTTTATATTTGATTTTATCCCTAGCTGCCATACAAAACCCGATATAATAATGAATGACCAACATATACTTTGCTGCCAGATATGTATATTGGTATTTTCATACCATCCTGTATTAACTCCAAACACTTCATTCACATCGTATAAAAAATGAAATATAATCATACTTATAATGGCAACACCACGAAACCCATCTATCAATAAATAGCGTTTTGTCTGCTTCTTCATATAATCATCTCTTTTCGGTATCTTTTTCACCTTATTGCACTTTATAACCTATATCTATATAATAATAAACTTGTCGTTTTAAATCTTTTTCATTCAAGCACTTTATAAGCTGATATTCCCTTTCTTCATGAAACGATATACACCTATGAATATGCGATATCCAAAAATACAACTTGTTCATATATTTTTCTCCCCGTCTACTTAGGTTCCAGCTGTTTCAAAATCATTTTGCTTTATACTCTTCCACAGTATATAGAACAGAAGTATCACCCATTTCCTTTGTTTTCTCCATTTGTACATATCCAGCTAATCCCAGAGCAATTAGCAGTATGACCACTATAGCTACATCAATCAATTTTATTGTTCTAAAAAATTGCTTTATAT